>JAHHID010000081.1 GCA_019359015.1 Spirirestis rafaelensis WJT71-NPBG6
ACGGGGGAGAAGATCGCCAATCGAGAGGAAGTAAGACCAATTCGCGGGCGCAAGCCTAAGATGAGGCATTCCTCCGTGAAGTTGGAAGCCCAGCCTTCAGGCAAAGCCAAGGCTGGGTAGTTCACTATGTCTCCCCTACTCTTGTTTTTCAGGCTCTTTGAGTCGTTAAAAAGGTTCGCAAGCTCAACAAACTCAAGCTTTGCCCCAAATTCAACGGTAAAATTGATACTCCTTCCAAGCGAGACTGTACCCAACCTTCACCCCAGTACCATTCGTGAAAGCCGTCAATGCCTTGACTAAGTAGCAAGCGCAAACAGTTGGGTTTTGCTACGTCCACTTGATGATGAATCTTAACTAGTCCAATTGAACTAGTAAACTGAAATCCTGAATGTAGTTCTTCTGGCATTCCGGGGGAAAAACGTTGCCCGATGAGCCATTTTTCTTGTTGCACAGGACGCAGCAAACTATCGCGAATGGTAGTTGCTGATGCTTCAACTTCTATACGTAGTTGACTTTGTTGAAAATTACCGAGCATTTTGAGAGCGATCGCATTTTCTTTTAGTATGACAAATGTGATTCATCAGATACGGGCTTGTTGGCGGAAAATGAAAATTTCATTACACCACGCAGACGATGAAAATATTTATTTGCGATTCCTACTTCTTACAGGAGGGGAAAGCCGCTCGTTTTCATACGGAGATCCTTAACCATTGTTCCTTTCTTTGGTCACTTTTCTAGGAGCTTCTGAACTTAAAATAGAAAAAGTGAACTTGTTAAGAAATGTAAGGTTATTCATGGCGGATCAATTAATTCGCGCCACGGCGGCTGATGGTGGAATTCGTGCAGTCGGTGTGATTACCACACGCCTGACAGAAGAAGCAAGGACTAGGCACAAGCTTTCTTATGTGGCTACGGCAGCCTTAGGTCGAACTATGGCAGCTGGCTTGTTGATGGCTTCTAATATGAAGCGAGAAGGCTCTAGAGTAAATGTCCGGATTAAAGGCGATGGTCCTTTGGGCGGTATCTTGGTAGATGCTGGGTTAGATGGAACAGTACGCGGTTATGTAGAAAATCCCGCTGTTGAATTGCCTCCTAATGCCAAAGGAAAACTTGACGTTGGTGGCGCAGTCGGTAGTGGCTACCTTTACGTCGTTCGGGATGTGGGTTACGGCTATCCTTACTCTAGTACGGTGGAACTCGTTTCTGGTGAAATTGGGGACGATGTAGCTCATTACCTGGTAAACTCGGAACAGACACCTTCAGCTGTAGTTTTAGGTGTGTTCGTGGGTGCAGGTGGGGTGACTGCTGCTGGAGGCTTACTAGTACAAGTTTTGCCAAAAGCTGCTAGAGATGAAGAGCTAGTAGCAACGTTGGAGTCAAGAGTGGCAGGTTTAGCTGGATTTACCCCATTGTTGCAAGCAGGCAAAACATTGCCAGAAATCTTTCAAGACTTGCTAGGTGATATGGGTTTGGTGATTTTCCCGGAAACTCAAATGCTACGCTTTCATTGTGGTTGCTCTTTTAACCGCGTGCTGGGAGCATTGAAAATTTTAGGAGAAGCTGAACTGCAAGACATGATCGCCAAAGATGATGGCGCTGAAGCAACTTGCGACTTTTGCGGCTCAGTATATCACGCTAGTAGTGACCAGCTAGCTCAATTAATTGACGATTTACAGGCTGAATCTTCCGTTTCGATAGAAGTATAAAAAGATACGTTTCTTTCATTTGTTTAATGATATCTGTGGAGAGAGGTAATTGAGACTAGCTTTTTCATGACGAGAAAGTTACTATGGCAACAAAGAAATTATCGATCCATAACAGATCGCTGTGAAAGAAATTATTTTGGTGTGAGAGATGACAGAGCGGGATATTCCAGAGAGTTGGTCATCAGCCAGAGCAACAGAGCCAGATAAAATAACCAGATTATCACGATCGCCAGAATTGAATGAAACTCATGTGTCTGGTGTTCCAGCTAATGGTTCTACCTCAAAGTCAGTGAAGCGCCGAAAAAAACGCAATTCAAATAAAGAAACTGTGACACCCAGCACTCCTTTTGGGAATTTGCCCAACTGGATGAAAAGCTGGGTGTTATGGACTGTTTTATTAGCGTTGGTTCCTGGCAGTATCGGCTTTATTTCGATGGCGATGCTGCTAAAGTTGCCATCGGCGCCAAACTGTCCATCGATTTTTTGGCCCCTTGCTAGTGCATCGGTGCGACTGCACTGTGCTCAATTAGCGGCTTCTAAGCAGACGGTGAATGACTTGCTACAAGCGATCGGCTTAGTTAAGCAACTGCCAGAAAATCACCCACTACGGGGAGAAATTAATCGCAACCTCGAAGAGTGGTCGCGTTCGATTTTACAGTTAGCCGATCAAAGTTTTCAATCAGGGAAGTTAGACGAAGCGATCGCTACAGCACGTAAAATTCCTCAAGACCTCTCGGCTGATAAATTAGTAGAAGAGCAAATTACCAAATGGCAGTCAATTTGGTCTAAGGGAGAAAACATTTACCAAAAAGCGGAAGAAGAACTGCGCCAACAACATTGGCAATCCGCGTTTATGCTGGCTGCTAAATTGGTGCGGATAGACAATAAATACTGGCAAACAGCTAAGTATGAACAATTGAATCGTTTGATTGTCTCAGCGCGAGAAGATGGCGAGAAGTTAGCAAAAGCAAACGGTTTGTCACAAAACGGGGGAGTAAATAATTTACTACAAGCCATCAAGATAGCTGAGTCAATAGCTCAAGATAGTTACGTTTATCAAAAGGCACAGGCAACGATTCCAGTATTTGGACGGAAAATGCTGGAATTGGCGCAGAAAAAGCTAGATGGTCGGGATGCGGATCAAGCGCTGGAAATTGTTGACAAAATTCCGGCAAGTACAGGGCTAAGGTTGGAAATTGAAGACTTTACAGCCATAGCTGATGCCCAAAGAAATGCATGGCTAGGCACTGTTTCTGGTTTAGAAACAGCGATCGCCCAAGCACAACAAATTGACCCGTCAAGACCAGTTTACGACAAAGCCCAAAAACTGATTGCCCGTTGGCAGCTGGAAATAGAAGATGTTGCCAATTTAGAAAAAGCACGTACACTGGCAAGTCAGGGAACAGTTAGCGATTTGAATGCAGCGATCGCCCAAGCGCGTCTTATCCCGGTTAATAATCCTCGTGGTTCTGAAGCTAGGCAAGAAATGGGACGCTGGCGTGCCCAAGCTGAGACAATCGAAGATAGACCTTATTTGGAACGCGCTGAACAGATAAGTTTCATAGAAGATGTTAACTCGTTGCAAGCAGCGATCGCCGAAGCAAGTCAAATTCGTAATGGTCGGGCATTATATCCAGAAGCACGCCGAAAAATTCGCACTTGGACGGCGAAAATTCAGCGAATTCAAGACCAACCATACTTAGATCAAGCGCGAGATATTGCTCGTAGTGGCGATCTAGCCTCTGCCATTAAAGCCGCTGAACAAATTGCATCATCAGGACGCGCACTTAGTGGGGAAGCACAAGCATCTATAGATGATTGGCGAGGACAAATTCGCGCTAGAGAAAATTGGCGCAAAGCGCGGGAAGTGGCACTTGTTGGCACTCCAGAAGCTTTGTCAGAGGCAATACAGCTAGCTGATAGGGTGCCAAGTCGTAGTTTGTTACGCAATGACGTGAATCCGGCTATTGACCAATGGAGTCTGCAATTATTAGACATAGCACGCTCTCAGAGTGAGTCTGATATCACTCAAGGTATTGAAACTGCAAAACTGATTCCCCAAGGTTCTGCTGCTTACAGCGCAGCGCGAGAGCAAATCAGGAATTGGCGCGAGTTGCTCAAGCCAGAGCCAGAACCAGAGCAATTTCCGGAGGAATCAACAACGACAACTGAGCAGCAGTGAGGAGGCGCCTTTTGTACAGACGCTTGGGTTACTCGCGTCTGTACAAAAGGCGCGCAGTTGTGAGTGGAAGAATTTTTTTAAAACTCCTAATTGTTTGAAATTACAGCAGTTTTCATTAGACCTCTTGCATAAATCACAAAATTTGAACCCCACCCCGCCAAAGCTACGCTTTGTCTCCCCTCCCCTTACCAAGGGGAGGGGATTAAGGGGTGGGGTGTTAGGGAATGAGTGCAAGATATCTATTCTTATTAGACTACACGACTCTCTTAGAGACGTAAGGCGCGGAACGTCTCTACTTTGGTCTATACATCTGTCTCTTGAGAAGCGTCTGCGCTCTTGAGAAGAGAAGACACCAAAATAGTTCGGATATATTGCACAATATTGAGGTTCCACTCAGCGTAGGCACTCTGCGGCTGATGTCGTATTCCGTATTTGTCGCAATCTACTATGGCGAAAATTAACAATAATTACCTTAAGCTCAAAGCAGGCTATTTGTTTCCAGAAATTGCTCGACGAGTCAATGCTTTCGCAGAGGCAAACAGTAGTGCAAATATTATTCGGTTAGGTATTGGTGATGTCACCGAACCTTTACCTGAAGCTTGTCGCACAGCTATGATTAAAGCTGTCGAAGAAATGGGCGATCGCTCTACGTTCCAAGGCTACGGTCCAGAACAAGGTTATGCTTGGTTACGTGAGAAAATTGCTGCTCATGACTTTCAATCTCGCGGATGTGAGGTTGATGCATCAGAAATTTTCATTTCTGACGGATCTAAGTGCGACACGGGCAATATTCTGGATATTTTTGGTGATGATAATGCGATCGCTGTCACCGATCCTGTTTATCCGGTGTATGTAGACACCAATGTGATGGCTGGACATACGGGAGAAGTTAACGATAAAGGTGAGTTTGAGGGTTTGGTATATTTGCCAATTACGGCAGAAAACAACTTCACTGCCGAAATTCCTGACCAGAAAATCGATTTAATTTATCTGTGCTTTCCCAATAATCCTACCGGCGCAACCGCCAGCAAAGAACATTTGAAGGCGTGGGTAGATTATGCTAATTCTCATAACTCGATCATATTCTTTGATGCGGCTTACGAAGCGTTTATCACCGATTCTGAAATTCCGCACTCGATTTATGAAATTGAAGGTGCAAGAGATTGTGCGATCGAGTTTCGCTCTTTCTCCAAAAATGCTGGCTTTACTGGTACGCGCTGTGCCTTAACGGTTGTACCCAAGACACTCAAAGCCAAAGCAGCTGATAATTCCCATGTGGAACTGTGGAAGCTGTGGAATCGCCGCCAATCTACCAAGTTTAATGGAGTGTCTTATATCGTCCAACGCGGAGCCGAGGCAGTCTATTCTGAAGAAGGTATAGCACAAACTCAGGCGCTTGTCAATTTCTATATGGAAAATGCGAAAATTATTCGCGAGCAGCTAACAGCAGCGGGTTTGCAGGTGTATGGCGGTGTTAATGCGCCTTATGTTTGGGTGAAAACGCCGAATAATTTGTCGAGTTGGGATTTCTTCGATAAATTGTTGCAAACTGTAAACGTTGTGGGAACACCCGGTTCTGGTTTTGGTGCTGCGGGTGAAGGTTACTTCCGGATTTCGGCATTTAATAGCCGGGAGAACGTGGAAGAGGCGATGAAACGGATCACCGAGAAGTTTAAAGTCTAGAAAGTTGCGTTTTGCGATCGCAAAAAGCGCCTAATTACTTGTGTGCCGCCTATACCGCAAGCCGTATAGGCGGCACAGAATCTAAATATAAATATGTATGATATAAGAAGAACCAGATTTTGAATTCTCTGGTAAATCAACAGTCTTGACATTCGGACTAGGCTTTAAATTCTTCTCCTTATGCCGTCAGTTCTTTTTTCAAACAAAGACTCAATTAAGGAGATGGCAAATACCAATGTCCGCAGCTTCCCCTCAGGCAGTCAATCGACTGCTAGCATCTCTACCAGATGCTGAGTACCAGCGCCTTGTTCCCCACCTAAAGCAAGTCTCGCTTTCTCTAAAGCAAGTCATTCACGAGGTTGGTGAACCAATCGAATACGTTTATTTTCCCCATCGGGCAATAGTTTCTTTGCTCTCCACTATGGATAATGGCTCAAGCGTCGAAGTCGGCTTAGTGGGTAATGATGGGATAACGGGTATCCCCCCAGTTTTGGGAGACAACATCCCGACCACAACGGCGATCGTGCAGGTTCCTGGCTCTGCCATGAGAATGAAGGCAAGCTTGCTGAAAACCGAGTTTCAGCAGGGTGGTTCACTGCAAAGTCTTCTGCTGCGGTATATGCAAGCGCTGTACGCCCTAGTCTCTCAAGGGGCTGCCTGCAACCGCCTCCATCGTTTGGATGAGAGACTTGCCCGTTGGCTGCTGATCGTCTGTGACCGTGTACAGTCAAACGAGTTGCCGATGACTCAAGAATTTATGTCCCAGATGCTGGGTGTACGACGTGCTGGGGTCACGGAGGCAGCTAACAGCCTTCAACAAGCAGGACTGATTCGCTACAGCCGTGGCAAAATTACCATCCTGAATCGGCAGGAATTGCAAGCTGCTTCCTGTGAGTGTTATGAAAACATCAAAGGCGAGTACGCTAGGTTGGTAGGCACTGAACACAGTTGAACGCTGTTGTAAAGTAGAGATGCGATCGCCTAAGCGCCTTTCCTTTTCTTCTCAATCGCGCAGACCAAGGCGAACGGAACGCATTCGCGTTGCCGAACGCGAGCATAATCGCGAACACAGCAGTCTTAAGTCTGTCCCGCCTCTACCGCGAGCGGTAGAGGCGGCAAAATTTTCAATGTCTATCATATAATAAATAGGTTTAAGTTCCTAAATTAGCATCTTCTAACATTCGGATTGGGGTATAAATTCTTTTCCTTATGCTTCGAGTTGTTTTTTGGCAAGGACTCAAGCCGAGGAAATTCCTAATACCCCATGTCCGAAGCCTCCCCTCAGGCAGTCAATCGACTCCTAGCCGCTCTGCCAGATGCTGAGTACCAGCACCTTGTTCCCCATCTAGAGCGCGTCCCCCTTTCTCTGAAGCAAGTCCTTTACAAAGCTGGTGAATTAATCGAATACGTCTATTTCCCCGATAGCGCAGTAGTTTCTTTGATGTCCACTCCGGAAGAAGGCTCGATGGTCGAAGTCGGCTTAGTGGGTAATGAGGGGATAGTGGGTATCCCCGCAGTTTTGGGAGATAACATCGGGACTACAACCGCGATGGTGCAGGTAGCAGGCTTTGGGATGAGGATGAAGGCAAGCTTGCTGAAAACTGAGTTTCAGCGGGGTGGGTCACTGCAAAGTCTGCTGCTGCGGTACACGATCGCGCTGTACGCCTTAGTCTCTCAAGGGGTTGCCTGCAACCGCCTCCATCATCTGGAGGAGAGACTTGCCCGTTGGCTACTGCTCCTCTGTGAGCGTGTACAGTCAAACGAGTTGCCGCTAACTCAGGTATTTATGTCCAAGATGCTGGGTGTACGACGTGCTGGTGTCACGGAGGCAGCTAACAGCCTTCAACGGGCAGGAATAATTCGCTACAGCCGTGGCATGATTACCATCTTGAATCGGCAGGAATTGGAAGCTGCTTCCTGTCCGTGTTATAAAATCGTCAAAAGCGAGTACGCTAGGTTGCTAGGCACTGAACACAGTTGAACGCTGTTGTGAGATAGAGCAAGGCGATCGCCCAAGCGCTAGCTAATCCAAAAAGGCGAATATGCCCTGAAAGGTCGAATAAACTTTGGGCAACTGAACAGATTGCAAAATTATTGGCAGGGTTTTAAGGAGTAATTACTGATGTCGCTATCAACTCAGGTATCTTCAAACCTTTCGCTAGAAGAGTTTCTGAAATTGTCAGAAACCAAACCAGCTAGTGAATATATCGACGGACGCATTTACCAAAAGCCAATGCCACAGGGAAAACATAGTACAATTCAAACTGAATTAGTCTCTGCCATCAATCAAGTTGGTAAAGAACAAAAATTAGCTTATGCTTTTACTGAATTACGCTGCACATTTGCGGGACGCTCTTTAGTTCCAGATATTGCTGTGTTTGAATGGCAAAGAATTCCTCTTGATGCCGAAGGTAGAGTGGCTAATAAATTTGAAATTCATCCAGATTGGATAATTGAAATTCTTTCTCCCGAACAATCTCCAAACAGAGTTATCCGTAAAATTACATTTTCTCTACAAAATGGTACAAAGCTAGGTTGGTTTCTTGACCCTGAAGATGAATCTGTAATGGTTATTCAACCTAACCAATTACCAGAAATCAAAGAAGGACAAGATATCTTACCAGTTCTCAATGTATTAAAAGACTGGCAATTATCTGTTGCAGATGTATTCGCTTGGTTGAGTTTTACATAAAAAATTGGGCGTTGCTGAATTATCGCCCTATCAAACAAGATTAAAAATCAAAAGT
This sequence comes from Spirirestis rafaelensis WJT71-NPBG6, assembly GCA_019359015.1. Classification (GTDB taxonomy): domain Bacteria; phylum Cyanobacteriota; class Cyanobacteriia; order Cyanobacteriales; family Nostocaceae; genus Hassallia; species Hassallia rafaelensis. The sequence goes on from JAHHID010000081.1 coordinate 8,319, forward strand.
TAATTTTTTAATTTCCCTTACTTCCATCTTGCCCATAAGCTTGCCAAGCTAAATCTATCAGAGCATCAGCGATCGCTGCTGCTATCACAGCATTACCTTTGCGAGTGTCAATTGTAATGTGAGGTACGAGAGAATCTTGCAAACGTTGTTTAGCAACATCCACATTTATAAATCCGGCTGGGGTGGCAATGATTAAAGCTGGTCGAATTTCTTCCGCTTCAATTAAATCAACTAATGCTGTGAGAGCTGTTTGGGCTTGACCTATAATATAAATGCCTTCTGGGTAACGTTTAGCTAAAGTTTCAATTCCCCAGGCTACACGAGTTTTATCTTTTTGGGGACGCGTCAGCGCTTCAATGCTGCAATAGACCGGATTGGCAAAAGTATTTTGAATGCGTTGTGCGATACGCACTTGCACCATCGGCACATCTACAACAATCGTAGTACGCGCTGCTAGTGCTGCGGCTCCCGCTTGCAAAGCACGCTCAGAAAAGCGAATCAAAGACTTATACTCAAAGTCAGCAGTCGCATAAATTACCCGCCTGACAATTTCATACTCTGCGGGTGAAAAGACATGTTCGCCAATTTCACTATCAATGATTGCCAAACTTTGAGCATCAGTTACGTGCCATTCCATCGGTATCAGCGCAATTTGCTTTCAGCTTACAGCTTATCAGCTTTTATACAGTCAGGAGTTAGGAGTTAGGAGTTAGGAGTCAGCAGTCAGCAGTCAGGAGTCAGCAGTCAGGAGTTAGGAGTCAGGAGTCAGGAGTTATTAAAAACTCATAACTCATAACTCAGCACTTAGGACTCAGCACTAGGAGAAGAGCGACTGAAAACAATTGACAGATAAGCAACTAACGCACCAATGAGGAAACCAGAGATATTACGAACTATAGGTAGCCACTCGTGCGTCCGCGTTACTACTGGTCCAATACCGAAGGCAATAAACAAAATTCCCCACAAAGGCGAGAAAATTAAAGCCCATTGCCAAGCAAAACCTTGTTTATCGCTGCGGGGTTGACCTGCAAATCCACAAATGACCCCACCAAGCACAGAGCTAATCAAGGTAAGAATCCATTGCTCTCGTGGTAGTCCGGGAACGGCAATGCAACCCCCTTTAAGCAAACAGCCTTTAACTGATTCTAAAGCTTGGAGAATCGCTTGGTCTTCGCCTTCTTCTCGGACAAAGTACAAGTTACCGAAGCGGGTTTGTAATTCTATCCAAAAAGTTCGCGGTAGAAGTTCATAAACTGCGTCACCGACGCTAAAGCTGAGGATATTACCACCACGGGAATCAGCAACTAGCAGAATGCTTTTGTCATCCAAACCCCAAAATTTAATTACTGCGCGACCTGGAGTGCGGTCATATTGAGTCAAAACTCTCAATTTCCAGCCGGTTTCGGCTTGAAATTCATTTAAGTCTTGGACAAGCTGTTCTTCTTGAATGTCGGTGAGAGTTTTAGCTAAGTCTACAACTGGGGTTGGTTTGTTGGGTAGTAACTCAGGATTGTCATAAGCCAGCGCAGGGGGGGAATGCATTACCCAAATTGACCCAACCAAGAAAAATACAGTAATCGATACCAGAATTCGTCGCCAAAAACAATTCTGCATGGACGTTTTTATACAAATTTAAACAGTAGATGTGAAGAAGTTATTTTTAAAATAATACGGTAAAAGTGATACTTCTTTACACTTCTTTACTTTACTCTAATCTAATGCTCTAGAGCAAAGCATTGTTTTGCATCCTCATTTTTGGGGAAAAACGGGGACTAGGGACTAGAGACTAGCAATTAGGGACTAGGTATTAAAAATTAAATATGAGGAAGAAAGAATAATTTTCTTCCCCAGTAGAGACTCGCTAATCCTCAGACCATTCCTCAGCAGCTGTGGATTGAGGCAACGAATCTTCATCATCGAAATCCCAGTTAGCAGGGTCATTGTAACCGTTGTCATTCCGGCTGCGCTGCCTCTTGGCTTCTCGTTCTCGCAACGTTAGCGCTGGTTTTGCATTGGGTGACAATCGATCAACTTGTCGCCTAGGAGATTTTTGGCGTGTAAAGGTCTTCCAGGCTGTTTTCACGCCCGCAAATATGCTGCGCGTGCCTATTTGAACGTTTTGCGCTTGCTTTTTGGCACTATCCAAGCTTTGATCAACTTGTTGAACAACTTGACTAGCACTTTTGACACCTTCGCTGACATCATCAGTTAAGTCAGTGATTTCCATACCAGCCGTGCGGATAGCATTTAGAGTTGGCGGTAACTCTCGTGAGAGGGTATCAAATAATTTTTCAGCACTGCGGGCAGCTCTAGCTAACTCCTGCAAAGCTGGTATAGCCGCTACTAAAACAGCAGTTAAACTAACGGCGACCAAAAGAATCGATAGTCCCAGCCAAAACAGGGGGTCAATCACAGTATGCTATCTATGGGCGATCTAGATGTAAAGGAACGGAATCGGGATTTTCTAGTTGCACTGTTACAGCGTTTTGCTTTTCTTGTGCGGTTTGCCGCTTAAGAACTTGGCTTTCTCGCTGAGTTGCATCTATCCCGGAGGCGATCGCTTCTCGCAATCGATCCAATGTCTCATCCCAGTTTTTCATTGCGCTGGTAGAAAGACGATCTGCCTGAATCTGGACACTTGTTGATAAATCTTCTGCCAATTCTGGCAAAGCATCGGCAGATTTCTTCAATATTTTACGCGTTTCGCGCCCTGTGCGTGGAGCCGCCAGTAAACCGGTCAAAGCACCGATGGTAGCTCCCAGCATCAAACCGCCAATAAATACTCCAGAACGGTTGTTAGACATCTTGTTTCTCTCCTTACACCCATTTTAGGTGGGTTTTCACGCCTTGCAAGTCCAAAATAATTTTACTTATTTGTTTTTAAGTGACAATATCTCAGCTTTAATTGTTGCCTTTATATCTCAGTTGATTTTACTACTATCTTTTTCTTATATTTTGTCCCCAACCCAAGTTTGACAAAATAACGCCGTTGGATTTGCTGCCCCACTAGCAGCAGGCTGAAGATTTGCCGCACTTGTTGAATTTGTACCTGTATCGATTGGTTTCCCTGCCGCAAGTTATGAATATTCTGCTGCCGTCTAGAAATATTTTCCGGTGCTTTGTCAAGTATCGCATGAGTGAAGCGTTCAGCGGCAGTTAAGCTATTAGTTATCTTCGCCAGCCGCTGTTTTAATTGCCATACTCGCCGAGCTATATAAAGTAATATTAAGGAAATAAAAGTATTAATAATAACAACTATTGTTACCATTTTTTACCTGGGGTAGATGCTTTCACGGGAGCTTGTGCGTGAAAAAGCTTGACTAGGCTATTAAATTAATCATAGCGACAGCGCTAGAAATATAGATCAGCTATTTTCAGTTTCAATAAGGTAAAAAACAAGTCAAAATAAAACCCACACCAAGCCAAGGGTAGGGGATTGCGCGTACAAAGCCTACTTTTTAACGGCACCGGCACTCGTTCAACCAGTGCCCCAAAAGTTTGAAATTCCCAAGCGGGGTTCATAAAGTTGGGTGGGACAAACATTTCAACGATGTCAAAAAATGCTAGTAATAGCAGACCATAGCCAAGCGATCGCAAAATACTCATTGAGCCTTGCTGACTAAAAGCAAACGCCTCTAACTCTTGTATTAAGGGAGTAAATCTATCAATATTTGATTTAGCCATGTTGTTAATTCTTAATTGTTAGTTGTTGGTTGTTCGTGGGCATTGGGCATTGGGCATTGGTAATAATTCTTTTCCTTTTCCCTTTTCCCTTTCCCCCTCTTAAAAAAACCCCTTTTACCCTCTTGAGATTCCCACTATCCACTTTAAAGTTTTGGAAAGTTAGGTTGCCACCACTGATGCCAAGAAAACCAGGCATTTTCCAGTTTTTTGTAAGCAGCTTCCGGGGTAGAATTCTGTAAAGGAATGGACAAATGCGCCCATAAACAACGTTGGTCTGGAACTGACTGCTGACTCAGTAGCCAAGCCAGTATACGCTCCCAGTTTCCCTCGTATAAATACTGTTTTCGGTTAAACTGTTGAGGGGTGAATGTACTGCCACCCTGTGGGTTAATACAGGCACTGAGGTAGGCTCGCTGGCGATCTACTAACAGTCCGTAATAGCCTACTCCTTGGTGCTGACGTACTACAGCAGAGGATGATATCGAAGTGTACTTTCGCATCAGTTGCCTGAGATTTCCATCTGTCACATAGCGCATTTCGATATTTAGAGGCAGGTTGTTCTGAATGTATTGATAATGTTTTTGTGCTATCAGTTCCGGATGTTCTTCAGTTGGCTCAGGTAGGGGGCTGCTAGCTTTTAGTTGCCATTGTGGTAACGGTACTGCTTCTGGGAAAACAAAGGGGGTAAGCGTGCGTTTTTCTGCGCTGGTAAGTAGGATGACTTTGGCTAAAACTAAAAGGACACTACTAAAGGTAAGAGCCAAAAGTGGAATGCGAAATTGTTTCCAAATAAACATCACCTTGAAGACGACTTAGGCTTTTGATTTTTGGGTTCATTCATACCTAGTAAAAACCAACAGAATAACCCCAAAAGTAAAACGGCAATCATGGAAAAAATCAGGGAACCATCTCCTTCATGCCAGTATTTAAATGCTTCCTCATTTCTCTTTGCTACTAAGATACCCATGAGGGCAACCCGCACGCTATTGACGATAAATGCTAAGGTGGCAGCTACTATCGGTACGAGGATTTTTTGCTGATAATTTAAGGGAAACATTAACAGAAAAAGTAGTGCTAAACCCAGCATCTGGAAAATGAGTTCTATCCCAGAACAGCCCATGTATACTTCTATACTCCCCGTTGGCAGATAAATATTCACCCCAGAACGAGCAACTTCAAATCCTGTGTACCAAAGAATGAAAGCAGAAAATTTGGCGGTGATAGGAGATATATCAATAAGCGATGAAGGTAATAATTTGGGTGCGGCAAGAAAAAACAGTGCTAGCAGTTCTCCCCTGTATTGCTTTAATCCCTTAAAGCCAGAAGCTAGTAGGGCAAGACCAAGGGCACAAATTGAAGGTGAGAGGTACAAAAAGCCATCCAAACTTTTCAGCGAAGCACTCTTGAGGAGTACTATTGCGATGATTGATAAACCCAAAAAGCTGGAAAACATTCCACTTTCTAACTTGAAAGTGTCGCGTTTTTCCCAAACTAGAGAAGATACCGCTGCCCAAAATATAAAACTGGCGCTTAACAGGTTAGGATTGTTAGCTTTACAAGTTAAAGTTATGTGAATCGCAATTAAGCCGGCTCCGATTGCTAATAGCCAGAATTGGGCATTTTTTAAACGACTGACTGGGGTCAGGTGGATTGATTTCATTTCAATGTGGCGGCAGTTTCAGCAAATATTTGATAATACGAATTTTCCATGATGTTGCGCTTTATTCGCCCTCAGGCTGTAAGCCTGGGGCTATACAAACAAAGCCTGCCTTGTCCTAAGGGACACGCTATGCGAACGCAGGCTAATTAAGAGCATACTCATAAAGAATCGGTATAAGAAGGTAGGCTGAACAAAACATAACTATTAGGTGTCTGGTAATGGGTAATGGCAATTACTAATTACCGATTTGCTTTTTTAAGTGATGTTTAATTACCGCCTACCTGCTTAGGTTAGACTTTGGCGGTTTCTTTTTCTTGCTGCTGGCGTTTGCGGCGTAATGCTACACCGATACCACCGGCTGTCAATGAACCTAAGATGGTAAAAGGTTCAGGAACAGGCTTAGTTTGATTGTAGGTGAAGTTATCCATCGCAAAATGCGTACCATCGCCATCATAACCAGCATTGGTACCACCAAAAGAGGTAAATTTTAAATTGTCAATGCCAAGGAAGTCAAAGTTCAATAGCGTAGGGGATGTACTATTGACAATCACTGTCTTTGAATACAGTGATTGTCCACCCAAAAAGCCCTCTACCAAAATATTCAAACCATTATTCCAAGCCCCTGTTAGATAAGTACTGTTAAAGTCGAACTTGCCACTATTTACACTTATAGCAGCAGGATCTCCAAATGCATTGAAGGCAACGTTGGGCGTTGACACCGTTCCATTGCCATAACCAGATGACTGAGCATCAAATACCACAGGATTCAGAGAATCAAAGTTATCCCAATTCAACCCGGCGTAACCTTGAGGGATTGAGTCCGCAAAGCCTGGAAGATCGTCAAAGGTCACAACAACCGCGTGTGCTTGTCCTGTGCTAAATGTTGCCGCTCCTAGAACAGTAAATGTTGCTACGAAACCAGCCTTCAGTAACTTCTTTCTCAGGGAAAACCCAGTTAATGTTTTGCCAGTAGAAGCTTTCAGTAACTTCTTTCTAACTTGAAATCTTGTCATTAAACTCACTTCCATAAATAGGTAAAGGTTGATGGTAGATTTACCTGGTAGTGAGATTCGCTCTTTATCTCAAAGTCGCACGCACAAACTTCCGCAAGACGCATTTACCCTGCGATAGGTGAGTGCTGCTTGTCACAACACAGCGCAGATATGACTTAAGTCTTTAATCTGGCTTTCTTTGAGTTGATAGCGATGTCTTCAGTGTTTATTCTCGAAGTCACAGTATTCAGTGTTACTAGTTTGGTAAAAAAATCAACTAGTACAGGCTTGTCTTGATGGAATCTTTAAACTAGCCAAGGTTACTGTTAAATATTTTCACCTACCAAAAGTTAGATTTTATAAGGATTGTAGGCTAAATCTAGTTATGCAGTGTATAAAATTTATGTGAATACTATTTAAATTGTAGGAAATTATTTAATAGTTAGAGAGACGCGATAAATCGCCGTTTCTACAGAAAATCTATCCGTCAATTAGTCCTTGACGCACTACTAGAAGGGTGTGGCTATACGTACAAAGCCAGACGATCACAGGCTTCAATAACCTTCATTTTCCCCAGTCCGCGCAGGCGGACTTAGTTCGTATAGTCCTAGGCTTCTAGCCTGAGGGCGAAGGGGTGCAAAATGTGAAAATATTTGTTTTAAGCACTAAAGTGCTTACTACGAAAAAATAAGGTGGGTATTATACCCCACCTTACCTAATCAAAACTTACACACAACTCAATACTCAGCTATTATTTGTGATGACCCAGCCATTTAGCAGCTGCGATTCCCAAAACGGCAGCGACAACGGGGTTGCTGAGGAACCTCATTATGGCTGGTTGCTCGGCTAGTACTTCGCGGAATATGTCGGGATGGTTGTGATATGCGAAGGATGCGAGTTTGCTGACATCATCAGCGCTCATGTGGCTTGCGTGATGAGTGGAAAGTCCAATCTGTTGCTCTAAATGACGCTCATCCAATCCTCTTTGCTTGAAGTGTTTGAAAAACGAGCGTGCTACATCATCGCGTTCGTTGGGTTTGATTTGAGCGATCGCCTTTTGCAATTCTGGCTCCATTTGGCTGGTAGGAATGCGATCGGGATGCAAAGACTTACCAAACATCTGACGACGTTCATCTGTAGTTGTCCGTTGGGCAAAATCGTCGAAGCTTTGATATTGCTTTGATGGATCAACTGGCGCATCATCCAATGATTCTACATTCCCTTGAGCCAAGTCGTTCATTATTTGACGCTTGTACTGGTCGCTACTTGACACTTTACTTACCTCCGTTGTTTAGAAAGCTCATGGCTTTCTTTATCAAATTTTCAACAGCAACTAATTAACACGTATTTAAGTTGCCTATCTTTGGTAATTAGTAATCCAAAAACTTATTACCAATTACCTCAAACCAAAATTGAGTGATTACGCGTTGTACTCAATTTTATTGGTCTGAACATCATACTTAGTGGTCAAAATCAATTGCTTATCAGGCGCATAAATCAAAACTGTTAAGTCTTGATTCGGAAAATTCTTCCGGAAACCTTGTGCTAAGGATTTTGCTAAGTCTCGCACTTCGTTAGGACGAACTTGAGGAGAAATAACAATGCCTAGTTTGTTATTATCACGCACGTAAGCATCACGAATTAATCCCTTTGATGATTTCACTACCCAGTCAGCAAAGGTTTGTCCTGTTGGAGTATTTCCTCGCTCTAGTTCCGCGTAAGCTGTACTTGTACCAATTGCTGGTTGGTTGGTTGTGCGGTCTAGTTGTGCTACATTACCGCTGCTGCAAGCAGTACTTATTGTCAGAACTAAAACCAAGACGAAAGCAGTTAATATTCGCCGACCCCGCTGAAGCAAAATCATTTTTATATCCCTCCAAAAATTACATTTGAAACCAGACAAAATATAGTTAGCCTACTTGAGGTTTTTTAAACCCACTTGGCATGTATAGCAATAACAATATAATATTTACAAATTATTTAATATTGCTATGTTTGCTATTTTGAATTTAATTGAATTTATTATTTTGCAGGTCTATTAATTAAATAGTAAGCATCCCTTAATGTTTTAATTAAGTCCGCACAGCTATCGTTTACATCTTTATCCCCCATTCTAGGGGGATAAAAGAGGTATGGCCATTTCTGTTTTTAGGCTATCTTTTCAGAAATCGAATGCACCTCTGTTATCCTATAGACGTTCTGCAAAAAGCATTCTGCTTAGTCAATCGCTTTTTTGACGTTATCTTTTACGTCTTCGACACCGTGACGTACTTCACCTTCGGCTTGCTTTGCTTTGCCTTCTGCTTTATCTTCAGGATCTCCGGTAACATTTCCTAGAGCTTCTTGAGCCTTACCTTCAACGTTTTTAGCAGTTGCTTTGGCGCGATCTTCTATGCTCATTTTTGTTCTCCTTATTTAGATACTTCTTATTTCAAAGCTTCTTTGTAACTTTGAAATTCTTTGTTATTACTTCTACAAATTAACTTAATATTGTTTCTGTAGCCTTCCGCCACAAGATATATTAGTTGTCTATGCTAAAAGAGGGAGATAAGACAATTAGATGGCAACTCGAGTACTAATAAAGCAAATAGCTAATAGTTAACAATTATTAACTATTAGCTATTTTAATAAAAAAACCCGGTTTATATGCGGAACCGGGTTAATAAAGTTCTAAGTATTATTTTGTTTAATCCAGAAAACCCATTATAGTATCTGCATCGTCAATCATATTTGATGCTACTGGACGATTGCCCATTACGGAGTAAGTTTGCGAAATTACTAGTCCACTTGAGGAGATTGGACGAATCCCAGACTCGTAAATACTTTCAACGACTTGCATTGTATTCACACCAATTGGACGAATTCCTGAAGAATTCATTGTATGAGCAACTTCCAAATGACTGGCGCTGATTGGACGTACAGTAGAAATAGCGAGTGTCTCATGAACTTCTACTTTATTTGGTGACTCTAGCAATACTTGCTTATCATCTTGCCCTTGTGCATCTGTATTCAAGCTATTACCTTGGTTATTTTCAATTTCCACTGTCGTGTCTCCCTGTAACTTGGCAACCTTTTGCCCTTGATTGATTGCTTTACGAGTATTACTAACGCTCATGACCTAACCCCCCCTCGATTGTTAAGTAAATTTTACAATAGTTAGGGTAAAAATAAATTTTTCCTTAATATTTAGAGTGTAACCTTAAAAAAGTTGCTATGGATATATACTTTTTCAAAACATAGGTATAAGTAAATTTAAATAGTAAATTTTTGTAATAAAAAATGACGTTTGATTAAGTTTATTCAGGTGTGCAATGACGTTCGGTTAGTACTCAAGTTAAAACACAGCGCATTCGCTACCATGAGGTAGGGTATTTATAGTACATTTGTATGACAGAATTTTGTCTTCAAGCGCCGTTTGTTCCTACAGGGGATCAACCACAAGCGATCGCCCAACTTACCGCCAGTATCGAAGCGAACAACCATTATCAAACTTTACTGGGAGCCACGGGAACAGGCAAGACATTTACAGTCGCATCAGTAATTCAGAAGGTAGGGAAACCCACACTTGTATTAGCGCATAACAAAACTCTTGCCGCACAACTTTGTAACGAGTTGCGAGAATTCTTTCCCAACAACGCAGTGGAGTACTTCGTAAGCTACTACGACTACTATCAGCCAGAAGCTTATATTCCCGTCAGCGACACGTATATAGAAAAAACAGCTTCGATTAACGATGAAATTGACATGTTGCGTCACTCAGCCACGCGATCGCTTTTTGAACGTCGTGATGTCATCGTTGTTGCTTCCATTAGCTGCATTTACGGTTTAGGAATTCCCTCAGAATATCTCAAAGCTGCCATTCCCTTTCAAGTGGGTATGGAAGTTAATCAACGCCAGATTTTGCGAGATTTAGCATCAATTCAATATAGCCGCAACGATATAGAAATGGGTCGCGGGAAATTCCGCGTTCGAGGTGATGTTTTAGAAATTGGTCCCGCTTACGAAGATAGAATTATTCGCGTTGAATTTTTTGGCGATGAAATCGACGCGATTCGTTACGTAGATCCGGTGACAGGTGAAATAATTAAAAGTATAGAAGCGGTGAATATCTATCCAGCGCGTCACTTTGTCACCCCAGAAGAAAGATTGCAAATAGCTTGTGATGAGATTCAAGCAGAATTAAAAGAACGCAAATCCGAATTAGAAGAAGCGGGGAAATTATTAGAAGCGCAACGTATAGATCAGCGTACTCGCTATGATTTGGAAATGTTGCGCGAGGTCGGTTATTGCAACGGTGTAGAAAACTATTCTCGCCACTTAGCCGGCAGACAAGCTGGAGAACCACCAGAGTCTTTAATTGATTATTTTCCCAAAGATTGGCTGTTGGTAATCGATGAATCTCACGTTACTGTGCCACAAATTCGCGGCATGTACAACGGCGACCAAGCCAGAAAAAAAGTATTAATTGAGCATGGATTTCGTTTACCCAGTGCTGCTGATAACCGTCCTTTGAAAGCAGAAGAATTTTGGGAAAAGGTGAATCAGTGTATATTTGTTTCCGCTACACCAGGAAATTGGGAATTAGAAATTTCTGAAAATAATATAGCACAACAAATAATTCGCCCAACGGGAGTAATCGACCCAGAAATCAATGTGCGTCCGACAGAAGGACAAATTGATGATTTGTTGGGAGAAATTAAAGATAGAGTTGACCTTCATGAGCGGGTGTTAATTACCACATTAACTAAGCGCATGGCGGAAGATTTAACCGAATATTTGGAAGATAATGGTATTCGGGTGCGATATTTGCATTCTGAGATTAATTCAATTCAAAGAATTGAGATAATTCAGGATTTGCGCGATGGTAAGTTTGATGTGTTGGTTGGGGTGAACTTGCTGCGGGAAGGTTTAGATTTACCAGAAGTTTCGCTGGTAGCGATTTTAGATGCAGATAAAGAAGGGTTTTTGCGTGCAGAGCGATCGCTAATTCAAACTATAGGTAGAGCAGCGCGTCACATTCGCGGCAAAGCAATCATGTATGCTGATAATCTCACAGGTAGCATGATTAAGGCAATTGACGAAACTGATAGGCGTCGTGGGATTCAAACCGCATACAACAAGTTGCACAATATTACACCGCAACCGATTGTGAAAAAATCGACTAATGCGATATTATCATTTTTGGAAGTATCGCGGCGTTTGAATGCAACTGAGTTAGAAATAGTTGATGAACATATAGATGAATTACCGTTAGAGCAGATTCCAGATTTGATAACTTTGTTAGAAGCACAGATGAAAGAAGCAGCGAAGAAACTGGAATTTGAAGAAGCAGGAAAATTGCGCGATCGCATTAAGCACCTGCGCGATAAATTGGTGGGACGTTAAGCCAAACTTGTAATTAGCGCACCACTAATTTATTCTGTATAGCAGCTTCCTGAACTACATTGTTGTTGCTTGTAAAGACCTGAATCCCTGGAACAACAGTGTAGTCCATATCATCTGTGATGATTTTAACTTGCCCTGCTTCTGCTCTGCTAATCGCTTCGAGGAGTAGCAGGTCATACCCATCAACAGCTTGAGATTTAAATCGATTAAGGGCTGCATCGGTTGTTGCATCATCTACTGTTAGATTAACAGGAACAGCAAGTGCCTTAACCTGACTCCAAGCCAACTGAACTTCAGCAACAACATTCGCCCGTTCTACTGGATAATTATGACGGTATTCCTTGATTGGCACGCGCCCATAGGACTGGATGTAAATCTCATATTCAGTTTTCTCAATGATATGAGCAAGTTCAGCTAAAATTAACCCAGAGTAGCTCAAGGTGGCTCTATTTGAAAGAGCTAGCTTGAGATAGTTGGGATAATTCTTGATTTGGTAAGGTTTAGCACCAAACCCAGCATTTGTATAAGTTTGCCAAAACCACACGTTGGTGTCTACAAGGAAAATATCATCCTGTTGCGGAGTATCAACTCTGATGTCGATGACATCGGCTTGGATGTTGAGGTTAACCGCCATACTTTAAAGAGTTGCAGCCTGCTCTGCCATTACCACATCTACGGCATTACGGTGTTTCTCATCAGAGTAATAGCGTTTAGCATTAGCAATCACCTGTTCAAGAAGATTCCACCCATCAGAACTCAGAGAAGTGAATTCAACCAACTGATTCAGGTTATCTGCTGGAATGTCCTTCAAAAGTTGACCAATTCCAAAGTTGAAAAATGGAGATGCAAAAACTTTAACCTTGGTAAAATCCAACTCCACAGGTTCGTTCCCAAGCAAACGTGGATGAATCTGGTCATATAGCTTATGTCCACCATCAGCAGTGATGGCATATTCGCCGACAATATCGTAAACCTTGTATATCATTTCTCTATCTCCCGCTCTCTAGAACATGCGCTTCTTGAGTTGAGGAACTTCAGAAGCTAGACAGTAGTAGGACTCATTACATTGAAAGGTTATATTAACCAGCGTTCCGGAAAAACTAGTACACATGTTTTCATATCTAACTCTATTATCCCCTATAGCGACGTAACCATCATTACTGAAAATCATAAGGTTTCCATGATTTTTCTTTACAAATTCTTGCAGTAAATGTAAACCTGCGCCCCGTCCAACTCCATTCGGGTTGGTGGTATTTCCCAGCTTAAATGCCCACTCTAGAGCTTCAGTGGTTTTCATGGTTGCATTTTCAGATAAAGTGCGAACACTATTCGGGATACCAATGCCAAAGTCAATGACTGTTAACTGGAGAGTACCTGCTTCAGGATAGTTTTGACCGCAGCTAAACACCCCTATTACAGACTGGCTATGCTCAAAGGCATTGAGATAGATTTCTACGACTTTTCCTGTAATCGCCTCCTGTAATCCAGGACTGATATTGACCCAACCTTTGCCCAGCCACTTGTATCGAAGGTAGTCGGCTATGGCTAGGGGGTCATGCTGGCGATCGCTTCTGTAGGGGATAGAGTTGCCATCCCAAGGTTCCCTATTATAGCCAAAATCATACAGGAATCCATTCTGAGCCAAGTTCATGCGAATTTGCTCGGCAAGTGTATTCCAGTCAAAAGTGACATGCCCACCACGAGTTTCAATCAGACGAGCTATTCCCCCTAGAAAAGCAACACCAATATGCCCTAGAAATTTGCAATAGTGGAAATAAACTGTAATTTTTAAGCGGTCTTCAGGGAGTTGCGTAATGTCATACCAGTCTTTAAATAGTCTATTAACATTACGAGGACAGTCGTCCATTGTGCGTACATAAAGAATTGGTGACTGAGTTTCGGAATGTAAGAGCAAGGCAACTCCAAATAATTTTTATTCTCTATAATTTTGAGTAGTTCGTATAAATAATAATCTAAGCTTTAGTTTAATGTAAGTGAGTTCAATGAGAAAAGCTTGCCACTTCGATTGCACTACTTTAATTAGTACTAAAATACTATATTTCTGGAAGATGCGATCGCTGATTTGCACCTATAGTATAAATTGAACCAACATAAGCTACACGATGGGATGGCAAGATTTACACTTTTCCACTAACCTGACTATCACCATCCGCGTAAAGTTTTGTGTACCTGCGCCAGATGCCACATATAATCATCAATTTTGTATTTGTCGGCAGCTTGAACTATGTATTTGAAAGCCATTTCAACATCATTCTGGGCTTCGTAATACAATCCTAGATAAAGATGACTGTAAAACTTGCCGCCTTTGCCTTCTAACTCACCAACAGATAAAATATCATCTGGCGTACAATTGCCAGCATACAAATCGTAAATGCCTCGCATTACCCGTCGCGGGTCATTTTTTACCATTAATAGAGAACTGCGTGCCTCTGCCACACTCGCAAGCCTTGCAATGCAGAGATATCGCCAGACTGTTTCTTCTACATCTTGGGCGTTTACTGTCAAATCTACCTCGAATTGTTGAGCGCCCTCAGCATATCTTTCTGCATAATAGTAAGATAATCCACGTTGCCACAGATAAGGTTTGAGACGTGCATCAAGTTGCTCTGCCATATTGAAATCTTGAATCGATTCATTAATTTTGGCAAGCTGAAAATTGACCATACCTCTTTGGATATAAGCTTTTGGATCTTCGGGTTGATTTTGGATGATATCGTTCCAGCGTTTAAGTTTATTTTCGAGAGAATTTGAAAAAAACATTTGTTAGTGCGATCGCCTTTGCTAATCTGAATTTATCTTGTATATTTTCAGCCTAAAAGAGAAAATGTCAATCTCTAACCGCCCTTACCCATCTTCTAATCAGTGTTAACCAGTAAGCTATTAGTGAGATACTAAACATTTGACGTTATCTTTTCCTTCCCTATGACCAATACGATCCAATTTCCTTGGCAACAAGAAGCGATCGCTCGTCACAGTCAACGTCTACTGCACAGTTATCAACATTGGACAGGAACTTCTCTACTCAATGTCAGCGGTACATCAGAGGAAATAGCACAAGCACTTTTTGTTTTAGTATCTCACGGCACCCAAGCCGACCCAATTTTTAATTATGGCAACCGCAAAGCGTTGCAACTATGGGAACTTAGTTGGGAAGAATTTACCAAAATGCCTTCGCGCAAGTCAGCGGAAAAGATAGTGCAAGAAGAACGCGATCGCCTTTTAGCAGAAGCAGCATCCAAAGGCTTTAGTAATTTTTCTGCTGTGCGTATCACCAGCACTGGCAAGCGCTTTCAAATCCAAGACGGTATCCTCTGGAACCTTATAGATGAGCAAAATCGGCACTGTGGTCAAGCTTCTGTTTTCTCCCAGTATAAATTTATTTAGGTAAGGCACCAATTCTGTACGTGCAAGAACAATTCTGGAAAGAACTCTAGAAAGTCATACTCAAATTCATCGTAGTGCGTTGTAAGTTCACTTACAGCTAGATTCAACATAAAAGACCTGTTGAACCGCATTGATAGCCTTTTTGATATCCTCTCAAGGGCATTTTCCACACCAGCGACGTTGCGGTAAGAACCTAACCAGTCTTCAGATGCAACGCGAGTAATTACTCCTCTAACTGCTACGGGTATCTGACCTTGATAAGCTTGAAATGACTCGTATATCTCTGCCGTAAACTCCTCAAGAGTCACGTTTGAATAGTCAGACCAATTTTTTGCCAGGAAGTGATCGTAAAAAATATCTACGAGTACTCCTGCAAATCGCCTGTAACTAGAACTGATGCGCTGTTTGCTACGTTGAACGACTGCGTGACAGTCCGTAAATTTATCAATGACTTGATGACACTCAATTCCTCGCAGGATATGAGAATTTAATTCCCGGCGAGCCGACCCCTTTACAATGTCCGCAAGGAGATTTCCTAACCGATTCTCTACATTTGGTTCAGATAAAAATAGGTGGGCTAGCCAGTTCATTTTTGGGACACTATCCGCAGCAATGCAACTAGATTATTTTACTCACCACCGTAGCAAAAAAGTAAACGTTAAACACCTACCAATGTAAAATCTAAAATCTGCCCATCGGCTAGAAGAAACTACTCGAAAATTTCTGTATTGTGAGGCTAGTTTCTCAAAAATGAGTAAAAACGCTTGTGGTTCCAATTAGAGACAATAATCCGATAACAATCACGCCTTATGTAACTTATGGGCTGATCGCTGCTAACGTCTTAGCATTTCTTTATGAATCAAGTCTTCCTCCCCAAGCATTAGATCAATTTTTGCACTTGGCGGCTGTAGTACCGCGAGAACTAACTGCCAGTTTTTCTGGAATTGCTGTAAATCAACCAGTGCCAGAGTGGGCAAGCTTGATTAGTTCCCAATTTCTCCACGGTGGTTTGTTGCACTTGGGAGGTAATATGTTGTTTCTCTGGATTTTTGGTAACAACGTTGAAGATAAGTTAGGACATTTCAAATATTTGTTTTTCTATTTATCTTGCGGTGTTTTGGCATCGTTAAGCCAGTGGTATTTTTCACAAGGTTCTAATATTCCTTCTTTGGGAGCGAGTGGAGCGATCGCCGGGGTTATGGGTGCATACATTCTCCGCTTTCCCCAAGCTGAAATTCTCGGTGTAGTTCCTCTAGGCTTTTTCTTCCCCACCTTCCGCGTTCCAGCTTATTTCTTTCTCGGATTTTGGTTTCTCCAGCAAGCTTTCTACGGAGTCGCTAGTTTAGAAACACCTACGAATATCGGTATGGAAAACGGCGGAATTGCTTATTGGGCGCACGCCGGCGGTTTCGTGTTTGGGGCGATTCTCGGTCCGGTGTTAGGTTTGTTTAGCGACAAATCTAAGGAAGAATATTTGTATAGGCAGTGAATTTGAGCGCAGAAATTCCTAATTATCTATAGCAATTCGCAGGTAATTTGTGAATAAAGCGATAATTCCTTTCCTGCTGTCCTTGCCAGCATTTGACAACGTAGAGACGTTACACGCAACGTCTCTACAGCTGGATTGCTTGTAATTAAACTTATCAAATATTGAATTTTTTGTGGGAAACAGGCTAAGAGTGAAATTCCCCATTCTTATCCTTAGCAGCTGCCAGCCCAACAGGATATATTGCAATTAATCAATAATAAGGAAAAACATCTGTGTTTCCCCTTTACGACGAAAACCCGACGCGAATCACTCCGTATTTCACTTACGGGTTGATTGGGATGAACATTTTAGTTTTTCTTCATGAAGTCAGTCTATCAGGACAAGCATTAGAGCCTTTTTTCCAGTCGTATGCGGTAATACCCCAAGAGTTAACCACCAACTTTGCCGGAGAATGGACAACGTTATTTACGTCACAATTTTTACACGGTGGTTGGTGGCACTTAATCTCGAATATGGTGTATCTCTGGGTTTTTGGCAACAATATTGAAGACCGCTTGGGTCATTTCAAATATATAATTTTTTATTTAGCGTGCGGCGCTTTAGCTGCTTTGTGCCAGTGGTTTGTCGGCGTGAATTCGCAAATTCCATCCTTGGGGGCAAGTGGTGCGATCGCGGGAATTTTAGGTGCGTACATCATCCGCTTTGCCCATGTCAGAGTTGTCACCTTAATTTTCTTAGGATTTTTTGCCACGACCATCAGAGTTCCCGCACTAATAATAATCGGGCTTTTCTTTGTCCAAAATGTCATTTCTGGTCTAGCCAGCCTGCAAGCAGCCGCCAACATGAGTGTAGAATCAGGAGGAGTTGCTTACTGGGCACACATCGGTGGTTTTGTATTTGGCGTAATTCTCGGTCCGGTATTTGGGTTATTTAGGCAAGATTAGTAGAGGACAGGGGGATGAGGGGGACAGGGGGACAAGGAGAATTTTTCTCGCACTCTCCCACTCTCCCCATCCCCCCCTCTCCCACTCCCTACTGCATCACCCAACTGACACTTGTCGTTCCTCAGGTGGAAAGACTCGTGTTGGAATTGGCTGAGGCATAGAAACGATGATATCAGCGCCATTGATAACAGTTCCCAACAGCCCCAATTCAGATTCAACCAATTGATCGACAGCTTCACCGAGCATGTTTTCTTGTGTATAATTTGGTCGTGCTACCAAGACTATGCCATCGCTGTAAGGTTGAATTAACAAGGGGTCATTAGATAAACTTAGAGTACCAGTATCTAAAATTACCAAATCATAACGTTGACGAGCATCTTCCATCAGCTTTCGCATTTCGCTAGATTCTAGAATGGCAGCAGATTGGCGCAAAGGACCCGGACTAGGAACAATGTATAAATTTTCAACCCCAGGAACCAAGTAAATACATTCACTCAAGCTGCCGTAATAGCGTAAGGGTTCAACAGTGGCATGGGGGTCGAGAGTAACATTGAGGGATTGGCAATGGGAAGGCGATCGCAAATCTGTTTCAATAATCAAAGTTCGTTTGCCAGCACGCGCAGAAGCGATGCCCAAATTATAAGCACTCACCGTCTTTCCTTCGGAACTGCTGGTGCTAGTAATCAATACCACCTTCAAGTTTTTGCCACCAATGCGGCGCAAATTACTGCGGAACTTTTCATAAAACTCTAAATAGGGAGACTCAGCAGAAAGTATTGTTGGAACTGCATCTAAACTTAAATCATCAACTGGCATTAAAGGCAGTTCGCCCAGCAAAGCCACTTCTCGTTGTTTGAGGTTGTCGCGGATATCTTCTCTGGTTTTGAAAGTACCTTCCAGCGCTCCCAACAAAAATATTACCCCACCACCAACCAACAATCCAAGTATTGCGCCTACACCCAAAGTGATGGGTACATTCTTATCCGGTCTTTGGTCGCTAATGACTACTGGTGGTCTAGCAATGCTGAGACTAGTAACAGTTTCTGCTTCTGCCGTTCTCGCATCAGCTAGCTTTGCTTGCATTTGGTCATAGACAGCTCTTTTGAGTAGAATTTCCTGTTCTAAACGCGATCGCTCCAATTGCTTATTCGGTATCAAAGAATACTCGGAACGCAATCGCGCCTCTTGTTTGATTTCGTCACCTAGCTGCTTTTGGAGAGTATCCCGTTGGGTTTGCAAAGCCACCAGTTGATTTGCCAATTGTTGGCGGGCTGGGTCTAAATTGCTATTGCTGCGAATAGCTACAGGGTTAGGAGTCAAAGCCGCAGCCGTACCGCCACCACCTACTACCTCAGCTGCACGTTGTTGCAACAATTTTTCCGCAGTTTCTTTCTGACGCCGCAACTGAATCATTGTCGGGTGTTCTGGTCGCAAGTCTTTTCTGAGCAGTTCAATTTGCGACTCAGTTTGATAAATTTGCGATCGCAAGTTGGCAAGAATCGGATCGGCACTCAAAGCCGAAGATACATAAGCTTGGTTAACTGTCAACCCCAGCTTATTTTGTATACTGGCAATTTGAGCATCAATACCAGACAGCGTTAATTGAATTTGCCGTTGCTGACCTTGGCTGATAGTGACTGCGTTCAGCAAACTGCCATTTTCAGCAGCTAATATAGCAGGTCGTTCTACGCGATCGTATCTTTCTAATCTCTGTTCAGCAGCTTGCAATTCTATCTTCGCTCGTGGTAAACGCTCGTTAATTTTGGTAATAATTGCCTTTAATCGTCCAGTATTAATCTCACCGCTTAACCTGACCATTGCTTGCATCAACGCCAGCACAGTCTCTTGTGCCCGCTTTTGGTCACTATCTTTATATTGGATTTGAATAATTGCCGGCGCTGCTACTTCTCCTTCCTTGGCTGCTTGCGGAACACTAAGCGCCACATTTTGAGCAATTGTTTTCCGATCAACCTTTAGTTGCGCTGCCACAGGTTCAATTATCTGGTCTGACAGCAAAATATCTTGAGTCAATTCTTGCCCTTGCTGCTGGATTTGCGTACCAGTTGCCGAGAAAGAAACTGGCGGACGAGTGTAGGCAAGTGCAGCAGTGGCTACATAACTAGGGGCTGGATCTGGTTGCACAGCTACCAGAGTTGACCCCGCTACAACTAAACCAAAACTGGCTAATCCAATCCACTTGTACTTATCAAAAGCAATCAGGTAGCGCTTAACAATCGGTGGAGCCATGACAATAATCAAATTCTTAGGCAGGTTTTAAAAGAATTGCAGAAGCCGGAAAAACAAAGCGATCGCATCTTTCATCTTAAAGAAGTTTTGTAACCAACAGTTTAAGAAAGAAAGTAACTACCTTCTGTTACCGTTAAATGTGTCAAAAAAGCGGATAAAACTGTCAACATTGAAGAAAGGTCGAGTAATCGTACTCAAAACATTAGTAATTTTACCGATCAGGTTTCGACCTACAACAATAACATCATTGTCTTGTAGCGGCACGTTTTGAGACGCATCGCCAGAAAGCGCCTTTTTCGCATCAAGTCTCTGAGTAACGGCTTTACCTCGCTCGGGATCGAAGCGAACAAGAGCAATTTCTCGGAGATTTGCAGTATCGGGATTAATTCCTCCTAAAACATCTATAAAACTACTACCATTAGCCACTACTTGAGTGCCAATTCCATTAGCGGCATAGTTTAGAATGCGGATTCTAATTTGCGGTTGAGCTAGAGTTGAACGAGCTACTAAATTTCGATCATAACCATCATCAGCACCGATTTCTCGACGCGGCACAATTATCGCATCACCGTCTTGCAACCGTAAATTAGGCAATGAGCTAGCATTTTGCAACGTCGCATACAAGTCAATAGTTTGTGAAACTACAGAACCATCAATCAACTTGCGGCGCACTTGCACTTGCCGCAGGTCTGCGTTCAGCGTCGAACCACCAGCTATCAGCAGTGCATCACCAAGACGGGGTGTCGGCGAACCGATAGGATAAATTCCTGGACGCGGCACTTCACCACTAATCGTAACTTGAACTGGTCGCGCTCCTGCCAGCCCGACTGCCACAACCGGATCGACTAAAAAGCGGCTTAAACCCAAGCGAATTTTTTCTTGAGCTTCTTCCAAACTCAAGCCTTGTACCGAAACTATTCCTAATTGCGGCACTACAATATTGCCTTCTGGATTTATTTGCGCTTGAAAACTCAACTCTGGACGTTGCCCTGTCAGTGATAAAGCCACAATCGGATCAATCACAAACCGATTTAAACCAGAGCGAATTTTTCCTTCTGCTTGTTGTAAAGTTAAACCTTGTAGCGACACTGTACCCAGTAGCGGCACTGTAATATTGCCTTCAGGGTTTATTTGCGCTTGAAAACTCAAATCGGAAAACCGCTGAACTGCAACACTAATTACATCTCCAGGTCCTAAACGGTAGCGACCTGGAGGACGCTGAACCGTTATCCCCAATACATCTCCGGGTCCTAAAAGATAGCGACCAAGTTGGGGTAAGATTCCGTCGTTAACACCCGCAGGTGCAAAATCAACACTCGATGGGGGTGAGGGAGGCTGCCCTGGCAACTGTCCTGGAGATGGTAAAGGTTGAGCCACAACATCCGGGACAGATATTGTACAGAACACCCCTATTTGAAGACTTACAAGACACAAAGCGCTAAATACACGCGTACATGAACTGGGAACTATCAACATCGATGCAATCAAGCTAAATTAAGAAATGCTGCGCCGAGTGGCTATTTTACTCTGGAAATACGCTGAGTGCCTGCTCTTAATCACAGGTATATTTATACAATTTATGTTTTTTGCATAACCTAAGAGCGAAACGTAACTCCTACTTTGTTCTCTTGACTCCTGACTCCTTTTATAAAGGACCTGCCATTAATGCCGCTTGGACTGTTTCACCAATAGACTTGGTTAAAGACCAAGTTGTTTCTACTTGTCCCAAAGGTTCCATCGGAATCATAATGCTCACACCAACCCAAGGGGCACGCTGCTTGCGTAACTGTGCTAATTGATCTGCCACAAACCACTGTAAAGGTGATGGACTTCCACCATTGGGCATAGCATACCATTGCAAAACCGCAAATGTTTGCTTATCTGTGGAGGCACGAAAAAATCTAGCCTCTACTTTAACTTCAGTTGATGCTTGTTTAACCGTAAATTCCGCAGGGCGATATTGAGCTACGTTCCACTGCTGCCAGCTTTGAATCTCTGTCCACTCTACTTCTGGTTGGTCTTTGGAACCAGTTTGCGGCAGCAAAAGCAAGATAGCCTGGGTTTGTGTTCCTTGTTTTTTGGTGATTTGCATCAACCATTTGCGTCCACCAATCTGTTGTTCACCTTTTTCAATTGTTTCCCAACCAGGAAGGTTTAACCCTTGGGAACGCAACTGCCTCAATTGCTTGATACTAGTGATAGGAGGCAGCTTTTGCCATTGCCATTGTCCTGCCATGTATCCGGGAACAGCTCCTATTACCAGCAGTAGTAGTAACAACAAAAGCGCTGCTACTTTGGGAAATTGGTTTTCTTTGAGTAATTTAGAAAAGGAAATCATAAAAATTTGCAATACTTACGCAAAATTTTACTTGCTAAAATCACTTCCTGAGTTCAGTTCTCGCTAAATATATGTTTGTTTCATTAATACAGGTAAATTGTATAAACCCTACGGCTACACGAACTTACCTGATTTTAGCTTGAACGGCTATTCATCCCACGTCTAACCGCGAAGCAAAAGCGTGGGATGAATAGCCGGACAAAAACGAGGTACACCCCCGACCTATGATAACCATCAGCTATCGAGGGAGCGGGGTGTCCGAGTTTTTGTCAATCTCTGGAGTTGGCAACGAGTCAATGAAGTCTTCAAGTATTTGAGTCATAGTCTTGTCTTTCCATGCTGAATATAAACGCAACTTATTTAATCTGCGCTCAGACATTCTTAAGTTCAATGTTTTATTCTTCATTAACGCCAGTACAATAACGTTACATTCAGGACTTACGCATTGACAGGAAGTTGACTATGTGCATTCAAGCCAACCTTTTGTTTAAGATGTTCCAGAATGAAGTCACGAGCTACCTGAAGAGATAAATTTCTTTGGAGTTCATACCAGTTTT
>JAHHID010000082.1 GCA_019359015.1 Spirirestis rafaelensis WJT71-NPBG6
TGAAAATCCGCATCCTTGATTTTATCGATTACTTTAATCGAACTATGGCGAAACCATTTAAGTGGACTTATAAGGGCAAAGTATTGGCACTTTAATGGTAACTCTATTTCCGCCGTACTGTACTAGCATTTATACCACCTTTTCTATTTCTACCTTCTATCCATACTGTTTTAACTAATAAACAATCCAATGCAAACGCTGTTTTTGCTATTTCTAGAAGTTTTTGATATTTGGGTAAATCAGTTCGCTTATCCCAGCCAATTTTTTCTATTAAATCACTGCCTTTTATGGTAAATAAGCTCTCCCAAGGTTTGGACTGCTCTATTGTATAGGCAGCAAATATTAAGTGTAATTTGGCACTATTAAAGCCAAATTTATCGATAATCTGTTGAGCTTCATTCCAAGGAAGTAATGTTATATCGCCAGGGGTACTAATATAATGCTCAATATAATTTTGGGAATTACCTTTAGCTCTGTGTTGTGCAACTGCTATCCCGTCTTCATTTTTTTGCCACGACTCTTGTTTTTTAATTTGAGAGTTAATGCTTGAAAGCATAAGTGCTGCTGTAGGAATAGCCTCAAATGGGTGTGATTTAAATAATGACCTTTTTTGGCTGTCTCTATAGCCTTCAAGATTGCTATTTATTATATGAAAATAATTTTGCAGGTTATTTCCATCAATTTTATATTTTGCGGAAAATATTGAAGAGATTGTACTATATAATACTTCATTAAAGATCCCTTCAAACAAGTCTGAATTATCTAATACAGATAATGCATTGTCAGATGGAAAATATTGGCTTAATTTATCGCGTATAACTTGTTTAACATTATCTTGAATTTCCCGTAAAATAGAGGGACTAAGTTCCTTTATATTATTATAATTAGTAAGTTTCGAGTTATCTTGACTCATAATATTAGATGTGGAGGCAACCGTTATGAAATATTCTTGGGGGTTCTGCAAAAATAAATTGGTCAGCCGTGTGTTGAAATAACTCATTAGTATCGCGGATCTAGGTGAGACGGCTGACCAATTTATTCAATTCCCGAGTGCTTGGGAGAAAAGCCCCATTAGACATCCATTAACTTCAAAGCACTACTATTATTTGGTCTAGCCTTAAGATACCTGTCAGTGATAGCTAGATTGCTATGACCCAAAGTATCCCTAATCAGCACTGGATTAACCCCCCGCTCCGCCGCGTGTGACCCGTGGGCATGGCGCAACCAGTGACAACTGACTTTATCACTCAAGCCAGCTGCGGCTGCCACCACCTTGATAATCGGATGCAGATTCTGCCGTTCTAGATGTCCCCCCTTCTGACTAGAAAAAACAGCATCTGTAGCGCTGGCATCCCCTTTAAATTCCATCAGTTCTGTCCACAGCTTTGATTTCAGCAAAATAGTGCGCGACTTGTTACCTTTACCCTCCCGCACATACACTTGCCCACTATCACCTCTAGCTGATAAATCGCCCCAAGTTAACTGGCAAAGCTCATGCGCTCGCAAGCCTGCCTGATACAATAATTTCACAATTAACACATTGCGTCGAGCGATCGCCTGCCGTTTACCAGTTTTAGCATTACCTACCATAGCTTCTGCCGCCCGTACCATCAGCTTAATATCTGCTTCATCCAAATAGCGTTCGTTGATTGCATCGGGTATTTCTCCCAACTTCAGCGCCATTCCGACATTGAAGGGCAAATAACCAATTTTGTGAGCAAAACTAATCAAACTTTTTGCCGCCGCCAGATAAATGCGCCTGGTGCTAACAGATTGTGTCGAAAATTGGGTGCTGTACTCCACCAAATCCTCATAGGTAATTTGGCGCAGAGGTTTTCTCAAAAACCGCAAGAAATGCTTAACGTAGCGCTGATAGGCACGCACCGATGACTCCGCCTTTCCATCCAACCACAGGGTAATCAACTTCGCCTCCGCCCGCGTTGCTGGTAGTTCCGAGATTGCCTGGCGATCGCTTCTGGAATCCAGTGCTGTTGACCTTCGTAGATAACAAGTAATTTGTTGGTATTTGTAGTAGTCATGGCATTTAAAACAATGATATCTGCGTAGTATTACTGGCTGGTTTAGTAGTATCTGAGCTAGCATTTTCAGTGCGAACTGGAGTCTGGGTAGTAGGTTTATTGGTTTTGACAGCTTTAGTCTGGGCTATATTCCGGCGAATTTGGCGATTAGGAAAATCGGCTTTCAGTTCGTCCAGTAGTTGAACAATTGCAGGTGGTAAATCACCGAGTTCTTCTTGATTGAGCATAGTAACTACAGGGAAATCACCGTGACTGCTGGCAGCAATCATTACAGGTCTATCTCCTGTTTGTTGTGTAGGTAGTAGGGTGATAACGATTTGAACTTTGCATTGCTCGAAAATAAATGGTTCTAGTTGATTTACCTTGTTGGTAGCAGATGTTTCTATGTCATCGTCATCTAACTGATGAGAGTCGATTTCATCTTCGGCGTAGCTATTCTCATCACTTACTGGTTCTAAAAGTTGTAAAAAGTTAGCTTTACCTGCACGCAAACGTTCCCTGTCAAATAGCAATCCTAAAGCTTGGAATTGTTCTTCAGCAGTGGTTTTTCCCTGTTGTTCCCAAATGTAAGATTTTAAGATTTCAGATGTAACAGTGAGGTTGGCTTTGACAATGGCCTGTTCTGGTGTTAGCCATTTTGTAGTCATAGCTTTTTTGGCCTTGTTAACTGGTGTGCAAGCAGTTGTGGCGGTAGCCAGAAGTAGAAACTGTTTTTGAGAGTAGGTACTGCTAGACTAAAACATATCCCCTTTGCTTTTCTCGACTGAGCCATGTCTACGGTAATTACCCAATCCCTGACTCTGGAGGAGTTTCTCAAGCTACCAGAAACAAAGCCTGCAAGCGTTTACATTAATGGTGAGATTATTCAGAAGCCAATGCCAAAAGGGAAGCATAGCCGATTACAGTTAAGGCTATGCAACAGTATCAACGATGTTGCCGAAAGCCTTCATGTTGCTTATGCCTTTCCAGAACTGCGGTGTAGTTTTGGTATCCGCTCAGTAGTACCTGATGTAGCGGTTTTCAACTGGTCGCGTATTCCCTTTGCTGCTGATGGGGAGGCACCCAACGATTTTCTGCTTCCTCCAGACTGGACAATTGAAATTCTTTCTCCCGAACAAAGTTCAAATCGAGTCACAGGCAATATTCTCTATTGCTTAGATCATGGTTGCCAATTAGGTTGGTTAATAGACCCAGAAGATCGTTCCATTTTGGTTTTCCGTCCAAATCAACAACCAGAACTTTTGCAGGGTGATGAGCGTTTGCCAGTGTTAGCCGGGATAGACTTGGAGTTAACTGTTACGACTGTGTTTGGTTGGCTAAAAATGAGCAGTTAGAGAAACAGATGAAACAGTATTTCTTTGAGAAACTAAGCTTAATTCAGTTAATTGTGAATATATTTGACTTTCATAGTCCCAACCTAGTTAAGTCTTAAAAAAGAGTTATAATTAGCAGCCAACTAAACAGTAAAATTCCTGCTGTTGGCTGATAAATTAGTTAAAGCTATTGCTAAGTTAAAAGCGAGTCTTTGAAGTCATGAATTGCTGTTGCTGTCAAAGCATAGATAACTCGGCGCTTACGTATGATGTGAGTGCCATCTACAGGAATACCTTTCTTCCAAGCAGCAATAATAGCTTTCTTGTCTGCTGAGTAAACAGTCTTTTCTCTGCGGTATTTTGGAGACAATTGTTCTGCATCTATCAGCACCTCACAACTTGGCGGATTTTCTTGAATTGTGATGCGAAGTGAATTACCAATCATTTGCTCAGGTAGAATTCCTGCGGCGGTTTGTTCTAAAATAGTTTCATCTAATTTTTGTCGCCAGCGTTCTAGTCTTAATAGTGCTGATTGATGTACAGCTTTTAGATGTTCTAGTCGTTGCTTAATAGCCGTTATTTCAGCATCCAGTTGCAATGCTAATTCTGCTTGGATATCAACAACTTCTTCCTGAACTTCCTGAGTTTCCCAAATAGCGGTGATGATCTCAGCTTCTTCTTCAGGAGTCTGGCAATTAGTTAGCTGTTCCCAGAGATGAGCAGCAGTTTGGGAAAGTCCTGCTAAGGATTGTTGAGCAAGTGCTAAATTCATGACTACCACTCCTCACAAGCTTGGTAGTATTCATATTCAGCTTCAATCTGTTCTAAGATAGCTATAGTGCCTGAATCTAAATTAGTATTGAAAGATAAATTGGAAGTGACCTTTTGTGTAGGGTGAAGATTTGAAATGGGAGGAGTAACCAATTGCGCTTTAACTTTCGTGAAAATTGCTGTTAATTGTTGCATTGCTTTGGTTGTTTAACACCATCAATGTTGGCGCGATAGCGCACCTATCTGTGTTGGTATTCTCCCAAATTTTTAGGAATTAACTTAATTTCAGATTATTGTTATTTTGTCAATGTCAAGCGTTAAAACTACAAATAGATATGAAGCTCATCAAAAAATCGGAAAAGCTACTCCAAGAAACAAAAATCATCGAGGAAACACAAGAACAGAATTTTCAAATTGACATTATTAATATGCAAGAACCAATGCTTGAAGAACAGCCACAAATAGGTGGAAGTAATAAGGAAGCTAACTATATTCCAGCGCATGATAATCCTATAGTCCTTTCTGTTGGTAAGACGGGATGGCAAGTTTCTGATATTTGGAAGGATATTAGATTAGATAACTTCTAGTTATTGTCTTGATGTTGTTCTTCTTGATTGCTAAAGTTTTTAACAAACGTGTGGTTATGTTTACTGGGTACTATCCAATTATTCTTTATCCACCACTAGTGAGACGTTTATACACTAAAGATTCTACAAGTCAGGAGCATTTGAAAGCTTCGTTTAAAGGATGCGTTCAATTACCAAATGGAAATGGTACGGCCAAGCAAGGTGTCAGTGAAAAGCAATTTTTTCGCCATTTACTGTGTGCTTTTCTAGAGAATCTTATCTGTCAAGCGGTGGAATTTGAAATTCCTGGTTCGTCTCGACGTTACTCGGCTGATTTTATCCTTTACCATCGGTTTTCTGGGTTGGCTCTCGATATTGAGATTGATGAACCTTATGCTGGAGATACAGGTAAACCTCACCACTGCATTGATGTTGATGACGATAAAATCCGTAACCGTTTTTTCTTGGAGCGCAATTGGGGTGTAGTGAGATTTGCAGAAGTTCAGGTAGTGCGTCATCCTTGGAGTTGTTGTAAGGCAATCGCTCAAATCATCGCTCGGTTGACTGGAGATGATAGTGTATTCATATTATTGCAAAGATTAGCTGATGTTCCTTTACAAAAACAGTGGACAAAGCGTGAGGCTAGGCTGATGGCTAAGAACAATTATCGTCAGTCTTATTTGCCAACTATATACAACTCAAGCCAGAGACAACAAAAATAAGCGGCTATATGTATCCGTTAAAAAAGCCGCTGTCAAGGTTATGTGAATTGTGAATTTCGGGCTTTTCAACTTTATCAAGTTAGAATATACAGCAGTTTACATAGAAACTAGGCTATATGAGAATTTCTACACTTGAGATCAAAAACTATCGAAACTTAGATGGTGTGAAAATAAATTTTCATCCTACAACAAACTTCATTATTGGAGAAAATAATCTAGGCAAATCCAATTTACTTTATTTATTAAATATCCTATTCACCAGAAATAGTTTTAGCGAATCAGACTTTCTAAATCTAGATGATCCAATTCATATCTCTTTTTCATTGAGATTATCAGATATTGAGCAAGGTTTCTTTGATGACCTATTTGATCCTAGCGATAGAGAAAAAATTAATATAGTCGCTATCCAAGAATCTCCTGACGAAGGAATTAAATTTCAACATAAAGAGTCAGGAACAACTATCTTAAGCAGCATAGTTAGATGTGTTAATTACATAAACTATGACTCACTTAGAAATCCATCATCAGAACTAAATTTTTCTAATAATCGAGGTGTTGGGAAGTTTCTGAATCACATCATAATAAAATATCTACAAGATGGGAGCTTACAAGACTCTGATTTTGTAATTACAGAAAAGATTGATGAATTTCTAACCGAAGTTAATCAAACCTTGCAAAAACTAAAGTCTTTTAAAGACTTCTCTATACAGGCTATCAGAGAAGAGAATAAAGAGGATTTGTTGGCAAAACTCATACTATTGACTGATGATAACAACCGAACTTTAGAAAACGTAGGTTACGGCGTACAATTCTCAATAATTATCACTTTGTCAATTCTTGAGAGGCTGTTAAGTCTAAACAAGCAGCGGTTAGATAGATGTATTGTTGAAGATAGCTCAAGCTCAAAAAAATGTATTCCAATTCTAATAGGTTTGGATGAGCCTGAGATTCATTTGCATCCTTATGCACAGAGAACTTTAATCAAATACCTTGTACGAGTAGTAAACAATGATGATCCGGATTTTAGTTCCTTGCTTTCGGATATATTTCAAATAGATAGGCTACTTGGACAAATTTTAGTTGTTTCACATTCGCCTAATATTTTACTTAATGACTACAGGAAGTTTTTGAGATTTTGTAAAGATGAAAATGGTCATCTGATTGTTAAAAGTGGGTTTGATATAAAACTTGATGAAGCTACAGAAAAGCAATTACTTAAAAATTTACCTTATATTAAAGAAGCGTTCTTTTCAAAAGTGGTGATTTTAGTAGAGGGTGACACAGAACTTGGCGCTCTCCCCATTTTTAGTGAGAGGATGAATATTGACCTGGATGAATTTGGAATTAGTATTATTCAAGCGGGAGGTGCAAAGTCAATTCCATCTTTAATGAAATTATTAGATGAGTTCGGCATCAAAAATATCGGATTAATGGATCGTGATCAAGAATCAAGATACAGCGATCTTATAGGTTTGTCTTTTACTCAAGGACAAGACTTTGAAGAGGATATATATGAAAGCTTCAGCTTAATAGGCTATGTAAAATACTTAGAACAAGAATTTCCTAATGAAAGAAAGACTAACTTTTTCATTGGCAAAGCTAAAAGTATAGGTGTTCCTCTCGATCCTCAGAATCTTATTTATCCACAGTTAGAGTTGTTATCGCCAGATAAAATTCAAGAGCTTAAGGATTTATCAAAGGAAGATATTCTTAAGAGCATGAGAAATAGTAAGAGTATTTTGGATGGAGGAGACTTGGGTAATTATGTTACTAGTATTCCTCAAGTTTATAAAGATTTAATTCAAAACGCAGTTAATTTATCAAAAAATGCTGGATCAATCGGAACAAAACCAACTATTCCAGAAGCTTAGAACCTTGCATTCTGGTGATGAGAAGCAGCTTGAGGTTATTTTCTCGGAATCTAAGAGACTTATTATTGAGGCTCCTGCTGGTTATGGGAAGACAAAAACCATGATCAGCAAAGTAGCTTATCTACTGGCTACTGGGCGAATTTTTAATCCTAAGAAAATTCTTGCATTAACATATAGCGTTAATGCAGCATATAAGATTAAAAAAGAGCTTTCTGAACAATTGCCTCATCTGATTCAGGTCAACAATTCAAATAAACTCAGAATTAGCGAAAAATTATTTGTCTCAAATTATCATGGATTTTGTAGACATATCCTAAAAAGGTATGGGTATCTACTACATCCCAATCTTGCCAATTTAGATTTACTGAAATCTGTAGACGACTCCAAGACTGAACAAATCACTGAGCTTCTAGGAATATCCTCTGAAAAAGCTTTATTTTTTGCTAAATATAGCGATGCTGTTAAGTCTGTAGACAAGCAACATCTATCAAAATTCTTCAATTCATACACGGATGGAATTATAAAAAGCTTTCTCGAAAAGGATTGTATAAGTTTTAATGGAATCCTTGCGCTCACGCTAAGGTTATTTGTCAATTACACTGAGTTACTTAAATTTTATCAAGGCTACTTTCCTGTGATTATTGTAGATGAATTTCAGGATACTAATATTCTCAGTTGGACTTTGTTGAAAAAATTAGTTTCTGAAGAATCACAATTAGTTTTTATGGGAGATTCTTTACAAAGAATATATGGCTTTATAGGCGCTATACCCAATTTAATAGTTGAAGCAGAGCAATTGTTATCTATGGATAGGATAGTCCTAGAAAAAAACTATAGATTTATGTCTAATCCACAGATGCTTCAACTGGATAAAAACATCAGATTAAATGGAGAACATCCTGCTAATCCAACTATTAAAATAAACGCAGAAGTTTCACTTATATACGTTAACAATCAATTAGAGGAGGCAGAAAAGATTGTGCAAAAAATAAATTACTTATTAGCTTTTGAGCCAGAAAAACCGAGCAAAATTGCAATTCTAGTTAGAGGAGGAGGAACAAATATTAATATGATTATTGATTTGATGCTAAGAAAAAATATTTCTTATTTTTATGGTATTTTTAATGAAGATTCACCGGAATATTTGAGATTTCATCGAGAGTGTACTTCTCAATTTACAGAACATATACGAAGTGATATGAGAATTTCAAAAGGGACGCTGAATAAGTTCTATTCTAAGGTGGAAAAATTATTTCAAGACAAAACAACGCCAGTAGTAACATCTCTGCTGAATTTATTAGAGGTATTTTTGTATAGAATTTTAGGCGATTATTCGTTTCTAAGTGTTGAAGATAAATTGGTTTTGATAAGAGACACTTTTGAGAATAGAAATTTGAAGCAAAATATGGAATACGTTAGTGAAAATATCATTATTTCAACTATTCATGGGGCTAAAGGGTTGGAATGGGATTATGTCTTAATGCCAGACATGGAGCAATATTCTATGCCCAATTGGTATGGACTATGTGGATCTTGCAACCACAAAAGCAACTGCAATTTAAAGGTAAATAGTATAAATGAAAAAAAAATTCTTAGAAGAATTAAGCGTGTTTTATGTAGGAGTAACTAGGGCAAGAAAACAGATTTTCTTCTCGGCTAGCAAGACTCGTTTAAAAGCAAATGGAACTACGCAACAGGCAAATTTGACTTGTATGCTAAAACTTCCTGGTATAACTCTTGTAGAGGAGTAAATTGTGTAGGTATAGGGTTCCTTTAAATTCAGAGCAGCCTAACAAACGTGTTGCATCGGACGGTATATAAATTATTTTTATCTGTTGTATTTGAAAATTTTTTAGCCCAATTCAAGCAATGCTATTTAATTTAAGTTGTCGCATCTTTAATTTTCCAGAATATTCTCGTTGCAATCAGGGTTCTAGACCATAGAAAGTGCAAGTTATAAGCACGATAGCTTATAACAGCTGGCGTAGGCTTTTCAAACATTTCCCCACAACGGGGAGATGTTTGAAAATAGGTTACATCGATTTTGTCGACCTCGCGTTAACTAATTTTCTTGGTTTTCTGACGCACTGTTTTTTTGATTTGCGGTGTGACTTCCACTCACGAATGCTCATGACAATTGAGCCAAAGTCCCTACTGGCAAAGGCTGTTGTTTTATTTGCACTGTGCCAAATTGTATCTGCCTCAGTTAGTTCAAGTGGAGGTGTACAGCGATCGCAATATCGGTCAAATAGTTGGCGTGGTTGGGGATAATAAGCGATTCCGTGTCTAGTGAGTAAATTAGATGTACCCAGTAGGTTACGAGCTAATTTGTAGCCAGAATTGTTTCTGTTTCCCTCAGATTCGCCATAAGTCAGTAAAGTGCGATCGCTCAAAGTTAAACAGATAGACAAAGGAACAGACACTCCGCTAGCGCGTAGCTGTTTAAGAGATGAGCGATTATCTCTGGTTGTAGCCTGTGTTACTGTCCCTCGTCGGCAATGTAAGGTTGAACGAGGTGCAGTCACAGAAGGTTGCAGTAGCGCTGCTTGTGGGTCGATAACTTCTCCATTTTTCGCTCTTGTGAGAAGTTGCACCCACTTGCGCCAACGTTGCTCAGAAAGTTCGTAGGGAAATAAGGCTGTAGAATCAAATGCGGTTTCTAGTTCTTCCACATTGTACTGACAGTTTGACCAATGCTCTAGGGTAATGGGGATGGTTGCACTCAATATTCCATCCGCCACCCGTCTGCGAAGCATACCTGGCAGTCTCATGGAACGAGCTAAGTTGCAAATGGCTGGATCTGCGTTTTGGATAATCGTCAGTTGGCGATTGAGATACAGCCATTCAGCAGGATTTAAGGAATGGCTGCATTTAAAGTAAACGTGCAGGGATTTTCCACCTGTATAAACTACGGCGGCGGGTTCCAAGTTGATTTCATCCTTTAACCAAGCTACAGCTTGTCGCTGCTCACTCAATGCCAAATCATCAATTTCGTAGAATAAACATTGGCATTGACTAACGTGGTGATTGCTGATTCCCTTGTCTGGTTGGTTGGGGTAAAAGCTGACTGTAGCACCAAGATATGACATTTTAAATGCCAATGCCCAACCATCAGCATATCGTTTAGGTGTCAGCCGCCAGCAGGTGTTGCCCTTTTTGTCTCGACCTCCTTTCGTGCAGCAGTAGAGTTGAAATCCTTGCTGGGTGATTTTACCGCAGAGAATGTAGTGGGAGTAGACAAATTGATCATTGCGGCAGTAGTGATTCCAGTTTTTAGGTATCATTTCTGTGGGCAAGTCCCAAGAAATCCTGAGCCAAATTTTGGTTCCGGTGGTAAAGCCTATTTGTCTAAGAAATTTAATGGTTGTTTGTCTGGGATTGAAAGTCATTGCAGTTACGCCTAAAGGTTCATTTCCCAGTGGCGCAATCGCGCTATTATTTACAACATTAATGATTTTTGGCTATGTTGAAGTTTGCTATAAGTAGGGATTTTCTAGAAATACCCTAACCTACTGCATATTCTGTAAACTTCCTCATAAAAGGAGATTGAAATCCTAACACAATATCTTCCTTAGGAACTCCCGCAGTAACCAAATTTGCGGCAATATCATCTTCTGTACCATTCCATTGAAGCCAAATTTTTGCACTTTTAATGTCAATATGAATGATACAACTATGTACCCAATCTTGACCCTCCCAGCCTACATGGACTATTTGGTAATGGTCACGCTCTGTATCAAAAATCTTCTCAACCTCTATATTCCCGTAAGCGGGTTTTTGCTCACTGTACTCCTGTAATATCTGCTGCACAATCTGGCGATACTGGGCTAGTTTCTCCATTGGAAAATTACCTCTCCCTCTACATCATAAATAATCATTTTGACTTGATTCTCTTCAATCATGGCTTGAGGAAAATCAAGTTGAAAAAATGTTTTGTAAGTTGTTAAAGGCACTGCTAAATACAAAACACGCTCTGGTTGTCGCCGTTTTAATGCGCCTCTATAGTTGATAAACTGTCCCAATGCTGTATGAAACTCTGAGATTGCAGACGACCTTTCTAAAAAACTTTTAACTTCAACAGCAATTTTTTCTCCTTGCCGTTCTGCTGCAATCAGCTTTTCTGCCGCCAAATCAATAGAGACGTTCACACCACCCACGCTAATTGAGAGCGGGTCATGAGTAATCTGCCAACCATCCTTCTGTAAAGCTTTCTTCACAACTTCATGAAAGACATCTTTAGCAGACATAAATATCTACAATTATATTTCTTATTTTTATATTACCTCTTTGTCTTTGCCAAAAGCATTATGAATATAGAAAAAATTTCATGCTACTAAGGGGGATAAGTTGGGGTAGGCAAAGCACAATCCAACAGCTTCCTAACTTAATCATTATCGAAAACCTCCATAAAACCCTATCTTTGGTGGCTAATATCAGAGTTCCCAACCTTGAGACTGTGGCAATTGACTCTTGCTGATCTGCGGTTTGCTGTTAGTTAGCATCCCATTCCAACCAGCTTGACCGGGAGAAACTTGTTTGGCTTGAGGTAGTTCAGCCAGTATCTCAGATATCAAGTCCTCAACTTTCTCATTATCTTTAAAAGCGATGACTATTGTATCGAGCGATCGCAAAAGTTCTAGAGGTATTTGCTCACTATCGCCTACACTCCAATACAATGTAGGTTTGCGCTTTTCTTTGTCAACAGTTGATTCTAAGGCAATGACAGAGAGAACTTCAATTGGGTCACTTAGTAGCACTGCTCTTTCTACTGTGGCATCTGTAGCAATCCAAAAACTACCATTTTTCGGCGCTTCAGAGTTAAGGGGAATAGCGGTGAAGTCACCTGTTGGTTCTAGCTGCTTGGCAAGAGTTGGAAGATCATCGAGTGTGCGTTCCACAAATATTGCTTGACCAGCTTGACTTGCATAGAGCCAACCCTTTTCATACAGTTCTGTGAGCAGAGAATTGGGTAAATTGTACTGCTGGCTTAAGTTTAGGCGTATTTGCTCCCAGTTTGTTGGTTCTGGTATAGGCAAGGAGTTTGTTTGAGTAACTGCTGGCGTAGGATTTTCAACAGCTTGTTCCATAAGTTTCTGGATACGTTTGTCATCCTGTTTTGAAGGCACTGCTGGTGTGGGATTTTCGACAGTTTGCTCCATCAGTTTTTGGATGCGTTTGTCATCCCGCTTGGGACTGTAGTTTACACCTCGATGCTTTTGTAAACCCGGAAAGGTATATGCTTTACCGAGATGCGTACCACTAAAAGCTACACCATCCAGTTGGTAACTAATGCCTTTGACAATGCCTGTACGAGTATAACCAACGCGGATATTAACACCTTTTTGTTGCATTCGCTCTATTAACTCTGGCATAGTGGGATGGTCGTGGGTTGCTTGGTTGAGCGATCGCTGAAGTTTGACCCTAACGCTTTCCTCTCCAGTTCTGGCAAGTTGCCTGCGTTCGCCAGTAGTTGGACTGCGACTGTCCTTTTCCCAGCTTGGTTGCACCGATTGCAAATTGTATTCCTGCTCCAACTTGCGAATTACCGCTTCACTTCTGCGATAGTCCCAACTATCAGAAACCCTAGTGCCATCTAAGCGAATGCGGCTGGCAACAATGTGGGCATGGTCATGTTCTCGATCTACATGACGCACTACCATATATTGATTCATGTCAAAACCCATTGCTTGCAAATATTTTTGGGTAATTTCATGCCATGTCTCATCATCCAAACTTTCTTTGTGAGGCAAGCTGAGGGAAGCATGATAAACAGCCCTGCTAACTTTTGGGTTTAGTTGCCTAGAGAACCGGAACTCAGCCGCCAGTTCTCGTGGGTTGTTTCCTTCCATGTTCCCACCAATTTGTTTAGCTCCTTCTTTGCCAAAGAGGTAGTTTAGTAGTCCCCGAAAACTTTTGCCTTTGATCTGCTTGCCAATCACGCTTCATCTTGTAAATCGCTGATTAAATCGATTTCGGTAATCTCTCGTCGCACTTGCTTCACCATATCCCTAAGTTGTTCTAACAATGTTCTATTTACAACAACTGGTTCTCCCATTAGTACTGAAGTATTGATTGCTTTAGTTATTTGATTGAGATTGTTGCCAATTTTACCTAGCTCCCAGTAAGTTTGACCAGCCACTTTAGTTACACGCCGGGGCAATTGGTTTTTCAGAGTCTTGCTACGAAACAATTCACTGATTGTGAGATTGTTTTCAGATGCCATCTGCTGTGCTTTTTCATATTCTTTTGGAGTCAGTCTAATATCTATCCTTAATGAGCCCTTTTGCATTACCAGTGCATTAGTCATTAGTTTTTCCAGTTTGACAGTAGCGCTACGAGTAGTCATTGACCAACTGTCTATTTTTGAATTTGTAATGCAAAAGCAACTAGAACAAATTTAGTACGATGGCTACGCGCTTCCGTTACTGCGCGAGAGTGCGATCGCCAACCGCACTCTCGCGGCATCACTTCTAGTAAGGAATTGTTTTCGTATAATCTTCCCCTCTGTCACGGTGGTTGACCTACTGAGGTAGGGGAACCGTGAAAGGAGGGCAAGTTTGTTGCCGCACCTGGGGGTGCGTTTTTTCTCCCCAGAAAAAATGTCCGGACAGCAACATGGCTTGCTACTCACCAAAGGTTTTTTTGGGCTACTCGAATCAACTGTTAGATGAATATGTAATGGATCTTTGATGGATTTGTATTGGATCTCTCATGCCATAATTTTTGTCAATAGTTAATCATTGTTGCGAAAAAAATTATACATAGAATACGTATGTCAGACAAATGGATCTTTATTGGATCAACATTGTCACTGTAATGCATCTGCAATGGCTCGTTTGTGGATCTGGCATGGATATGTGATGGCACACTTTTCTGAATTGAATTTCCCAACAGAAAAGTAACGACTTAATTAATAGCAACGAAAAAAAATAACCAATTGGCTAAAATTTGGCTCCAACAAAATGGTCAGTAGAGTGATGTTCACAGCCAATATTTGCATTTAAGTTAAAAGCAGCTTTTATGGATAATCACAACCACAGTCAATGTCAAACCTGATAGTCAGTTTTGACCCTGGTGCTTCCTTGACCAAGATTGTTTACGAACTAGCAACTGAAGGCAAACCATGTTTGATGACAATGGAACCAGAAATGCTGAAGTTGCCTCAAAGTTCGATTGACGCTTATATGTCAAGTCGCAAGGGTCTGGAATCTCCTAAACCAGTAGATGAAGCCTGGGTGTCAAGTCCTGCGGATGGTGATACACAATGTACGGTAGTTGGATTCCTGGCACGGCAGTTTTCAGCATCTGCCAGACTCGATAAGCTCAAGTACGAAACCTCAATTCACAAAGCCCTGGCGGTTATTGGTGCGATCGCTCAACACAACAAATTGCCTAACAGGTTTTCACTATCACTGACCTCACTACTGCCTTATGGTGAATATCAAAATCGCCAAGCATTTGAGCAACAGTTGCAGTCTGCACTCAAGGATTTTAGGTTTCGAGGTCAAAGGTTGCGGGTGAAACTGGAGCGATTCGAGTGCTTGCCCGAAGGTGCGGGATTAGCAATGATTCGCCAACGCCAGAATGGTAAAGAATGGTTTAACGCCCAAACGATCGCAGTGCTAATGTTTGGGCATCGTAATACCAGCCTTCTATTATTTGAACGGGGCAAGATGACGGCGGGTTACACCAATGGACTGGGCTTTCACCAAATGGTAAAGCGAGTAATTGAGCGCACATCTGGACAGGATGCCACTGCTTTGACCTCTGCCATCTATGCAGCTGGTTCAGATATAACGACTGATAACCAAGCAATTCGCACTCTGGTCAAAAGCAGAGAACCTAAAAATCTTGATTATGAATTGCAGATGATTGTTAATGCCATTGCTACTGCTAAAGCTGAGTATTGGTCTAGGCTTTACGATTGGCTGGAATCAACTTTACCTGCGGTGAACGAGGTGATTTTGAGTGGTGGCGCAGCATTGTACTTAGAGCAAGAGTTACAAGACTGCTTTCAAGAAATTTCAACTTATTGGGGTGCTGACTTACAGCAACAGGTACAAGAAGTATTCAAGGATAAAAGTAATAATTATTACCGTACTTTCCGAGAGCAGGAAGCTTTGTCGTTTAGGTTGATTGATGCGTTTGGTTTGTTTATGCGGTTTAGAGCGCAAATCGAGAAGGTTGCATAACTATGACTAATAAGAAATTACGTAAAAATCATGAGACTAATAGACAGCGCAAAATTTTTAGATTTTCTTACCATCCTTACTCAAATACAGTAGACGGGCAGTTAATTGCATATTTGCAACAGGGAGATGAAGCGCGTTCTAGCAAAGACATGGTATTGCAGGCATTACGAATGTGCTGGTTGCCTTTAGCATACAAAACACAAGCAGATGCAGGTGTAGATATTAGCGATCAAGAGCTGCGTCGGGTAGGGTTGATTTGTTGTCATGCCCTGGAACAACATTTGGCTTATTTGCGGATGGAACTAGGATTACCACATAAATCAAGTGATGTTTTGCCTATGCCTATAAGCACTATGACAAATCCTCAAATGCTTGCTAGTATGTTCGGTCTAGATGCAGGTAATTCTAGTCACAGTAATCCTGATCATAGTAGTAGCGAAAACAAAGGTAGTAGTAATAGCAATAACAATGCTAGCAGCAAGCAAAAACGCAAAATGGATTCTGATTGCTTCATTCCTGGTGAGGGGTCTTTCTATGATGATACAGACAATATGTTTGAGAATATTTAAGTATTTATTAATGCACATTTAGTCAAATTACCAAGGAGATTTAAGATGGCAGCAATTCACTTCATTGATGGTGAAAAAGGTGGAGTTGGCAAGTCTTTGTTTGCACGGGTTATGGTGCAATACTGCATTGACAATAAACTCCTTTATGAGTTGGTAGAAGCAGACCAAAGTAATCCAGATGTGGGCGCATTTTACCCAGATAATCATAAAACAGCAGTTTTTAGCGAATCAGAGCGTAAAGCTTACGATGCTGATGAAATTTTTAATTTAGCGCTCACAACTTCTGTCATTGTCAACTTACCTGCTCAAGTATACCCAGCAGTAACTGATTGGATTGAGCGTAATCAAATCCTAGAAATTACCGGGAAAAATAAGGTCAAAATATATAAGTGGTTTGTTTGTAGTGGTGGATATGACAGTGTTCAATTATTTATTCAATCTCTCGAACACTTTGAAAACAAGATTAAGCATATCTTTGTACGCAATTGTGGTTTATGCGATGACTGGAAACACGTAGATGGACGTAAGGATTTACAGGAATTAATCAAAGCTTATAAAGTAGCTGTTATCAATTTTCCCAAGTTCAGCTATCGAGAGCGGGATATCCTTGATGCCAATCAAATAAATTTTTCTGCGGCTAGAGATTATGGAGAGTTAGGTGTATTGGGTAAGCAGCGATTACACAGCTTTCTCAAAAGAACTTCTGAGGAAATTGAGAAAGCTAAAATTTGGAACGTTCCGGCAGCTTCAATTACTTCCCCAACAGAAAAAGTTGATGATGCTAATGTCAACGGCAAGGTTGCTGCCAAGAAGTAATCTAATTCAGGAGTGCTGTACATGGATAGCGGGGCGTTTAGCCCGTGCAATTAATTTTACTTTTTTACTCAAAACTCGTTAGTCAGCAACGCCAGTTGCTTCAACG
Organism: Spirirestis rafaelensis WJT71-NPBG6; assembly: GCA_019359015.1. GTDB lineage: Bacteria > Cyanobacteriota > Cyanobacteriia > Cyanobacteriales > Nostocaceae > Hassallia > Hassallia rafaelensis. The sequence continues at coordinate 16,966 of JAHHID010000082.1, forward strand.
GAGGGAACCTCCGCAACGCACTGGCTCCTCAGAAATGTTTCGGTGACATCTCCCACCATCAAATCAAATTACCAAATTAGCGTAGGGTACGAGGGCGCTAATTAGCTAAAAGCAAATACAGATATGAGTAATTCTCACACTGAAGAACTCGATTTAGACGATGAGTTTTTGGATTCAGTAGCTGCTAGAGGCAAAGGACTGAGCCAAATTCCTTACCCAACTTTACTAGATTTAGCCATTCGAGGTAAAGACGATTCATTTAAAGCTAGGGTTTGGGAAATTGTAGTCCAAACCGGACTTGACCCTGATGACCCAGCATTTCTGATGATGATTGCTACTGGCAGGCTACAAGTGCTGTTGGAAGACAATCCCAAAGAAATGGAAGCAATGTTTGACCTGTGGCAAACGCAGCTTTCTGACCATCTCCAGACATATGAAAAGGCAGCAATCAAAGGTCAGCAAAAAGCGATCGCTCAGTCAGTGACGGCATTAATTAGGCGTACTGAAGTTGAGCGTGCTATTCATTCAGTTCCCTCTTTAATTGCTGCGGGAACACTGCTATTAATTGCAGCTGGAGTGGGTGGGCTAGTAAGTGTAGGTGGAATGTCTTGGTATCAATCTAGTCATCTAGATCCTGCTGGGCCACGCCAACTCACACAAGCCCAAGCCAATGCTTTGGAATGGGCAACCAGTAATGAAGGTAAGTTTGCTTACAACCTAATGCAATGGAATCAAGATTTGCTGAGTCGTAACCAAAACGGTCAACTTGCTTGTGCTAAGGATGTCAAGCGTTTGGGGGTAACACTGGAAATTGGAGCAAGTAGCAGAAAAGCCTCGTCCGGGTTCTGCACGTTATGGACATCACCTGCCAATCAGCGCAAGTTTGTATCTAAGTTAAAAAATTAGTTGTCAATTTCTCAATTGTAGAAGAGGATTCAGCAGATGTCTACCCCCAAAGTTAACTGGCTTTGGCTGCTGGTAATAGTAAATATAATTACAGCTTGTACCCCTACTACTATGAATGTTAGTGGCAAGGGTGAAAGGAATACGACTCAAGCTCAAGCTCAAACTGTGCCTGATTATCCGCCGATGTATGATGTGGATGTTAAAGTTTGTGGCAACATCATTGCCCCTCTTAAGGATGGAAAACGTTGTGTAAATCAACAATTACGTTTGTGGGGCCCAGTAGAAGAGGCAAAATTAGTTCGTGCTGGTATTTCTCTACCATCAGTTTATAGCGTAGAGCATAAATTAGCGATCGCCTCGAAAGGCTGTTATCCTGTTTATTCACAACCTTCCCAACAGCAGTTTTATTGGGCTGATTCCATTATTCAAGTCAACAGGGGAGGAACTGCACCTACAGTCGAAGTCAAGCCAACTCAACTTTCAAACCAGCAGATTTATGAGTTGATGACTAGTAAACTTTCCAGTCGGACAATTACAACATTTGGCGGGGTGGGGTGCGAAGCTGCATCTTCAGTAAATTGAAGCTTTTACGGTTGAGGGTGGGTGGGGAAAAAAGTTACCCCACTAAAATGTGGGGCTACTGTGAGAGCCAGCAGGTAATTATGAAGCTTCAGCCCATCTACCTGTACGTTGTTGTTTATGAGCTTTGCGCCGCTCCCGTACTGCATCCAAATCTTTCAGTCCATACAGACGTTTGGCGTATGCTATTAGTTCATTGATGGGAGTTTCGCTATAATCCTGGCGAAAGTGAATGTTATGTTCGTTCCAATCAAACTCTTGCTGATTAAAACGTGCTTGAGCAGCAAGTTCTTTGCCTGATTCCTCACGTAAAACTTCCAGCACCATTAATCGCACTTTATCCTGATAACCTATTACTTGATCCAACGCTTTTGTTTGTTGCTGATTACGAGTCATTTGAGTCATTTGATTATCCTTTGATTAACGAATTGCTACATCTCACCTAGGGGTTGTGCAAAAATAAATTGATCAGCCGTGTATTGGAATAACTCGTTGGTGTCGCGGATCTGGGTTTTACGGCTGACCAATTTATTCAAGCAAAGGTGCCTGGACAGCATCGACAGATGCCTTCTGAGTTAGAGTTCACTTTTAAATCCCTTGAATTCAGCAGCAATCGCTGCATTCAATTCTGTTTGTTGGATGCGAGTGGGCGGGAAATATAATGCCCTGAATTATCTAATTCAGGGCATTATAATTAATCGTCAATTTCTATATCTTCGTCATATTCATCTTGTTCAAAATCGTCATTTATCAAGTCATCAGAGTTGCTACTTAAACCATTGAGTCCGTCCATACGTTTAGACCGAGCAGCTTTATGAGAAGCACGTCTATCTCGAATTTCATCAAGATTATTCAAGCCGTAAAGTTTGCGGGCATAATTCACCAGTTCTTTTAATGGTGTATTTACATAGTCCTTACGAAATTGGGAATTGTGTTTGTCCCAATCAAACTCTTGTCCATTAAATCTAGCTGCTGCTGCTAATTCTCTTCCTGATTCTTCCCGCAATACTTCAATTACCATCAGGTGTACTTTTTCCTGATAAGTCATTACTCGTTCTAAAGCAGGAATATGCCTTTCAATTTTACGTGATGCTTTAGCAGTTTTGCGAACGTTAGTGTTAACCATGAGAATTACTCCTTGATATTTAGTATTTTTCTCATAGAAACAGCATCGAAAGATGCAATTAGCTCCAATTTAAATTCTTTATTCAGCAAAAAATAACCTGTATTGTTTGAGGCAATACAGGTTGCTTTGGGTTATTATTCTGTCAATTACTGAGAATAAGTCAGAATTATTTACTCCTCTTCATCTTCTTCATCTAATTCGTCATCTTCATCTAAATCTTCGTCGAGTTCATCTTCGATATCCTCCTCATCTTCATCCAAGTCTTCGTCAAGTTCATCATCTAAATCGTCAAGTTCTTCCTCTTCTTGTTCTTGGAAAGAATTACGACGTTCCAGAGATGCACGGTTGAATTCAACTAAATCTGCTATTGCTTGCTCTGGGTCAGTGCTAATAGTGTCGTAGAGCATACTCATGAAAATTGCCACTACTTCTGGTGCATATTTGAGTGCATCTGGTTGTCCAAACAATTTAGTAAATAATTTGGTGTTCCATTTCTGCCAATCAAACTTTTTGTTACCACCTTTCTTTTTCACCTGAGCAGCAATGTCAAGTCCGAGTTTTTCACGCGCTGCATGACCGATTTTGGTTGAAACACGGGAATCGCGTAGTTGTAATTTAACGCCGTATTCTTTGAAGATTAGGTTCCGCAATTCCTTTAACAAGAAGATTGCCTCTTCTTGTGGTGAAGCATTCGCTACCTTTGATTTAGTTGTAGCGGATGTGCCATTGGTTTTGGCAGATGTTTTAGCATTAACTCCGTTACGATTGTTGTTATTGGTTCTAGCTTTAGCGATAGCCATTTTACAGCTTCCTTTAATGAAGTGAATTTTTCACCTCCTTGCCGCAATCGCGGCTTTCACATCCATTTCATTTCAATTTAATTTTTTTGCGATTTCAAACCTGTCTTTGCTGCGATGATAAATTTATGCTTTTAAGAGATAAAGAAGCGGACTAGGAGCAGTTTCCGAAATTAACGCTGTGCTAGAGGCGATCACTCTTTTTCACACAAGAAATATAGCCAATCCGTTAGTAATAATTATCCGTGTGGCTAAAGCATCAGTAAGGAATTTGCTCTAAAAGGGGAAAGTAAGTTGTTGAAGTCAAGTTTATGAAATTGATAACAGACTGGCCTGCTCTGGCTAACCAAAATACTCCAATTGTAGCTGTGGAGTATCATACGCCTGACAGAATCCAGATATTGCAGCAGTTTTACCATTGGGGTGAAGAGCGTTCTTTGTCAGTCTTTGTCTGGAATCCTGGTTACTGTGGACTACAGCAATTAATTCACCATCAAGGTCAGTACATCTTACAATCAACTGACAGCGGTAAAGACGGGGACATTATTCAGTATCTTCTGGAGGAATATCAACCAGGTATTTATTTACTGGAGGGAATGCTAAATGAGGGTGATGCTAGCAAAATAAGTCAAAAATGTAGCTATCAATTACTCAATGCCTGTCATCAAGCTCTCTGGAGTCAGCAACATCATTACTGGGTGTTATTGGAAACTTACGTTCAACTACCTCTAGGATTACAGCCTTTTATTCCTGTGCTATCAAATCCACTTCCAGACCAACAGCAGGTGCAGATAGTTGTGGAGCAGTTTTGTGATACCTGGGTTGGGCGTAGTCATCCCTGGCTTCAGCAGTTTGCGGAGTGCGATCGCGATTACCTCGCCGTAACGGATCGCAATTCTTGGTTAAAGACAACAGAAAAAACATCAGCACTGCAATTGCTCTTTCTTGCCTGTCAGGGTTTACCCATAGGCGAGATAAATATGCTACTACAGCAATGTCTGGGTTTTACAAAGCGGCTTGAGGAAATCGCCCAATTAGTCCTAGAGCATAAAGTTAGCAAACTGCGGGGTCGGGGTTTAGAGTACATTGCTCAACCGGATGTACCTTCAGCCGGGGGATTAGATTTACTGGAGAAAAGATTGGAAACTATTACTTGTCTACTTCAACCTAAAGCAAAGCAATATGAACTGAAGTTTCCCACTGGAATGCTCTTATGGGGACCACCGGGTACTGGTAAAAGTCTTTCTGCCAAGTTAGCAGCTAAGAAAATGGGATTACCACTGTTAGCAGCTAATTGGGGTGTACTACTGGGTGATCCTCATCCCGACAGAGCATTAAAGGAGTTTATTGCTTTGGTCACTTCCCTTGCTCCCTGTGTACTTTATTGGGATGACTTTGATAAAGGCTTTGCTGGCTGGGACTCCAATGCAGATGGAGGTGTGGCACGGCGGCTATCTGCGGCTTTGTTGACTTGGATGCAAGAGCATCAAGAGCCAGTTTATACCATTGCTACTGTCAATCGCTTGTCAATGCTACCTGCGGAATTAGTTCGCCGTTTTGATGATATCTTTTTTGTAGACTTACCCCATGAAGGGGCAAGATATGAAATTTTCAATCTACATCTAGCCAAGTATTTTCCAGCGTTTCGAGACAATAACTCATCTTGGAGCGATGACCAATGGCGTAGGTTGTTGGCTGAATATCGTATTTGCAGCCCAGCAGAAATTGGTAATGCAGTCCGTCGTTGTGCTGAGTCGGCTTTTTATCAAGGTAGACCAGAGCAAATCGAGTTTGAGGATTTGCTAAAACAGCGACAAGAATTTACACCAGCTATGGAGCGAGAGTCAGAACAGATACAGGCAATTCGCAATCAGGCTATTTATGCTAAACCTGTAGCTAGTCAGGATGTTTCTCGATTTGCTTATCAGCACCGCGAGTTGTTTGGTTGATATGAGTTATTTTTGGTAAATTCAGCTTGTGTCGTATTTCAAAATACGACATTTATTAAATTTTTCAAACTTATGTTTGTCGTATTTTAAAATACGACAAACAATTGATATACTGCGACTAAGTTTGAGTAATTTTTATGAAACAGATAGTTCTCGCGCTCCTGGCTAACGCTGGTGGAGTAGGTAAGTCTACCATCAGCACACATATTGCCTATGAAGTAAGTAAGCGGGGTTATACAGTAGCTATGTTAGATTTAGACCCCCAACGTTCATTGGATGTGTTTTGTGGTTTGTCACCAGCCGAAGCGAATTTAACTACAGTAGAGTTGCTTTCTAAGGATTTCAAAGGTGATTGGTCATTAGTACCAGTTTGGGATTCCAAAGTTGAGGTGTATCAAGGACATCCCTTGTTGGCTGAAATAGCTAATGAATTGGTGATCAGAAAACGTGGAGAATACAGTCTAGCCGATAAACTAAATAAATATTCATTACCTCATAACTTAATTATCTTGGACTGTCCTGCAACTTTGGGTATGCTAAATGTCAATGCTTTAGCTGCTGCTACTCATGTTTTGGTTCCAGTCCAGTTAGAGATGAAAGCTATTTCTGGTTCGGCAGAGTTAGTTGAATGGTGTATTTCCACAAGTGACGAGTTACAACTTGAACCACGTCCACCAATTTTAGGGTTTGTTCCCAGTATGTATAATCCATTAATAGCTATGCACAGGCAATACCTAGCACAGTTACCTGCAATTGCTGAGAGATTAGGGATAAAGTTGTATCCAAAAATTCGGAGTTCTAACGAGTTTAAAAATGCTAGTGCCTATGGATTACCATTGCAGAAGTATCGTCCCAAGCATCCTGCTTGCAAAGATTTCAAATTAGTTGTTGATGATGTAATTGCATTAATTAAGGAAAAATAGTCACTAACCCCGGACTAAAGTCACCGGGCTTGTAAAGAACAAGCTTTACGTGTTTGACTAGCCCACTGAGCCTGATTTTGATACGCACTTCCAAATACTTCCCCAGTTTGGATATACTGCAAGCCTTTTTGTTGAGGCGTTGCGTTAAGGCAAGACATTCTAGATCAGGTGGGCGAGGGGACAGATTAACTTTCTCGTAAGGATTATCTCCATGCTACGAGTCCCAGTTTTAACACCATCAGGCAAACCATTAATGCCAACCAAACCCAGCAGAGCAATACGTTGGCTGAAAGAAGGAAAAGCGAAGATTGCCTATAACGACCTTGGTATTTTCCAAATTCAATTGATTATCTGCCCTAGAACCCAAAATACTCAGCCTATTGTTGTCGGTATCGACCCTGGCAAATTGTATACGGGTATTGGCGTACAGTCCGCTAAATTTACCCTATGGCTAGCCCACCTCCAATTACCTTTTGAAACCGTTAAAAAGCGTATGGAGCAACGCGCCATGATGCGTAGAACTCGCAGAGGTCGCCGTATTAACCGTAAAGCAGCCTTCAAGTTTCGCGCTCATCGTCAAGCTCGGTTTAATAACCGTAGAGGCTGTAAGATACCACCTAGTATTAGAGCCAACCGGGAACTAGAATTGCGCGTACTTGAGGAATTATCGCTAATCTACCCAATCTCTACCGTCGTCTACGAGGTTATTAAAGCGCGTGGCGATAAAGGATTTAGTCCAGTAATGGTGGGGCAGTTTTGGCAATTAGGCAATCTACGGAACGATTGGGACGATGTGCGAGAAGTTCAGGGCTGGGAAACTGCCCAGATACGCCAACAATTAGGGTTAAAAAAACAGAAACACTCAAAGGGCGATGCTATACCCGCGACCCATGCGGTAGATGGAGTTGCCTTGGCATGTATTGCTTTCATCAAATACGGCATTCTTGACTGCAATTCGATGGGGTGGAACGGGGAAGTTAACGTAACTTCCGCGCCTTTCGCGGTAATTCGCAGACCCCCTATTTCGCGTCGTCAACTTCACTTGATGGTTCCAGGTAAGGGTGGAGTGCGTCGGAAATATGGCGGTACTGTAACCCGTCACAGATTCAGGAAAGGTGACTATGTTGAAGCTACTCAAGGTAATAAGACTTATCGAGGTTGGGTTAGCGGCGACACTGACAAGCAAGTTTCTGTGAGTGATGCGTCCTGGAAGCGCTTAGGGCGGTTTAGCTTAAACAAAACTCAGTTATTGAAACGCGCAACTGGGTTAATAGTCACGGCAGTTAAAACTGCCTGAGTCGTGTTTCCTCCACGGGCTGAAGCCGCGTAGTTCCCACACTTACCAGGTTATTTTCTTATGGCAAAAGGATTACCGCAAATCGGCGATAAATTTAAAGGGGCAGTACAGAAAACTGATCAAGAGCAAAAAATTACGGATTTGCAAGCTGAAGTAGAAAGGTTGCGTGCATCGCAATCACCAGAATTAGAGACAGAAATCGCCAAACTGCGAGAACAATTGCAAACGCAAACAGGTGAGATTGCGATTGATACGGGTTTAATTGACCCTAATCCTAACCAGCCAAGACAAACAATTACACAAGAGTCTATTCAGGCAAAAGCGAGATTACTAAAAAAACATGGGCAGATTACACCAGTAATTTTAGTGGCTCAAGATAACGGTCGTTATATGCTCTTGGACGGACAGTTACGTTGGTCAGGAGCAAAGCTATTGGGATGGAAGACTATTCGCGCATTAATCGTACCTCAGCCAGAGGATTTAGACCAATCATCGTTATTGACTTTTTTAGGTTTTGAAGATTTAAATCCACTAGATAAGGCAGAAGCAATATTTAAAGAGATCACTAAATCAACTGGTTTAGAATTTGATGAGGTTACTACAAGTCTTGCTACTGTACTTAAGCGGCTTGAACGTAATAATCAAGTCAAGGAATTAACAAAATTATTAACTGCTAGTAGTGAGGAGCAAGAACAAGGTTTAGAAGTACTTGGTGTGACTGGTGAGGAGCAAGCTTTCTTTTTAGTGTTCTTAGAATTTGGATTGAATCCTGCTTCTGTTAAGTCCAATCTTTTACCAATGTTATCTTTGCCAGAAGATTTAAAAAAAGCAATTCGTCATCAAGAACTCAAAGGCGCTCACGCATTGGCATTAGCAACATTGTCATCAAAAACATTAAAAATTTCGGAACAAGAGGCAGCTATAGAACGGATAAAAGCAACAGAGCAGGTGTTAAAAGAAAATTTAACTGTACCTGAGACACGCGATTTAATTAAGGGTATTAAAGCTAAGTATTTAACATCAGAACAATCAGAATCTAAAGAAGTAAAAGTAATTATTCAAAAAATCAGTAGTGGATTATCTGAGATAACTTTAGCTAATGCTAGTCGTGAACAACTTCAATCTTTACAAGAAATCTTGTCACAGAAATTAAATGAAATTGGTAAGTTAATGGGATAAGTTTTTGGGGCAAAAAGAGTGATCGCTTTCTGAAAAAAACTTTTTGGTTTACTGAATTTAGGCTGTATTCACCCACCCGATATGTGTTCTAGCCGTTCTTGAATTTGGCGAAGGTATTGTTAGTGCTATTCAGTTCTGAGAGTTATTGCAGAGTGAGCATTCGCGCAGCGACTCCGTAGGAGTTTCACCTTTCTCAACTGCTGTGTTAGTTTTCAGCAGGACTTACGCAACTGTCACAGGCGATCGCGTCCGCCAAAGGTGAAAGGTTGAGTGAGATAGAGGCTTTTTTGACAGAGCGGAAGCAAGGAGATAGGCACACGGCACTGACTCACTGCCCAATGGCTTTTGGTGTCGTTTGACCCAAACATAAGTGGAAGTGTGGAACATTCTTGTATGTGAAAATGAGAAAAGCCAGTTCACAGGTGCAGTGACGGGGGGTTTGCATAAGTGGAGTAATTGTACTTATGATATTTACCAAACTTGACTATTGTCAATATTTACTAAGTAGTCAAATTAACTATACGATTACAAATTTAGCAAACCATTTAAAGGAAATTAGTCATGACCAGATAAATCGTTATTTAAGACGCGAAAAACTTACACCTCGTTTACTTTGGGAAAATGCCAAACCATTAATCAAAGTTTCTCAAAATGGATATGTCATTTTTGATGACACAGTTATAGATAAAAGATATTCCGAAGAGATTGAGTTAGCTCGACGACAATATAGTGGTAATGAACATGATGTTTTAAGGGGCATAGGTTTAGTTAACTGTGTTTATGTCAATCCAGAAACAGGTCAATTTTGGGTAATTGATTACCGTATTTATGACCCGGACGGGGATGGCAAAAGTAAATTAGACCATGTGCAAGAAATGCTTCAAGCTCTTGTCTATCAAAAACTACTGCCGTTTAGTACTGTTTTGATGGACAGTTGGTATGCTACCAAGAAGTTAATGCAGTATATTGATACTTTAGGGAAGTATTACTACTGCCCCCTTAAGAAAAATCGTCTAGTTGATGATAGTGGAGGGATAGAAGATTACAAAAAAATTGAATTCCTAGCTTGGGCTAAAACAGAACTTGACTTCGGGAAAATAATTAAGATAAAGTCTTTCCCTAAAGATAAAAAAGTGAAACTATTCCGGGTAACTGTCTCTACCGACAAAACGGAATATGTCGTGACAAATGACTTAAATCAAGATTCTACGGATGCCGTACAACAGGTGTGTGACATACGTTGGAAAATTGAAGAGTTTCACAGAGAACTTAAGCAATTGACAGGCTTAGAATATTGCCAATGTCGTAAAGCTCGTATCCAAAGAAATCACATTGGCTGTGCCATACTCGTTTGGTTAAGACTTAAAGACCAAGCTTATAAAATAGGTCAAACTGCTTATCAACTTAAGCATGGATTACTGTCAAACTACCTCATTCAACAACTTAAACGTCCCACTATCCCTATGTCCTTGGTCTAGTTCTTAGTGGCGATCGCCTGTGACAGTTGCGTAAGTCCTGTTCAGATAATCCTGCACCAAGTTGCAACCATAAGTCAGTGCATCTAGATGGAGAATTCGCTGCAAATTCCAAAGAATGAGCGTGTTGTCATCACCCCCTGAAGCTAGAAAACTCCCGTCAGGGCTGATAGCAATTTGCCTAATCGCTGCGGTATGTTCTTTTAGGGTCGTTATTTCCGTACCATCAAGCTTCCAGAGTTTGATAGTAGCATCTACGCTACCAGAAGCAAGTATTTTTCCATCGGGACTAAACGCAACTCCCCAAATCGCAGCACTGTGACCTTTGAAAGTTTTCAGCAACTTCCCATCCAGTGTCCACAGCTTAACGGTATTGTCGCCACTTCCAGAAGCTACCATTTTACTGTCAGGGCTAAAAGCAACTCTCCATACTGCTGCACTATGTCCTGTAAGAGTTCTGAACAATCTGCCCCTTCGGGGTGTGCCTCCGGCACGCCAAGGGCGAACGCCAGTCGCCTGCGACGGGAAACCCGTCTTCTCCTGGCGGAGACGCTGCGCGTAGCTTGCTTCCCCGTAGGGGTACAGCGCTGGCTCACCATCAAGCGTCCACAGCTTAACAGTACCGTCGCCACTGGCTGAAGCAATGAATCGACCGTCTGGACTAAATACAACTTGCCACACTTCTGCTTGATGTCCTTTGAGAATCTGCGGTGCAGGGCGAAATTCCTGCGGAGTCGCTGCGCTAACGCGTTGCCATATCTGAACAATCTTTTTAACACTTGCGATCGCAAGTGTTTGACCATCAGGACTTAATAGCGCTCCGATGATTCTGCTGTAAGGAACTTTGGCGTTGCATAAATGCGGGATGAATCATGCAAACACAGGTATTTCTCTATACTTTAAATAATGAAGTAATAATCGAATTGAATGTTTAAGCATATCTACGGATTTAGAATAACAGAGTGTTTTTCGATGTAGTCTTGCTAGGTAATGGCGCAGGCGGGTATTTTCGCCCTCTACCCTAGTCATATAGGTTTTGCTGACGATATGGTCTCCTGGGTCAATAAAGCAAGGATAAACCTTCCAACCGTCTGTAACGTAGAAGTAACATTGCCAAGAGCAAACAATGTCCCACAAGAATTTAAATGTTTCTGAGCTGCGATCGCCGACTACCCAAGCTAAAATACCCTCATGAAAGTGATTTACCGCCGTCCACAACCAAATTTTGTTTTTTTTGAACCGATGAATGTTTCTAGTTCATCTAATTCTCCAACGGATGGTACCTCGTCGCTAGGCGGTACATCAGGGAGTTTAGAGCCTATTTGTTTTAACCAATAAATTACGGTTGTATGGTGAACTCCTTTATCCCGCTCAATTGCCCGAAATCCCATGCCATTAGGGACTACCAGAGAATAAAATATACAGTTAACAATAATGATAATCATTATTTTGGAGGGTAGGAGAGGCTGCCAACGGCAGCCTCTCCTACCCCTTTTTGTAGTAAATTCAATGATGATTCGATTTTGGGATGTTTGAGGTGTCAATAGAACTAACGGATTCATTGAAAAAGTTGTTGAAGGGAACTGCCGAGCAATTAAAAGGCGCGGTCAAGCGTAAATTTATAGCACAAACAGTTGCAGCATTAGGACATGGAGGACAGTCTGTAGCAGAACAAGAGTTAGGATGGAATCGCGTAACTATTAGTAAAGGAATTAAAGAATTAACTAGCGGTATCACTTGTGTAGATAATTATCGAGGTCGAGGACGTTATAAAGCAGAAGAACATCTGCCAAATCTTTTATCAGATATCAAAAAGTTGGTTGATGGTCAAAGTCAGATAGATCCAAGTTTTAAAAGTCAAAGGCTCTATACCCGCCTTTCGGCTACCCAAGTGAGACATCAATTAATTGAAAAATTTGGTTATGGTGATGAAGAATTACCAACTTCAGAGACAATTCGCGTTAAATTAAATAATTTAGGGTATCGCCTCAAACGGATCGCCAAAATTAAACCTCAAAAAAAATTCCCGAAACTGATGCAATCTTTGAGCAATTAGCTATAGTTCATCAACAGGCTTCAGATGACCCAAGTATTTTACGCTTAAGTCTTGATGCGAAAGCTCGTGTAAGTATTGGCTCATTTGACCGTGGTGGTAGAAATCGAGTACCGACAGAAACTGATGACCATGATTTCCATCCAAAAACAACTGTGACTCCTTACGGTATCTTCCTTACAGACCTTGACGAGCTATTTTTGTATTTTACAGAATCCAAAGTAACTAGCGATTTTATCGTCGATATTTTAGCAGATTTTTGGAAGTCCGAACAGGGGCGATTTTCGGAAATAAAAACCTTGCTTATTAATCAAGATAATGGAGGAGAAAATAATTCTCGACGCACTCAATTTCTGAAACGTATAGTTCAATTTGCTCAAGAATATCAACTAAATATACGTTTAGCTTACTACCCTCCCTATCATAGTAAATATAATCCCATTGAACGGACTTGGGCTGTACTAGAAAATTATTGGAATGGTAGTATCCTTGATGAAGTGGAAACAGCTTTAAATTTCGCTCCTAACATGACATGGAATGGCAAACATCCTGTTGTTAAGTTAGTCACTAAAACTTATGAACTAGGAGTTAAGCTTACTAAAAAGGCTATGTCAACAATTGAGAAACAAATCAAGCGTTTGACTGATTCAAGCCATGAAACTTTCCCGGATTTAGGGAAATGGTTTATTGATATTTGCTATTGAGCAACATAGCTTTAAAAAATAGTTATTAACGTTTTTTGTCACATAATTAATAATATTAGCAATAATAACACTCTTGACGCAAAGTCAGGAAAGTGCAGATTTTTCATGTTTATTTGGGAGGGCAAAGGTTGCCGTTGGCAACCTTTGCCCTCCCCCCTTTGCAATGATTATCATTTTCACTTAAGTAAGTCGGCGGGGAAATTTATAACTATGTAACGAAAAGTTAAAGTTGAGGATAAGAGTTAAATTTCATACGTTGCGTACTGTGTTTTCCTCTTTCTCCCCTCGCTTTAACCCCATTCATTAC
>JAHHID010000083.1 GCA_019359015.1 Spirirestis rafaelensis WJT71-NPBG6
GCTATGGTGGTAATGCAACGTGGTCTAAGAGCCGTAGGGCATACGGTCAAGATGCTTGGCGAGGGGTTAAGCAATAGCTCCCCACTAACCCAAGAATCCCCCGTTTTATAAACGGGGGAGTGTCAAATATTTATATATTTATATATTTGCATATCCGAGTATCCACATACTTCTAATATTTATTATTTACTTAACTCAACGTTAAATTGAAAACATTAATATTCATTGTGAGAAAAACTTGAATAAACAAGTATAACTTCAAAACTAAATACTCATGAAGAAAGCGAAGTTTTCGACTTTACTGATTTCTTTTGCATCTGCAAGCGTGGTTGCTATTGTGTTTGGTCTGTTGCCTAAGATTGCACCAGCTCAAACCTCAAGTGTGCATTTAAGGATGGGCAATCCTAGCGGTGCTGGAACTTCCAGCCTCAGCAACTATTTATTAAGTAAACCGCAATACGCAACATCACACCACTGTAGTCGGGGAATCCCGAACTGGGTTAGCTGGCAGTTGAATTCATCTTGGCTTGGCAGTGCGCCGCGACAAGATGACTTCCGTGCGGATACCACGCTACCTTCAGGCTGTAATCGAATTACTTCCTCTGACTACACTGGTAGTGGCTTTGACCGGGGGCATATGGCACCCTCAGCAGACAGAACAAACACCATTGCGAACAATTCTGCAACATTCTTGATGACAAACATAGTTCCACAAGCCCCTGATAACAATCAAGGACCGTGGGCAGTCCTGGAAAACTACAGCAGAAACTTAGTGAGCCAGGGGAAAGAGCTATATATCATTTCAGGTGGATACGGCACGGGTGGCACTGGGTCGAATGGATATGCGAACACAATTTCAGGTGGTAGAGTTACTGTACCAACAAGAACTTGGAAGGTAATTGTGGTTCTGGATGGACCTGGAAGTGCAAGTAGTGTTAACACTTCTACACGCGTTATTGCTGTTAATATGCCTAATAACCAGGGAATCCGGGGCAATGACTGGCGCTCGTACAGAGTTAGTGTTGATTCAATTGAAAGTGCAACAGGTTATAACCTCCTGTCCAATGTTTCTTCTACTGTTCAATCGACAATCGAGTCCAGAGTTGATGCTGTTTTTGATTAGTAAAACGACTAACTTAATGCAATAATTAAAACTATTTAGCCTGTCTAATATTAGACAGGCTAAATAGTTCAGCGTATTTAGGTTTCCACGACTTTAGTTGCAAGTCCTGCTAAATCGCCGGATTCAATTTTACCAACTACGTAGACATCAATATTTATTTCACCCACACGAAAAACTTGAATATCACTGAGGTTGCTTTCAAGCACCTCTAGCAGCTTACGATACTTGCCTACGTTTTCTTTTTGTTGTTCGTCATGCCATTCTTGCTCTTGTGCAAGATTTCTAAAAAGATAAGGCAGGTCAATCGTTTCTACTGGGGAGTTCTGTGGATGATTGGTTAATTCTAAAATTTTCTCAGGAGTTAAAGGTTCTTTAGTGCCTGACCAGAGGAAAGGTTCAAAAGGGTAATCTGACTCACTTGGCATGACCAAGCCACTAGAAGCGTCTTTAAGTTTTGCAGTAATCTCATCAGAATTACTCATTTGCTCACTTCTCCAAGTCAAAACGTATTTACTAATAAACTGACAAAGACCACCATTAAATATAAGTATACGTTGATGTGCTACTTGGGGGAGTGTGAACATTGCTGTCACTGGAGGCATTGCACTCAGCACAACCAGATTGTCTTTCCTTTAAGAAATTGCTCCTCTGACCCAGCCTGCGGTGCTGGTACATTTGCGTTGGGTGCGATTAGACGCGCCAAAAACAAAGGCGATCGCACTATGATCGCCTTTTATCCTCATCAGTTTTCTGTCAATGCGTAAGTCCTAACTTCGTGCTCAGAACTTGAAACTTCGAGCTTGGAACTCGTAGTAAGCACTAAAGTGCTTAAAATAAACGCTTCAGCACTTACTACGAGCCTATTTTACATTTTTAATATGACACTTGCGCTCATTCGTGTTCACGATTGGTCTACCCAACTACCGCGATAGCCAGTAATGATGCGACTACCATCTTTGAGAACATGAATTTCTATCTGGTCGCTTGCCCAGTTAATTTGGTCTTGCAAAGCTGGATTAAACACATGCACCCGCTGGTTAGTAGAAGACACTGGGGAGTTAGGAGAATTAATTGCTTTTGACTCGACAAAAGCCCCATCAATCAGAATATCAAGCTGCGTTAACAATTCTTGTGCCCCCGTCGGTGCAGATTCTGACTGTAGTTTTTCTAGAGTGAAGCCAGTAAAAGACATTACATTTAATCCTGTGGCTTTTAGCTGACGAGCCAAACTTGCCAGCGCGGGTGCTTGCCAAAAAGGTTCTCCTCCAGAAAATGTTACACCTGTGTTGCGAGGGTTACTGAGGATTTTCTGAGCAAGGTTGTCAATAGAAATTAATTGGTTAATCTCAAATGACCAAGATTCAGGATTAAAGCAGCCTGGACATTCCCGCAAACAACCTTGTACCCACACTACAGCACGACAACCGGGACCATTGACTTCTGACTCATCAATATAACCCATGATGTTCAGATAGCCAGGGGGAATTTCTTCGAGTGCTAGGGATGGGTTGATTGATTGTTGTTCCATCTTGCCTCCTTTTAACTGTGAGCCTTAACTGTTAACTATAGCTAGCAAAAACTTGCAGTACATCAGGACTGATACTGTGACAATATTTGAAACGTATCATGCACCTTTTCAGGCAAATAGTATCAATTTTTAGTTACGGCAATTTTCAGGTAATTGAAGCAGATTTTGCCGTCAGCTATATAGGAATCCGATTTGAAGAGTGAAAAAATCTAAGTACTTGTAGAGTGTGTTAGACGGAACGTCGTAACGCACCAAGAGCTTGGGATGGTGCGTTAGCATAGCGTAACGCAACAGCAATAAAGCGCGACGTTACAGGCAACCGCTTTTTGCTTCCCCTACGTATATTTAAAACATCAAATATGAGTCCTATATTATGTATAGAAGAAGTGTTTGATTCTATGCCAGTAGATAGATGCCAGATAAGGAAATCTGCATTTTAAATAATTTATTCTTTGAAAGCCATTTGCACATATTCCCGGCGTACCCCTTGAATCAAATCAAAAGAATTAACAATAAAATCTAAACTTTGTTCATTTTAAACAAAAATATTATCTTGTATAGTTTAGGTGAATGATGTTGCGCTGTTTTTAAGTTTGATTTTTGTGAATTAAGGCTTTATGAAATCAAACTATTTTAACCGAATTATAAGCAAATTCTAAGTGACTATTAAAAGTAGTTATGTACTTAAAAAAGAATATTTCCTTATTGAAGATGAAAGTAAAAAAAGCCTTTCATTCATGTCCTTGATATCCCTCTTTCTGGGGGAATTTCACCTGGAGCAATAGGAGTTTAATTCTGATGGCAACTTCTGAGAATAACAACGATTTCACTGGTAATGGCAATTTTTCCTTCACTGATGGCAAATGGAAGTCCACCGATGGCAGCACTTTAGATAGTGGCGCTAGTGGTGGCTTCGGTGCTGGCGGTGCTGGCGGCTTCGCTTCCTTCATCGGTGGTGGCAACTCATCCACAGTCAGTGAAGATGGAAAGTACGTCTACAATTACGAGCGACCACTCGACGAGCGGGCTTTAACGGATACTAATAACCCGTTCAATCAATTGGTCGGAGTCCTTGGCGGTGACACCAGCTCATTAGGTGGTAGCAATCCCTTTGCTGGTGGTAGCGGAGCTGGCGGTGATAGTGCCTCTGGTGGTAGCAATCCCTTTGCTGGCGGTAGCGGAACTGGCGGTGATAGTGCCTCTGGTGGTAGCAACCCCTTTGCTGGTGGTAGCGGCGGCATCACCTCTCAGTCTGCTGATGCCGATACTACTAGCGGCTTTGGCAGCACCTTAGGTGGGGGTAGCGGAGCTAGCGGTGATAGTGCCTCTGGTGGTAGCAATGCCTTTGGTGGAGGCAACCTCCCCGGTAACTTACCATTTGGCAGCACTCCCCCCTCTTCCGAGAGTGGTAGCAACCTACCTGAAACTGGCAACGGTCTACCTGTACCTTATAACAGCGACAACTGGATATCTGATCTTCAAAGCTTAGATGGTGCAAATGCCACCGGCAACAGTGGTCAAGGTAACGGTAACTGGAACTACGGTAGCAACAACACAACCGACGGTAATGGTAACTGGAATTTTGGTGGTGGCAACACAACCAACGGTAACGGTAACTGGAACTACGGTGCTGGCGGCGAAACCGAAGGTAATGGCAACTGGGGCTTTGGTAGCGATAACACAACCAACGGTAACGGTAACTGGAACTTAGGCAATAACAACGACATCCTTGGTAATGGCAATACACAGGCTGGTAGTAACAACGACATCCTTGGTAGTGGCAACACTGCCGATGTAAGTAACAGCAATCTCCTTGGAAACCGGATTGAAGCCAGTGGTGATGGCAGTACACTTATTGGTAATGAAGGCTGGAATTTCTCTGCTGGTGGCGAACTGATATCGCTAGGTAGTACTACTGGACCCAGCCAAGCGATCGGCACTGATGTCAAAAATTTAATCAACAGTCCTGACCTTGTAACATCCGCCATGTCAAATCCAGGCTACAACAACTCGAATTATGATTTCTCTGCCATAGTCTAAAACTTTGTAGCAGACCATCGCCAGTTTTTGCATTGGTTAGCCTGTCTATTGTGGCGATGACCGTTTTTGCAGACTTGAGTTGATTTGCATTTTCGACAGGCTCTTTATGGATTCCAGGTGTCGGATAACAATTTATTGTCATGTTACCGCTCTGCATTGTGCCGTTAAACTTTTAAACTGATGTAACTTCCATCCCAGCGGGCGTTGTAGCACTTTGGATTCCTTGGAACAACCGCAGCCAAAAAAGATGCGTGCTGTGTGCTGTGTGCGTATAATCGGCTAATCCTTGATATAGCCTAACGAACGCTTTCTTGCATCAAGCGAGCGACACGCGCGAGCGTTAATGATGCAAATAATTTGTTATTTGACACCTTTTCTAGAGTACGAGTTTAGATGAGAAAAGAGGCGTTAATTGATACTGCAACCATCTCGGTTCTCGGAATTAAACCCCAATTCTACATAGCTAGGTTCTAACTGTTGCCAAAGTTTGCTAATTTGCTTGTATGCATCTTCTGGTTAAAGTTTACCAAAAGTTTCTAAATCGCAAATGTAGCTCACACTTGCTGAAAATTCTTGCAAGTTTGCATTATAGCATTTTTCAGGTAAATAGACCACAGTGAGCAAACCAACAATCATGCATCATCTGGAGAGATATTATTAACAATTTGAGCGATCGCCTTATGCAATTCTTCGTATCTACGGGCAGATTGAGAACGCAAAAATTCCTTAAGCTTTGACTCTTCCCAACTCGACGGGAGATAAGTCAGTTGAATAGGGTGGCAAAAAAACTAATGCATGCTCCTACAACTTCAATACGTGCCGCAATTGAAGTTGCAGTCCGGAACTTTTAGGGTATCCATAACCACAATCGCACCTTGCTACAATTGGGGTACTAGAACTTGGGTAACAATAAAATCCCATCAAAAAGCTTTAAGCGTATGTATGATAGAGTTGACATTTGAGTAATTTTATTTAAAATGACAGCAAAAGTTACTAATTTTGCTAACTTATTTCTAACTCATATTAAGAATAATCTACCTTTGTCCTCGCTTGCTTTCCAGTGCGGGGCTGCTTTTGTGGGGGGGTTAGCAGGCATCACAAGTATTTTGTTTGCCACATCTATTGTTGTAGACGGATGGAAAATTTCGGCACATGCTCAAATTACACCTGCTGTCAACGATGCCAACACAATTGTTAATCAAACTGGCAATAACTTTAACATTACAGGCGGCACTCAAGCAGGGGCAAACCTCTTTCACAGCTTTCAAAAATTCGGACTTGATCAAGGTCAAATTGCCAATTTCTTATCTAACCCATCTATTCAGAATATCTTGGGACGGGTAACTGGTGGAGATCCTTCGGTGATCAACGGGCAAATTCAAGTTACAGGTGGTATTTCTAACTTGTATTTAATCAATCCCGCTGGAATTGTCTTTGGTCAAGGTGCTAGCTTAAGTGTGCCTGGATCGTTCACCGCAACTACGGCTAATGGTATTCAGTTGGATGATAAATTGTTTAAGGCGCTGGGTACAAATGATTACGCTACTTTAATCGGAAGTCCTAATGGCTTTGCATTTACCCAATCTGGAGTAATTTTCAATGCAGGAAATCTCGCGGTTGAATCAGGACAGAGCTTAACTTTGGTCGGGGGAAGCGTTATCAATACAGGTACACTTTCAGCACCTTCTGGAAATATTACTATTAGCGCCGTACCTGGAGAAAAGTTTGTCCGCATTAGTGAGTCTGGAAGTTTGCTAAGTTACGATTTGCCTGTAGATACGAAAGCAGCAATTAATCAAGAGCCGTTTACACCTGTTTCTTTGCCAGAATTGCTAACTATAGGCAGCATCAGCCAAGTAACGAATGCGACGGTTGAAGATGGAGGAGTGAAAGTAGCAGGTTCTAATCTGCCAATTTCTAACTCATCTGGGACTGTGGTTGTTTCTGACCAAGTTGATGTCTCTGGTGCAACTGGTGGAAGTGTTAATATCCAAGGGGATAACGTAAGTCTGACTAATGCTAATATCAACGCTTCTGGCACTAACGGCGGTGGTGAAGTACTTATTTCTAGTGGCGATTTGGGAAAAGTAAAAGATCCAAATCGTTTACAAACCTTTGTCAGTCAGGACTCCACCATTAATGCTGATGCACTGGAAAATGGTAACGGTGGTCGAGTTGTTGTATCAAGTGATGGGGCTACCGAATTCTACGGTAGTATAAGCGCTGGTGGTGGTTTTGTAAGCGGTGATGGGGGTTATATCCGAGTATCGGGTGAGCAAAATCTCAAATTTAATGGTTCCACCAATGTGGAAGCACCTGTTGGGAAGGTGGGACAGGTAGTATCAACTCGCATAATAGACCAGTCGCCTAATCTACCACCTTCCAATCCTCGAAATCCCGGTGGAGGAAATCCCGGCTCACTTCCAGATCGACCTTTACCACCAGTTGAGAGACCTCCAGGATCACTTCCGGATCAACCTATACCACCAACTCTAGCACCTCCAATCTCACTTCCAGATCTACCCCTACCAATAACAACTCCTCCACTGTCACTTCCAGATCAACCCCTCCCACCAGTTTCCCTCATTCCTCCGTCTCAGAGTCCAGGTCCACCTCCCTCACTTTTAGATCAACTCCTACCCTCACTTCCAGATCAACCCCTACCCTCACTTCCAGATCAACCCCTACCCTCACTTCCAGATCAACCCCTAGCACGAGTTTCCGTCGCTCCTCAGATTGAGATTCCCTCACTTCTAAACCAACCGCTCGGTTCATTTATAGACCGACCGATTTACAGTCCAGAAGTTTATCAACCAGTTATAAGTCAACCCATTGGCGACGGCAATCCTGGTGGCGGCAGTGTTTATCGCTCATTTCCAGATCGAGCACTATCGCCAGTTACTGAACTCTTTACAACAGAGCCGTCTGATAGCGGTGTCAGTAGCAGCAACGTTAATTTATATCAATTTGAACAGCTTACGGCTCAAGAGCAATCAAATACACAAACGAATAATTCTTGCAATTTACCAAATAACGTTGCCAGAGCTACTTTGCCAACTGATAGCAAAATAGCCGATCGCTCTGCAACTACAGTCACCAATTTTGTGGCTGCGGAGCGCGATCGCTGTGACAGGTTGGAGGATGATAAACAAATTCTGCAAATTCTGGGTGGAACATCTGATGCAGATCAAAGCATCCGAATTTTGGCCCCGGCACCGTAGCGATGGGTGCGCGGGCTTTTTGCGTTCTTTCAAATCCTCGTTGCTATACCTGAATAACTTTTAAAAGCTATGCGCGAGTCGAAAATCTACCTAACAACACTTGCCGTTTTGCTGGTAGCATTAATCGGCTTTGATAAAATTACCTTAGCGATCCCATCTACATCAGTAGATCAAACTAACCAAAAATCAGCGGCTCAATTATTAGAGCAGGGTAATCAAGAATACCAAGTTGGGCAACTACAAGTAGATCAAACTAACCAAAAATCAGCGGCTCAATTATTAGAGCAAGGTAATCAAGAATACCAAGCTGGGCAACTACAAGCGGCTATATATTCTTGGCAAAACGCAAGAGAGATTTATCAGCAAGGACAGGATCGTCAAGGGGAAGGCACAGCTTTGATAAGCTTAGGAACGGCTTACGTGTTTTCTCAGCGATATCGAGAAGCAATTGCCGCATTAGAATCTTTTTTACCGATGGCCCAATTTCTCAACAATCGCCGAATTGAAGCTCAAGCATTAGGCAATCTGGGAATTGCTTATAGAGCTGTGGGCAATTATAGCAAAGCGATTGGGTTGCACAGACAAGCCGGCAGAATTCTGCACGAACTGGGCGAGCGCCCGCTTTTAGGTAAAGTTCTTCTCAATTTAGGAAACACTTTTTCAGTTGTGGGAGACTATGACAACGCCACAATTGCCTATCAACAAAGTTTGAAAATTGCCCAGCAGAGTAATGACCTTGAGGGAGAAAGTATTGCTCTGGGGAACCTCGGAAAAGTTAACAGTGACTTGAGTAAATATACTCAAGCCATCGCCGCACACAAGAAAAGTTTAGCGATCGCCCAAAGAATTAATAACCGCTCTGCTCAAGCTAGCGCTCTGATTAATTTAGGTTCTACATATCTGTTTTTAGGTGGACGCACGAAAGCAATTAATGCTTATAAACAAGCGTTAAAATTGGCTGAATTAGCAGGCGATCGCCAACGACAAGGCGAAGCGCTGGGTAGTTTGGGTATAGTTTATGAAGATTTGGGCGAGTATCCCCAAGCAATTTTATATCATCAACAAGCTTTAGCGATCGCACGGGAGATAGGCGACCCAGCAACCGAAGGATTAACGCTCAATAACTTAGGACAAGCTTTATTTCGGGCTGGGATGCTCAAAGAAGCTGAAGAACAACTCCGCGCTGCCGTATTACTCCTGGATAATTTGCGCCCCGGACTCAGTGACACTTACAAAGTTTCGATTTTTGATACTCAAGTTTATACTTACAATCTCCTGCAAGATATTCTAATTGCTGCCAAAAAACCGGAAGAAGCTCTAGAAGTCTCAGAGCAAGGGCGTTCCCGTGCATTCGCCGAATTACTCGCAAGACGCATGTATGAGGAAGATAAGCAAGGCTCAGTATCATTTGTTGGCGATACTCCTTTGGAGTCGCTGCGCGAACGCCCAGAAGCTAATTCATCGCCGAATATTGAAAAAATTCGTCAAATTGCCCAAGAGCAAAACGCCACACTGGTAGAGTATAGTTTTATTGGCGATCGCGACTTTAAGTTTCGTGGTAAACAACGAGCCAGAGAGGAGGAACTATTCATTTGGGTAGTCCAGCCTAATGGGAAAGTAGCATTTCGACGAGTAGATTTAAAACCCCTGTGGGAAAAAGGTGCAACATTTACAGATGTTGTTACAATTTCCCGTTGTCTGATATTTAAACCGACTGCTAACTGCGGCTCGCTAATGCACCCAATTCGGCAGTTAAAGCGTACTGAGAAACCAACTTCTTCCAAAAAATCCTCAATTAGCCAGGATTACAGGCAGATACTTTATCAATTCCTCATTGAGCCAATTGCTGACCTCTTACCTGCAAAACCGAATGCTCATGTTATTTTTATACCGCAAGAATCTTTGTTTTCAGTTTCCTTTCCCGCTTTGCAAGACAAAGATGGCTCTTATCTGATACAAAAGCATACTATGCTCAGTGCCCCGTCAATTCAGGTGCTAGAGTTGACCCATGCTTTGAAGGTGAGAAGAGTAAGAAGGGAAGGAGGGGTAAATTCTTCTATCACTAATCTCAAATCATCCGCCGTGATTGTCGGTAATCCTATCATGCCCAAGCTATTAAAGGAACCTGGACAACCACCGGAATATTTATCACAATTACCAGAAGCAGAGCAGGAAGCTCTTAATATTGCTAAATTGTTGAATACGACTGCAATAATCCGCGCTGATGCAACTAAAGCGAATATCCTTGAAAAAATGCCGACTGCAAGTTTAATACATTTGGCAACACACGGATTATTAGAGTATGGCAGTCAGAGTGGTGCTGCTTCTGTGCAAGGATTGGGAGTACCCGGAGCGATCGCTTTAACTCCATCGCTCAATGATGACGGTTTCCTAACTGCTAGCGAAGTTATAAATCTCCGTCTGCAAGCTGAACTCGTTGTTCTTAGCGCTTGCAAAACTGGAGAAGGAAGAATTTCTGGAGATGGGGTAATTGGACTGTCTCGTTCATTTATTTCTGCGGGAGTTGAGAGTGTAGTAGTTTCTTTGTGGGCTGTGCGAGATGTTGAAACTTCTAAACTAATGAAATATTTCTACCAAACTCTGCAAAAAAATCCTGACAAAGCTGCTGCTATGCGTCAGGCAATGTTAACAACAATGAAGGAGAAACGCGAACCATTATACTGGGCAGCCTTTACTTTAATTGGCGAACCGTAAACGCCTAAAGCTCAGAATTTTTTTTCTCAAAACACTTGACTTAGAGCGCACTCTAAGTTTTAAGGTAATTTGTATAGTTCTGCGGAGGTGGCGATGGAAACAGAACTCACGATTCAACAAGTGGCAACGCTAACCGGGTTGAGTGTGCATACACTTCGCTATTATGAGCGCAACGGGCTATTAGAGCCAGTCAACCGTGCCGCAAACGGACATCGACGCTATCGAGCTGAGGACATTACGCGAATTGAGTTTTTAACTCGATTGCGAACTACAGGAATGCCAATTCGGCAGATGCAACAGTTTGCTAATTTGTATCGAGACAAACCTGATGCTTTGAGCGATCGCCGTTTAATTCTCGAAGCTCATGAGCGCGAAGTCCAAGAACGCATCCGCGAACTTAGTCGTAATTTAGAGGCAATTCAATGGAAAATTCAACATTACAAAAAGTTGGAAGCTAGCAACAAAAGTGATGATGCCTTTATTCATCTCCAAGAAGTCTAATTAGTTAGCCTTAGTCGATTCGCAGCAGCACATACAAATTTTGGGCATTGCCACGCATGAGACGCAAATTTTCATCCAAATAGATAATATCCAACCAGCCGCTAAAATCAAGCTTTGATTCTAAAGCTGATTGAGAATCGATTCCTAAGCAAGAGCGAAAAGCAGAAACATCCAAATCGTTGGTTGCACTTTTAACGGAGGTTTCTAAAAAATCAATATTGAGACGCTTAGAGTCCTCTACTCTGTAGCGTCCTGTTACCGCAGCAACGCCTTTAACACCGGAACCTACTGTAAACTCAATCAAGTTAATGTACTGCTGACCATCCAGATAAACTTCTTGGAAGATACCAGTAACATTGACCTTCACATGCGGCAGCTTTCCAAAAGAAAGACGTTGAAGTGTAGTTTCTCGTTCTAATCCGAATGTACTGTACAACAACTGCCAGCGTCCTTGAACCAATTCCATAAAACTTGTAGGCTCAACAGTTGGATTTAGAACTTCCAGAGATTCCGCTAATGTCTCGATTTGCTGCTTAATTGTTGGGGTCGAGTTAAAGCCAATGTCGGTAGCAGTTGAAATAGAAATCAACTCTTTTTTGAAGTTTGCAAGAACGCTCACTATAATCTTCTCCCAAAAAGTTTCCTTGTGTTTTAAGAATGCTTGCAGCTTCTAGTTGATAGCGATCGCCTAAAAAACTACATAACAGGTTTTGCTTAAACAGGGTAAATGACGATGAATTTCTTCAACTAGATACAAACGCATCAATTAGTTTACGCGCAATGCTTAACTTTGGAGGAATCTGTGGTAAATTATCTTTTTTAAACCAAGCTGCGTCTGCTATTTCTTTTTCTTCGATGACGATTTCACCATCAGCATAATCTGCTGTAAAGCCAATCATCAGCGAGTTGGGAAAGGGCCAAGATTGAGAGCCGAAATAGCGAATATTCTTGACTAAAATCCCCACTTCTTCTTTAACTTCGCGGATAACGGTTTCTTCTAAGGATTCTCCTGGTTCGACAAAACCGGCAAGGACGCTGTATAAAGCTTGGGGAAATCGATTAGCGCGAGCTAATAAAAGTTCTTCCCCACGGGAGATTAAAACAATGATAGCTGGAGAGAGGCGAGGATAATTAACTAAACCACAATTAGGACAGCGTTTAGCGCGATCGCCTGATAATTGTGTTGTCGCAGTTGCACAGTGTCCACAATATTGGTGGGTGCGATCCCATTCCATAATTTGAAATGCTCGACCGCTAAGTGCGAAAAAATCTTCTTCCAGAATACCGTATAACTCCCGCAGTCCTCGAAAAATCATGCCCTCAGGAGGAACAGTATCTTTTGGTAATTCGGCACAATAACACGGGTGATTATCAATTGTGCCAAGAAATTGTGTCCGCACTGAGGTTAAGTTAATTTCTGCCAAGTTTATGAGGTGCGGAATTTGGTTGTCAGTGCGATATTCCAAAGGAGTCGCTTCTCCTGACGGAGACGCTACGCGATCGCGAATAAGTAGTTTATTACCCACAAAGGCAAACCACCAAGCTGGTTTTTGTTCTGTGGGTGGAGTAATTCCGGGAATGAAAATTCTAGTCATGCATGTAGTAGTCTATCAAAGACTAATTGACAGATAGATTTTCTGTAGAGACGGCGATTTATCGCGTCTCTCTAACCGTCAAAATGAATTTGACAGACTAGTAGAACTGTTTGACTTTTATCGTAAGCTTTCCCGGCATCGGATGACTAAAGTAAATATTTTTAAGCACAAAGCGTGCTTACTACGAGGAGAGATTTATGAAGACACGTAAATTAGGAAGTCAGGGTTTGACGGTTTCGGAATTGGGACTCGGATGTATGGGTATGTCTGAGTTTTACGGTGCAGTTGATGAGACTGAATCTATCGCAACGATTCATCGTGCTTTGGATTTGGGAGTAACTTTGCTGGATACGGCTGATATGTATGGGAAAGGGGCAAATGAACAGCTTGTTGGTAAGGCAATTAAAGATAGACGCGATCGCGTTGTCTTAGCAACTAAATTCGGCATCGTGCGTAGTGATGATAGCGGCTTTCGTGGGATCAATGGTAGCCCTGAATATGTTCGCTCTGCTTGTGATGCTTCTTTGCAAAGACTTGGTGTTGACTACATTGACCTTTATTATCAACACCGTATCGATCCCAATGTTGCCATTGAGGAAACTATCGGGGCAATGGCAGAGTTAGTACAACAAGGTAAAGTCCGCTACCTGGGAATGTCGGAAGCAGCAGCGGCAACTATTCGACGCGCTCATGCTGTCCACGCAATTACCGCTTTGCAGTCGGAATACTCACTTTGGCAACGCGAACCAGAAGACGAGATTTTACCGACAATTCGCAGCTTAGGGATTGGTTTTGTTCCATACAGTCCACTTGGTAGAGGCTTTCTTTCCGGACAAATCACCAGTCCAGATGACTTTGCGGCTGACGACTTTCGGAAAAATTTACCGAGATTCCAAGGTGAAAACTTTTACAAAAATCTTCAGGTTGTGGAGCGCGTGAAGGAAATCGCTAAGGAAAAAAATGCGACTCCGGGACAATTAGCTTTAGCGTGGTTACTAGCGCAAGGAGAAGACATTGTACCGATTCCCGGAACAAAGCGCGTTGCTTATTTAGAGGAGAATGTCGCAGCGGTAGATATTACATTAACCCCAGCCGAACTTGCGCGGATTGATGAAGTATCCCCGAAGAATATTGCAGCAGGCGATCGCTATGCTGATATGAGCAGCGTTAATAGATAAACTGTAGTGAGGACTTAAGTCCTCACTACGGTGCTCACTTAGCGTGGAACTAATCGCAAAGCTTTTTCATCAGTGGTTGTGCGTAGCCGCCTAGCGGCTTGTCGTTAGACATCGCTGATGAAATCAAAATTAACATGAAAAACTTTCGATCTCGCTTAAACCGCCTAACTATAATAATCCTTTTTAGCTTCTGTGTATTGCTTTTGCTGTGGTTGACGCCGCTATTACCGACTTTGGCAAAACCAGAGGTTCAAGTTTTTGAGCAAGTTTGGCAAACAGTAAACGATAAGTTTTATGACCCAAAATTTAACGGAGTGGACTGGAAAGCCATCCGAGAACAGTATAAACCTCAAATAGCGCGAGCAAAGTCAACTGAAGAAGCTGCTGTCATCATCAATCAGATGCTTTCTCAATTGCAGACTTCGCACACTTACTTCTACACCGCAAATAAACCGGAATATTACCAGCTTTTAGGAATTTTTTATCCGAGAAGTACAGATTTACAGAAGGAATTAAGAAAGATTTTCCCCAAAGGCAAAATTGAATACAGCGGTATTGGTGCGTTTACCAAAGAGATTAACGGCAAGATTTTTGTGAAAGCAATTCTCGATAAAAGTCCGGCTGCGGAATTGGGCTTAAAGGTGGGCGATGAAATACTGAGTGTAGATGGTAAGCCGTATCAAGCAGTACAGTCTTTTGCGGGTAAAGCTGGTCAACAAGTTAAATTGTTGATTCAGAGAACATCGGATGTAAATAGTCGGCAAGAAATAGCGATCGCTCCAAAGATGTTCGATACAACTAAAATGTTTTTCGATGCTCAACAAGCCAGCACTCAGGTAATTCAAGAACAAGGCAAGAAAATAGGCTATGTTCATATTTGGTCAAATGCAGCCGATCCTCATCAGCAACAGTTGCAAGATGACCTGATTTATGGTCGTCTGGAAAGCGCAGACGCATTAATTTTGGATCTTAGAGACGGTTGGGGGGGAGGAGATTTAGATTATCTCAACATATTTACGGCAAAACAGGGACCAAGCGTCACGAATATTCGACGTAATGGCAAACAATATACCTATAATTATCAATGGAAAAAGCCTGTGGTGATGTTGGTCAATGAAGGCAGTCGCAGCAGTAAGGAAATTCTCGCGTTTGCTTTTCAACAACACCGCATCGGACAAGTAATTGGCTCCAAGACAACCGGTGCTGTAGTTGCTGGTACTGCGTTTTTGATGAAAGATAATAGCCTGCTTTATTTAGCAGTCACAAATGTATTTCTCAATGGCGATCAAAGGTTAGAGGGCAAGGGTGTCACCCCAGATATCAACGTTCCCTTTTCGTTAGAATACTCTCAAGGAGCAGATCCGCAAAAACAGCGGGCGATAGAAACTCTATTGCAGGCGATGCAAAAATAGAGATTAGGGACTGGGGGCTAGGGCTAGGGACTGGGTACTATGTAATTGGTAATGGGGCATAGGGCAATTTTAGGAGGGGACTCATGTTAAAGGGAAAAGGTGTAGAAAAGAAAGAGTTATATAAAGTCCGCATATTATATTTTTCTTCCCCTTTCCCCCTCTTAAAAAAGCCCCTCTTCAATTACCCATTGCCCAATTGCAAATCCCCAATTCCCGATTTCCTATGGACGCAAATCAAGGCAGTATTTTAATAGTTGATGATTCGCAGGATAATCTGCAACTTTTATCTGCTACTCTGTGCGAACGCGGATACACAATTCGGGGTGTAAATACAGCTAAAAAAGCTCTAATGGTAGTGCAATTAGCTCCACCAGATTTAATTTTACTGGATATTAAAATGCCAGATGTTGATAGCTATACAGTCTGCCAAAAGCTCAAGGCTGATAAGATAACTCGCGATATTCCGATAATTTTTCTCAGCGCCGGAGAAGATGTTTTTGACAAGGTGAAAGCTTTTCAAATAGGTGTTGCAGACTACATTACCAAACCATTTTCAGTTGAAGAAATTTTTGTCAAACTAGAAAATCAACTTACGATTCAAAGACTGCAAAAACAGTTACAAAAGCAGAATTATCAACTAGAAAATGAAATTAAAGAGCGCCAGCGACTTGCGGTTGAGTTAAAAAATCGTAATACACAAATAAAATCTATTTTAAATTATGCCCAAGTTGAGGATGCACTGCAACAACAACTTAACCGCAGTAATTTACTCAGACAAATTACAAGTGAAATTCGTTCGCAATTAGACACAAAAAAAATATTAGAGACAGCTGCTAGGCGAATAGGTGAGGCGCTTAATGTGAGTCGCGTACTTATTCATACTTACATCAGCTTGCCAAATCCTAAAATTCCCACTTTGGGCGAATTTCTGGCTCCTGGTTATGCTTCGTTGATGAATTTTGAGATACCCGTTGTGGGCAATCTTCATTTGCAACAAATATTATCGCAAGATGATGTGATCGCCTCCTATGATGTTTTTGCTGAACCACTGTTGCAGAATGCCCAGCATATTTGCCGCCAGTTTGAAATCAAGTCGATTTTGGCAGTACGCACTTCATACAAAGGTGAAAGTAATGGCGTAATTGGTTTACACCAATGCGATCGCCACCGAGAATGGACAGCCGCCGAAATTGAACTATTAGAGTCTATTGCCGCGAATGTGGGAATTGCCCTAGCACAAGCTACACTGCTAGAACAAGAAAAACAAGCTCGTGCCGAATTATACATTCAAAATATTCAGATGCAAGCAGAAATTCGGGAGCGGCACTTAGCAGAAGCTGCCCTGAAAGCGAATGAAAGTAAATATCGCCGCTTAGTTGAAACATCCCAAGACGTGATTTGGAAAACGGATATCGAGGGGTATATTACTTTTGTCAACTCTGCTGTGAAAAAAGTTCTCGGCTACGAACCCGCAGAAATGATTGGACGTTCTTCGGTTAATTTTATACCACCCGAACAACTTGCGGCAGATAGAGAATTATTTGCGCGTGTTCTCAACGGCGAAACTGTGTTTCAGTATGAAACGAAGCGCATCGCTAAAGATGGTAGTCTGATTTATCTAATGGTGAATGCGATCGCTTTGCAAAATGAAGCAGGTTTAGTTGTTGGAGTAACAGGCACAGCAAGTAATATTACAGAGCGCAAATCCTCCGAAGCAGCACGACGCGCTTCTGAAGCAAAGTTTGCATCAGCTTTTAGGTCATCTCCTGACCCAATTGCTCTAAGTACTTTCCCGGAAACACGTTATACCGAAGTTAACGACAGCTTTTGTCAGTTTTTTGGTTGTTCTCGTTCTCAAGTCATCGGTCGCACTAACCAAGAATTGAATAATTGGGTAAATACTGAAGAATCTGCTTTCCTCACCCAACTTTTGCAACAGACGAAAGTCATTCGCAATCATGAAATCGATTTCCGCATTGCAACTGGGGAAGTTAGGACGGTACTGTTTAGTGCGGAACTGATCGACATTGACGGACAAGAGTACATGCTTGGTACATCTAAAGACATTACCGAGCGCAAGCACGCCGAAAATGAAAGCAGTTTGCTGCTGTTAACAACCCAAGCTATAAATCGCGCCCAAAATGTCAATAGTGCTTTAGACCGAGTTTTACGTTTAATTTGTAACACAATTAGCTGGGATTTTGCTGAGGCGTGGATACCCAGTGAAGATGCTACTGTTTTAGAACATAAACTCGCTTGGTGCGAAGACGAAAGCAGGTTAGAAACATTCTGTCGCCACAGTCAACTTATCACATTTCCTCCTGGTGTGGGACTACCAGGGCGAGTTTGGTTAAGTAAACAGCCAGAATGGATTGAAGATATAACTGCGCTTAACCAGTCAAGTTTTCTCCGCTCTGAAATCGCTGCCCGTGTGGGATTTAAAACGGGTTTTGCCGTTCCCATTCAATCTGATAATCAAGTATTAGCGGTTTTAGTGTTTTTTAAACGCAGTTTGCTACCACTAGATAAGCGTTTGCTGGAATTAGTTGATGTAGTAGCTACCCAGTTAGGAGCGCTAATAGCGCGAAAACACATTGAAGCGGCACACCGACAAAGCCAAAAACGTTTACAACTAGCTTTAGAAGCTAGCAATTTAGGCTTGTGGGATTGGAATCTCAGCAGCGAGAAAGTTTATCGCCATTGGCATTGGAAAAAAATCCTCGGATACGAAGAACACGAGATTACAGCTAATTTTGCAGCTTTTGAGGTATTGATACATCCAGAAGATGCGCCCGTAATTAAACAAGTTTTAAACGCCCATCTTCAAGGTACTAATCCTGTTTATGAAGTAGAATTTCGGATGCGTTCCGCTGCCGGTGAGTGGAAGTGGATTCACTCTCGTGGTCAGGTTTCCGAACGGGATAATAAGGGTCAGCCGCTGCGAATCACGGGTACCCACAAAGACATCACTGAACGCAAAACTTTAGAAAGAGAATTAGCCTTAAGAGAAGCCCGTCTCAATGCCTTTTTTGGTTGTGCGCCGGTGGGGATGAGCATTTTAGATAATCAATTGCGGTTTGTGCAAATTAACGAACTGTTGGCAGAAATTTACGGGCGACGCCAGCAAGATTATATTGGCAAGAATATCTATGAGATTGTACCCGCCGTCATCGCCCCCTTGGTCGCACCATTTTACGAGCAGGTGTTGCGAACTGGTGAACCAATTCTTAATTTAGAAGTCAGCACTGCATCACCTAAACAATTGGATATTGAGCGTCATTTCCTCGCTTCTTACTTTCCGATTCCTGGGGAAAATGGGAACCTGTCTGGAGTGGGTACAGTTGTAGTCGAAATTACTTCTCGCAAGCAAGTAGAGTTAGCACTACTTACTAGCCAACGCCGTTATCAAACTTTAGCAGAAGCCGCGCCAGTTTGCATATTTCATACTGATGCCAATTTGTTTGGTTTGTATATAAATAAACGTTGGACAGAGATGACTGGATACTCTGTAGAAGAGGCTTTGGGGAGCGGTTGGATATCAGCCTTACATCCAGAAGATCGCGATCGCGTTTTTACCGTCTGGATGGAAGCCGCAGCAACTCAAAGCCTGTATCAATGCGAGCATCGCTTTTTGCGTGCTGATGGTACGGATATTTGGGTAATTTGTCAAGCATTACCTGAACTTGCCGAAAACAAACAAATTAAAGGTTTTATAGGTACAATCACAGACATTAGTGAACATAAAATAGCAGAAGTTGCCTTGCGTGAAAGTGCCGAGAGAGAACAACAAGCTGCGATCGCTGCTGATGCTGCTAACCGTGCCAAAAGCGAATTTCTCGCCAACATGAGCCATGAACTGCGTACCCCACTTAACGCCATTCTTGGCTTCACTCAACTTATGAGTCGAGAAAAATCTCTATCCAGGGAAAATCAACAAAACCTAACAATCATCAATCGCGCTGGGGAACATCTGCTTAATTTAATCAACGACATTCTGGAAATGTCGAAAATTGAAGCTGGTAGAACAACATTAAATCCCAGCAGCTTTGACTTAATTCGTCTGTTGGATAACTTGCAAGACATGTTGCACTTGCGTGCCGCTTTCAAAGGCTTACAATTAACGTTTGAATATTCTTTAACTATTCCTCAATACCTCCAAACCGACGAAAGCAAACTGCGCCAAGTATTACTCAATCTCTTAGAAAACGCCATCAAATTTACTGATAGCGGTAGTGTGAGACTGCGCGTGAGACTAGGGGGAGGGGAGGAATGGGGGAGTGGGAGACAAGGAGACAAGGAGACAGAAAGACAAGGGGACACGGAGAAATTGCTTCCCCCCTCCCCCGCTCCCCCACTCCCTAATCTTCGAGGTACAAGACACCGGTGTGGGTATTTCCCCAGAAGAACTTGACCAGCTTTTTGTTGCCTTTGGGCAAACTGAAAGTGGGAAAAAATCACAACAGGGAACAGGACTAGGTTTAGCAATTAGCCGTAAATATGTGCAATTAATGGGGGGAGATATTAGCGTCAGCAGTACTTTTGGTGCGGGAAGTACATTTACTTTTGATATTAAAATCAGTTTAGCCGATAAAAGCGATATTCAAATTACTCAAGCTAAACGCCGAGTTATTGGTTTAGCGCCTAAGCAAAGAGAATATCGCATTTTGGTAGTTGATGATGTCAGAGAAAGCCGTTTGCCACTAGTTAAACTATTAACAGAGATAGGTTTTGCAGTTAAAGAAGCTGCAAATGGTAATGAAGCGATCGCTATTTGGTCAACTTGGCAACCACACTTAATCTTAATGGATATGCGGATGCCCGTGATGGATGGCTATGAAGCCACCAAGCAGATTAAAGCAAGAGAGTCATTAACAGAAGATTACCGACAAATAACAACTGTAATCATTGCTTTAACTGCTAATGCTTTTGAAGAACAACGAACAGCGATGATGCAAGCGGGTTGTAATGATTTTATTAACAAGCCATTCCACGAAGAAATACTATTAGAAAAACTCAGCCAATATCTGGGCTTAGAATATATTTATCAAGAAGAAACTACTAAAATACCAGAAAATAGCAAAAAAACCACACAAGAAATTTTGTTATCTGACGATTTAGCGCCTTTGTTATCTCAAATGTCGCGAGATTGGTTAGCAGAAGTATACAATGCCGCAGCTCAATGCAGCGATGACTTAATTTTTGGTTTGCTTGAGCAAATTCCACCAGAAAATGCTTTACTTAAAGACTGTTTAAGTGATTTAGGTAATAATTTTTTATTTGATAAAATTATGGAATTGACAAGTAATTAAAAAATTGGACATGGTGTATGGAAAGAATCCTATTAAAACGCACATCAAAAATCGAGCGTCTTTAATTCCCATTGCCCATTGCCCATTGCCCATTGCCCATTGCCCAATTACCCATTACCCAATGACACTACAGGTAATAAGATTTGCGAAGCAAAAGCGCCGCCAGAGCTAACAGTTAAAGTTATAATTTTAGCGTCTATTAAACGGTCTTTATTAATTACTTTATCGTTTCCATGATTCATTGCATACGCGGGGAAAGATGCTGCACTCAAACTCAAACGTAAGGCATTTCCTTGAGGAATTTTCGCGCAAGTTGCTTGCAATTGAATTTTTGTAGCGACGCGATTATTTGTGTTTTGACGGACATAACCTTGCGTCAAATTGTAAACTCGCCCATCCGGGTGTACTTCTGATAAAACTGCACACAAATCAAAACTGAGTTTATCGCTGTAGCACCAAATTTCTACCGCTACATCTCCCGCCAAATGCAAGTCTTGTGTAAAAGGTTCGGTAGTGTAGGTTAAAACATCAGAACGGCAATCAAGATGCGATCGCTCGAATACACCCGCAGGAATCGCCGCATGACCACCTAATGAAGGCACAGGTCGCCAAGGGTCATGCACCAAAACATCATTAACGCAAGTTTCCGGCAGAATTGGTGTCAGCGTACCTTCATCTTGCCGCATACTCGCCAACCCACTACTTGACAAAAAATAAGATTTCTGGTTTGATGGAAGAGTGGGAAAATATTGCCATATATTAGTTCCCATCTCAAAAAGCCAAACGGGTGGTTGTTCCGACAAGTCAGTATTGACACCTTTAAGAAATTGGTCAAACCAAGCTATCTGCATTTTATCTACCGGACTCATAGCATTTACACCAAAGTCAACTTCACCAACTTTGCGATTCCAAGGTAAATGCGTCCAAGGTCCGATTAAAAGCTGCTGGCGACATTGACTTCGCGCCGCCATATCCTCATATAAATGCAAAGTGCCGCGTAAATAAGTATCAAACCATCCCCCAATATGAAACATCGGCAAATCGACATCTTGCAGATAGTATTTGGGTGAAAAATTCCAATAAGCATCTGCTTGGGAATGTGCCACCCACTGATGATAAAACGAGTCAGGGGCGAAATGCTTAAGCACTTCTGGATTAGTTAAAGGCAAATTTTGAGAAGCAGCAAAAAGTTCTTTATAAGCCTTTTCATTTTTTTGTAAACGCGCTGTTTCCGTAGCTAATTGAATCGCCCAACCAAGATTAGTTTGTAAACAAAATGCGCCACCTTCATAAGCCCAATCTGTATAGAAATCATAACCAATCATTGCCGGACAAATTGTTTTTAAAGCTGCGGGTTTATTAGCTGTGGCATATAACTGAGTCATTCCCTGATAAGAAAAGCCATACATACCGACTTTGCCATTACTACCAGGTAAATTTGCTGCCCAGTTTACCGTATCTTCGCCATCTTCAATTTCGTTGATAAATAACTTAAATTCACCTTCAGAAGTACCACGTCCCCGCACATCTTGAATTACTACAATGTAACCTTGGGCAGCATACCAAGTAGGATGGGCATAGACAACAGTCGATGCTATTTCCCTTCCATAAGGTTGTCGCATTAATAATACAGGAAATTCTTTATCTACATCGGGACGATATATATCCGCATCTAATCGCACTTTGTCGCGAGTTTGCATAGAAGCGGTTTCTTTATCACGAACTTTTAGCATTGGTAGATACAAGAAAATTTAAATTTAGTTTGTTGTAATAAGCGCTGTACTCGCTTAACCTTGTTCCTTGCCTCTGGCAGGGAATGCCTTAAAGGAGGCTCTGCCTCCTAAACTTGTAATTAGAGGCAGAGCCTCTATGAAAGCGTTCCCAGGCTGGAGCCTGGGAACGAAATAAAAGGGCTTCAGGGCTTACTACGAAACTATATATTTTACATTTTTAACAAGGCATTAATGAATCTAATCTTCCAAGTACTGTCATATCTTCCTCATCTAATTCTACTGGTATACCACTTCTAATTAATTCGGCAAAATCTTCATTAGGAACCATTATTGTCAGCGTATACAAGCGAGTTGAACCTGTATTTTTAATTAAATGCGTGCCTGTGGGAGGCACTAACAAACTATCTCCCGCTTTAATGTTTACAGACTTGCCATCACAAACAGCAATGCCTTCTCCTTTGAGGACAAAAAACATTTCTAAAGCCCATTGATGACGATTAGGCGGTGTTTTACCACCGACATCAAAAATTTCTATGCAACAAGTTAAGGAAGCATTAGCGTTTGTCGAATCGAAAATGATTGCTAACCGATTTGTGTCATCGGGACTAATGCGATAGGTTTGGTAATCTTTAGGAGATTTGACAACAGGAATTACACAACGAGTAGCGTGCATTGAATTTATTTCCTCATAAGTTGTCGATGGTTGCTAGTTGATAGTTGATAGTTATTGGTTGTAAAAAATTACTCCTATTCACTAAGCACTATGCACTAACTCAACACTTTTAAAATCGCTTGGGAGTCAGCTACAAAACCAAAACATTGTTTGACGTTGTACAGCGTTGCTAACCAACAATACTCAGGAGAAGTTGTCGCAGTGCAGTCTTTGACTAACACGCAGTCATATCCTAAGAAGTTGGCATCACATAGCGTGGTCATTACACATTGGTCAGCGTTGACACCAGCAAAGAACAGTGTCGTCTTTCCCAGGTTCCGCAGGATACTATCTAAAGGAGTATCCCAAAAGCCGCTCATGCGGTATTTATCCACGATAATATCTTCGGGTAGTTGTTCAAGTTCATCGACCACCGCAGCCGCCCAACTACCTGCCATTAGTACTTTAGCACCGTTGGTGGGTAGGGGATCGCCTAATCCTACACCTTCGCCTGTGGGGTTGTAAACGTGAAGCGAAGCGGCGCTAATATTGAGTAAGTCGGGACGATTGCCCCAATTTACCCAAATTACGGGAACACCAGCAGCCCGAAGTTCTGGAAGTAAGTTTTTTAAAGGTTCGATGGGCTGACGCGCAGGGTTGACATCTACGCCAATATGTGATAGCCAGCCATCGGGGTGGCAAAAGTCATTTTGCATATCAATGACGAGGATGGCGGCTTTTGCCAAATCAAGGCGCACCTCTTTAGTTTCTGTTGTTAAGATAACTCTTTGTGGGGTTACGGGAGGACGAGTGATATCTGCGATCGCATGATTCACTGCCCAAGCATTTGGTGCAACTCCCAATGTCCGAAAAGGCAAATTCATAAATTCCTTCACCTTACACCGTTTTTTATCTTTGTAGCTTGAATTTGTCTTGAAGGTGAAATTACTTAATTAAGGTTAAATATTGTGGATACAATTAAAAATGTTTTAATTCCGGTTGAAGACGCTTACGATACCCTAGATGTGCAGATTATAGATAATGCCATCGCTGCAATCTCTCCTGGGATAGATGCGATCGCTACCACAATTGATGGTAAAAATAAACTGTTGCTTCCCGGTTTCGTCAACGCCCACACTCACTCTTCGGAAATGTGGCAGCGGGGAATTATGTCAGTGTTTCCCCTGGAATTATGGCTAGCGGAACTTTACGACTTTGCACCCCTGGACATTGAAAAAGTTTATCTTAGTGCGTTGGGTACAGCCGTAGAAACTTTACTTTCCGGTGGTACGACTGTAGTAGATCATCTGGTGTTAATTCCGGGGAAAGAGTTAGAAACCATCGCCACAGCGGTTCGCGCTTACAAAGAAGTGGGAATTCGTGCCTTTGTCGCACCGTTAATTCAAGATGAATCTTTGAGTGCGGGGATACCATCCGGAGAATCAGAACAGACTCATGAGCCTTATTTTCGCTCAACTCAAGCAACATTGGAAATTATCGAAGAAGCGGTAAAGCAATTTCATCGCCCAGAAGAGGGTATATATATTGCTACAGCACCTACGGGAATTCAATTGTGTTCTGATGCTTTGTTTACCGGGTGTATTGAATTAAGCGAAAAATACAATCTTTGCCGTCACTCGCACTTACTCGAAACCAAAGCGCAAGAAAAACTCGCAAAAGAAAAATACGGTTGCAGTGCTGTTGAACATCTTAAACGAATTGGGTATTTAAGCGATCGCACAACACTAGCCCATTGCGTTCATTTAACTGAAGCTGACATCGCCATTCTTGCAGAAACTCAATCTACAGTCGTTCACAACCCCTTAAGCAACCTGCGTTTAGGTAGTGGCATCGCCCCCATATTAAAATATCGTCAAGCTGGGGTAAATGTTACCTTTGGCTGTGATGGTGCATCCAGCAACGATTCTCAAGACTTGTTAGAAGCGATCAAAATCGGTTCAATATTGCACAACGTCACCGACTTTGATTATCAACACTGGATTACACCCCGTCAAGCTGTAGAAATGGCTTCCTTAGGTGGTGCAAAAGGACTTAATATGGCGGATGAACTCGGTTCCCTCACCGTTGGTAAAAAAGCCGATTTAGTACTTTATGACCTCACCAGTTTATCATTACTGCCGCGTACCGATCCAATTGGCTTGTTAGTATTAGGGCGTCCCACCAACGTTGTAGATAGCGTGTGGGTGAATGGCAAGCAAATCGTCGCCGATGGTAAAGTGAAAACCATTGATGTTGATAACTTGCGACAAGAATTATTTAACCACAGTCAGTGGCAGCCAACACGCAAATCACAAAGCGTCGCGCAAATAGAAGCGCATTATCGCACGGTGATGGGTTTAAGTTAAATGATATCACCCAGAGACGCGGAGTATTCCTTTGCGTCTCTGCGTCTGGTGCGTGAGATAATTCTTAAGCTCTTTTGCCAAATAAACCTGTCATACTTACACCAGTAATCAACAAGCCGAGTAACCCCAAACCGTTTAAGAGAGGATAAATTTTCTCTAAATGTAAGATTTCCAAGGTATGAAGTCCGAGGAGAAACCCACCTAACTGGTCTTGGTGCAACCATTCATGGGCAATAGTAAAACCCATGCCGGTGAGTACGGTGAGAAATAGGGGAATACAAAGAGCGATCGCAATTTGAAGGTGGTATCTTCTAAAACTACGTATAATCAATAATTTCCTAGGCTAATTTAACTTGTTTTTTAAACAGTAAATAACTTGCAAAGATATAAATATTTTAGGATAAACCAATTGTAAAAAAAGTTGCTGGACAGACTCGTGCCCAGTTACAGCGATAAATTTGTTTGTGGTGAACAGAACTAAGAGCAAAAAGGTGATTTACCACTAAAGACATAAGGAAGTAAAAAAAGGGACATATTTTTGTGTATCCTTTGTGTCTTAGTGCTTCAATACCTTAATTGCTTTGGGAGTATACATGGAACGAGCCATTTCCGCACTGGGTGTATTAGTTTTCATCGCCATATCCTACGCCTTATCTAACAATCGTCGCGCTATACGTTGGCGAACTATCGCTTGGGGGTTGGGTTTGGAGTTTGCATTTGCACTACTTATTTTGAAAACTCCTGGCGGTTTAGCTGTGTTTAAATCTCTCGGCGATGTGGTAAGCAGTTTTTTAGGATTCTCTGATGAAGGTGCAAAATTTGTCTTTGGAGAAAATTTTAAAGACCATTTATTTGCCTTTCAAGTGCTACCAACAATTATCTTTTTCTCTGCCTTTATCAGTGTCTTGTACCACTACGGTATTTTGCAGTGGGTGGTGAATGGGTTAGCGTGGGTAATGATGAAGACGATGAAAACATCAGGGGCTGAGTCTTTATCAACTGCTGGTAACATCTTTTTGGGACCCACTGAATCACCGCTAATTGTTAAACCCTTTGTCGCAACGATGACGCAATCGGAATTGTTCGCAGTGATGACAGGTGGTTTTGCGACAGTTGC
Organism: Spirirestis rafaelensis WJT71-NPBG6; assembly: GCA_019359015.1. Lineage (GTDB taxonomy): Bacteria > Cyanobacteriota > Cyanobacteriia > Cyanobacteriales > Nostocaceae > Hassallia > Hassallia rafaelensis. The sequence goes on from JAHHID010000083.1 coordinate 26,491, forward strand.
TGGTGGGGTACTGGGTGCTTATTTATCGTTTGGTATACCAGCAGAACACTTGATCGCCGCTTTCTTTATGACCGCTCCCACTGGCTTGGTGGTAGCAAAACTGCTTTACCCAGAAACGGAAGTATCGGACACAGTGGGTAAAGTAAAGATGGATGTGAAGACGAATTACGTCAATGTCATTGATGCTGCTACTACAGGGGCGCTTGACGGCGTGAAATTAGCCGTTAATGTCGGGGTGATGATTATTGCTTTTTTGGGATTGTTGGCTGCTGTGAATGGGCTGCTGGGATGGTTGGGGGCGCTTGCTGGTTTACCGCAGCTGTCATTGGAATGGATATTATCTTTTATTATGGCACCTGTGGCGTGGTTGATGGGCGTGCCTTTAGCTGATTGTGGGCAAGTAGGGACGTTGTTGGGTAAAAAGACGATTCTGAATGATTTTATTGCTTACGCGGATTTGGGGAAACTGATTAAGGAGGGCAAAATTTCTCAACGAGGAGTAATTATTGCAACTTACGCGCTGTGCAATTTTGCGAATATTGGCTCAATCGGGATTACCATCGGTGGAATTACTGGGATGGCACCCAACCGCCAGCACGATTTGGCGCGTATGGGTGTAAAGTCGATGATTGGCGGATTGCTTGCGGGTTTTATCACCGCTTCTATTGCTGGGATGTTGGTATGAAGAAATTGAGAATTGGATAATGGGCAATGAGCATTAATAATAATTCTTTCTCCTTTCCCCTTTCCCCCTCTTCAAATGCCCATTCGCTTCATTCTTTATTGATGTAACCCACTTTCCAATTTTGTGGCTGCTTTAACTGATCTCCTTTACCTTGAAGAATCAGCCCGATAGCTACGCGCGTGTTAAAAAGTCCCTTTATCAGATAATATCCTGGTTTGGCATTTACGCCTTCGGCAAATTTTGTATGAGCTTCCTTCATAACTCCGCAGTAAATCTCAGTTTTGTCTATTGTGACTGTAAAGAAAAAGTCATTGCGATATCCAGCAGGAATCTTGAACATACCGTAAACATTATGCGGACCAAGCCAAGGTTTTAGTACAATTTTCTCTGGGTGAGTGTAATATTTTTCACCTTTTGACGAATAAAAACCCCATTGTCGGCAACTAATGATTGGCGATCGCTCTGAGAAATCCGAGACGTAAGAAAAGCCTAAAATGCTTAGTAAGCTAAGTGCAAATAAGATGTAAAGCAGTTTATTTTTTCGCACTTGTTCTACCCATCGTTGTCTTTTTACAGTTATAACTTACGAAATTTTACTGCGGCTATAATAATTTTGCCTCTTGCAAAATCTGTCTGGGGGTTAGTGCCAAATTGAAAATCTCGTCTAGCTCTAAATTTTGACATAGCAAAGAGCGATCGCTTTGATATTGTAAAGTTAACAAAAAAATGTAGGGAATTTTACTTACCTACAAACAAGCTGTATTTTATTTCTCAGTTTTCTGGAAATCTTAACTTAATGCATCTTTGACTTTACGCTTTTTTAATAAACCAGATATAAAAGGTCGCTCAAAAGCTAAGTAAAATACATAGGCAAATATTAACGATATTCCTACACTCAATAAGTATAATGTCACTGCAAACATTACCGGAGCCATATTCAAAGTAACAAGCCAGTGATTGATTAGCGTTTCTATTGGTCCGTGAGTGAGATATAAACTGTAGGAAAATGTCGAGAGTGCGATCGCAATCGGATGCTCGAATACTCTCATAACCAAAGGTGGTGTTTTGCGTTCAATCGCAATCTTGGTGCAGTAAACTATCAGACAAGTGGCAGCTATACTCGCGAAAGTCTCGCAAACCCAAGCATCAACTCCGAATTTTTTCCATTCAGTGATGATAGCAATGCCTGCAAAAATTCCCGCAAGCTTACCCCACGGCAAAGATTTATTCAGTTTTTTCAGCTGTGGCTGTTGTGAGAATGCGACTTCTGCCGCAGCCATTCCGATGGTAAATGAACCCACAAACCAAGGACGGCTTGGGTTCATATAGCCATTAAATAAATAGTGGGGTGTAAGCCCAATTAAAAAAGCGATCGCTATAACTGGCAATAAACCCCAACGTCGTAACAAAGGTAGAAAAACTAAAGGAAATAAGAAGTAAATTTGCCATTCTAAAGCCACGCTCCACAGTGGGACGTTAATAATATAAACATCCGTTCCCGGAGCAAAATTGTGAATTACTAGAAAATGCAAAATTACATCTACAAAGGAGAAATAAGGAGAAAACTAATCGAAGTGAACCTCACGCCATTGAAAAGTTGTAAATCGCTCTAGAGTTAATATTATTAGAGCTAATACACAGCAGAAAATAATAGCTGCATAAAAAGGAGGTAAAATTCTTCGCGCTCTTTTTTTGAAATAGTGAAATAAATTTCCTTGGATATAACCTGTTTGAGAGCGACTTACTGGCAGCATTAAACAGTAGCCAGAAAGTACAATAAAAATTGCCACACTAAAAGAACCATATCTTATTAGCTTTGTTGGCAAACTTATCCACAAAGGTAAGTTTTCTCCTTGGTGCGGCAAAATATGGCAAAATACCACATACAATGCTGCCAAACCACGTATTCCATCTAAAAAAGGCAGACGTATTCTCTCTTCAGTCGTTGTCCTAACTAGTTGTTTCATTAAATTAACGCCCTGTTGTCTTATGTTTTTCTAAAATAAATGTTGGCTCACTTGTCAAAATTCCGGGAAATAAAGAAATATTGGCTAATATCAACCGACTGCATCCTTCACTTTACGCTTCTTTAAGAAACCAGACATAAAGGGTCTTTCAAAAACTAAGTAAAACAAATAGGCAATTACTAACGACATTGCCAGACCTAATGTGTAACATGTAACGGCAAATATTACCGGAGGCAATTGCAGGCTAAAAAGAAAGTAACGTACCAGCACTAACACTGGTCCATGTGTGAGATACAGACTGTAAGAAAATACTCCGAGTGCGATCGCCCAAGGATGCTCAAATACACGTAGGATTGAAGGTAGCTTTTTGCCGGCGATCACCAACTTAGTGCAGTAAATAAATAAACAAGCAGATGCCATACCGAAAAAACTCTCATTAATCCATATATGCAATCCTAATCGTCGCCACTCAGTTAAAAAAGCTATGGCAGTAAATATAATTGTCAATACACCCCAAGGTAGAGAATTTCTGATGGCAATTAATTTCGGTTTTTGAGAGAGTCCAATATCTGCTGCTGCCATTCCCAAGGCAAATAAACCAAGAAACCAAGGACTAGCTGTTTCAAACAATCCATTAAGGAGATAAGCTAATCGGCATTTAAGCTGCAATATAGCTGACATTACCTTTGTTTTGGATTTTCCGATGCCACTTAATCACTAACTCGCCTTGATTCAACAGCTTATCTAGCAGTGATTTTAATTCATCTAC
>JAHHID010000084.1 GCA_019359015.1 Spirirestis rafaelensis WJT71-NPBG6
CAGTAGGGGTTCTAGGATTATCCACTCTTCGTCTGTGAGGCTGCTAGAGTATGGCATAACTGTTGGATACAACTTTTGCGCTAACTTTACTTCAACACAGTAAAAGATGTCAAATGGGTTCTATATTGCAATGATACGTATCATGGTCAGGCGGCTTGCATAATGTTTGACGCGCTTCAACTTTTAAAACATCCTCTAACTTGAGTGGTTGGTTAGGTGGATACATAACAGATTTAGATAGCGCACAATTAGATATTAATTTCCTTAATCAGGATAACCAATCTTTAGGTACAGCTAGTATTATTTCGCCAACCCCAGAGCAGAGAAGTAATACAACAGGTTTGTTTTTTCAGTCTAATAAAGGGGTTGTACCCGTGGGTACAAAGTCAATCAATGTACTGCTAGATGCAAATTATACAAGGGGACGGGTAAATGATGCTTATGCAGATAATTTATCATTGGTAGTTACGAAAGTTCCTGAAGCATCATCTGGTTTCTTTCTACTTGGGACATCTAGCCTCATGGTTTGGGGACTGCGTAGAAAGCGCTCTTAATTTGTGTTATGTGTTAAACTTTTTCGGCTGGGCAACGGGAAAGATTTAGTTTCAGCAATCTTTGCGATCGCGCTCTACACCTGCAAAGGAATAGTGATGTTTTAGCTGGTTGGATGGCTGCGATCGCATGGGTATCAGGTTGATAACAGTGAAGCACAAAAGCCAGAATTATGCGATCGCCATAGCACCAATCCCTGAGAATGATTTTTCAAAATGTGCCTTTAATTGCAGCGTATGTAAGGGTAATGATGATTGGGAGGACAATTGGAAGAGTAACAATGAGTCCTATTTTGCCAAAGCGAATTTCTTGCCCATCCATTTTCAAGATAGCTATTACCCCTGCGATCGCCATTAAAATCCATAGAGTTCCAAAGACAATAAAAATAACGAATGTTGAGTCATTCATAGTTTTTTCCTTTAAGTAAGTGCGGGTAAATAATTAAAGGTTTGTAGCCAGCAATTAGTGCGCTCTTTGCAGTTACTACAAGTTAATTTCGACTACTTTACGTTTCTTTAGGTAGCTTGATTTATTTTAACCTACCTACTTATAACAAAAAAAACAATTAGTCTTGCGATTAATTTCGCGATCGCTTGTTGTCACCCATCGTATAGATATTTGCAGGAGATAGCCTGGTTTTATGCAAAAGCTGCGTACAGCGTTCCCAATTACCAAATCAGCACCCAATAGACTAATTTTCGCAGATAATGCGTAAGATATGACATAGACAAATTTGTCCCAAGTTTTATAATTTTAATACCATTTCTGTATGAAGATGCGTCATTACTAGCCCACGCAGGTGGGCTTTGTTTGTGTAGCCCTACCCTTCTAGGGTGAGGGTAAATAAAGCGCAACCTCACATATAATTGGTATAACAAATCATAAATTTACCTATAAGCAATGACTCAAAAGTAGTTAAATTTTGGTTACGCAATTTAAATTTTAATTACCTAATTGAGTGTATGGCTAAGATATATGTAAACAATTGATCATATTGACCAATTAAAACAAAAATCTCACTTCAGATAGATGCGTTAGTCATGAGCTAACTACATCTTTACCTAACAGGCGCGACAAAATAAAAATGAGTATCACCATTGCCGGTTACAACCTCATCGAAGTCATTTCTGACGGTACTAGTACCTGCGTTTATCGTGCTACGAGGGAACCAGAGCAAACTTCGGTGATAATTAAAACTATTAAAGCTGAGTATCCGACTATAGAACAGCTTACCCGATTAAGACATGAATATCAAATACTCCAATCTTTAGAAATAGAAGGAATTGTTAAACCCTTAACATTAGAAAGCTATCACAATGGTCTGGCGCTAATATTGTCAGATTTCGGGGGAGAACCCTTGACAAATTTTATTATCGCGCAAAATTTTCATTTAAGCAATTTTTTGCAAATTGCTATTCAATTATCTGCAACGCTTGCTCAACTACATAAACACAATATTATTCATAAATATATTAAACCAAAAAATATCCTTATCAACGCGAAAACTGGTCAAGTTGAAATTATAGACTTTAGTATTTCATCGCGTTTATCGAGTGAAAATCAGACAGTCACTAATCCCAATTTGCTGGAAGGCACCCTCGCTTATATGTCACCAGAACAAACCGGGAGAATGAACCGCTCAATTGATTACCGAACTGACTTTTACTCTTTAGGCGTCACCTTCTATCAAATGTTAACGGGACAGCTACCCTTTGAAGCTACCGACCTTTTGGAATTAGTTCACTGCCATATTGCTAAAACACCAGTTCTACCCAAAGAACTTAATCCAGAGATTCCTCAAGCAGTTTCTGATATTGTCATGAAATTATTAGCCAAGACTGCTGAAGAGAGATATCAAAGTGCCTTGGGACTAAAAGCAGACTTGGAACAATGTCTCAGAAAACTGCAAGCAAATGGGGAAATTGAAGATTTCATTGTTGGTCAACTGGATTCATATAGTCAATTTATCATTCCCCAAAAACTTTATGGTCGGGAAAAAGAAGTAAGCACTCTCATGGCTGCCTTTGAGCGAGTCAGCCTTGGGGCAACCGAGATCATGTTAGTAAGTGGTTACTCAGGTATTGGCAAATCTTCCTTAGTGAATGAAGTTCATAAACCCATTGTTCGCCAGCGTGGTTACTTTATTTCTGGTAAGTTTGACCAATTTAAGCGGAATATTCCTTATGCTTCTTTAATTCAAGCGTTTCAGGAATTAATCAGGCAGTTACTAACAGAAAATGCTGACAAGATAGCCGATTGGAAAGCAAAAATTTTAGAAGCATTGGGTTCTAATGCTCAGGTGATTATTGATGTGATTCCCGAAGTTGAAAGGATTATTGGTGTTCAGCCAGATGTTCCTCAATTGGGACCAACTGAATCCCAAAACCGATTTAATCGGTTGTTTCAACAATTCATTCATGTATTTACCAAACCTGAACACCCATTGGTTCTCTTCTTGGATGACTTACAGTGGGCAGATTTAGCTTCCTTGAAGTTGATTCAGTTGCTTGCCTGTGACCCAAACAGTCAATATTTGCTACTGATTGGAGCGTATCGGGATAACGAAGTCAGTGCAACTCATCCGTTGATGTTGACTTTAGAAGAAATTCAACAAAGGGGTGCAGTTGTTAACAATATTGTCCTAAAGCCTTTGCAAATCACTCATGTCAATCAATTAATCAGTGATACCTTCCGCAGTGACACGTTAAAGACAATATCACTAGCTGAATTAGTATTTAACAAAACTCAGGGAAATCCTTTCTTCTTAACTCAGTTACTCAAATCCCTATATAACGAAAATCTATTGTACTTTAATTTTAATCAAGGTTGCTGGCAGTGGGATATTCAGCGACTGAAAGACATTGATATCACTGATAATGTCGTTGAATTGATGAGTAATCAGATTCATAAATTATCACTAAAGACACAGAATATCTTAAAGTTAGCTGCCTGTATTGGAGATAAATTTACCTTAGATGTTCTGGGTATTGTTAATCAAAAATCTTTGTCTGAAACAGCAGCAGATTTATGGGAATCTTTGCAGACGGGTCTAGTTTTACCCTTAGACCAATCTTACAAAATTCCTTTAGTTATTAGTACTGAGCAAAATGACCTAGATGCACAAGCAGCTTCGCGCAGGGTAGAACAACTGACAATTGCCTACAAGTTTCTACATGACCGAGTACAGCAAGCAGCTTATGCTCTCATTCCAGATTCGCAAAAAAAAGAAACTCATCTCAAAATTGGTCAATTGTTAGTACAAAATATTACCCCTGAAGAACGAAAAGAAAATATCTTTGCTTTGGTCAACCAACTGAATTATGGCACGGACTTACTCACCTTAGAGTCGGAAAAATATGAGCTGGCTGAACTTAATCTTATAGCAGGTCAGAAAGCAAAAGCAGCGGCGGCGTATGAGTCTGCTATGCGCTATCTAAAGGTGGGTTTGGAATTATTAGCAGTAAATAGCTGGCAGAATCAGTACGAGCTAACACTGGCACTTTATGAGTCAGGGGTAGAAACAGCCTACCTGAACGGCGATTTTGAGCAGATGGAGAAATGGGCAACTGTTGTCATGCAGCAGGCAAAAACCCCTATTGACAAAATGAAAGTCTATGAGGTCAAAATCCAGGCCTGCATGGCGCAAGTTAAACAGCTCGAAGCGATCAAGATTGGGTTACAAGCACTAGAACTATTGGGGATCAGCTTTCCAGAGTCGCCTAGCGCCTTGGATATCGAGCAAACACTGACTCAAACAGCAAGAAATTTGAGCGGGAGAAATATCGAAGACCTGATTAACCTACCATTAATGACAGAGGTCGATAAGCTAGCAACTCTACGGATGTTAACATGCTTAGGTTCTCCGACTTATCAAGCTGGACCTGCCTTGTTGCCGTTAATTGCCTGCGAACAGGTGAATTTGTCAATCAAACATGGAAATTCACCCTTCTCAGCTTATAGTTATGTTCTTTACAGCATCATGATAAACGGGTTATTTCAGGACATCGAGTCGGCTTATCAATTTGGCAAGTTGGCTTTAAGTCTTGTAGAACGATTCAATGCTGTAGAACTCAAGACAAGTGTCTTTTTCGTGGCAGGATCATCTGCGTTTCATGGAAAAGTTCATGCTAAGGAAACGTTGCCACTTTTGCAGGATTCATACTCTAGTGGATTGGAGAACGGACATTTTGAATATGGTGGCTATGCCGCCATGCAAAAATGCTACTATTCATATCTCATAGGTCAAGAACTGGCAAAAGTTCAACGAGAAATGGCAGCAACCAGTAATGTCCTTGCTCAACTCAAGCAAGAGAACGCCTTGAGTTGGAATCAAATATTTCAGCAGTCAATTCTTAATTTACTAGAACCTTTTGAAAAACCGTGCTGTTTATTGGGTGAAGCATACAACGAGGAGAGCTCTTTACCGCTGCTTAAGAAAGCCAATGACAGAACTGGACTTCACTACTTCTATTCAAACAAACTGATACTCTGTTATTTGTTTGGAGAGCACGATCAAGCATTGGAAAATGCAGTTCAAGCCGAACAGTATTTAGATGGAGTAAAAGGATTCTTGATTGTGCCAGTGTTTCATTTTTACGATTCTTTAGCACAACTAGTGATTTATCCATCAGTGGCACACTCACAACAAGAACACCTCTTGAGCAAGGTGACGAAGAACCAGGAAAAGATGCGAAAATGGGCAGACCATGCGCCAATGAATTTTCTGCATAAGTATGAGCTTGTGGAGGCAGAGAAAGCGCGGGTATTAGGTCATTATTGGCAAGCAATGGAATATTATGACCGAGCCATTGCGAGCGCTAAGGAGCAGGGATATATCCAGGAAGAAGCGCTAGCAAATGAACTGGCAGCAAAGTTTTATTTTGAGCATGGCAGAGAAAAGGTAGCTCAAACCTATTTGACTGATGCTTACTATGGATATATTCGCTGGGGAGCAACGGCAAAAGTTAGAAATTTAGCAGCAAGATATCCTCACATTTTCTCCCAGACACTGAACCGACAAACCAAAGGTCTAGAGATGAATCGGACAATTAGCTCTACGACTACAGGTACTCCTCAAGTTCTGGATTTAGCCGCAGTCATGAAAGCATCTCTTGCTCTTTCTGGTGAAATTCTTTTGGATAAGTTGCTGGCTAAATTGATGCGAATTGTTATTGAAAATGCTGGCGCAGAAACAGGATTTTTAATTTTAGAAAAAGGAGGGCAGTTACTCATAGAAGCTTCAGGAAGTGTCGGGCAAGATGAGATAAATGTGCAACCATCGACAACTGTAGAATTAAGTCAGCAGCTACCCATATCTGTCATTAATTATGTGCGCCGTATTCAAGGGCATGTTGTACTGTACGATGCTAGCTCTGAGCCAGTCTTTGCAACAGATACTTATATAATCAACCACAGACCAAAATCTATTTTATGTACGCCAATTGTTAATCAAGGTAAACTGATTGGCATTCTTTATCTAGAAAATAATTTGACCACTGGTGCGTTTACACCAGAGCGATTGGAAGTCTTACAAGTTTTATCCTCTCAAGCAGCAATATCAATTGAGAATGCGCGTCTCTATAATGATTTAGAGGAGTATAATCGGACGCTGGAAGCGAAAGTCGAAGAGCGAACGTTGGAGTTACAAGATAAAAATTTACAATTACAACAGGAAATTTGTGAACGGCAAGCCGCGCTACAGGAACGCCAGCGAGCAGAAGAAGCAGCAGCATCTGCCAACCGTGCCAAGAGCGAATTCCTAGCTAATATGAGCCATGAATTCCGCACCCCGCTCAATGGTATTTTGGGTTATACGCAAATTTTTAATAAAGATAAAAATTTAACTTCTCAGCAAAAGAATGGTATTGGTATCATCCATCAGTGTGGGGAACACCTACTGACACTGATTAACGATATTTTAGATCTGTCCAAAATCGAAGCTCGGAGAATAGAACTTTATGCAAAAGAGTTTGTTCTTGCAGAATTTCTTGAGAGTATTGTTGATATTTGCCGCATTCGTGCCGAACAAAAAGGAATTTCGTTAATTTACAACAGGCTTTGTCCACTGCCTAGAGTCATTCGAGCAGATGAAAAACGCTTGCGTCAAGTATTGATTAATTTACTTAGCAATGCGGTTAAATTTACAGAAAAAGGAAGTATAACTTTTAAAGTGGGCTATCAAGATGAGAAACTTCGGTTTCAAGTGGAAGATACGGGTATTGGCATTGCAGAAGAGCAATTAGAAGAAATATTTTTGCCATTCCAGCAGGTGGGTGAGCATAGTCGTAAGATTGAAGGAACAGGGTTGGGATTGGCAATTAGCCGTCAATTAGTTCAGCTGATGGGTGGCGAACTGATGGTAAACAGTACTTTAGGGAAAGGGAGCGTTTTTTGGCTAGAGTTGGATTTACCTGAGGTTTTTCAACAGACTAATGTGGAGAGCGTTGATCAACGCCAAATCATTGGTTTTCTTGGCTCTAAACGGAAAGTTTTGGTGGTAGACGATAAATGGGCAAATCGTTCCGTTTTGGTGAATCTACTACAGCCTTTAGGGTTTGAAGTCACAGAAGCGACAGATGGCTTAGACGGTCTTAACAAAGCGCATGAATTTAAACCGGATGTCATTTTTATGGACTTGGTAATGACCGTGATGGACGGCTTTGAAGCCACCCGTCGCCTCAGGATGTTACCAGACTTCAAGGAAGTGGTGGTGATTGCCGCCTCGGCTAGCGTTTTTAATTTCGATCAAAAGCAGAGTCGAGAAGTCGGTTGCGATGATTTTCTCCCCAAACCAATCCGGGAAGGGGAGCTTTTAGAAAAATTAAAAATTCACTTGGGGCTGGAATGGGTTTATGAGGAGCAAGGAAGCAGGCAAGAACTCAGCACTTCCAAGTCGTACGGCCAAAGCAGTGCTGTGCCGGTAGGTACTCAGGATTCATTTGTAGCTCCACCAGCAGAAGAACTAGCAGTTTTGCTTGATTTGGCGATGAGGGGAGACCTGAGAGGCATTACACAACGAGCGATAAAATTAGAGGAGTTGGATGAACGATGGGTACCGTTTGCCACGCATTTGCGCCAACTTGCCAAAGGTTTTAAAGGGAAACAAATCTTAGAGTTTCTCAAGCAATATTAATAATTAAGAGATTTTTATGAGTGATTTCACTGACAAAGGTGTCATTTTAATTGTTGATGACACTCCCACAAATTTAGAGATATTGTTCGATTTTTTAGGCGATACTGGATTTACAGTCCTGGTTGCAGAAGATGGGGAAAGTGCGATCGCAAGAGCCGAATATGCCCCACCCGACTTGATTTTGTTGGACATCCTCATGCCGGGAATAGACGGTTTTGAAACGTGCCGCCGTCTGAAAGACAATGAGTTAACAAAAGATATTCCCGTCATCTTCATGACCGCACTTTCCGAAACAGTGGATAAGGTCAAAGGCTTGAATCTTGGGGCAGTTGATTATATCACAAAACCGCTTCAGCATGAAGAAGTTTTAGCGCGGATCGAACTTCATCTCAGGCTTCGGAACCTAACAAAAACACTCCAAAAGCAAAATCTGCAAATCCGTGAACAAGTTGCTTTGCTTGATATCACCACAGATGCAATTTTGGTTAGAGACTTAGACAACCAAATCCGTTTTTGGAACAAAGGGGCTGAACATTTGTATGGATGGAAGGCAATAGAAGCAATTGGCAAGGGTGCCAATCAGCTTCTGTATGCAGTGAAAAGCCAATCTAAACCCCAAAACCTCCAAGAAACTTTACCTGAGTGTGGCTCGTGGCAGGGTGAGTTGCATCAAGTAACCAAAGAAGGCAAGGAAATAATTGTTGCTAGCCGCTGGACTTTGATGCGCGATCAAAATGACCAACCTAAATCGATTCTTACGGTCAACACCGACATTACAGAGAAAAAACAACTCGAAGCGCAGTATCTTCGAGCGCAGCGACTGGAGAGCATTGGTACACTTGCTGGTGGCATTGCACATGACCTGAACAACATTCTGACTCCAATTCTGGCGGCAGCGCAACTTTTGCCGCTAAAACTCTCCAATACTGATGAGCAAAGTCAGCAGATGTTTAAGATTATAGAAACTAACGCTAAACGTGGGGCGGCTTTGGTCAAGCAAGTGCTACAGTTTGCACGTGGAGTTGAAGGCAAGCGGACAATTGTGCAAGTGAACCATGTGTTCTCAGAAATCAAGCAGATTGTCCAACAAACATTTCCCAAATCGATTGAATTTTCTACAAATATAAAGTCAGACCTTTGGGCTGTCATTGGAGATGCTACACATTTGCATCAGGTGCTCATGAACCTAGTCGTCAATGCTCGCGATGCCATGCCCGACGGTGGAACTTTGAATATCTCTGCTGAAAATGTGTTGATTGATGAACATTATGTTCGCATGAATCTTGAGGCAAGTGTCGGTCCCCACATTGTGATCACTGTTGCAGATACAGGAATCGGTATGTCGCCAGAAATAGTGGATAGAATATTCGAGCCGTTTTTCACCACTAAAGAGTTTAGCAAAGGTACAGGTTTGGGTCTTTCGACGGTGAGGGGCATCATCACAAGTCATGGTGGTTTTATAAATGTATCCAGCAACGTTGAAAGAGGAACTGAATTTAAAGTATTCTTGCCAGCAGTGCAGGCAACAGCAACGCTGCTTGCAGAAAACCTCAAACTACCAAAAGGAAACGGAGAATTGGTTCTGGTTGTGGATGACGAAGCCCCAATTTTAGAGACGACCAAAATATCGTTAGAAACGTACAATTATAGAGTGTTGACAGCCAGCGATGGAATTGAGGCACTGGCGCAGTATGCCCAACACAAACATGAAATTAGCGTCGTGTTGGTGGATATGATGATGCCGTCGATGGACGGAACACTAACAATTCGCGCATTGCAAAAAATGAATTCGCATGTCTTGATTATTGCTGTCAGCGGTCTGATAGCCAGCGACAAACTGATGGGGGTAGCTGGAGTCAAAGCATTTCTTTCTAAGCCCTACACTACAAAGGAATTATTGCAAACTTTAGACAGCCTTCTTTGCCAGGAAGCGAGAAACTCAGAAAGTGTAGAAAATTACGAGACATGGAACAGGTCGATGAAAAAGTTAATACCCAATCAAAACAATATGTAAATTTTTGTGGCTAAAGCTTGAAAAAATAGCCTCAATTGTTGTGATCTAACAAATCTGTTAATTAACATTTGACTACAACATCTTTTTAGAAATTCTCTGCTTTCTCAATACAGGCTCGTAGATTGCGATCGCTTCCCCAACGATAAAGGCGATCGCGCTCAAGGGCAAAGTTGTAACAGATTTTTACAATGACAATAAATCTTGGCAAATCTGGTGAGTAATGCGATTCACGACATAGAGGCTCCCAGGATTAGAATAACTTGTTAAATGTGAGCGATCGCTAACTCTGACACTGTAATTGGTATTCTTTGAGAAAACCAAACCCAGATTTTTGAATCTTTTTTTCGCGTGGCTATAAGCGATAAATCTTACGTTCCTGAAACCACTGATTTAGGGTTAGCAATAGTTTCCCAACTGGTGACATTATTCCAAGGCTAAATTAAATTGAATTCACTGTGATTTAACTCTGTAAAGTAAAAGTTTCATAATTAAACTCTACAGCAAACCTTGTTTTTTCAACTTAGCTAGCGCATCCTCAGCGGCAGCCTTTTCAGCATCTTTTTTATTGCGTCCTTTACCTTCCCCATACTCTTTTTCAGCCACAAACACTTTGGCGAGATACTCTGGTGCGTGAGACAAACCACCTATTTGAGTTGCAACATATTTAGGAGGATTAGGGGGGGTAACATTGCGTTGTACCCATTCCTGAAAACGATTTTTTGAGTCTACATTAGAGCGAAATACAACAATATTCTCAGGTACAGAATCAAATAAAGGTTCTATAATAGCGCGAGCTGCTTCAATATCTGAATTATTATCCAAATAATAAGCACCAAGAACTGCTTCAAAAGTACTACTAATTAAATTAGGATTTTGAAAACCTCCATCTCTAATTGCACCTTTTCCTAACCGCATCTTTGAGTTTAAACCTACCTTAACGCCGAAGTTTGCCAATTGCTTTTCATCTACCAAAGCTGAACGTCTGCGTGTTAATTCATCTTCTCCCCTTTCCGGATGACGACGATAGAGATATTCGCCACTCAAGAAGTTTAGCAAAGCATCACCAAGAAACTCTAAGCGTTCGTTATGTTCGCCTTCTTCTGGATTTTCATTAACATAAGAACGGTGAGTTAAAGCTTGACGTAGAAGTTTTTCATTACGAAAAATTAGAATTTTGTGCATTAACAATTTATTTCCGTCTATATCCTATGACTTAGCAATTAATACTATTAATAGTTAAATATTTGTATATATGAATTATTTTTTATGAGATATTTTCTTGAACTAACCGTACCAGATGCAGAAAGCGCAGAGAAAGATAGAAAATTAGAGCGTTGTTCAGAAAGTACAATTATTATATTAAGTTTAATAATTCACCTTTGGCGGAAAAACTTTGCTTAAATCCAGAGACATATCAGGAAAACAAGGCAGCACTATTCCTTGATTAGGTAAAACAATCAGCTTATTCAAATAGCCATATTTACCTTGATTATTATGATATGGTTCCCTGTAACATTCTAGATAATTATCAAATAAATTAAATATCCAATAATCAGAAATACCTGAAGAAGCATAAAGTGGTATTTTTACATCTTGGTCATAATCTAAAGAAGAATCTGAAACTTCCATCACCAGCAAGGCATCAGCCGGTTGAGGGTGAGCAGAAAGATAATTATCATCTCGGTTTTGAAGAATGGCAAAATCTGGTTCTGGTTCACTTTTAGGTGGTATAACAATCGGTGCTTGAGATTGCAAAGTTGCTCTGTCTCCTACCAGCTTTGGCAGTTCTCGCAACAAATTACGCAGACAAGTTTCGTAGGCTTTACCTTTCGCTACCATTTCAATGATTTCTCCATTGATTAATTCAATTCGATCATCTTCATGGAAAAAGCCTAATTCTGCGAGTTTGTGGTATTCATCTAGTGTGAAGCGTTTAGCCTGAGTCATACTCATACATTTTGCTCCGAAAACAAACGTGCGATAATACTTATTCTAAATGTGCCAGAAATTGATATGCTAAAAGCCGAGACAAGCTAAAATTTGCAAATCATGCCTGCGCCTACTATTACTGCCTTTCCGCTATCCGCTGTCGTCGGTCAAGAAGCAATTAAACTAGCGTTGCTGCTAGCTGCGGTCGATCCGGAGTTAGGAGGAGTAGCGATCGCAGGTCGTCGTGGTACGGCAAAATCTGTGATGGCTCGTGCTATCCATGCTCTAATTCCACCCATTGAAGTGGTTAAAGGTGGGTTGAGCAATTGTGACCCCAATCGCCCAGAAGAATGGGATGATAAGCTTCGCTCGGAAGTTGGGGAGACAATAGAAACCGAAATCATCCCCGCACCCTTTGTGCAAATTCCTCTAGGAGTGACTGAAGACCGACTTTTGGGTTCTGTGGATGTGGAACAGTCGGTAAAACAAGGGGAAACGGTATTTCAGCCTGGTTTGCTTGCCGCAGCAAACCGAGGTGTGCTGTATGTGGACGAAATTAATTTATTAGATGACCAAATCAGCAACCAGCTTTTAAGCGTATTATCTGATGGACGCAACCGAATTGAGCGGGAAGGTATTAGTTTTCAGCATCCGAGCAAACCGCTGTTTATTGCCACCTACAATCCAGAAGAAGGATCATTGCGAGAACATTTGCTTGATAGAATAGCGATCGCTCTTTCGGCAGATGGCGTACTTGGATTAGATCAAAGAGTCGAAGCCGTAGAACAAGCGATCGCCTACTCGAAATCTCCCCAAGACTTTCTTCAGCAATATAACGAAGACATCGATAACCTAAAAACTCAAATTCTCCTCGCGCGGGAATGGTTGAAAGAAGTTACCATCACCCACGAACAAATCGCCTACCTAGTAGATGAAGCAATTCGTGGCGCAGTGCAAGGACATCGCGCCGAATTATTCGCCATGCGCGTCGCTAAAGCATCTGCGGCTTTAGATGGACGCACCACAGTAAATGCCGAAGATTTACGCCGTGCAGTGGAGCTAGTAATTGTACCACGAGCAACGGTGTTGCAGACACCACCCGACCAACAACCACCTCCACCACCTCCACCACCCGCACCCCCAGAAAATCAAGACGAGTCCGAACAAGAACAGGAAGAGGAAGAGGAAGACGAACAAGAGGAAAATCAAGAAGAACAAGAACCGCCCAGCATTCCTGAAGAATTCATCTTTGATCCTGAAGGTGTAATTCTTGATCCCAGCGTGCTTTATTTTGCTCAGATGGCGCAGCGCATGGGTAAATCTGGCAATCGCAGCTTAATTCTGTCTGAAGACCGGGGACGCTACATTAAGCCGATGCTACCCAAAGGAAAAGTGCGACGCATCGCCGTAGATGCTACCCTGAGAGCCGCTGCACCGTATCAAAAAGCACGACGCGAGAAGAGCCAAGGAGTGGGCAAGAGGGGGAGTGGGGGAGAAATGCAAAATCCACAAAAGCGGGTATTTGTCGAACAGGCGGATATTCGTTCTAAGCGTTTGGTACGCAAAGCGGGGGCATTAGTAATATTTGTAGTCGATGCTTCTGGCTCAATGGCACTAAACCGGATGCAGTCAGCCAAAGGTGCGGTAATGCAATTTTTAACAGAAGCTTATCAAAACCGCGACCAAGTGGCGTTGATTCCCTTCCGGGGCGAACAGGCTGAGGTATTATTGCCTCCAACCCGCTCTATTGCCTTAGCGCGTAACCGCCTAGAAAGGTTGCCTTGTGGTGGTGGTTCGCCGTTAGCACATGGTTTAAGCCAAGCTGTGCGCGTGGGATTGAATGCTCAAATGAGTGGAGATATTGGGCAAGTCGTGATTGTAGCGATAACCGATGGACGCGGGAATATTCCGTTGTCCCGTTCTTTGGGCGAACCGCAAGAACCTGGAGAAAAGCCGGATATTAAAGCGGAATTGCTAGAAATTGCCGCCAGAATCCGTCTTTTAGGGATGCAGTTATTAATGATTGATACTGAAAGTAAATTTGTTTCCACTGGCTTTGCCAAAGAATTAGCTCATACTTCAGGGGGCAAATATTATCATTTGCCGAAAGCAACAGATAAAGCCATTGCTGCTATGACAAGAGGAGCGATCGCAGATTTAAAATCTAGATAATTAGTTAATAGTCAATAGTCAATAAACTTTGGACTTTGACTAAGACCCAGTTGCAACTACTGGTTGTAAGAAACACATTAAATCCTGAACTCCCTTTTGTAGATATCGGGTTACTGTCATTGGACTAGTGCCAATTTTCTTCGCGGCATCTTTGCGAGAAAGTTCTTTCAAAAACACCAATTCAACAGCCATACGGGGCTTTTCTTCTAACATATTTATTGCCCCTTGAAGTTGTTGGCGTTCTTCTTCTTGTTGTTGAGAAGCCGTAGAACGCGGACAAGGAAGCGCTTCACCTAAGGTTATTTGGCAATCAACATACTGAACTGGGGTAGCATCTAAACTCAAAGGCAGCCGATTTTGAGCAGCTAACTTAGTTTCTTGCCATTCTTGGACAGATACTTTGAGTATGGTGGCAATTTCGGAATCTTTCGGAGGACGACCCAAAGAAACTGCTAATTCCTTGCGAACCTTTTGCCCTTCATTGTAGAGTTCTTGCCAACGGCGGGGTATCTTTAATAGGCTACTGCGATCGCGCAAAAAATGCAGCATTTCTCCGCGAATATAAGGCACAGCAAAGGAACTAAAAGCATATCCTTGAGTGGGATCAAATCGCTCAATTGCTCTAATCAAACCGAAATAACCGATTTGTTCTAAATCTTCATAAGGTTCATTACATTGATGGCTGAATTTATGAGCCATCTTACGCACTAAGCCAGTATTTAACTGTACAAGTTGATTACGAAGTTTAATAGAAGGATTCTGGTGGTATAAGTGCAATAACTCGATACCATCAGACCGCAGAGAGGACTGACTTGTTACCATGTTGGCGGCTTACGGCGGTTTAGGAGTCATCCGTACTAACCCCGCAATATTCATGCCCACCGTCATTGGTGCGGTCATCCTAGAATTAATTCTGTTTTTTGTTGCCCAAAATGTTGCTGAAAAAGGCAACAAAGGCGTTGCCCTGCCCCTGCTAGCTACCTACAGCCTCTTATCGGGATATACTCTCAGTGGCTTGATTTATGTTGCCTTGAGAACCCAAGGAGTTGGCATTCAAGGAATCGGTATAGCTGCCCTTGGTTGTGGTATCACTTTTATTGCCGCCCGTCAAGTTGGTTCAAATCTCTCTGACTCTGACGGCATGGCTTTAACAAAAACTATCAATCTAGGCGTCATTGCCTTGGTGGTTGTTTGCCTAGCACAATTCGGGTTGGCATTGTTCGGTGTTTACACGCCAAATTGGTTAGAAATTGGCATTTCCGGTTTGGGAGTGCTTTTATTTGTTGGTGCATCTGTAGTTGATTTCTACATATTGCCGCGCACCTACAGCGATGAGCAATATCTGCCTGCGGCTTTGTCTATGTACCTTACCTACATCAATTTGTTCGTCTTTATCTTGCGGTTGTTAATTGCCCTTAATGGTCGCGATTAATTGAGTGTTGTATTGGGCATCAGGTAATTAAATATATTTTTTCACCGTGGTTAGCTCTCAGCAGCCACGGCTTTTTTATATGTATGATATGTAGGAATATCTTAAGTAAATGAGTGTAAATAAACGCGCTAATCATGTAGTAAGCGACTCTATCCCTTGAAAACATTTAAATTGAGCAGTGAACCGCTGACAGTAGCTGAAAATTTTATTTGCGACTACTTTATTACCCTTGAATAACAAAAACTTAGCTCAAAAGCAGATTATTTATCCAATGAATCAAAAAGCTTGGTGGAAAGAAAGCGTAATTTACCAGATTTATCCCCGCAGCTTTAAGGATAGTAACAAAGATGGCATAGGTGACTTACAAGGCATTATTCAACAACTTGATTATTTGAAATATTTGGGAATTGATGTTATCTGGCTATGTCCTTTTTATCCATCTCCTAATGTAGATAACGGCTATGATATTAGCGATTACACCGCAATAAGCCCGGAATTTGGCACAATGAATGACTTTGAGGAACTGGTTTCTCAAATGAAGCAACGAAACTTGCGGCTCATCATCGATTTGGTGGCGAATCATTGCTCTAATTTACATCCTTGGTTTCAGGAAGCACGTAAATCTAAAGATAACTTTTATCGAAATTACTTTATCTGGCACGAAGGAGAAAATGGACAACCTCCGAACGATTGGCAGTCTTTTTTTGGTGGTAATGCTTGGACGTATAATGAAGCAACAAGTGATTATTATTTACACTTATTTACACCTGCACAACCAGATTTTAATTGGGACTATAAACTCTTGCGGTCAGAAATTTACCGCATTATGCGCTTTTGGTTAGATAAGGGAGTTGATGGTTTTCGTATGGATGTGATCTCATTTATTTCCAAACAAGATATATCCACATCTTTGCAAAATTCTTCTCAAGGGATAGCTGAGTTCTACGCCAATGGTGCTAAAGTTCATGATTATTTACAGGAGATGCATGAAGAAGTTTTACGTCATTATGATGTGATGACTGTCGGTGAAGGTGCTGGTGTTAAAGCTGAGGTTGCACCCTTATATGTGGGAAGCGATCGCCAGGAATTAAACATGATTTTTCACTTTGAGCATACTAGCATTGATCGCGATCCAAAAAACTTCTGGCAAGGTGTTGACTGGGAACTTTCTGATTTAAAGATAATCTTGAATCGTTGGGATGCAGCACTAGCGGGCAAAGGTTGGAGTAGTATTTATTTAGGCAATCATGATTTACCCCGTATTGTGTCTCGCTTTGGCAATGACGGAGAATATCGAGTTATTTCAGCAAAAATGTTAGCAACCCTTTTACTAACATTAAGAGGGACACCCTATCTTTATCAAGGTGATGAAATAGGGATGACAAATTATCCGTTTACCTCAATTGATGAATTTCGCGATGTTGTTTCCATCAATGCTTACATAACGGCAAAGCAACAAGGGGAAAGCTGGCAATCTTTTTTAAATAATCAACTGCAAGTAGCTAGAGACCATGCCCGCACACCGATGCAGTGGGATAACAGTAAAAATGCTGCTTTTAGCGTTGGCAGACCTTGGATTAACGTTAATCCTAACTATGAAGAAATTAATGCAGCGCAGGTGATCGTAGATCCCAATTCTATCTTCAATTATTACAAGCAGTTAATCCAACTGCGAAAAAAACTGCCTGTATTAATCTACGGTGATTATACAATGCTAGATATATCTCATCCATATATTTATGCTTATTTACGAACTGATAGCCAGCATAAAGTGTTAATATTACTAAATTTCTTACCGCAAAACATAACGGTTGATTTGTCATCATATCTATCAGATGATGATAAACTGCTCATCAGCAATTATCAAGAATTGGGACAAAGAGGTACTGAATTAGTTCTCAGACCTTATGAAGCGAATATTTATAGCAGTTGTATCTGATTTATTTGCCTGCTAAAATTACGCCGGCACTACAAATTTTTCGGTTCCTGCAAGCCCAAAGGCAGCGTGAATGACTTGCAAAGCCTTAACACCTTGTTCTTGATCTACGACACAGCTAATTTTGATTTCTGAGGTGGCGATCATTTGAATATTGATTTGGTGTTGAGCGATCGCTTCAAACATTTTCGCTGCAACTCCCGGTTGTCCCACCATACCTGCACCAACAATACTCACTTTGGCGATCGCATTATCTAAAACAACTTCACCCCAGCCGAATTCTTCCGCTGCTTGTTGCAACATTTTCTTTGCTGCTTCCCCATCCATTCTGGCGACGGTGAAGGCTATATCTCGTCTGGGAATACCATCAACTATCCGGCAGCGCTGAGATTGAATAATCATATCCACACTGATGTTGTGCTGCGCCAATAGTCCGAACAACTTCGCTGCCATCCCCGCACGATCTGGTACTTGACGAATCGCCAAACGCGCTTGGTTCATGTCTAAAGCGACACCACGGACGGGGGGATGGGCAGAGGGGGGGAAAGAGTTGCGCCCTTGTCCCCTTGTCTCCTTGTCTCTCTGTCTCCCTGTCTCCTCATCCTCTATCTCAAACGCTTCCCGAAGTGCGGCGATCGCGCGATCGCATTGCGCGGCATCAACTACGCAACTTACTTTCACTTCACTAGTAGATATCATCTGGATATTCACACCAGCTTCGGCAAGGGTGATGAACATTTGGGCTGCGACACCGGGACGCCCAATCATTCCTGCACCGGAAATGCTGATTTTGGCGATTTCCTGCTGTACCATGACTTCCGCTTCTGTCGATTCAGCACTCTTTTGACTCCGCAATGCTGGAGCGATCGCTGCTGCTACTGCTTCGGCACGCTTTAATATCGGTGTTGTTACCGTAAAAGCAATGTCATTTGTGTTGCCTTCGTGTATTGACTGAATAATCAAGTCTACATCGACATTTTGACGGGCAATTTCTCCAAACAACCGCGCTGCAACGCCTGGTTTATCGGGTACGCGCAACAAAGCTACTTTCGCTTGGTCGGTATCGAATTGAACATCATCCACCGGACGGGCAATTTCTAAATTTAGAAGCGATCGCTCTTGTGGTTTTGGGGAAGTTACCCAAGTACCCGGTTGATCTGTCCAGCTTGAGCGTACCACTAAGGGAACGCCGTAATTGCGGGCAATTTCCACAGCACGGGGATGTAGCACTTTTGCGCCTAAGCTGGCGAGTTCCAACATCTCATCTGAGGTGATTTCCTCCATCAACTGTGCCTCAGGAACTAATCGCGGGTCTGTAGTTAAAATTCCTGGCACGTCTGTATAAATTTCACAAAAATCTGCCCGTAATGCTGCTGCCAAGGCTACGGCTGAAGTGTCGGAACCGCCACGCCCCAAAGTAGTAATTTCCCATTCTTCTAAGCTGGATATACCTTGAAATCCGGCTACTACAACAACTTTTCCTTCTTTGAGGTGGCGTTTTAGGCGATCGGTTTTGATATCCAGAATTCGGGCGCGGGTGTGTTCGGCTTCGGTAACAATTCCTACCTGAGCGCCTGTAAGAGAAATCGCCGGCTGTCCGAGTTCATCCAATGCCATACTTACCACGGCGATGGATACTTGCTCACCAGTCGAAAGCAGCATATCCATTTCCCGACGGTTAGGATTTTTCGAGATTTCATGCGCTAGTTTGACAAGTCCATCGGTGGTTTTACCCATTGCGGAAACGACCACAACGACAGAATTTCCGGCTTTCACAGTTTTGTATACGCGCTGTGCCACAGCTTGAATACGTTCAACTGAACCCACAGAACTGCCACCGTATTTCTGAACTATGAGCGCCATAATAATAAAATAATTAATAAAGAAGCCTAGAAGGCATTGTAAATTAAACTATGTAACTAACTTATCAGAATCAGCTGACACACAAAACCTAAACTTCACATTTTGTTGATGATTTTTTTCTACCGTGCTTTAGTTCATACAGCCCCAGTAAGGCTGCGGCTATTAGCAAAGCTAAGAAGTAATGAACCAAAAACTGCCGCAGGTGAAACTTTAAGGGAGATATGGTAGCAAAATTACTCTTTCAAAGACTCCTAAACCACCGGGGACGCTACTGACATCAGCAAACATCTCCAACAAATAGATTCTCAAAAAATCTAAAAAGGACAAAGACGTATTTATCGGTAGCAGGCGATAAAGAAGCGCTGCGGTTAAAATGCAGTCAAAGCCGAAAACAGCTATTTGCGCTAGTACCGCATTTAAAACTACATAAATCGATACTTTACTAGCACGACCACCTGGTTTTCCCTCTGAAAATAGCTCTGCAATTCCCTTCCCACTGCTGCCACGTCAAATTTTTCGGATATGTTTTAGTTATTTGCTCACGAGCTAGGACACTTGTCTCAACGGGGGTTTCACCCGCTGAGACAAGTGTCGGGTGCTGATGTCTCGAATTTCAGCGATTAGCTTTGTTAGCTTTCTTACAACTGTTGAACACTTTTAAAACATCCTCTTATATGCAACTTATCACTTCGTTAGGCCTTAACAACTCCGAATATTTCTCAAAAGACAGGTTTATCAGTTACTACCATCAGCTACGTCTAATATCGTCACTCGGTAACAATGTACAAAATATTCTAGAAATTGGAATTTTTAATTCACTCTTAACAGACTTGCTAAAACGTAATGGCTACAATGTCACTACTGCGGATGTTGACCCGAATGTAAAGCCAGAGCTGGTTTTGGATTTGACAACTGATTTTGTACTACCAAAAGATAAATTTGATGCGATTGTTCTCTTTCAGGTGTTGGAACACTTGCCTTATGAACAGTCAGAACAAGCCTTAAAAAAACTTGCACAAGCAACAAATAAATTTTTAGTAATCTCGCTACCTTACAATACCCAATATTTAACAGTACAAATCAAATCTTCCTTGTTCCTAGAAAAACCAAAGTATTTATTGTTCAAAGTCCCTCAATTTTGGAGTAGAAATTCAATCTCTAATCAACACTACTGGGAAATTGGACTAAAAGGATATCCCAAAAAGCGAATTTTAAACTCTGTTGCGAATGCTGGGTTAACTGTCAAGCAAGAATTTATAGATCCTGTCAATCCCTACCACTACTTTTTAGTTTTGGAAAAAACTGCAAATAATAATTAGCAATTAGTAAGACGACAGTAAATCATTTCTAAAGAAATCTTGTCAAGAGTTATAAATCATGTTAAAATACATATTCAAATTGAGTAAGTCAGCTTAATCTAGCAAATTTCATCACCTAAACAGTTTAGGTGGGAGAGGATGCGAGAGCGGAGGAACCAAGTTTTGGGGCGTATTTTATAGAAGGTTAAGAGTCAAGAGTTCTGAACTCATAACTCTCTAAAAAAGGGCATTTCTCAGCCCTAGCCCGTCAGCTAACTTCGTAGGCATTGAGAAGAGACTGAAGAGGCAACATTATTTTTGATGTTATTACCTCATCAGTGTCCAAGGCTGGTGCTGCTCAGGTTTTTTGTACCTGTACTTAAATCTGTTGAGGTTGCAATGATATTTCAATTGAATTTGGCTGCAATTGTTGCAGTTGCGGGACAGGCTGTATGGAAACAGGCAAAACCTGTGATCGCTAGGGATGTAGTTATATTACCTATCCTTGGGTTTTTGGGAATTATCTTATTGTGGTGGGTTATTGCCCTTGCCAACCATGAATTGATGCCCACCCCACCTGAGGCATTAGCAGCGAATATGGACTACATTTTAAACCCTTTTTACCAACGCGGACCGGGCAACTTGGGAATAGGTTGGTTATTGTTAGCAAGTCTGCGTCGCGTATTGCTGGGCTTTTTATTAGGTGCTGTAGTCGCAATTCCTTTGGGTTTTTTGATTGGCATGTCTAAATCGGCAATGCTGGCTTTTAATCCGATAATTCAGATTTTTAAACCCGTATCGCCTCTAGCTTGGTTGCCTATTGCGTTAGCAATCTTCAACTTAGCAGATCCGTCAGCTATTTTTGTTATATTCATTACTTCATTGTGGCCGACAATTATTAACACCGCTCTTGGAGTTTCTAGCGTTTCTAAAGATTATTTAGATGTAGCGCGGGTGTTGGAAATGCCTCGTTGGCGGCGGATTACAAAAATTATCTGGCCCGCTAGTTTGCCGTATATTTTTACAGGTTTGCGAATTAGTTTAGGGATTGCTTGGCTAGTAATTGTTGCCGTAGAAATGCTCACAGGTGGTATTGGTATCGGCTTTTTTGTTTGGGATGAATGGAGCCGTTTAAACCTCAGTTCAGTATTTTTAGCCGTGTTCGTAATTGGCGTAACTGGGCTACTACTTGACTTTGCCGTAGGCAAAATCCAAGAATTAGTAACTCACCGCCCGACAACTTCAAATTAGTTAGTAGTAAGCGCTTAAGCGCTGAACAAAAGCCAATTTACCCAGCCGAAAAAAACTTTTCATCGGTGAAGATGACCTATGAGTAACGCCGACAATAATAACTGGACTCGAAGAGATTTTATCCAGGGAATCGGGGCAACAGCAGCGGGAATGGCGTTGTCTTCCTGTGCAATTTCAGGCGATCGCTCTGCCAAAGGACTGACTGAAGAAGCTTTAGCTATTGAACCAGTAGTTAGATCCCAAGATTTAGAAAAACCGAATATAACCGTTGGTTATGTTCCGGTCAATGATTGTGCACCATTTGCGATCGCCTGGAAAAAAGGCTTCTTCCGCAAATATGGCTTAAACGTCAAACTCAATCGGGAAGCTAGTTGGGCAACCTCCCGCGACGGCTTAATTTTTGGTCGTCTTGATGCCTCACCCGTGGTATCCGGTGCCGTCACCAACGCCAGAATCGGTGCTGAAGGAGCACGGCACGCTCCCTTGTGTGCGGCAATGACCATTCACCGTCATGGCAACGCTATGACGATGAACAAAGACATGTGGGATTTTGGGCTGCGTCCGTGGTACGAGTACAACGGCGATTTAGAAGCATTTGGTAAACAATTCCGGGCATACTTCGCCAGCCAACCAGCAGAACGCAAAGTATGGGCAGTAGTGCTGAGTTCCTCCATTTACGAATACTTTGTTCGTTACGTATCCGCTGCCGCAGGTGTCGATCCCCTCAAGGAGTTTCGCGTCATCATCGTTCCACCTCCCCAGATGGTAACAAACGTCCGAATTGGCGCGATGCAAGCTTACATGGTGGCAGAACCTTGGAACACACGGGCAATTACTGGCAATGAAGGCGTCGGTTTTACCTTCGCTCAAGGCAAAGAAGTTGTGTTGGGACATCCAGATCGACTTTTGGGGGTGATGCAATCTTTCATAGACCAATACCCAAAAACCTATCGTTCTCTGGTAAAAGCGATGATTGAAGCTTGCCAATATTGCAGCAAACCGGAAAACCGCCAAGAAGTTGCCGAACTGATTACCGATCGCTCCTTTACCGGTGCAAAACCTAAAAAGAAAGGTGCGCCAATTGCTAAATTTACTGGTCCCGGAATTCTCGGCAACTACAACTATGGTGGATTTGATGGCAAAGACCGCACAATCCAAGCTGCCGACACCACAATTTTTTATGATATTCCCGACAACGTTCCCAAAGAGCCTGGAGATCACGGGACGTTTTTATGGAGATCTAGAAGTCTGTGGTTAATGACACAAGCGGCACGTTGGGGACAAATTAAGGAATTTCCGAAAAATGCGAATAAACTAAGCGCAGAAGCCTGGAAAACTTCTTTATATCGCCAAATCGCCGCTGAAATGGGCATTCCCTGTCCCAAGGATGATTACAAAGTCGATCCCCCAGAAGCATTCATCGACAAGAAAGGGTTTGACCCTAGCGATCCTGTGGGCTATCTCAAAAGTTTTGAGATAAGAGCGAACGCACCCACCCGTTTTTATATGAGTTAAAAACCATTAGCTAACAGCCCATAAGATTATTTCAGGAGTTTCTCAAGATGAAATCTACCTCTTTTGCTGGAGATAACTACAATACTGCGACGCCCCGCACTGGATTTTTAGAAATTGAAAATTTAGTGAAAGCTTATCCTTCACCAGAAGGTAAAAAATTTGTCGTACTAGATGGTGTGAATCTCAGTATTAACGAAGACGAATATATCTCTGTAATTGGTCACTCTGGCTGTGGTAAATCGACGCTATTAAAAATAGTAGCTGGTTTAGAAAAAGCAACTTCTGGTTCAGTGCGGCTTGATGGTAAAGAAATTAACAAGCCGGGAGCCGAAAGAATGATGGTATTTCAAAACTATTCGCTCCTACCTTGGTTAACTGTGCGAGAAAACATCCGTTTGGCTGTGGATGAAGTGTTAAAAAATGCATCTCGTGCCGAGAAAATTAGCATTGTTAACGAGCACTTAGCAATGGTAAATTTAAATGCGGCGGCTGACAAATATCCTGATGAAATTTCTGGAGGTATGAAACAGCGTGTAGGTATTGCCAGAGCGATCGCCATTCGCCCGAAAATGTTGCTCATGGACGAACCTTTTGGGGCATTGGATGCTTTAACTCGTGGGAAATTACAGCGTCAGGTATTAGATATTTGGGAAAATCACCGGCAGGCAGTAATGATGATTACTCATGATGTGGATGAAGCGATTTATATGAGCGATCGCATTGTCTTGATGACCAACGGTCCTGCGGCTACAATTGGGGAAATATTAGACGTTCCTTTTGAACATCCACGCGATCGGGCAGCCATGCGAAACTCAAAAGAATATTTTGAACTTCGCAACCACGCTTTAAATTTCTTAGATCGCTATTTCACTCAAGACGAGTAAAATACACTATCATTTATCCTAGTGGGTAGCCTAATTCAAATTCATCAAACCTAGATTTGAAGCGGAGGAACCATCTTGTGGGGCGTATTTCAAATAAGGGTAAAGGTTCAAATATAAAGGAAAAACGAGGAATAAAGCTTCATCCTTCATACTTCAACCTTCATCTTTTAGGAAGAGACACCTTCCAGTCTTAGCCCGTCAGCTAACTCCGTCGGCAATGGAAGGAACCCCCAAAACTTTGGCTGTTATAGCAGTTGTTATTGGGGTTTCCTTAAATATAAAGATGAAGAACAAAGGATGAATAATGAAAAATATATTTATTAATTCATACTTCATCCTTCTCCTCCGGAGACACTCCGCGAGTATACTTCAGCCTTTAGTGACCCTGCTTCTCGTTCATTGTTCCTTTTATTAGAGAGAAGTTTAAGCTGTGAAAATTAAGCCAATGTTAGTTCGTCTCCAAAGCGCAATAGGTCGTGATGACTTAATTGAGCAAATGGTATTGCTGTCACCAAAAACATCTTCTACTGAAAAAGCTGAACCAACAAAATCAGTTAATTTAATCGTTGGCTATAACAGTTCTCCCAACAGCCATACCGCGCTAGATATTGCTTTTTGGATTGCCCATCAAACGCGTTTAGCCACTAACGTAGAAGTTATAGTTCAAGCTGTTTATGTAGTAGAAGATAACCAAAAAAATCAGTATTTAGATGTCTTTCATTCCGAAATACATCAGCCTTCATTGGCTTGTCCAGTTAACTATGCATCCAAGTCTACTACATCCGTTTTATCTGAACCCAAACTCACATCAAACAGACTTTCTTTAGAAAATAAATTGGTAGACACCCCCACACAAGCAGACCGAATTCTTTGGCAAGCACGTAGTTTGGCTGAAGAATGGCAAGGTTCTTTCAAAGCTCATTTGCGCTTTGGCTGCGTTGCTGAGGAACTTCAGAAAGTAGTTAAATTAGAAGCTGCTGATATTCTGTTTCTGGGTTGTAAGTCTATAAATCATCCGATTATCCAGACACTAGACTCTAATTTACCCTGCGCTGTCTTGGGTATTCCCAATTCTATAAACATTTAATTCAAATGTTCGATTAAAAGTCAGACTGATAGCAGGTTATCGAACAGAAATCTTTACTTCAATTTATTTCCAAAAAGCCACATATTATCATATCGGTTCTGTAAATGATCGTGCGAAATCATCCCTCCTTGCCTGCCAATGCATCTGGGATTGATAAATTGAAAAGTCGCACAGATACAGAATTAGTTAATGGTGGTTTTTTGTTAAAACTTACGCTGTTAGACCTTTCAAACTCTTATTTCTTCTGGGGATTTATGTCTCTTGACTGCTCCTCAAAACCCCATTTTGTAATGTCAGAAGAATGTAAGTGGCACTATTTCGGGCGTATCTCGGCTCAATTTCTTTGCTGTGCTTGAGATATAGCAACTAAACCTGTTGCAAGCGATCGCATGAAAGCAGAATTGCCTTACTCTCAAAGAGTCACCATCAAACCAGGTGGACATATGGCATTAATGGAACAAAATCAGCAATTTGCCGAAGCAGTCAGCACGTTTTGTGCTGGCTGCTCATAACTGGGATCACTACCTGAAGCTTATTTAAAGGCTAGATGTACTTAGTACCTTTTGATTAGTTTCAAAGTAAAGGTCGCTCAATTCTTCCAAAGAAATATGAGTCTGCGATTCTGGATTACGGAAGTAGGGATGGATGGGAAGGAGTTCAACACGAGGACGGGTTTCTGGTGAAGACAGAATCTGCTCAAGCAAAGTCAGGTAGTTTTCAGCAGTAGATTCCCAAGTGTACTTCTTCAGCACCCGTTGCTGACCCGCTTGGGCAAAATACTCCCACTCCTGAGCATCACATAGCAACCGCTCCAACCCCCGGATAATATCAGCAGGATCTTCTGGGTCAACGAGTACGCCATATTCCTTATTTCCTTGTCGGAAGCTCTCGCTAGGACCACCATTCTTGGTTGCTACCACTGGCAAACCTGCAACTGCCGCTTCTAAGGGAGCAAGCCCAAAGGGTTCGTAGAGTGCGGTCAGCGCGAACACGGAGCGGCGTTTAACCATAAACCGATAGGCTGCTGCTAGTGACTCTTGAGACTGATCTGATAAGCCAAATGCACTAATCTTGCCCCACAAGTCGTTTTCTTTGATCACTTCCCGAATAGGAGCTAGTACCTCTTCAGTCATGCCGTCACTAGTCTCCTCTCGTAAAGGATCGTCCAGTCCCCCTGTAAGTAGCACCAAGTTAGCTCGTTCCTGAAGTGTTGGACTCATTGCGAAGGCTTGCACTAACCCCAATATGTTTTTTTTAAGCTCTAATCGACTGGATGCTACAATAACGGGCAAATCTCGACGGGCTTCTGCAATGTCCCGTGCCAATCGCTCCTGAATGAGCTCTTCGGTAGCCTCCTCGTTTTCAGAACGCGCGTTTGCACCGAAAACCGAGAAATCTGCTCCCGGTGGAATCACCGCAAAGCGGTTGTCGTTGTCTACATCAACTGCACTACGATAGACTCGATGAGAGTACTGTTCAAAGCGTTCCTGTCGTGTACTGGTGATATTAACGGCGGAGCGATTCATGCTTAGGCGTTCGGCTAAGATTCGATATCGAAAATTGAATTGCTCGTCTATTTCTGTTAGATTTTCTGGGGTGACTTCCAGTTTGTCCATCTTTTGAGCGCCGAGAGAATGAGCAGTAAAGGTAAAAGGTATGCCTGTCTCCTCTTCAATCAGAACGCCACATAGTCCCCCATCGCCGTAATGGGCAGTCATTGCATCGGGTAAACCACCTTCTTGTTGATAAAATTTTAGGATGTTGGGTACCCAATCAGTAACCAGATGAGACCACAAAGACTCTTTAGGCAGAAATTCTTTTGGTCCTACTGGTAACCGGATAATGCGGACGTTATCGACCCCTGGATATGTCTCAAATGTTTCAGCAAACTCTGGCCACTCTGGGTCAATGATTTGACGAGTGAGAATATCAACTTTATGACCCATTTGAGCTATGGCTATGGCAACTTGCTTAACGTAGATCAGCTGACCCCCAAAATCTGGGTGTTTCGTTATGTGACTATTGCCTGAATCAAAATTGCCTTGAGGGTTGAGAAATCCAATGTGCATAGCCACTTCCTAATACAGGTTGATTTCTACTAAAGATTTTTGCCTGAAGACGGCAGCAGAAGAGCTTAGTAAGCTTGTTAAAAACTCCCAAGACTGAAAAACGCAGCCAGTGAGGCTGTGCATAAATGGTATCAAAAAGCAAGTTAAAGGGCTTTTATTGGTTCCCTTTAGCTTAAACCTAGCCAATTCGCGCATTTTCCTAATTATTAAATTAATCGCTACTGCGGCTGGCGCATATATACCGGATGGCATAAATGGCGTGGTGATCCCTAACTCAGAGGTTTCTCAAAATTCCACTTGTTCTTGCTGATACCAAGTTGCGCTCAAAAATAGTATTCTGTCATTGCGACTGGAGCAAAGCCCAAGGAAGCAATCTCACCAACTCCAAACTACTACAACGGAATGCAACTTAGTATGAATTCCCCTAGTTGGGGTATATGTATCATCGGAAAACAAAACTGGGATAAGCGACATTACTCTGGTTCTACAAAAGTTTTTCGGCGCTGAAACCCTTATATTATCCTTAAGTGGAGGCGATCGCTCACTTGGATAATCGCTCCCGTAACCACTCAAAAAAATCCTTACACGATAAAACTTTTAAGCTTAACCCGGTTTTCTGTTTTGATGATACTTATACCCCTGTTACTGTAACAGGCGCTAATTGATTCTTAATAGTAATAAAAATACCCAAAGGGCTGTAGAGACGTTCCACCGGAACGTCTCTACAATATGTGATGTAAGGGCGGGCAAAAGAGCGCCCCTACCAAGTTATAATTAGTAACCGACGATATGCAGTACATCGCGAACGACGCTGTATCCTGCTAAATCCCAAAGTAAATATGCAAGAAAGCCAATCATTGCCAAGCGACCGTTCCATAATTCGGCTTGAGGATTATAGCCAAATAAGAAAGCGTTTCTGTCTACACCGTTATATTCTTTTGCAACTGGTGGTAAATCTGTTGTAGGACGAGTTTGCATTGTTTTTCTCCTAAATTAACAAGTTTTTGCGTTTTCTAATTTCTATTAACCGACGATATGCAGTACATTGCGAACGACGCTGTATCCTGCTAAATCCCAAAGTAAATATGCAAGAAAGCCAATCATTGCCAAGCGACCATTCCACAATTCGGCTTGAGGATTCCAGCCAAATAGGAAAGCGTTTCTGTCTGCACCGTTGTAAGCGTTAGCAACTGGTGGTAAATCGGTAGTGGGACGAGTTTGCATTGTTTTTCTCCTAAATCAAGTAGTTTTTGCGTTTTCTAATTTCTAGTAACCGACGATATGCAGTACATCGCGAACGACGCTGTATCCTGCTAAATCCCAAAGTAAATATGCAAGAAAGCCAATCATTGCCAAGCGACCATTCCACAATTCGGCTTGAGGATTATAGCCAAATAGGAAAGCGTTTCTGTCTACACCGTTATATTCTTTAGCAACTGGTGGTAAATCGGTAGTGGGACGAGTTTGCATTGTTTTTCTCCTAAATCAAGTAGTTTTTGCGTTTTCTAATTTTTAGTAACCAACGATATGCAGTACATCGCGAACGACGCTGTATCCTGCTAAATCCCAAAGTAAATATGCAAGAAAGCCAATCATTGCCAAGCGACCATTCCACAATTCGGCTTGAGGATTATAGCCAAATAGGAAAG
>JAHHID010000085.1 GCA_019359015.1 Spirirestis rafaelensis WJT71-NPBG6
GCTTTATTTCAACGTTGCAAAGTGATATCTGATAACCACGACCTAATCCGTGGTCTAACTTATTACCATTGGTGGCCGCTAACAAATAGAAGTTTTACTACGTGCATTTAACCGGATTTGATATGAAACCTTACTTCGGTAAGAGGCACTTTTTATACATTTGTGTACTTTTTAACAAGTTACGCACCATTTACTCTTAAATTCAAAATATAGACTTTTATATCTTGCAGTAGCCTTAACAACGCCAAGGAAGAAATGGGGTAAGTGGGGAATAGGGGGATGCTGCTTCCTCTACTACCTATACTCCCCATGATTAACTAAGGCTTAGGGTTTGCATCATTCGCAATAAAAATAAAAACAATGAATATTGCTGAAAACAATAACAATAATAAAATACCAAATAAGAAGCTTGGATTCGTTGGATTGATTTCAGTACTTCTGTTCACAGGTGGCTTGCTTGGCTGGATTAAATTTCAGCAAGAACAGGAGAAAAAAATTCAGCAATCTCAAGCTTTATTGGCGCAGGCATGTCAAACTGATATTTCTGCAAACACTAATTTTTTAGAGGCATCTAAAAAAGTTAATGAAGCAACCAGGCTTTTATATAGCGTTCCAACTATACCAGGTTTAGGTTCTCAAAAAGCTCAAACAGGATTGAATAATTTTTCTACATGTATAAAAACCGTTAATGCCAAAGAAAACTTTTTTGAAGCAAAAAGGCTCAGTAGAAAAGCTTTAACTATTAATAAAGAAACGACATTTTCGCTTCAAGAGTGGGAGGTAATACGCTCAGATTTAGGAAAAGCTATCGATTTGTTGAAAACTGTTCCCAATGATGTGAATACTTATCCTCAATCTCAAAAAGCGCTAAAACTTTATCAAAATCAATTTCAGGAAGTAAATCAAAGACTTCAGCAAGAGCAAACAGCCGTTAACGCTTTTAATCGCGCCGAAGAATTGAAGAATCAAGCTGATAAACTTACTCGGAATTCTCCCAATTTAGAGACTTTAAATGAAGCTGAATCAAAAGTTAAAGATGCTATTCAAATTATAAAAACTATTCCACAAGGAACTACTGTTAGTCAAAAAAGTCAAGATACTATATTAATTTATCAAGATAAAATAGAAGGTATTCGTTATCTCATAGGCTCTAGAAATTTAGAGCCATTGGTGAAACTTTTTTCTAACTTTGCTGATTCACTTGATAATAAGACTGAATATCAAGATTATGCAAATAAAGTTAAGGGCTTAAATAAAAAACTTGCCGACCTAATAAAAGAAGCACCAACTACAAAGAATCATCCCAGCACCAAGGCATTGAAAAGTGCTTTAACTAGATATAATGATGCTTTAATTGTCTGGCAATATTGCCAACAAGGAAAATGCCCTAATTCTTTATCTGCTGGAATTATAGAATTCCGAAATGTGTTATGGATACCTGATTCTTTTAAAATAAAAAATGTTGCTTTAACTAAAAAGTATAAAGTTAAAGAAACTTCTAACATATTTACACAGAAATTCGTTCAATTAAATCAAGTTCGTTCAGCGATTTGGGAGCAAGCAGAAAGCGATATCCAAGAAGCTCAAGGACAAATTTAAGGCAAACCATACATACTCTAGAGACGTTCCGACGGAACGTCTCTACGACGATTACTGTTAATTAAACGGAGATGATATTAATCGCAACAATCATCAAAATATTCTGTGTTATCTATGCGATCGCACTCATACCTACCTTTAATCTCGTGATTATAATATCTGCCAATTGAATCAGCGTCATGTAAATCTTCCCAAGTTTCCGCTTCTACCCCCGAATACTGATAAACTGCACCGTTGTGAAACTCGACTTGCAAGAGTTGTTCGTTTTTGTCGTAGCCTATAGATGCAGCCATTGATGAATTCACACTTAGCATGGGCATTAATTCCTGCTGTGGAGGAAGTGCAGGAGATGCGATAATTTCGTTTAAATCTTGCAGTCCTTCGTAAGCTTGTATTGGTGCAGGAATTTCCACAAATTCTAACTCATTACCTCGGTCGAGTAATAATTGTAAGTATCCTTCAGAATGAGCGATCGCTATTAAACTGCTCAAGTCTACCTTAGATAGCTTCATTTACTTTGTCCTATCAGCGTTAAGGCGCTATTTGTTAAATATAATACAATACATATGTACTATATAAATATTCCTTGGTCAAGCTTTGCAATAGAAAAATTTGAGTAATACATCCACTTCAGCCTACTTTGATTCTTATTGAGTAAATTTCTTAAACCCTAATAATTCGGCTTTACGAGTGAGGTTTTTCACCATCAAGTCTCGATATCGTTGCTTAAATGTAAGAGCGACATAGTATTTAGCATCGAATGACATGCATACAATTAACAAAAAGTCAATAAAACCAGCTTGGTCAAATGCGATCGCTCAACCCGCACAAGAATTTTCTCCCACTCAACTGCAAATCCTTTCTGGCAAAATACCCGCAGGATTGCGTGGTACACTTTACCGCAACGGACCTGGGCGGCTAGAACGCGGTAATATCCGCATGGGACATTGGTTTGATGGAGATGGGGCAATTCTTGCCGTACATTTTACCGATGAAGGTGCGACAGGTGTTTATCGCTACGTGCAAACTACTGCTTACAAAGAAGAAGAAGCTGCAAATAAGCTGCTTTACGGTAATTATGGCATGACTGCGCCAGGGTGGAATAAATGGTCTAAACCAGTGAAAAATGCTGGAAATACCTCAGTATTAGCACTGCCAGATAAACTCTTAGCGTTGTGGGAAGGGGGTAAACCTCACGCATTGGATTTGCAAAATCTGGAGACTTTCGGCGAAGATGATTTAGAGGGTTTAGGTATCGGCTTAAGTTATTCTGCACACCCCAAGCGTGATTTGCAGACAGGGGAGATTTTTAACTTTGGCGTTACTCCCGGATTAAATGCGACTTTGAATATTTATAAGAGCGATCGCACTGGCAAAATAATTCAAAAAGTGCAATTTCAACTTGATGGTACACCACTGCTGCATGATTTTGTTTTAGCCGGGAAATACTTAATATTTTGCATTCCCCCGGTGCGGATGAATCCTCTGCCGGTATTGATAGGATTAAGCAGCTACAGCGATTCTTTGGAATGGAAACCTCAATTAGGAACTCAGATTTGGGTTGTAGATAAGGAAACATTAACCTTAGTCAGTCGCAGTGAAACTGAACCTTGGTATCAATGGCATTTCAGCAACGGCTATGTTGATGATAGCGGTTTGGTGAATGTAGATATCGCCCGTTATGAAGATTTTCAAACCAACCAATACCTCAAAGAAGTCGCGACAGGTACAGCTAGAACCGCTGCCAAGAGTTCATTATCAAGATTGCAACTTAATCCGCAAACTGGAAAAGTTACCGCAATTGAGCAAATATTAGATAGACAGTGCGAATTTCCGGGTGTACCACCGGAAAATGTGGGAAAAGCTTCTCGGTATACTTATCTTTCCACATTTCGGCAAGGAACGGATATTAGTCAAGAAATATTAAATGCGATCGCACGATTCGACCACCAAGCCGAAAAATTAACAATAGCCGATTGTGGAGAAAATCGCTATCCTAGTGAACCGATTTACGTCCAAGATGCTGAAAATCTAAACCAAGCTTGGGTGATAACAGTTGTCTACGACGGCAATATTGATAGTAGCGAAGTTTGGGTATTTGCTGCGGATAGGCTAGACGAAGAACCTATTTGTAAACTCAGATTACCCAGCGTCATTCCCCACAGCTTCCACGGTACTTGGAAACCCGCCTAAAATTTAGAAAAGGCTGAACAAGAACGGCAACGCGCTGAACGATTAGCAGGGCAACTGCGAGCAGCAGGTATTGAACCTGAGTCTGAGACATGAATTTTGTAGTCAGCGCTTCAGCGCTGAAGCGCCGACTACAATTTTAATACAATTGAGATAAAGCATATATACTATTAAACTGATTAGATAATTTCCTATGACCACATCTGGACGCCGCTATCACATCACTACCTTTGGTTGCCAAATGAATAAAGCCGACTCAGAGCGCATGGCTGGCATCCTAGAAGACATGGGCTTTGAGTGGTCTGAAGATCCAAATAATGCAGATTTAATTCTCTACAACACTTGCACCATCCGGGATAATGCAGAGCAAAAGGTATATTCTTATCTCGGTAGGCAAGCAAAACGCAAGCATGAAAAAGCTGATTTAACTTTAATAGTTGCTGGTTGCGTTGCCCAACAAGAAGGCGAAACGCTGCTGCGACGCGTGCCAGAATTAGATTTGGTAATGGGACCACAACACGCTAACCGTCTCAAAGAGTTGCTAGAGTCCGTATTCGATGGCAATCAAGTTGTGGCAACAGACGCAGTTCATATTATTGAAGATATCACCAAGCCGCGCCGTGATAGCAAGGTAACGGCTTGGGTGAATGTAATTTATGGCTGTAACGAACGCTGTACTTACTGCGTCGTTCCCAATGTGCGCGGTGTGGAACAATCGCGCACACCGTCAGCAATTCACGCGGAAATGGAAGAATTGGGACGTCAAGGTTACAAAGAAGTCACGCTACTCGGTCAAAATATTGACGCTTACGGTAGAGACTTGCCAGGAGCCACGCCAGAAGGTCGTCACCTCAATACTTTGACAGATTTACTTTATTACGTTCATGATGTGCCGGGAATTGAACGCTTACGATTTGCTACTAGCCATCCCCGTTATTTCACTGAGCGTTTAATTAAAGCTTGTGCAGAGTTACCTAAGGTGTGCGAACATTTCCACATCCCCTTTCAATCTGGCGATAACGAACTATTAAAGGCGATGTCGCGGGGTTACACTCAAGAGAAATATCGCCGGATAATTGATACAATTCGTCGATATATGCCGGATGCCTCAATTAGTGCCGATGCGATCGTCGGTTTCCCTGGAGAGACAGAAGCACAGTTTGAAAATACGCTCAAACTAGTGGAAGATATTGGCTTTGACTTGTTGAATACAGCCGCATATTCTCCGCGTCCAGGGACACCAGCAGCTTTGTGGACAAATCAATTAAGTGAAGAAGTAAAAAGCGATCGCCTGCAAAGACTAAATCATTTAGTTAACACTAAAGCTTACGAGCGATCGCAACGTTATTTCGGACGCATCGAAGAAGTACTGGTGGAAGAGCAAAACCTCAAAGATAAAACTCAAGTCATGGGACGCACGCGCGGTAATCGTCTCACCTTCTTCGCTGGCGATATCAACGAACTTAAAGGACAGTTAGTAAAGGTGAAAATTACCGAAATTCGCGCCTTTAGCTTGACAGGGGAACCGATAGAGGTGCGACAAGCGGTGCCAGTTTAAAAGGGATTAGGGGCTAGGGACTGGCGATTTTAAGAGGGGTAAAGGGTAAAGGGAAAAGGGGAAAAGCCCAATGCCCCATGCCCAATGCCCCATGCCCAATGCCCCATGCCCAATGCCCCATGCCCAATGCCCAATGCGAGCGTAACTATTGACTCTTGACTAAATCATCTAACTGTTGCTGCATCTGACTTCTGACTAACTCATAACAAGCTTTAACATAAGCGCGATCGCTTGCGGCATCCCGACCGTAACGTTCAAAGACAATCGGTGGACAAACTCGCGTATGTATAGTTACAGGCAATGGTATATTAGGCAAAGGACCGATCGCCAATCCCCAAGGCAACCCAAGATAAATCGGGAATATCTCTGGATCTAGCCCAAATAGCCAAGGCATCCCCGATTGATGTAATTGCTCTAAAATTTTGTATAAATCAGTTAGCACAATCAGTGTATCGTGAGCACCGACAGAAATAATCGGCACAATCGGTACTTCTTCGCGCAACGCTAATTTGATAAAGCCTTGATTCCCAGCAAATTCAATTTGATGGCGCAGATTGTATGGTCGAAAGAGGTCTTGCGCTCCACCAGGATATACAAGTACGCTGGCTCCAGAACGCAAAGCAGCTTTTGCCATTCGCGGATGAGCGATGATTGCTCCCAACTTCCCCGCCGGTTCTGCTGTTAGCGGAACCTGCCAAAAATAGGGATGCGCCAAACCGTAAACTGGTCGTTCAATACCAAATCGTTGAAACCAGTCGTACATTACCATGTACATGTCAGGAGCTGCCAGTCCCCCGTTATGGGTACCGACAATTAAAACCTTGGACTGGGGGATATTTTCCCAACCACTAGTTTGCACTCGAAAATAGTGGCGATACAGCCACTCCCACAGTGGCATCATAAGTTGGATGAACCCAGGATCTTTCTTTTCCAAAGACCATCCAGGTTTAGTTTTTAAGTCGTGTTGTTTTTCTGGCATTAAGGCATTTTAACAAAATTGCTCACTTTACCTTTACGGGGAAAAGGTTAAGAGTTCAGAATTCAGGAGTCAGAAGATATTGACACACTCCTTATTCTAAGCGTTTCTCACGTCACGCTTTGAGGTTGGGGATTCTAACAAGCTCATTGTCACTAGTAGCTACCGAAGTCTTCTGGGGTTAGAGCCTCGTCCTTATAGGACGACTTTAAAAAACGTTTGGACGATTAGTAGAGATGCCATATAATAATGCAGTTAAGAGGCAACAAAAATGTTTAACCTGACTTACGAATTCAAGCTAAAGCCAACACAAAGCCAAATAGCAATGTTTGAAGAATGGTTAAAGACTCATAGACGAGTTTATAACTATGCTTTAGCTGAACGTAAGGACTGGTACAAGTCTCGTAGTTGTCAAGTTAACGCCTGTAATATTCGTAGTTGCTATATAATTCCTGCTAACGCACCCCGCCCAACGTTTGCTAACCAATGCAAGTCCTTGACTGCGGCACGCAAAGAAAATGAACATTTAAAAAGTGTAAATGCTCAATCTTTGCAGCAAACACTCAGGAGACTAGCCAATGCATTTGTAAGTATGTGGGAACAAAATCATGGGTTCCCAAGATTTAAAAAGCCGGGTAAGATGCGCTCTTTTTCTTTCCCCCAATTAGGTGTAAATCCAGTAGTTTCGGGAATTATAAAATTGCCTGTTATTGGTGCAGTTAAGATGCGTCAATCGCGAGATATTCCAGATGGTGGGGTTATCAAGCAGGCTCGTGTGGTAAGCGCGTGTTTCTGGCTGGTACGTGATGTTAACTGTCCAATGGGACGTAAGCACGCCTCAACCAGTTCCGCGTAGTGAAGCAGTAGGAATAGATGTAGGACTAACTAATTTTATTGCAACTTCCAATGGACTTTTGGTCAAACGTCCGAGGTTTTTTTTGACGTGCGAACGCAAGCTTAAATTACTGCAACAGCGTGTTTCTAAAAAACATATTGGCTCGAACAATTGGAAAAAAGCACAGAAGAAAGTTGCTTCATTGCATGAGTACGTTGCCAACTGTCGTAAAGACTGGCAGAGAAAACTGTCTCACAAAATCTGCGACGATGCTGGGATGGTATTTGTCGAGGACTTAAATCTAGTTGGTTTGTCTCGTGGAATGTTGGGTAAACATTGCCTAGATGCGGGGTTTGGTCAATTCTTTAATATTCTTGAGCAAACTTGTTTTAAGCGTGATATTTATTTTCAGAAAGTAGATAGCCGCAAGACAAGTCAAATCTGCCCAAGTTGCGGAACCGAGACAGGCAAGAAAGAACTGTCAGAACGTACTCATGTTTGTTCAAACTGCGGCTATACAACGGATAGAGATGTTGCAGCTGCTCAAGTAGTCGCGATACGTGGACTTGCAGCCGTAGGGCATACGGTCAAGATGCATGAGCAAGGGGTAAATTCATTGGAATCCCCGCGACGCAAGAATCCTCGTACCTTTAGGTCGAGCAGTGTCAAGAATTTATTCATCCGCAGCTTTGCAGAGAATTCTCCTGCATTCTGACTCGTGACTTGTGAATTCTTTCTTAATAAAAAACTCAGCAACTTTGACAACTTATGATAGGCTATCTGCCAATGAGGAGTGTAGAGGTGCGGCAAATGTCAAAATTGCGGGTAGGATTGCTGTTTGGTGGTCGTT
The DNA here is from genome assembly GCA_019359015.1 of Spirirestis rafaelensis WJT71-NPBG6. GTDB lineage: Bacteria > Cyanobacteriota > Cyanobacteriia > Cyanobacteriales > Nostocaceae > Hassallia > Hassallia rafaelensis. Next base: position 8,009 of record JAHHID010000085.1, read on the forward strand.
CGGGAGAGCATGAAGTTTCGATTAGTTCAGCACGAGCGATCGCTCTTGCCTTAAGTGCAGAAGAAAATGCTAACAAGTACGAAATACTTCCTTTCTACATCCAAAAAGATGGACGTTGGTTAGCAGGGGATGTACCGCAACAAGTTTTAACATCCGGCGTCGCATTGACATCTCAAACCGCAATCCCTAAATTATGGGAATTTCCAGCACAAACTCAAGAAGTAGATGTTTGGTTTCCCATTCTACACGGTCCCAACGGTGAAGACGGTACAATTCAGGGATTACTGAGCTTGATGCAAGTTCCCTTCGTCGGTTCTGGGGTGTTAGGTTCGGCAATGGGTATGGATAAGATTGCCATGAAAATGGCGTTTGCCCAGGCAGGACTGGCACAAGTTAAATATGTAACGTTAAACCGTTCGCAAATTTGGTCAAATCCTTGTATATTTCCCAAATTGTGTGATCAAATCGAAGCAACGTTGGGCTATCCGTGTTTTGTCAAACCTGCTAATTTAGGTTCATCTGTGGGAATTGCCAAAGTGCGATCGCGTCAAGAATTAGAAGCTGCTTTAGATAATGCCGCTTCTTATGATCGCCGTATCATTGTCGAAGCTGGAGTTGTCGCACGAGAAGTAGAATGTGCAGTTTTAGGGAACGATCAACCCCAAGCTTCTGTCGTCGGCGAAATTACTTTTGAAAGTGATTTTTACGATTATGAAACTAAATATACCCAAGGTCAAGCAGATTTACTGATTCCGGCACAACTGCCAGATTCTGTTATGCGTCAAATTCAGGACATGGCTTTGCAAGCCTTTACAGCCGTTGACGCTGCTGGATTGGCAAGGGTGGACTTTTTCTATGTCGAAGCCACAGGGGAAATTTTAATTAACGAAATCAACACGTTCCCAGGCTTCACAGCGACGAGCATGTATCCCCAACTGTGGGCTAAAAGTGGAATTCCCTTTCCCGAATTAGTCCATCGCTTGATTCAACTTGCTCTTGAGAGACATTCAACTCCCGAACCGAGAGAATAAGAAGACGGGCATAGGGCATAGGGCATTGGGAATTGGGCAAGCGGGGAATTGAGAATTAAAGAAGTTCTTTGAAAGCGAGTGGGTAAATAAATACGATTCTTTCCATGCCCCATGCCCCATTCCCTAATCCCCAATCCCTGATAAAGTTCTAAAAAATAACGATTTTCGCGAATAGTTAGCGGATTTAGGAGCCTAAATGCAAAAAAAGGCTACTTAAATCCGAAGCTTTGCTACGGATACGCGAAGGTTAGCTCCTCCAGTACAATCAAGAATCGGAGGGGTACAAATCTGAAATAAATCATGGAAAATAGTCAGAATGTACAGCAGGAGCCAACGCAAGCAACAGCGCTCAGAGCAGACAAGGTAAAGAGTAAATCGAAGTCAGTAGGTAACTTGATGCTTCTGATACATCTGTTAGCACGCTACCCTTGGCTATTGTTGGTAGGGCTGTTAGGAATGTTTTTAGGGAGCGCAACCCTTGCGGTGTATAGCCTGGGTTATGCTGGGCGTGTGGAACCGGAAGAAGCGGAAACAATACAAGCAGAAGTTGCACAACCAATCAACACTCCTTCTCAAACTAGCAATCCTACACCTTTATGGATGGTGGCAGCGATCGCCCTTAGTTGTGCTAGCGGTTGCTTGATAATTTTCCGATTTCTAAACCGTCCCACACAGCGGCAAAAAGACCAGAAACAGAACCGCTATGAGGCACGCTTGGCACGGCGTCGTCATCAAAAATTAGAACCACACCCACCGGAGAATGCGGCAGTATTTGTGCCTCCATCACCAAATATGTCCTTTGTGCCAGCACCATCTAAAACAAAACCTATGGTGACAGTTTTGCCACCAGAACACACCATACCCTTTGATAAAAGCCAAGAATCTCTAGCAGATATGCTGGATATTCGTAAACAAAGTTCTTTGTCGGCAATTTTACGCAAGTAGTAATAGTCTTGTGAAAGACCATACATAATTAATACTTTTTACTATTGGGGGCATGGCATCGCTGTGCCCTTAATAATTTTTAATACTTGATCGCACTACCCATAACTCCCCTTAATACCATTTCACTTTAAGGTTGATACATATGGGCAAGCAGGGGAATTAAATTGTATCAGGATTTTTGTGAAACGGTATAACTTTGAGGATATTGTAAGCGATCAAGAAAACGATAAATACTTATACCATTTTTCTATAAAAATACGCTTAATCAGCCCATGCAGGTAAGCTCTGTTTGTGTGCCCGCGTTGCTCCTAGGCTAAAGCCCCTAGGGGTGATGTCCCGCGCATCATTACAGGGAATTGGTATTACTCCTATTCAATCCTTAAATAGCCATCATAAACTGCATATAGCAATACAGATAATAATCTCTTCTTTACTAGCACTTAGTTCCCACCAATAAAGCAACAGCAGATTAATAGATATTAAAAAGTTACAAATGAGCATTTAATAAATATAAATAAAGATGCCATTTTGGCAGCCAACCTCTCAAGTAGTTAGCTAAATTGTATGAAGATAAACGACTTCAAGGGTGTCGTTATCAGGGAGCACAGGCTACTAATTTATCCTAAAAAATACTTTACTTAGAAGTATTTTTTAGGCAACAATTCCAGATATCTAGTAGTTAAAAACTAGTTATCTCAACAAATAAATATCAATAATAAGGTTTGGCATTTGCTGCATTAGGAAGTTTGATTCTCTACAGGCGTTGTCGTTAACGTACCGTTAGCCCCCAAAAGAACAGACAACGTTAGCAAATATTCCTAAACGCTTCAGCGGCAAATGAAAGAGTGGGAGTTTGAAAGCGAATGATATGCTTCCTCCCACTCTTTTTTTATGGGTATTTGGCAAACCTATTTTCAAAAGACTTCAGTGGCTGAATATTGTCGATAAATAGAGTAAATATGAAATTAATTTTGCTACTTTTGATACGGTTTCAACTATTTGAAAAAGTTGCCAAAATGGCAACTATACTTCAATCAAACCAGTTAAATTATTAAACATAAGGGACTTCAAGGGTGTGGTTATCGGGGTGAGTCACAATGTTGAATAGTTTTGTGATGCACTTTCTACCAAATAAGTTTATCAGGCAAATAATTATCAATAATTAAGTTTCCATTTGCTGCATCAGGAATATTAAGCGCATACGGGCGTTGTTTTTTTTCGACACATTAGCCCCCCAAATAAAGCGCATCGTCCGTAAATATTCCTAAACGCTTCAGCGGCAAATGAAAGAGTGGGAGTTTGAAAGCGAATGATATGCTTCCTCCCACTCTTTTTTTATGGGTATTTGGCAAAGCTATTTTCAAAAGACTTCCGTGGCTGAATATTGTCGATAAAATAGAGTAAAGATGAAATTAGTTTTGCTACTTTTGATACGGTTTCAACTATTTGAAAAAGTTGCCAAAATGGCAACCATACTTCAATCAAACCAGTTAAATTATTAAACATAAGGGACTTCAAGGGTGTGGTTATCGGGGTGAGTCACAATGTTGAATAGTTTTGTGATGCACTTTCTACCAAATAACTTTTCAGGCAAATAATGTATCTCTAAAAAAGATATACTAACATTGTCTCTCTGACCAATTATTATCAATAATTAAGTTTCCATTTGCTGCATCAGGAATATTAAGCGCATACGGGCGTTGTTTTTTTTCGACACATTAGCCCCCCAAATCAAGCGCATCGTCCGTAAATATTCCTAAACGCTTCAGCGGCAAATGAAAGAGTGGGAGTTTGAAAGCGAATGATATGCTTCCTCCCACTCTTTTTTTATGGGTATTTGGCAAAGCTATTTTCAAAATACTTCCGTGGCTGAATATTGTCGATAAAATAGAGTAAAGATGAAATTAGTTTTGCTACTTTTGATACGGTTTCAACTATTTGAAAAAGTTGCCATTTTGGCAACTGTACTTCAATCAAACAAGTTAAATTATTAAACATAAGGGACTTCAAGGGTGTGGTAATCGGGGTGAGTCACAATGTTAAATAGTTTTGTGAACCACTTTCTACCAAATAAGTTTATCAGGCTAATAATGTATCTCTAAAAAAGATATACTAACATTGTCTCTCTGACGAATTATTATCAATAATTAAGTTTCCATTTGCTGCATCAGGAATATTAAGCGCATACGGGCGTTGTTTTTTTTCGACACATTAGCCCCCCAAATCAAGCGCATCGTCCGTAAATATTCCTAAACGCTTCAGCGGCAAATGAAAGGGTGGGAGTTTGAAAGCGAATGATATGCTTCCTCCCGCTCTTTTTTTATAGGGCATGGGGTTAAAGTAAGTCTATTTTCATTATTCATTGGGTGATGCAATGATGCCGTTTACATAACTGCTGATGTCTATTTGGAGGGCGATTTACTAAATAAAATCTGTCTCTTGTAAAAACTTCAAAATCGCAGCATTTACCGCCTGTGCAGCACCAGATGAGGCATCATGATGACAATTAGGTAGAATTTGCAACTTAGCATTAGCAAGACGTTGACGCAATTTCTCGCCATCGCTAGCAGGAAACCAACTATCTTGTTCACCCCATAAAATTAGTGTGGGACACTCAATATCACCCAGATTCTTCTGAATTTCACTGAGCATATTCGGCTTATTAGCTTGCAAATGCTCAATTTCTCGCGCTGCTATTTGTAACTCTTCCGCAACTTTCACCAAAGTACCAGGAAACTCAATAAACGGGTAAGTTATCCAGTAAACATCTTCCTGGGTAAGTATTGATGGATCAAATAGCACGCCACGCCTTTCTATTGCCATTATTTCTCTTACTAGAGGTGCAAACAAATATGCTAAACGTAAGCTATCAATTGTTTGCAATATTTCTAACGGCGTTTGTGCAAGCACCGACATTCCCCAATGCGGCAGGCGTTGCGGGAAAATAGGTACATTTAGTACTACCAACCGCGCTATTAACTGAGGATTTTTTTCAGCAATAGCAAGGGCAATTACTGCCCCCAAAGATTCAGCGACAATTACAGCGGGTTCATCACATAAAGCACTAATAATTCGCTCTAACTCTACAACTTGATGACCGCTTTTTTCTCTACGAGACACAGGTTTTTCGGAAAAACCGTAACCTTTAGCATCGAAACAAATTACCCGAAAATATTCAGATAACGGTGCAACGCTGTGACGCCAATTATAGCTCCAACTGCCCACGCCATGTAAGAAAATGAGCGGTTTACCTGTACCTTTTTCCCCATAAGCGATTTGTACGGGATATCCATTAGCATCAGTAATTATTAAATTTTGTCGCCCTTTAGGAAAAGTAGCTTGCCACCAATTTTTCATTCATTTTATAAGCAAATAATTTAAACACCAAATAAGGCTTGCCACAGCAGTCTAATTAGTATCACAGGCAATGCTACTAATACAATGGCAACAAGCAATAATCCCACCAAAAGCGCTAAAACAAACCATACATCTGCACTCTTACTCTGTCCGGGAAATTTTAAGTGATCTTCTAATAACTTAATATTATGCTCGTTTGCTCTCCAAGCAAAATCAAAAAAGTCTCCCAGGACTGGTAAAGCACCCAACAAGCCATCAATGATAATATTTAAGACCATTCTGCCCAAAGTTGCTTTAGGTGCGCCTAATCGCGCGGCTTCTAGGACAATGTAGGCAGAAAGCATGACTCCCAAAAAATCTCCACCAAGAGGTATTAATCCTATAAGTGGATCTAGTCCGATACCAACCCGCGTTCCGGGAATGGTTATAGCATTATCCAACAAACGGCTAAGTTGACGCAAACGCTTTAAGGTAGGCGCTTTAGCATCGGGTTCAATTGTGAACCTTATAGGAGATTTAGACATGGACGCGATCGCTTTTTTCTGTTTTAACCGCTAAATATTCTACTCTGATGTTGGCAGTTTTCTAGAGTTAATTGTTACGATTATGCTTATCGCCATCAGAACGCTGGCGCGATCGCATATCTTCGCCGACAATTACATTTAATTGATCGCCGATTAAAAGAACCGCAGCGCTCATCCAAAGCCAGAGCATTAAAACAATCACCGCTCCCACTGCACCATAGGCGATGTTATAGTTACCGAAATTCGCGACATAAGTCCGAAATAGGCTCGACACGATCGCCCAGGAAATTGCCGCTATAATCGCCCCAGGCATGATTGGCGTACCTGAATTCCACAAAGAAGGACCATAGCGATAGATAAAAGCAAAGGCAGTAGCAACAATACCTAAAGCTAAAGCCCAGCGTAACAGCAGCCAAAAATGCAATAATAATCCGAAAAAATCATTTTCACGCCATAAAAGTAGCAACACGAAGTCACTAATAAACACTAAAAAAGAAGCCATCACAAAAAGCATGATCGTGCCAATTGTTAATCCCAAAGAGATGAGTTTAGCTTTCCAAAAAGGGCGTATCTTATCTGAGGGAATTTGATGGATTTGATCGAGGGCTGTCATCGCAGTACTGACTGCGCCAGAAGCAATCCAAATTGCGATCGCGAAGCTGAGAGAAAACAAACCCCTGTTTTTTGAGTTGGTAATTTCTTTGCTAGCAAAATCACGAATAAGAAGCAGCGCTTCTTCTGGTGCGATTTGACTAAGTTGATCCGCCAATTGTTTAAAAGTTTGTTGCAAAGATTCCTCAAATAAGCCGATCGCTGTCAGAGCGGCAAGAATTGCGGGAAACAACGATAACATTGCATTGAAGGCAATTTCCGAAGCTAGTCCCAAAAGTCGCCGTTTAATAGTATTGGCAAAAGTTTTCTTGAACGTGCCACCATTGAGGTTGCGAAAGAAGCGGACAAAACGAGGCTTTGCCATGATTTTGGTAGCGACGGGTTGGGTTTCTCAACTAGTCTGCCAAATAGTTATGGGGGATGGGGGGAGTGGGGGAGTGGGGGAGTGGGGGAGTGGGGGAGTGGGAGGTGGGGAGATGGGGGGAGTGGGGGAGAAGAAATTTTGACTCTTGACTAATGACTCTTGACTAATGACCATTGACTAATGACTAATGAAAAATCTTTATGAGTCAAGAATTAACACAACAATGGTTGGCGGAAATTCAAACGCTGAGACAGCAGCTTCAGCAACTGCAAAGCGATCGCGATGCAGGTTGGGAAAGTGCTGAGAAATGGTGTCAACTTTACAATACCGAAGCTGAACAACGCCGCACAGATGCTCAAATGTCACAAGTGGCGATCGCCGAATTGAAGGCAGAAATTCAAAAACTCAAGGGTATTGAGGATGCCACATTACCTGACTCGACAACAGCGGCAGCTATTCAACAAGAAATCGAACAACTAAAATCTTTGGAGGAATTCCAACCCAAATTAATTGCAGTCATGAAAGAACGCGATCGCCTGCTGCAAGCTTTGAAAACCGAGCAAGACAGCCATGCCCAAACCCGCAAGAACCTCACCACCGCTTTAGGTGATGCAATTGATAGCTTGACACGAGAGCGAGCAGCAGGAGAGGGGGAGAGTTCTTGAAAGGGGGGGATGGGAAGAGTGGGAGATGGGGGGAGTGGGGGATGGGGAGAGGGGGGGAGATCACAGAGAAATTCCTCCTTGTCATCTTGTTTCCGTGTCTCCCTGTCCCCGTGTCACCTTGTCCCCGTGTCACCTTGTCCCCCACTCTTCTAAAACCCCATCGCCTCGGCTACTGTTTTGAGTTCCGGCGCGATGCCGACTTGAAATTTGCTGTGATTGTGTTTAATGGCTGTATCTGGATCTTTTAAACCATTGCCGGTGAGGACGCAAACCACGGTTGCACCTGTGGGTATTTGGTCTTTTACTTGCAACATGCCGGCGACGGAAGCAGCGCTGGCTGGTTCGCAGAAAATGCCTTCTTCTGATGCTAAAAGTCGATAAGCGTCCAAGATTTCTTCGTCGGTGACGGCGTGGAAGTCGCCCATACTTGCTGATTTGACGGCGATCGCTTTTTCCCAACTGGCGGGATTGCCAATTCTAATTGCCGTGGCTAAGGTTTCCGGATGCGCTATCGGTTGACCGGTGATTAAAGGCGCCGCACCTGCGGCTTGAAATCCCATCATCCGAGGTAAGCGATCGCATTTTCCCGCTTGATGATATTGACAAAAGCCCATCCAATATGCTGTGATATTTCCCGCATTGCCTACTGGGATACACAGCCAGTCTGGAGCATCACCCAGGACATCGACAATTTCAAACGCTCCTGTTTTCTGTCCTTCAAGTCGGTAGGGATTGACTGAATTTACCAAAGTTACCGGATAGCTGATAGCCATCTCACGGACAATTTCCAGCGCTTGGTCAAAATTACCTTTAATTGCCAGTACTTCTGCCCCATAAAGCAACGCTTGTGCTAATTTGCCCAATGCTACATAGCCATCGGGAATCAAGACAAAAGCACTCATTCCCCCACGCCTAGCATAAGCTGCTGCTGCTGCTGAGGTGTTGCCTGTACTAGCACAAATTACCGCTTTTGCCCCAGCTTCCTTAGCCTTGGAGATTGCCATTGTCATTCCCCGGTCTTTAAAGCTACCAGTAGGGTTAAGACCATCGTATTTGACAAATACGCGTACTTGTCTACCAATGCGTTCTGCCAGCGCGGGAACTGGTATCAGGGGAGTGTTACCTTCTTGGAGGGTGACAACCGGAGTTTTTTCGCTGACAGGCAAGTATTCGCGGTATTCTTCTATCAGTCCTAGCCAGGGTTGGCGATGAGATTTAGCAGCAGACAGGCTCAAAGTCACAGGATTTAAAAGTTTTTTACTTTAACTGAATAAAGCAAGTGGTAGATTTTTTAACCACCCGATGCTGACGACACGTTAAATGGTTAAAAAAGAATTCAGAAGTCATAATTCAGGAGTCAGAATACAAGTCGGTCAGCTTTTATACCATTACCTAATTGTAGACTACTAAATCAAAGAATTTGCTGGGGTTTAAAACCCGTCGCACAGAACCTCTAAACTAGATTCTGACTTTTGACTCCTGAATTCTTTCTTGTGGTGTAAGCATTCCACCTGCCTTTATTATTTAATCGTAGAATGCCAGTTTATCGTTTAACTGATATTGCTGGGAAGGTTTAGATACGTTTTGTCAAATATCTTAAGTATAAGTAGGAGGGGGAAAGGGCAATGCCCAATGCCCGATGCCCAAAGACCTTTTTTCAAATCAATGTATAATTTTTCTGGAACAAAGCCCTTTTGTTCGCAGTCCCTTATGACAAAGGCTTTGATTCATTAGCTTAAGTGATTGAAAGTTTATAATGATTTAACAAAGCTTAAAATTGACTTATTATAATATCTCTGAAAGTGTGAGTTGAGTTTAGGATCTCGTTTAACTATGACAACTTGTTCATCCAATCTTTCCGATCGCATGTCCCAAAGCGCTTGGGCAACCAGACTAACCAAGGCTTTCTATCAAGACGATCAACAAGCCAAATTTGTGCATTTGCAAGCAGAGGTAGATTCTTTGTTGCAGCAACTCCAAAGGATTAAGCAGCAACGGCTTGCAGCTACTGAAGTAGAGGAATAATAACCTCAATTTTGGATTAAACGGATATGTCAATAAATAAACTGACCTTATCAAAGGAATAAACCCAAATAATTTAACAAGCTGAATTTTTTTCAACTTGGCACATTGCCTGTATTTTTATAGGCAGAATGGACAGCAAAGAAATTGCTATTCAAAGCGCTGATGATTTTCTTTCCAGCGCTTAAGGCTATAGCGATCGCCATTTTCAACGAGTAAAGCTAAAGATGCACCGTCTGAAAGTTTGGCGATCGCTGTCAAAACTTGTTGAGAGTTTTTACTGAAGTCAGTATAAATTATTTTACCCTCATCCGACAAGATTAGGGTACGCGGGGGAGATAAATTTTTATCTTCTGCCTTAATTTGACGTGCAGACTGATTCAAAGATGCTATTGCGTCTGCCGAAATAGTCAGTACAGTTTCGGGTTTATTATTACCTGTCAAGTCAATTTGTTGAATGGGCCAATAGCCTAACTTTTGTCGCATTTGCTGCAAGTCAGGAATAGCACCAGCTGGTAGATTACCCGATTGTTGTAGCGATCGCCAAATAGTTGGTAATATTGTTTTTACTCGTTGTGGATCTTGTTGTTCCAATTCTTCGAGAGTTATTGGTGATGGTTGCACCCATTCCAAAGCTCCGTTTGTCAAAGCTAAAGGATGCGGTTGCACAGAATTGCTGCTTTGGGGAATTACTTGTCCAGCAGCCAGTAACCGCAAAACCCCATCCCGCAGTTGCACTGCTTTGATAGTGGCAGTAGTTGTTTGCTGTTCTGAGTTTGCTAGCCAGACAACTATCTGAATTTCCGCATCGGAATTTATCCCCAAAGTTGACCAAAGAAATTTTTCTGGGGAAGTTTTCGGTAAGCTCAAATTGAGAAAAGGCGAATTTAGCCAGCGTTTACCCTCATGAAATGCACTCACCTCCACTTGATACCATTGGTTATTTACAGCTTTCAAATCTGCTTTTGAGTCAAGTTGCAGCCACTCCCCAGAGTTAATAGAAGAAATTGGCTGTGCCGAACCAATAATTCGGCTGGGGTGAGTAGACAGAATCGGTGTCACCTCACCATTAAGTTGTCTCAACAAACTTTGAATATGCGTCAAATTATCTGGGGTAATTTTGGCTTCTTTCAACCAGGAATTTGCCCGATTTTGCCCTTGCCCAGCTGCTAAAATCAAAGCTGCCCAAGCTTGCACCTCTGGTCTATTAGGATTAACTTGCAAAGCTGCTTCTGTGCGATTCCACAACCGTCCCTCATCAGCTTTCAATAAAGTAGCAATTTCTTGGGCATTTTGTGGCGATGTTTCAAACACCTGTAAAGCTTTTTCCCAGCGACCATCAATCAAATCTGCTAACACTTGTTGACTGGGAGAAGCCCAACTTTTATCAGCTTGAATTTTACTAAGTTGAGAATGCAAGCGAATCAAATCAATTTGCGCTTGCGCTGCTGTCGGCATTTTTTCTTGGCGCTGTTTCTTGATAAATTGCAACCATTCAAAAGCTGGTGTCCAAAGTCCGCTGCGGGCAATTGACACAGCATTTTGGTAAGCTGAATTGTTTAGTTCCAAAGATTTGAGAGAAATTTCTTCTAATTGAATGGGGTTGAGAAAAGAGTTTGCTGGTTTAACTTGGTACACTCGTAACTGCGGTTCTAAACCGACAGTTTGCTCGACGATTAACTCTTTTCTACCATTATTAGTAACTTGTTGCCATTTGGGTAATTGCCCGTTAGGACTTGTCCAAGACAACATCAATTGTAAGTTGCTGCGTTCTGGATTGTAATGCACAATATGACCGTAAGCGATCGCACTCGTTCCTTCTTGGCGTTGTCCTTTACAATAAAACCAAATTCCAGGTAATGTATTTTCTCCAAAGCGTTTTATTTCACTTAAAGGTAAGGAAATACTAGAACCTTGATTTTCTGATGTTGCATCAACTAAAGGGGCAATTACAAAAGATTCTTCAGGTCCAGTTACAGGTAATTGAGTTGCTAAATGATAGTATTTTTCTGCCGAAGATTGCGTTTCTGTATCTTGTGACTGATAAACTCTGAGTTCAACTATGTATTTACAATCTGATTGACAATTTGCCCGCTGCTTGTAAACTGGCAGTAAAAAAGAGTTTTCTACATCACCACCCAAAGATAAAATTTCCCCGATTATTTGTCCTTGCTTTTTGAGATTTAGTTTAATTTGTGAAAGAGTTTGCAGGTGTTCTTGTTGGCTGGTGATTTTTGCCCATTCTGGTAAAACATTATTCAGCCAGCTTAATTTTTCTGGATTGAGTATAAACAGAAGGCTAATCCAAACAAAAAGCCCAATTAAACCAGCACTACCCGACAAAACCGCAACAGCTAACATTGACGATAACCAACTTTCCTTTTTTAGAGAAGTTTTCAGTGGCTTCGCTTCTCGTCCCACAGACTTAATCGGCTTTTTCTGCGTTTTTTTGACAACGCGTTTCATCGCACCTGCACTTTGCATCTTAGGTTTAGAAGGTTTTGGTGTCAGCTTTTGCGTGCGGTTTGCCATGTTTGTTCCGTAAATCCAATCGGTATTTCTGCCAAGTATTTTTCCTTTTATACTCGCGTTTCTCTAAATGTGCCCATAAATTTTATAATCTCATTTTCAACAATTCAGTAAAATCTCTATGGTCTCAAACATATATTTAGAACTAAATTATGGATAGTTGCGCTGTATGATTCTGTTGTACAACGTATATTTTCTTCATGAGTTTATTAGCTGTAGGAATTATGAGTTAAGAGAATTCATAACTCATAATTCCTCTGTTTTATTTTGCGAGACAAACTTGTTCATAGCGTTTACCAGCGCTTTCCCAAGTGAATTCAGTTTCTACTAGTTGTCTAGCGTTGCGAGATAATTCGTTTCGCAGTTGTGGACTATCAAATAGTTGACTAATAGCGGTGACGTATTCTGCTGGGTTATTTGCCCGTAATGCGCGTAATGGTACACTGGAACCATCTACGGCTAGCCCTTCTAAACCGCGATCGCTTGCCACTATGGGCACACCTGCTGCCATTGCTTCTAAAGTTTTATTTTTAATGCCAAATCCCGTCCGCATCGACACAACGCAGACTGTGGCTTTATGTAAATAGTCTACCATCGAAGGCACGCGCCCAGTGACAGTAATTCCTGGTTTGTCTTTGAGTGCTAAAACTTCTGGTGTAGGACGAGAACCGACAATATCAAAAGTTGTATTTGGGTAACGTTTTTGAATTTCTGGCAAAACTTCGTTACTGAAAAAGCAGACAGCATCAATATTTGCTAAGTTATCCATTGCACCAATAAAAATTAACCGCTGTCCCCCCGGTTCGTTGCTACGGTTGGGAAACGAAACTAAATCTACACCGTTAGGAATAACTTTAATTTCTGTGTTAGGTGCAAATTCTTGTAATTGAGTTTTATCTTCTTCGGTTGTTACCACAATTGCTGAAAATTTAGAACAGTAGCCTTGTTCATAACGACGCAAAAGGGGTAGATTAATTTTGTCTCTGAGTTTATTTTCAGAAATGCCATTTTCTAGTTGGTTGAGACAAGTGCCGTAAACAGAACTATGAACATCAACTAAAGTCCGCACCTGTTTCTGAAAATTAGGACGGATATAAATTTCATTAACACTATGTTCGCAGGTAATGACATCACATTTTCCCGCTTGTACAAAGTTATCAATCCAGTTTTGCATCTCGACTGAGTAGCGGTTTAAGACACTCGGAGGTGTACCTTGATTTAGAAAAGTAGTGAAACGCTGGATTTTTTTTAGTATACCTGTGGCGGTGCCAGAATCGGCAGGGCGATCAAAAACGACAAGATTATCGACACAATCCCGCAATCCGGCTATTTCTGCATCTGTGACATCGCGATCGCGTTGCGTCACTAAAGTAATAGCATGACGTTGACTAAGATACTTGACTAAATTAAACGTCCTTACCTGGGTTCCCCCCCGCGTTGGGGGATAGGGAAACGTGGAAGATAGCATCAAGATGTTCATAAAAGCTGACAACTGGGAATAATACTAAGTACAGGGATGATATATATACAATGACCTTAGTCAATAGTTTATGTCATCAGAATTATACCGATATAATCATTGTCAGCTATTCATAATCTGAAGAAAATACGGAGTTGGCATAAATAAAAAACCGTATTTACACCCTAGTCAATATTACATTTATAAAATATGCCTAAAGTTACTGTTTCCATTCCCACTTTTAATCGAGTTAATCTACTACCTTTTGCAATTGAAAGCGTGCTCAAGCAGTTTTATGAAGACTTTGAATTAATTGTTTGTGATGACGGTTCTTCTGATGGGACACCTGAGCTGATGTCACAGTATACAGATAGCCGGATTAAATATATACGTCATCCGCAAAATATTGGTAAAAGCAATAATATGCGCTCTGGCTTTGAAGCTGCAACAGGCGAATATTTTATGAAATTTGATGATGATGATAGGCTAAATTCAGATTTTTTAGCGCGTACTGTCGCAATTCTTGATAAAGATTCGAGTATTAGTTTTGTTGGTACTGATCACTGGATAATTGATATTAATAATGTCCGCGATGAAGGGAAAACTCAAGAAAATTCTCGTTTTTGGGGAAGAAAGAGTTTATCAGAAGGTGTTGTAGATAATTTACTAGAGGTTGTGTTTGTCAAGCAAAGCTTCCAAATTGGCGCAACTTTATTTCGTCGCCAAACCTTGCAAGAATTGGGATATATGCTGCCCAATATGCAAAATTGTGAGGATAATGATTTATTTGTGCGGCTAGCTTTGGCTGGTAAAAAGGGCTATTATCTACCAGAATTGTTGATGGAATATCGCGTACATGCGGAACAACAAGGTATTAATCGTGCAATTCCTTATTTTACTGATAAATTGCAGTATTTGGAAAGTTATAAGTTTGAGTCAGAAAAGCTGGAGAAAATTAGGCAAAATCGACTTGCTGAGACACAGTTATTGTTAGGTTTGCGGTTGATTGAAACAGGTGAAACGCAAAAAGGAAGAAAGTTAGTTTTGGCAGGAAAGTCTTTTTCTACTGCTAAGGCTTGGACTGGGTTAGGGTTGTCGGTGTTGCCGGTTGGGTTGCGGGGTAAGGCTTTTGAGTTGGTGCGGAGTGTGCGGGGATGATGCGATGCCTTCGGCGGTTCGCGAAGCGACCATCGCGCACTCGTAGCAGCGTGAAGCGGGTAGAAAAAACTACCTGACTTGGGATGATTCAATCCCCGTTCGCGTAGCGTGCCGTAGGCATTCGCATTAATTCTAGCTAGGATGAAAAGGATGTGTAAATTGTTGCGGTTCGGGCTAGAGTAGTGCTTCGGAAAATTTAGGTAATATTACCCATATGGAAACTAACGAGTTAAAGTTTTTACTCAAGTTGTTGGGATGTCCCGATTATCGTGCAAGCTATACCGATAGCACTTTTAACAGCTTTAAAAAAGACAAGAATAAGATTTGTCGAGATTTAGGCGATCGCGAATTAGTAGATTATTCCCGCGAGATTGCCGCAGTTAAGATTTTACCACCAGGTAAAGCCTTACTGCAAGAGCCTACAAAAGTGGCGATCGCAGACAAAGAACTGAAGGTGCTGGAGAAGATAAGTAAAGCTTCTGCGAAAATCACCCCCAGCGAAATCAAACTATCATCGCTGAAAGCGACTGAGAAAGAAGCGATATTGAAAACCCTGGATGAGCGGGGATTAATTGAAGCTGAACTCAAAATCAAAAAGGCTAAAGCTGAGGTTTGGCTGACTGAACGCGGAATTGAGTGTTTGCGGGATGATTACAGTCCTAACAAAGGCTCTAACCCTGTCATCAGCTTAGAGCTACTGAATAATTATGTGCGCTTTTTGCGGAAAACCCTGCGCGATAAGCCAGAACCAGTATCTACTTCAGCACCTACCAAGCAAGAATCACCCGCTGTAACAATCATTAATCTTACTGATGAAGAAATTTTACAAACTATCCGGAAATTAGATCGGGAATTTGGTACTGACAATTATTTGCCAATATTCCATTTACGGCAAAAGTTACAACCCCCGCTGTCACGGGAAGAATTAGATAAAGCGCTTTATCGTCTAGAAGAAAGCGATCAAATTGAATTGAGTACGTTAGCAGAACCAGGTGATTATGCACCTGAACAAGTTGATACGGGAATTCCCCAAATCAGCGGTGGTTCGTTGTTTTTCATTACAGCAATCTAAGAATTTACATCTAAATTACGAGCAAGAAAATTTCGCTTTTAGCAGGTATTTCAGCATGACAAAAATTGACGAACTTATTAAACAATCGCTTAACCCATTTGATAACTCGGCAGCAGGTAACTTTTGGGAAGAACAAAAGCCATCCCCTAGTGTTGAATCTATTCATCAAAAACAATTAACCCAAATCAAAAGTGTTTTAGAACAGATTTCCCAAGACCATCAAACCCGTAGTTTAATTCTTTATGGTGACGGTGGTTCGGGAAAGACTCACTTCTTGGGTCAGCTGAAAGAACAGCTAAACAATGAAGCTTTTTTCATCTACATTGAGCCATTTTCTCAAAGTGACCATATCTGGCGGCACGTCTTACGTCATACTGTTGATAGCTTAGTTAATGCTCCAGCAGGACAAGCAGATTCTCAATTAATCCTTTGGCTCAAAAGCTGCTTCTCTACGATTCAGAAGCAGTTAAAAAGCGATCAGCAAAAATTTATTGATAGAATTAAAGGCTTTTTTGGCAAAACAGACGCTGAACGCGATCGCCAAGTATTCATTGATATCCTCAGAAAAACTATTGGCACCACAGGAATTTACAACGCTAATGAATTCTTTGGCGTTCTTTATGACCTGACTAATCCAGATTTATACTCTCTTGCTTGTGAATGGTTGAAAGGAGATGATTTAGATGAAGAAAATCTGAAAAAGTTAAGAGTTAAGCAATCTATTGATGATGAAGACAAGGCGCGGGGTATGTTGGGCAACTTTAGCAAAATTTCTGCTAAAACTCAGCCGATTGTGTTGTGTTTCGATCAGTTAGATAACATTGCTCGTTTACCAGATGGCTCTCTTGATCTACAAGCTTTATTCAACGTCAACTCTACGATTTATAACGGTAAGTGGAAAAATTTCCTGATTATCATCAGCATCAGGACAGAGAACTGGCACAACAATTCTAAGCGAGTTCATCCCTCTGACATAGATAGAGCTACTATCAGAATTCCGCTAAAACGTATCACGCTGGAAGAAGGCGAAGCGCTGTTAGCTACTCGACTCTATCCCCTGCACAATCAAGCTAACCCCAAACCTACTTCCCCAATTTACCCGTTAAATCGGCAGGTGTTAGAAAAAGTGTTTCTCAGCGGCAAAGCTACACCCCGCAATTTTCTGACATTAGGCAAACAATTATTTCAAGATTATAAAGAATGGGTATTCACAGATAAACAGCCTCCTAAGCCAAAATGGTTAGAAGGTGGATCTCCACCACCGCCACCGCCGCCTGATTGGGAGAAAATTAAAGCAGAATTTGAATTGCTATGGCAGCAGGAATATCAAAAAGTTCAGGTAAAAAATACCAAAATTACCTTGTTAGCCGCACCCGATTTAATTCGGATGTTGCAAGAAGCCTTAGAGGCATTACAAGTACAGGAAATTAAGCCTAAATTCATAAGTGGAAAATACGCTAGTAATTCTTTGAGTTATCAACAGCCTGGTAAGCAAGAACGGATAGGCGTAGTCTGGACAGAAGAATCAAACATGAATACCTTTTTCAATATCATGAAGGCTTGCGAAAAAGTTATTCAGCAAAATCTCTGTCAAACCCTGTACTTAATTCGCGCTGGAAGTTTAGGAACACCAAGACTTGTCGGAAATCAGCTGTATACACAGATTTTCACATTTACCAATCATGGTCATATCAAGCCGAATCTGTCTTCTGTTCACGACTTGGCGACATACCACAGCTTTGTCAATTCTGCACTTGCTAATGAATTGGTGCTTGCAGGCAAAACCATTACTTTGCAAGAACTACAAACTTTAATCCGCGAGTGCAAGATTTTGCATAATTGTACTTTATTGCAAGCTTTAATGATTGTTTCAAAAAAAGGTGGAGGTAACGGTAAACCCGATTTACAACCAGTTAAAAACTTTATGCTCAATTTAGTAAAAACACAAAGTTTCATGGGATTACCAACTTTAATTAAAGAGACTAAGACAAAATTTTATCTAGAAAAGGAATCGGAAATTCAACAGTTGATACAAGAACTATGTCAAGAGCAAATGGTAGAATATTTTGACCCAAAAGCCAAGCCACAAGACCAATTAGTTTGTTTAGTCACTAAAAAATAATATTTAATACAAAATCGCTGACATTTTAGCAAATGCAATATTTGACAGAAGCTAATGAAATTCGAGCGCAAATTGCTAAATTCTCTTTCGCTAAAACCCTGTGGTTAGATACCGAAATTGCTGACTGGAATACTCCCTATCCCAGGTTGTCGCTAATTCAGGTTTTGGCTGCTCCAACAAACTTGACAAGTGAGTATGCTTACATTCTTGATGTGTTAGATAAACCTGATTTGGCAGCATATTTTATTAACCAAATCATGGTTAATCCTCAAATAGAAAAACTATTTCACAACGCCAGCTTCGATTTAAAATATCTGGGAGGCAAGCTAGCACAAAATGTTACCTGTACTTTAAAAATAGCCAGAAAAATAACTCGTGAAGTATTACAAGTAACCAACTTACAGCTTAAAACATTAGCATTAGAACTCTGCAACTTTTCTCATGTAGATAAAGAAGAACAAGCAAGCGACTGGGGAAAGCGTCCTCTCACCCAAAAGCAGCTACAATATGCCGCGATGGATACAGTTTATCTGGCTGCTGTGCATCGTAGCTTATTAGAAATTTATAATCCCGATGCTATAAGTAATATTTTTAATATGATATCTAATGAGTCAAATAAATCAACAGAAAAAGCTGAAAATTCATCTTTAAATGTTACTAAAGTACGAGTTGCATTTGAATGCCCGCGCCTGTTTTATTTGAAGCAACACTTTGGCGGTAATACCTTATTTCTTCCACGAGAAACCGCAATAGGTATTGGTAACGTATTCCACCAAATGGCAGATGATTTTGTACGGTTAGCCACTCTTGAACCGCGATTTAAAGAGTTGTTTAAACCACCCGCACCCAAGTTGCAGGTAGAAGAAATCGCCTCTAGTATGCAACAGCTTTTTTATGAAATAAAATTCTCCTCTTACCTGCAACAAGCTAAAAAAAATCCCAGCCAAGCACCAGCACTTTACAAAGTTTGGCAGGGATTACAAGGACTAATCCGACGCTTTGCAGAATTGTTAGTAGTTAATCGCCGTTATTGCAATGCAGAAACAGTAATTGCTAACACTTTTGTCTCTGAAGAACGTAAGCTTGAACATTACTTTAATCTAGCTGACGGGACACAACAACGGGTAGCCGGAGAATTTGATTGTTTAGTCTTCAACTTTGAAAAAAAGCGCTTATGTGTGGTTGAGTTTAAAACCTATCAGCCAGCCGATCCATCAGCGCAATTAGCCCAAGTTGCTCTTTATAGTTATATGCTATGGCAAAAGAAAAAAGTACCTGTTGATTCAGCGGTTTACTGTGTTTTGCCAGAATTTAAAGAGTATCACTATTCTTGGGAACAGCTAGAAAATACAGTGCATCAGTTGATTCCTTATAAGTTACAACAAATGCAGCAATGGCTGACTTGGGAACCACCATTACCTAATTCACCACCAACCACAACCCAACCTCATTTGTGCGAAATTTGTCCGCAGCAGCAAAAGTGTCAAAGTTACTTTGTAGAAGAATCTAAACAAGAGGAATCTTTCAAGCAACAGGAAGAACAGGTTTCTGATACTAAAAAAAAGCATCAGGAATCATTCAATGCCGATGCTATAGGTGAAGAATTAGTTGCTACTTTGCAATCTTTTAATATTGGTGTAGATTACTATGGGGCGGCTGTTGCTCCTAGTTTCATCCGGGTGAAGCTTAAACCTAATCTTGGTGTGAAAGTTAATTCTCTGCTGAGGTTATCTGCTGATTTGCAAGTGCAGTTAGGGTTAGGAAATCCGCCGTTTATTTCTGCTCAACCTGGATATGTTAGTGTTGATTTGCCTCGTCTAGATAGGCAAGTTGCTAAGTTTGAAGAGTATGTTAAACATCAATTTTTACCCTCAACTGCACCTGTAAAAATTGCGATTGGGGTGAATTTAGAGGGGCAATTGGTAGAAGCTGATTTATCAGATCCGAATACTTGTCATTTTTTGGTTGGGGGTACAACTGGTAGCGGGAAGAGTGAGTTTTTGCGATCGCTTCTCCTCAGTCTCCTGGTTCGTCATTCCCCGCAAAATCTTAAAATTGTTCTCGTCGATCCCAAACGTGTCACCTTTCCCGAATTTGAGCAGATTCCGTGGTTGTATTCGCCAATTGTCAAAGAAAGCGATCGCGCTATTGAATTGATGGATCAATTGGTGAGTGAAATGGAGTCACGTTATCAGCGGTTTGAAAAAGCTGGGTGCGCTGATTTGAATGCTTACAATCAACCTTCCCGTCAGCCTTTACCTCGCATTGTTTGCATCTTTGATGAATATGCCGACTTTATGGCAGAAAAAGAAATTCGCACCGCACTAGAACAAAGTATCAAACGATTGGGTGCAAAAGCAAGAGCAGCAGGCATTCATCTAATTATTGCCACGCAACGTCCCGAAGCTAGAGTTGTTACTCCCTTAATTCGCTCAAATCTTCCCGGACGAGTTGCTTTGCGAACTGCTAGTGAAGCAGATTCAAAAATTGTCTTGGGTGGTACGCAAACAGCAGCTGCATCTCTATTGGGGAAAGGTGATTTACTTTACCCAATTGGTAGTAATTTATGCCGTTTACAAAGCTTATTCGCAACAACTATTCAGCTGCCTTCTGTATAAATTAAAGTTGCCGCTACCCGTTAGCAATTCCCCTAACCTGCTATATAGCCTTTCCTAGCCTAGTGAGGAACAGCGATTACCTCACCCCGATAAAGCTGTGCTTTATCTCCCCTCTCCTTAGTAAGGAGAGGGGTTAGGGGTGAGGTTTTAAGGGTGTACTTCACTCTTACAGGACTTACGCAACTGGCACAATTGGTATCAGTGCATCCGTTAAAGTTTAAAATAAAGCACCTTTTGTCAATCAGTTAAAATACTCAAACTTCCTGAGATGAAAATGATAATCGTGCAGCTTC
>JAHHID010000086.1 GCA_019359015.1 Spirirestis rafaelensis WJT71-NPBG6
AGACGTTTCTTGAGTTCCTCTTCGCTCTCTGCGATTTCAATCTTGAACGGACGGCTCATGGGCATCTAAAATTATTGAGTTTGTACTTGCCTATTATATGCAGCTTCATATTAAATTGGTATTACTTATAATTTATTTGCAGTTTTGCTTGTATTAATCCCGTGAACATCTTTTTCTGAAGGGGAATTTTTTAGTACTTATTGTGTATTTTCCCTCTGGATTATTTCACGCAGAGAGAAGTCTGAGCAAAAACTTCCTCCGAACAGAAATTTGGTGGACGCAGAGAAAAAAGCTTTCTAGACGAGAACGCACTTCTGGGTTTACGCTCTAATTGTACAATTCCTTTTAGCAGTATTGCTTGACTGTGTAAATTTTGACTTGCAGTAGCCTATCAATGTTTCATAACAATGCGCGATCGCACAAAAGTTGTCAGCTTGAAAATTGTCTTTCTTCAGCTTACCTGCGCGTATCGATCAACTGTGGTTAAATAACTTGACAGATGTTGAAGATCGTAATCTTACCACTTTAACAGCACATAACAATAGCTACTCAGAAAAAACTGTCTAAAGTACTGTTTTGCAGTAAAAGTATCATACCGAATTCAGCGTGTTTTTCATCGAAGCGGTAGAATAACCTCCAATCTTAGGTATGATTACACAAGTGATGCTTTTGTTGCAAAATAAAGACTACTTTTGGTATTGTCAAGATTATTACTGTGTGAAGTTTGAAATTTAATTCATCTAAGTGCTTGACACAAATCCTCGCAGTAGTAAAATTTACACAAAGTAAACAAAAATCAGGGCATTTAACAAAAAGTGTGTGGAATATCGCAAGTTGACCACACCGAATCTTTGCATCTACCGGATAACCACTTTCCGGGTTAGTATTATGAGTTAGCGATGCCCTGATTGGATATCGATGTTCAATTTTTGAGATTTTATGGACCACAGTCCACAAGATGGCAGTATCAACCTCCTCTAGCTGGTGACACAGTCTCCCAGCGCGGGGGAGACATTTGGAGGTATTTATCATGCTTTTACACGATGTTCGCAATTCACTTGTTGACGTTGATGTTGCTGACTTAAACCAGTTGAAATGGGATTTAAATCGTTCACAGCCGGTTGATGTCGGGGAATATATTGCACAATTACCCAAAAAACAACGAGCGATCGCCTTTCGCTTACTCAACAAAGCTCAAGCGATTGATGTATTTGAATACTTACCCCTAGATGTACAGGAAGAACTGATAAATTCGCTTCATGATGTGCAAGTCGCGCAAATTGTCGAAGCGATGAGTCCAGATGAACGGGCAGAATTATTCGACGAATTGCCCGCAGGAGTAATTAAACGGCTTTTACAAGAACTTAGCCCAGAAGAACGTCAAGCTACAGCCACAATTCTCGGCTATCCAGAAGGTACCGCTGGACGGTTGATGACAACAGAATATGTGCGGTTGCGTCAAGGTTTGACAGTCGGGGAAGCTTTGAGTAAAATTCGCCGTCAAGACGAAGATAAGGAAACGATTTACTACGCTTACGTCACAGATGATAACCGCACCTTGGTTAGTGTCGTTTCTTTGCGTCAGTTGCTGTTTACTTTCCCTAATGTTTATATTCGCGAAATTTCTAGCGATCGCGTAATTAAAGTCAAAACCGAAACTCCCCAAGAAGAAGTCGCGCAAGTTATGAAGCGCTACGACTTAATCGCTATACCCGTAGTAGATAGAGAAGAGCGATTAGTCGGTATTGTCACGATTGACGATGTGATCGATATTTTAGAAGACGAAGCCACAGAAGATATTCAAAAACTAGCGGGTGCAAGTGGTGATGAAACTGCTTTATCATCTCCCCTAATCACTATTCGCAACCGTTTACCGTGGCTCTTAGGAATTATGCTCTTATATATCGGGGCATCAAGTGCGATCGCGCCGTTTCAATCTACAATTTCAATGGTGCCAGTGCTTGCCGTAATTATGCCGCTGTTCTCCAACACTGGTGGTACTGTAGGAATTCAAGCATTAACCGTAACAATCCGTAGCTTGGGTGTGGGTGAAGTTACACCAAAAGACACCTTAAAGATTCTCCGCAAAGAGCTTTTAGCAGGCTTAGGTATGGCTTTAGCTTTAGCTACAACTATGATGTTGCTTTCATTGATTTGGGCACGTCCACAAGAGCGATGGGTAGCGTTAATTGCTGGAACGGTAATGGCAACCAATACAATTGTTGCTGTCGCTCTCGGAACTTTGCTACCAATGGGTTTGAAACGGCTGAAGCTCGATCCAGCCCTTATCAGCGGTCCATTAGTAACCACAATGCTCGATACAATCGGCTTTTTAACCTTCCTATCCATGATTTCTGTGGCTTTAAATGTTTTGCATTTACCACACTGATAGAAAAAAATTGCTAATCGTAGAGACGTTCCGACGGAACGTCTCTACAATATATGTCATTTGTCGGACATTACTTCTCTTTCCTGATTCACAAAAATCAAATTTGAACAGGTTCTATGAACAAGTCGATAAGGCAGCTTTGAAAAAAACTCTTTGATTTTCTCTGACTTATCACCTAAACCCAATCCATAGTATTCAATAATCACAACTTGGGGACGATGCTTTTCATAATCAAAAGTTTCCAAAACTTCTAATTCAGTTCCTTCAACATCTATATCTAAGATATCAATCACACCGATATTATATTTTTCTAATATAGTTTCTAGCCGAAAAGATAAAACTTTTACAGTGTCCTTGAATGGAATCTTAATTAGTCCTTCATGTTCATGTCTTTGTTTAGTTGTTGGCAGTTCAGGTAAAAAAGCCGGAAAAAATTCTATTTCTCCCTCTTCTGGCGAAATAGCAGCCCATTCTACGTTTGACCTTTCTGCTTTTAATAAGTTGACTTGATTAATATCAGCATCAATACAAACGCCTTTCCAACCGTTTTTCTCAAAAAAATAAGTATTTGAGTAAGAAATTGGGTGCCCTGCTCCAATATCAACAAATACTCCTTTTTGCGGTAATTCTATTTTTTCAAAAATATACCTATCTTCTCCAAACTGAGAATGAAAATTTTTGTATTTATAATTTTTATTATTTAATTTATAATATTTATTTTGAAACTTAAAAACCAGCATCATTATACCACAATATATAAGCCTTATTAAGTTGAATAGTTCGCTTTTCATTGTAATTTTTATCTAATTAATAAACTTAGTTAAGAAAGAACACAAATTTTCACACTTGTGCAAAATACTGATTTTTGTCTTGACTTACATTTTTCCATGCAAAGGGTTGTGACACAATAAACTTGATATTTGCTAGCTTTTAACTTTGGGAAGTATCAATTTGGAACAGAAACAGGTGGTATCATTTCCTCTGCATGTGTAAATTAAAAAAGAGTAGAGAGGCGATCGCCTTTTTACGCCGAATACTCATTCACATTTATGCCTACTACTACTTGGAATCGTCATCACGTTCTCACACTCGCTGACTTCACGAAAGCTGAATACGATACCGTTTTGCAAACTGCTGCCAGTTTTCAGGAGGTGCTATCGCGACGGACGAAGAAAGTGCCAAGCTTACAAGGACAGGTGGTGGCTAATTTATTTTTTGAAGCGTCTACCCGCACTCGCAGTAGTTTTGAACTTGCAGCAAAACGCTTAAGTGCAGATACGCTGAATTTTGCCTCAGCAACTTCTTCTATCACCAAAGGAGAAACGATTCTCGACACGGCGAAGACTTATTTGGCGATGGGAACTGATATTATGGTGATTCGCCATCGTGAAGCCGGAGTACCGAATGCGATCGCTGCTGAAATGGATCGTTTAGGTGTCAGAGTTAGTGTCCTCAATGCTGGTGATGGTCAACATGAGCATCCTTCCCAAGGATTACTTGACTTATTTACCATTTGTAGTATTATCGACCCAGAAAATCCTCGACTCGAACTGTTGAAGAATAAAAAGATTGCCATTGTTGGCGATATTCTGCATTCTCGCGTCGCGCGATCGAATATTTGGAGTTTAACCGCAAGTGGTGCCCAAGTGCATCTAGCAGCACCACCTACTTTATTACCTCAATTATTTGCCGATTATGTCAGCGATGACGGAGTTGGGGAAGTTGAGGGAGAAATTGCCAATTCCCAATCCAAAATCCAAAATCGCAACCTATTTATACATTGGCAACTAGAACCCGCTTTGAAAGATGCTGATTTTGTCATGACGTTGCGTCTGCAAAAGGAACGCATGACGGCTCATTTATTGCCGAGTTTGCGCGAATATCATCAGATGTTTGGCATTACACGCTCAAAGCTGCAACTGTGCCACCCAAATGTCAAAGTTCTACATCCCGGTCCCGTTAACCGAGGTGTCGAAATTAGCTCTGACTTAATGGACGATCCAGAATTTAGCCTGATTCAAGCGCAAGTAACCAGCGGTGTTGCCGTTCGCATGGCGCTATTGTATTTGATTGGTAGCGGGAAGAGTTAGTAGGAGGATGGGGAGACAAGGGGACAAGGGGACAAGGGGACAAGGGGACAAGGGGATTTGAACAGGGGAAAAGGGTAAAGGGAAGAAAAGAAAGTTTTTTTATTCGTTTTCCCTTCCCTCTTGCCCCATGCCCAATGCCCCAAAATATTAGTATTGACATTTTGTTTATTTCGATCATTCTAGAAATATGGTTGAAAATAATGAAGACACGGCTCGATATGCAGATATATTTGCTGCATTGGGGTCGGAACCTCGTTTGGAAATAATGCGGCTACTGTTTGCAGCTTATCCAGAAGGAATGACTGTAGGAGAGATTCACCAAAAGCTGAAGATTCCGAACTCAACGCTATCCCATCATTTGGAGAAACTGCGAATTGAGAAGTTAGTTAATAGCCGAAAAGACAAGCAATTTCTCTGGTATTCAGCTAATGCTGAAACGATGGAAGATTTACTATCTTTTTTAACTACAGGCAAAGCCAAAGGCGATCGCATTATTCAACCAATTAGCAATACGTCAAAGCAGGAAGGCTTTATGTTTGAAAAATTTTTTGAATCTATCTTTGAACAGCTTTCTGGGTTTAAGTCTGGCAGATTCCACCTCAAAGGTTATGAAAGATTCACCCAAAAAGCGATTATAGCCATGAATATTGCCCAAGGTGAATCGAGGCGTTTGGGGCATCAATATGTCGGCACAGAACAGATTTTACTAGGATTGGTTGGCGAAGGAAGCGGCTTTGCTGCTCAGTTTCTCACCTCAGTGGGCGTAAATTTAGAAAATGCTCAAATTGAGGTTGAAAAAATTATCGGTAGAGGTAAGGGTAATACACCTTTAGATATTCCCTTCACACCAAGGGCAAAACAGGCATTAGAACTCTCGGTAGAACAGTCGCGACAACTTAATGTTAACTATGTTGGTACAGAGCATTTGCTGTTAGGCATTCTCAAAGAAGGAGGAGGCGCCGCTGTCAGGGTTCTGGAAAATCTTGGAGTAGATTTGGTTTCTTTAGAACAACGACTGCGAAGCGCTTTGAGTTAAGATTAAGCGGGCGTTTTCACCTCAGCACTTGGGGAAACGCCTACAACTAGTTTTTTCCCATTCCGAAATAAGCTATTTATGATGGGGTGATATCAATGGCGTTGTGAGTATTTATCCTCACCAAATAGTATTAACGTTGTTGTCGATGAACCAGAAAATGGATGCGTCCGGCTCGATTGGGTTAGCAGTGCTTGAGACAACTGTTTAAAATTCATACCTTAATAGTCATTGTCAGCCACACAAATTCCTTTACATTTAATACCGTTCGTAGCTGTGCGCTGACAATGAGAACATAGAACTTTTTCCTTTTCTGTTTCTTGATTGATATTTATACTAGTGCTTTTAGTAAACAAGTCTTTTTCGGTCTGGGGTTTTACAGTCATAAGGGTGGAGGAATTTTTCAATTTTTTAAATTACTTATTATCCACCATTGAAAGCTGCAATGCTTGCTTGAAAACTTGCTGTAGACTCACAACTTTTTGCTGCTTAACAATAATGAAAATTCTAGCAGTGGAAACGCCTATTGCTGTTTTTCCAACCTTCAAGAACTTTTCTCAACCACTGTTCCTACCAAACAAGCTCTATCCCAGTTAACGCCGCTTAAATTCGCACCGTCTAACTCAGCACACAGCAAGTTTGCTCCTGTCAAATTCGCTCCCGCCAGATTCGCAGAGCGCAAGTCAGCTTCTTCTAAATTTGCCTGACTTAACAACGCGCCTTGCAAATCTGCGCGGCTCAAGTCTGCACCTTTGAGATTTGCGCCGGTGAGGTTCGCACCGCGCAAGTCAGCACCGCGCAAATCAACACCTTGCAAGTTGACATTCATCAAATTGCTGCCACTTAAGAAAGCACCCGCTAAAGAAACGTCGCTGAGTGTGGCTCCCATCAAGTTAGCACCGCGCAAGTTGCTACCGCGCAAATCAGCGCCTGTCAAATCTGCTTGCATCAAGTTGGCTCCCATCAAATTCGCCCGCAAGTCAGTTTGCACGAGGATGGCTCCCATTAAGTTAGCTCCTTCTAAATGCCCACCTTCGAGTTTAGAATTAGCCAAATTTGTCCCGACAAGGTTGGCACCAGCCAGATTGATGCGGCTTAAATCTAATCTACTAAGTTCCTCGTCTTCTAAATCTGCCCCTGGAAGTTGTTTAAGTTTTCCCGATCGCAATGCTTCAATATTCATATGAGTTATATCAAGTTGGTAAATATATGCACACAGGCTATAAGCCTGTGGCTACACAAACTAAGCCTGCCTTGTCTACGACACGCTACGCGAACGCAGGCTAGAGCAGCCTTTGTATGTATAGGCGCACCCTTCTAGGATGTCGGTTACTTCAATATTCATTTTTCGTCACAGCAGTTTTCATTTCGCTATCTAGCTTCGCATCAAGTAGCCACATCCCAGCGCTAATTTTAGGTGTCATCAGAGGTAATTCGATTCCTTGTTGCAAGCCCATAACTAATAAAGCTAGGGTATCTATTAATTTAGGATCAAAGCGCGTCGATTGTAGCTGCCTGCACTCTTCTAGAGCCTGAGCAAATATCTCTTCACGACTTAATTGAGATGTTTGTTTCTCATTGACTCGCCACTGAAAGTCTGCTACCAATGCCAAAATTCTCGACTCTAGAGGAATTTCATCGCCAGATAAGCCGGCTGGTTCACCTGTACCATCCCACCACTCGGTTTGATGAGTAATAATTTGTGCTATTGCCCGCAGTCGCGGCATTGTTCGCAATACCTGCGCCCCCGGAACTAGGGGACAAGTTAAGGGACAGCAGGGGGCATCTTCGTGGTAACGTGTAGATGTACCGGGTGCGAGAATGCTCTCTGCTTTTTGTAATGGATCTATGCGATGCAGCAAACCAGCAAGACGCAATCTTTTAACTTGCCATGCGGGAAGATCCAATACTTGAGCGATCGCTTCACAAAGCACTACGACTTCTGCTGCTGCCATTGGATTGCTGACATCAGCCATATCCATCAGTTGCGCCATCCGCAAAAATGCTTGGATTTCGTTGGAAACCAAGTTGCGATCCAAGCTTTGTTTATTTGCCGCTGTGGGTATAGATAAATTCTCTTGCCCAGTCTGAAGATAATCGACCACACGGGAGACTACTGCACTCAAGTTTTCTGATGTGGCAAGGCTAGGCTGAATTGTCTGTTTATGTGCTTTGAGTTTGTTCGCTAGTTCTGCGTTGTATGGTTCAATGTGGGCGATCGCTAATTCTGCTGTTTGATGCACTAACTCTGGCTCAAATGTCCACAACCCATAAAATTTACGCTCCTGATCGGATGCTGGTAGCCCTGCCGTGCCATAATCAGCTTCTGATATTTCTTGACAAAGTACCATTGCTGTGTATGTAGGCGAGAGAATAATCAAGTGCCATTCTTGGGCGACTGGATCACTCGTATCTAACGCCACTAAATCTACATTATCAAGAAGGCTTGTGGGATGTTCGGCAAAACCTGCATCTAGGGCAGCCATGATGATGATTTCGCGGGATTTTTTGGCAATATCTGCATAGCGATCAGCTTCTTGCAAATACCATTTCCCCTGTTGGAAGGCTGTGATTACTAAGGGTTTAGTATTGTCGCTTAAGATGTGGTCTTCTAGGGCATGACACAGTGATACCAGCGTATTTTTATAATACACCCCAAAGCGAATTGGTCTAGCACTGTGACGATGGGTAGTTTCTAATTGTTGGAGTATTGAGCCTTCTAACATGGGGATTGCATTTTATTAAACGAACCGCAGAGTGCGCGGAGAAAAGAGGGGGAGATGGGGAGATAAAGAGAGCGGGGATGGGGAGAGGGGGGATGGGGGAAAGAAGAATTATTCTTTTTGTCTCCTTGTCTCCTCATCTCCTTGCCTCCTCATCTCCTTGTCTCTTATGATACCCCCGCGAGTTGTTTTTCTTTCGTTTCTATTGGCGCAGAAAGTGCTTCTTCTAAGTCGGCACAACCGAGTTTTTCTTCTAGGATTTTCATGACTTCGCGTCCGAAGTCGTTGGGGTTTTGTCGCCAAGCTTGCAAGCAAACTTCGCCAAAGAAGGAACCGAGGGGTTCGGGGTTCCAAAGAAGTTTTTTTGCTGTCCAAGGCATCAAGCTCATTGGATCGTATCCTGGTTTAAGGATGCCTTCTTTGAAAGCGTATTCTTCTAAGTGGGTATGGGGTTGCAACCCAATAAAAAATATAGCAGGTTCGACTTTATCAGCGCCGAAAATGCGTTCGAGTTCGCGGTGGTAAGCGATGGTTTGGCGAATGGTTTCGGGACGTTCGTCAATGACGTTAAATGAATAGTTGACGGAAACTAAGTCGTTGAAACCAGCTGCTTTTAAGTCGCGGCAATTTTGTAAGACGGTTCGCAGATTGTAGCCCATCCGCATTTTCCGGACAAGTTCTTGGGAACCGCTCGTAATACCGATTTCAAAGTAGTTCATCCCGGTTTTTGCCATCAATTCACACAACTCTGGTGTCAGGTTGTCTGCTCTGATGTATGCTGCCCAATGAATATCTGTCATTCCAGAATCAACGATTTTCTGTAAAAGTTGTACAGCATCATCGATAAATTTCCGCGCGGGGATAAATTGGGCATCGGTAAACCAGAAGTTGCGAATACCGCGATCATATAATTGACGCATTTCGGCGACAACTTCATCAGCGGGGTTGATGCGTACTTGTTTGCCTTCGACGACGGTGTAAACGCAATAACAGCAGTTGTGAGGACATCCGCGCTTGGTTTGTACGCCAATGTAGAAGTCTTCTTCTTGTAGGTAGTAGTTAAAGTCAGACCAGATGCTTTCTATATAATCGTAGTTGCAGGCGCTTTTTTCTAACGGGGTGGGTTGTTCGTGAATTAGGCGATCGCGTGGTTGTGCTTCTCCTACCACATAACAGCGTTCATCCCGGAAGTCTTTACCACTTAAAAGTTTTTCCAGCAGAGTTTCGCCTTCACCTACAGATATAATTGTTTCTTTAGGCAAGCTTTTACCCAACTGTTCGTAAAAGACGCTGACTGCACCACCACCAACAATTGCACGCGCTTCAGAATTGTATTTTTGGGCGCGTTTTAAACCGCGTTTGATTAATCCCAAGTTTCGCCACAACTCTACATAGTAGGCGATAAAGATTCGTCCACCGCCTAATGCGCCGCGTAGTTTGATGAAAGGATTCTTGGCGTAGTAAAATTCAAAGGCGTTTTGTAGTGGATTTCCGCCACGTCCACCGACTGGGGCATAAATTTGGATATCCCGCCAAGAAAATACTAGCAGTGTGGGTTTAAATTCATCGATACAGCGATTAAGGGCAGAGTAATAGTCTAAAGGTGGTACTGTTCCCAGGTCAAAAATACGCTGCTCGATATTAGGGAATAGCTTGTGAACGTGATCGCAAAGATAAACTACCCCAATCGGAAAAATAGGGTTACAAGGAAGGCGAACGTAGAGAATTCGGTTTTCCATCATCGGTGTTTTAACTTCCATCTTGCCATTCCTCAGCGTCCAAAAAAGATAAATATTTGAATTTCAAGGTGTTTGTTGTGGTTTTTCTTCGTGTATCACGCATCATGCTTGACATTTAAGCCGATGATTGATATGCATAAACCTAATACTCTATCTGTGGCAGTAGCGCTCATCACTTTGCACTTACAGATGTATGATTCTTATAGATAGGTTTTATGAAAGCAATTTCCATATAACTTTACGATAACACCCAGTTTATCTATTAAGCGATCGCCTGCGTCTGTTAATCGTGATCTATGTAAATCAAAAAAAATCACTCCTCCGGTATAGAAAAAAGAACGGGATCGCTGCTCTGGCTCGTTGCTACTTATATCAACTAAGTTACAGATGTTTTCCCAAAGCTAAAAATATTAAAACATTCGTGCTTAATCTACAATTGCAAAAAAAGCATAGAATTTAACAATATTTTTAGATAGTTGACATAACTTATGATAAAAATTATCCAGAAAATTTCAGTTGGTATTCGGAGTTACAGCATATGGGGATCAGCCGATGCTAGCTTTGCTGGTGTAATATAAAATTGTGGCGTAAAGCTCTTTAGCAGTTATGGCTCAAATATTAGATCCTTTACCACCAGAGCAATCAGGGAAAATTCTCTGCTGCTACGTTAATGCCACGAGCAAAATACAGGTGGTTCGCATTTCAGATATTCCCAACTGGTACTTTGAACGGGTAGTTTTTCCTGGACAACGATTAGTTTTTGAAGCACCAAGAGTTGCTCAACTAGAGATTCATACGGGTATGATGGCAAGTGCAATTTTATCGGATAAGATTCCATGCGATCGCCTCGCCTTAGACGAACCTAGTACTAATGAGTTTGGTACAGACTCAGAAACAGGAATAGATCCAATCAATAAAAAAAACTTGATGCAGACAATTAATACAAAAATCGGGGATACAACACAATCCTTTAAAATGACTGGTTTAGTATCTGTTGATTAAAAAAAACAATTTTGCTCAATAAAGAGGGTTGCTGGACTCAGCAGCCCTCTTTTGCTTATTAGTTATTAGTTATTGGACAATGGGCAATGGGAATTAAATACGCTCGATTTTTAATGCGCGAATAAATAAAATTTTTTCCATGCCCAATGCCCCATGCCCAATCCCCCTACTTTGATCTACAATCCTTAATATGAATCTGCCTTCTTTTATTTGGTTGTGGAAAATAGCAGCTTGGTCAATGGGTTTGTCGCTATTGGCTTATTTGTTGCTTGCGGTAACTGGGGTTTTGATGTTTCAGATGAGAACTTCTCAGCGTCTGCCTTTTATGTCAGCATTTGGGGGGGGAAATCAAAAAGTGCGCGATCTCCACTTTGTCATAGGCTGCTGCATGGTAAGTTTAGTCATGTTACTGTTGGCGATCGGTATTGTTGGCACTTACGGTCATTTTGGTTCCTTAGGACACTCCTCACACTTATTGGCTGGTTTGATAGTCGTAGCGTTAGTTTTAGTATCTGGTTTTAGCGCAACACAAATTAGCGCCAGAAAATCCTGGGCTAGACCTTTACACATCGGCACGAATATTATTTTATTTATCGGTTTTGCCTGGGTATCCCTAACCGGTTGGATTGTAGTTCAAAAGTATTTACCTTGACACTCCCCTTTATAAATGTCCGGGGATTCTTCTATCTATGAAATGACTTGCTCTAATAGGATTGCTCCAACCAGAGTAGAGGTCTTTTCTCCAGAAGCGTTGCTTGCACGGCAGTCTGACGGAAGAATCAACTCGAAACGCCATCTGCCTTATCAAGTGCAAAGGTTCCGGTATGCCCTACCGTACCCAACCCTGAGTTAAGGATGTTTATACCAGCGTTGTGATCTCTGTCTAGCTTGCAGCCGCACTGACAAACGTGTGTACGAGTAGATAGTGATTTTTTCACAATTACGCCACAGCTAGAACATTCTTGGGAAGTATATGAGGGATTTACCGCAATAGTAATCCTCTTAAATACCTTGCCAAAATACTCTAGCCAAACTCTAAATTGATACCATCCAGCATCATTGATTGATTTTGCCAAGCAATGATTTTTGACCATGTTCTTAATACTCAAGTCTTCATAGACTACAACATCGTTTGATGTGATTACGCACCTTGCCAATTTCACGGCATGGTCTTTACGCTGTCTACTTATTTTGAGGTGAACTCTACTTAATCTAGTTCTGGCTTTACGTCTGTTGCTAGAACCTTTGACCTTGCGAGAAACAAGTCTTTGTGAGCGTTTCATCTTCTGTTCCCCAGTTCGATAGAACCGAGGATTTTGAACTTTATTCCCAAGTGAATCGGTGTAAAAGCTTTCCAGCCCTACGTCTAGCCCAACTGTCTGATGGGTTGGAGTAATTAGTTCTGTGCGGTCTACTGATATGCAGAATTGGACATAATATCCGTCTGCACGTTTGACCAAACGCACCCGCTTAATTTGGTCAGGTTGATAAAAATTAAGGTCACGAGTACCTTTGATTTTTAATTTCCCAATACCATTTTTATCGCTAAAGACAATAGACTTTCTGTTTTCAGACAGCTTCCAGCCCGTCGTCTTATACTCGACGCTTCTACAATCTTTTTGAAAAGTTGGATATCCCTTTTTACCTGATACTTTTTTCTTGCAGTTGTCATAGAAGCGAGATATAGAAGCCCATGCTCGTTCAGCAGCAGCTTGTCTAGCCATTGAGTTTAATTTATCTGCAAACCCAAACTCTTTAGCCAACAATGCACAATGCCGCGAGAGTTCAACCCAAGACTTAGCCTGCCCATCCATCCACAATCTTATCGCTTTATTCCGAATAAACTGAGTTATTCGGATAGCTTCATCAACTGCTTTAAACTGTGCTGCTTTGCCATAGGTTCTAAACTCAAAAACTAGCATGATTATTCCTCTTCCTCCTTGGGTTATGATAGCATAGTCATCATAAGATGATTACCCAAGTAGCAGGAAAATACAATATAAAGCCGTCCTTTTAGGACGGGGCTTTTACCCATAAATTCCGGTAATTAAAGCAAGCGATCGCTATTTCAGCCGTGACAGCATCAACTGATACCTCAACTTTCATTTCTCGTCTTTCTCCGTTAATTCGCATCGCCCTGTTAAGCCTCTATATAGCCCTCACAGCACCGTTACCTTTTTTATCCAAGGCAACAGCCTCACCCATACCACCAGCACTATTGTGGGTAGGAATCAGCATCGGTTTTGTTGGTTTGTATGCAGTCTTAACCGAACGAGTAATTTTAGACGACCAGGGAATTCAAGTTACCTACCCCGTTTGGGTTCCGCGCTTCTTTCGTAAAGGTTGGTCTTTACCTTGGTCGCAAGTCAAAGAATTAAAACCCCGTACCACAGGGCAAGGGGGTCTAGTTTATTACTTCCTCAGCCAAGACGGCAAAGCTTATTTACTACCGATGCGTGTAGCGGGATTTGCCCAATTAGTCCGCCAAGTGCAAGCCAAAACAGGCATTGACACCACAGATGTCTACCCTTTAGCACAGCCCTGGATGTACGTAGCTTTACTTATATCTACATTCTTCTTACTATTAGTTGATGCTTGGACTATAACCACAGCTTTAACATTGGGTAGCTTAAATTAAAGCATCCCCAAAAATTTTTCTTCTTCGCTTTGCGCCTTTGCGCTACGCCAGGTGCTACAACGGGGGGAACCCCCGCAACGCACTGGCTGCTTTGCGTGAGATAAAGAAGAATTAATACTTACCGAATTTGCACTTGGATAATCTTCCTCCCAAACTAAAGCTAGAGCAAGTAAATCTATTTGCCAAACTGAAAACCCTTAAAAGCAACCAACAAGGATATCCTATATTACAAGATATTTCCTTTGAGGTTACGAAAGGCGAATTTGTCGTTATTATCGGGCTGACTGGTGCTGGCAAAACTTCGCTATTACGCCTCATCAACCGCCTTGATGAACCGAGTAGCGGTAAAATTTATCTAGAAAATCAGGAATATCGGCAAATTCCCATCTTGGAGTTACGCGCTAATGTGACACTCGTACCTCAAGAATCCAAGTTATTGGGAATGACAGTGACAGAAGCGTTAGCTTATCCGTTAGTTTTGCGTGGTTTACCCAAACAGACAATTCAGCAACGTGTCAGTCACTGCGTAGAACAACTGCACATTCCCAATGATTGGTTAGGAAGGACTGAGGTGCAACTTTCGGCAGGACAAAGACAATTAATAGCGATCGCTCGTGCTTTAATTATCCAACCGAAAATTTTATTATTAGACGAGCCAACATCTTTTCTAGACATTCGCACAGCCGAGCATTTGATACAAGTCTTAAAACTAACTCAAAGTCATCAAACTACCATTCTCATGGTAAATCACCAATTAGAGTTAGCTCAGATGTCTTGTACCCGCTTATTACACCTACACCAAGGTCGCTTGTTCGCAAATCAAAAAGCGGATGAAGTAGACTGGGTTAACTTACGTCAAAGCTTGACACAAGCACAAACTCAAGCAGATGAAGAATGGAGTTAATTGTTAGTTGTTGGTGAACCAGTGCATTGGGTCGCTCTGCCGACTTGTTCGCGCAGCGTCTCCCCTTCTCCCAAAGTGAGAGGCTAACGCCAAGGGAGAAGCAAGTGGTGTTAGCGCAGCGCTAGCGATAGCGAAGCGTTAGCGAGGAACGAGCGTCGGAACGAGCCAAGCCGAAGGGTTGTTAATTGTTGTTTGGAGCGTTCTTAGTTGTTGCTTGTTGGTATAATCCACGCTTCCACCCTTCCACGCTCCCACTAAGTACTACCCAGTAACCACCTCCCCTTCTGGGACTTGACTGCTAAGAGTTGAACGTTGATTAGTAAATCTCTCTTTGGCTAACTTAGCTTGTGATTGTGGCGGGTTGGCATTTATAATTTCCATGTTAAAGCGATATCCAACATTACGGATAGTTTGAATCAAACTGGGTTGTCGAGGATCGAGTTCAACTTTTTTCCGTAGTGATAAAACGTGAGTATCAATAGTACGTGGGTTGTCAATCGCATCTGGCCAAGCGCGACGTAGCAATTCGGTCCTACTTAGAGGCACTCCGCCTGCTTGCGCCAAAACATACAGTAAACTGAACTCTTGCGGTGTTAAATCGATAAATTCGCCTTGAAAGCGAACCCGGCGCTGCACTAAATCGATTTGGATCGAGCCATAATCGAGATAAGCTGGCGCTACAGGTGTGCGTCTGCGGCGAATTAGTGACTCCACCCGTGCTAGAAACTCTTGCATTCCAAAAGGTTTGCTCAGATAATCATCAGCCCCAGCTTTCAAACCAGCGACGATATCAGCTTCATTACTCCGGGCAGATAGCATTAAAATTAAAGGTTGTTGCTGACGATGCAACCAACGGCAAAACTCAATGCCATCGCCATCAGGCAAATCAGCATCAAGAATAATTAGTGTTGGTTGTTGGCTTAAAAAAACTTCCCTTGCTTGATAAATGCTGGCGGCTTGATGCACGCGATACTCTAGTTGTTGCAAGTGCCAACCTAGCAACGACCTCAGATGGGGATTTCCCTCAATGATTTCAATACAAACCGATCCCACGGTGGCAATACCCCTTAGCGTCGATGACTTTCAAAGTAACAAAGCCAATGTCTAAGGTTTTGTAGCCCTTGTTACCTCCATTGCGATTAGCATAACTTTTTCTAATAAAAAAGCTGACAAGTAGGTAATTTATGCCTTGGCAAGGGTGGATTGGTAATATTATTAAATTTTTGTTAGAATTCCGGGAAAGTAAAATCTCCTAAGTTAAACATCTTGCTTTCACGCTTGTTGGTATTGACAAACAAAATCTCACCAAATAAGCTAATTCTTACAAAAGCTATCTTTCGGCAAAAATCGGAAAAAGTATTCCATTTGGTAGATGAAATAAATGCTTACACCCCTCACTCAATTAGAGCTATTTTGAGAGAAAATCATAAGAATACTTTACTAGTAATCCGATTCCCCTTCTTCTGGAATAGGATCTAGTTATACTGTAGCCAAGAGGTAGTGATCCCCAAAGTAGAGTTATGATCTCTAATTTGATGGCAACCTGAAAGTAAGACTTCACATTTCCATGTGAATCATTTACAATTCTCATTCTTAAGAGATTTCTATCCTCAGTTATGCTCCAAGACACACAAACCATTCGCTACTACCAAAGACTTACCGACGCCTTCGTCGAGCTATGGAATCGCGGTTATCGGACGGATGATATGCGGATGTATTTGGATGGATATCTAGCCGCCCTGCGACATAGTAACACTATTGAACCTTATTTGATTCATCGCTTAGAGGAGGAAGCCAGCCGCTATTTGTACGATGGATCTAACTTTGCCATGACCCAACTAGAGCCAGAGACAGAACGACAACACGATTACTACTAATACCCTTTTAGAGTTAATCGTTAGTAACCGTTAATCAACGCTGATGATTATAACATATTATCAGCATTGGTCAATGGGTAATATTGGTCTGCATGGCACAAATTGTATTTATAAAAAAATATTCCTTCAGCCTTGTGTGGTTAGCCCAAACAAGGCTGAAGGAATTTTAGAACAAGGGCGTTCGCGATCGCTACAAATAATACTCTCACCAAGAGGGAAGCGATCGCGTACAGCTTCAAATGACCAAAGACGTTTACTTTTACGAAGCTAAAGCAACTTCTACCATTTGCTGCAATTCGCCTTTTTGGTACAGTTCAATCAAAATATCAGAACCGCCAACGAATTGACCATCAATATAGACTTGGGGAATTGTGGGCCAATTGGAATACTCTTTGATTCCCTGACGGATTTCTGGGTCAGCCAGAATGTCAAGCGTCTCAAAGGGAACTCCCAAGGTATTGAGAATCTGCACAACATTATTGGAGAAACCGCACTGGGGCATCAACTTGGTTCCCTTCATGAAAACCATAATCTTGTTCTGTGTTAACAAGTTATCAATTTTATCTTTAACTTCTGGTGTCATGTTCTTTCAGTTTCCTATTATGGTTTCAACAGTGAGGAATAAAAACTTAGGAGTGAGGAAGTAAAAATCTTTTTTCAACTCATAACTCCTAATTCCTAACTCATAACTTCATGAAGCGGCTGTTGTCTGCCAAGCCTCAGGAGTGTACGTTTTGAGTGCTAAAGCATGAATTGCATCATTTGACATGGCTTGCTGCAAAGCACGATAAATTAACTGGTGTTGTTGCACCAGTCCCTTGCCTGCAAACTGCGATGAAACTACAGTGACTTGATAGTGGTCGCCGCCACCAGTCAAGTCTTGCACCTGAACTTGGGCATCTGGCAGTTCCGCCTTGATCATTGCTTCAACTTGCTGCGGACTAATCATCGCCATTCCTGAAAAACTTCTTTTTCTATTATTAACAACAAATACCTGTCGGCTACCTTTGCCAACATAAGATTTTAGCAATGGTTAGCACATGCCCATAGTCACGCTTATTTTTGAGAACGCCATGTCATGGCACATAACCCCATCCTAGCATTGGGGTTGAGGAGGGGACAACGAAGAGAAAGGAATAATCAACGAAAAAAGAGTTTTTATTTTTTGGGAGAAGAGGAACTATTACCAGTGCTGGGGGAGGGGGAGGAAGAACTACCAGTGCGAGGATAAGGAGAATCCACAAAACCTAACTCTAATAACTGCTGGTAAGCCTTCTTACCTAATTCCCGCGTTGGGTTTTGAGAGCGAATAATCTGAACCAGCAAAGGCACAGCTAATTCTGGTTGATTTTGCGCCCGATGTACCAGCGCTAGCTGATAGGTGGATTCATCTCGCATTTGAGCAGTTTCTAGCGCCTTTTTCCGCAGGGAATCAGAAATTCTATTATCAATTCCCGAAAAGCTAGAATTCAAGTCTTGATAAAAATTAGATAGCTGGTTAAAAACCTGACGTGCTTCCTGGAGTTTCTTCGCGGCTGTAGCATAGTTTTGAGAACCAACTGCACTACTTGCCTCACTCATCAGACGCTTGCCGCCATCAATGCTTAAAAGAGTACCATTTGGTGCAGTAGGACGGAGATTGTTCGGGTCATCAGGGTCAATCGGTTGTGCTTGGTTAGGATTGCTTGGTAACTTGATTACCTGAGCATCCACAGGTGATAGCAAGCTGAGGGCTGCTAGCAATGATAAGCAAGTGAAGCGAATTAACGGAATTGCAGCAAAGTTCATTCTTATAAATTGGCGCGATAATTACACACAATTGGTATGGAAACTTCGGGTATCTTAACTCTGTTTTGGTCTCTGATAAAAGCAAAGCTACATACTAAGTTTCTTTGTTTTAGACTAAACATTGGTGTAATCGAGTTCCCATAGCCACCGTGCAGGGGGCTGGGGACTGGGGGCACGGGAACAAGGAGACAAGGAGACAAGGAGAGTAGGGGCGGGGTTTCCTCGCCCTCCTTTGCCCAATGCCCACTTGGACGATGCCCGAATTCATGATTAAGAATTAGGAACCTCAGCAAATCTGTGATTAATTATCTTTGATTCGTGATGGCTTAATTGTTGCAACATCTTTGCTAAATCAGCTGTCAGGCGTTTAGCATCTTGTTTGACGCACCCATGAGTGTAATCTGCTACTGTTAGCGGTGAACCAATGTGGATGTTAACATCCGTACCCCAGTTCGGATAAGGTTGGCTGTAATTAATGTTGATGGGGACAATTTTCACCCCTAGTCCTGGGTGACTAGATTCAGCACTCAAAGCCAAACGTCCAATTCCCGGCTTTAACGGGTGAACTTCACCATCACGATAAATGCCACCTTCGGGAAAAATAACCAAGGTTTTTCCTTGCTGGAGTAATTCAACACCGTGCCGCAGGGTGCTAATTGACGGGCGTTTAGGATCTACAGGAAAGCCTCCTAAGCGTCGGACAAACCAGCCCTGAACTCCTTGACATTCACTGATTGTTA
The DNA here is from genome assembly GCA_019359015.1 of Spirirestis rafaelensis WJT71-NPBG6. Taxonomy (GTDB): domain Bacteria; phylum Cyanobacteriota; class Cyanobacteriia; order Cyanobacteriales; family Nostocaceae; genus Hassallia; species Hassallia rafaelensis. The sequence continues at coordinate 18,924 of JAHHID010000086.1, forward strand.
CCATGAAACGCAAATCTCGACCTGCGGCACAGCAACTAGCAGCGTAGGGCACTAGCAATGCATCCCAACGCGCTCGATGGGTGGGAGCGAGGATAATTGGACCCGTGGTGGGAATATGTTCTTCGCCAATGATCCTGATTTGGCCAAAGAAGAACGGTAAAAGGAAATGACGCCCTAACACATACGCCAAGGGAGTTAACCAAGGAGAAATTTGAGAGGTCGTAGGAGCCAATTTAGCAATTGTTTCAGAATTGGCAGATGTTTTCTGGCAAGTATTAGCGGAAGTGTGAAGTTCCATCATCACGGTGGCTGCTGATTGTCGGGTCAAATGTCATCAAAGCTATGTTAGATACACCGTAGATTTTCTTCTTTGATTTGTGTCACACCTACCGGACACTTTTACCTCTGTCCGTTAGATTTTGCTACTTCGGCGATTCGCAAACCAGCCTTGCAACTGTTGACGACTGTTAGACTCTTGAACACCTGCGATTACACGCAAGCGGTGATTAGAAGCGGCGCTATCAGGTATGTTGGCAACAGTACGAATTGAGCCAGTTTTTGGATCGTCTACGCCATAGACAAGAAGTCCTAAACGTGCTTGCACAATAGCGCCCGCACACATCGGGCAAGGTTCTAAAGTGACGTAGAGAGTGCATTCGTTGAGACGCCAGCTTTGCAAGATTTTTGCAGCTGACCTAATGGCGATAATTTCTGCATGAGCTGTGGGGTCTTTGTCGCGTTCTTTCCGATTTTCACCCCCTGCAATCAAATTTCCAAATGAGTCAATTACAACAGCACCTACCGGAACTTCTCCCGCATTACCTGCTGCTTGTGCAAATTCTAGGGCATGAGTCATCCATTGTCTATGTATAAGATATTCTGAGTATTCAGTTAACATATTCTTATTTAAAGGGCAATGGGCATTGGGCATGGAAAGAATCCTCGGATCGTTCGCGCATTACTTTCAAACAACTTGTTTAATTCCCATTGCCCATTGCCCATTGCCCAATCCTTAAACAGTTACTTCGGTGAGAAGAGAGTCAAGTTTACCTTGAGTATCTAGCTGATAAATGTCATCACAGCCACCAATATGCTGGTTATTGATAAAAATCTGCGGTACGCTACGCCGTCCGTTCGCACGTTCAGCCATTTTCGCTCTGGCTGCTTCGTCACCATCGATTTTGTATTCGGTGAAGTTGACACCTTTCCACCAAAGTAGCGTCTTGGCACGGATGCAATAAGGACAAGTTTGCCAAGTGTAAATTTCCACGTTTGCCTTAACTCGTTCTGGGTGGCGACCTAAAAGGGAGTTGAGAAAGTTCAGCATATTTTGGTTTTATGGATTTTGTTAGTTTTTTCTAGCTTAAGTATTAGAAGAGTGAAAAAATATTTGCAGAAAAAGCCAATTGCTAATTAGTAATCGCGTTTGCTTGGCAAACGCGCAAAAGTAGATTTCCACCACGCTGAAATTCATAAGGTACTTGCTTGATTTCAACTACATATCCTTGCTTTTGTAATTCACTCAGCACTGGATGGAGTAGGGGGGAGGGTTCCCCAGAGATGTTTAATAGAGGGAAAATTCTGGCTTCTTTGGCGACTCTGCACATTTCGGCGATCGCCTCTATATGAAATTCTACGGAAAATTGGTCAGAATAGGTAAACAAAAAATGAGAACACAACGCCAATTCAAACTGATTTGCCTGAAATGGTAGCACAGGTAAACCATCGGTTAAATAACGTTTTTCCTCCAGCCCTAAAGGAAAATCTTCTAAAAACTGATGCATTGCAGCCATGCGAATCTCACCTAATTTGGCGGGAGATTCAATTTCTATCCAAAGGTAGTTGTGTTGATTGTTTTCAATTCCATTCATAATCAGCGAATAAGTTTCTTGAATGCGTTTAGCAATCTCGCTTTTGGAGAACTGATAAATTGGATCGCAAGAAACTACTTCATATCCTTGACTATTCATTTCGGCGTTGAAGCTGGCAGGACCTCCAGCACAATCAATAATTTTTAAGTTGAGGTCAGAACCTTTCAGGTGAAACATTCTGACATATTCTGTCATCGAACGTCCCCAAGGGACGACTTTTTCAAGTTTTAAACCCACGGGTGTTTATACCTCTTGATAAAAATGATTTTATGATTTAAAAATTCATTACTGATAAGATTATCAGTAAATCAAGACAGATTTCGTCACTATACTTATAATCATACGTAAAATAAACATTTGTGATTGAATGTTATCTCGCTTGTAAATTTATGAATGTGCAGCTTTTGTATCCAGACAGGAGCTTCCATTCTTTGTCATAGGCAGGAAAGATTTTCTTCTTCAAGTTAAAATACTGAAATTCAGGTATTCGGCTAACCTGTAATTGTGACAATTGAACAAAAATACTTGGTGTATAAGTTGGCTTACTGAAGTAAGAAAATAAGTAACCGAAAGTGCCAATTATGACAAGTATAAAAACATTCAGCAGCAAAACTTAACACAGAAGCAAGTCAAGACTATTTTCCAGGTGTATCCGCCCTTTGGTAGACTTGAAAACTGAAATCATTGATAAAACTACGCAAAGTCAAGCAATCTTAGAGGGCATTTGTGGAAAATACACTTGGTTTAGAAATTATTGAAGTAGTTGAACAAGCGGCGATCGCCTCCGCACGTTGGATGGGCAAGGGCGAAAAAAACATCGCAGACCAAGTAGCTGTAGAAGCCATGCGGGAGCGAATGAACAAAATTTACATGCGCGGTCGTATCGTTATCGGCGAAGGCGAACGCGATGATGCCCCTATGTTGTATATCGGGGAAGAAGTAGGTATCTGCTCTCGTGAAGATGCCAAAGACTTCTGTAACCCAGATGAATTAGTGGAAATTGACATCGCTGTTGACCCCTGCGAAGGTACTAACCTGGTAGCTTACGGGCAACCCGGTTCGATGGCTGTCTTGGCAATTTCCCAAAAAGGTGGATTATTTGCTGCACCTGATTTCTACATGAAGAAACTAGCAGCACCTCCAGCTGCCAAGGGCAAAGTAGACATAAACAAGTCAGCAACGGAAAACCTGAAGATTCTCTCCGAGTGTTTAGGACGCTCTATTGAAGAACTTGTGGTAGTAGTCATGAAGCGCGAACGCCACAACGATTTGATTAAAGAAATCCGCGAAGCTGGAGCGAGAGTGCAACTAATTTCCGATGGTGACGTGGGTGCAGCCGTATCCTGTGGTTTTGCCGGCACTAACATTCATTGTCTAATGGGTATTGGCGCGGCTCCGGAAGGTGTAATTTCCGCCGCTGCAATGCGTGCTATGGGTGGACACTTTCAAGGACAATTGATCTACGATCCAGAAGTAGTGAAAACAGGTTTGATTGGTGAAAGTAAACAAGCTAACATCGAGCGTTTGAATTCTATGAACATCACTGACCTCGATAAGGTCTACGATGCTCATGAATTGGCATCTGGTGAAACTGTGCTGTTCGCTGCTTGTGGGATCACAAGTGGTAACTTAATGCAAGGTGTACGCTTTTTCAGCGGTGGGGCAAGAACTCAAAGCTTGGTTATTTCCAACCAGTCAAAAACTGCTCGTTTTGTGGATACGATTCACATGTCTGGTGAGCCTAAGACTGTGCAACTGCACTAGGGACTAGGGACTGGGGACTGGGGACTGGGGACTTTTATGAGGGGAAAAGGTTAAAGGGCAAAGGATAAAGGAATACAAAGTTTTCCCCCTTCCCCATTGCCCCCTTCCCCATTGCCCCATACCCCCTTCCCCATGCCCCATGACGGCAGATGCTCCACTTGGGGAGACCCCAAGACCGCACTGCCTCCCCCATTCCCAATCCCCATTTAGCAATTACTCCAATAACATATGCATATAGCAGTGGTGGGGTTAAGCCATAAGACAGCCCCAGTAGAAGTCCGGGAAAAGCTGAGTATTCCAGAACCACAAACTGAAAGCGCGATCGCTCACTTAGCTAGCTATCCTCATATTCAAGAAGTCGCAATCCTCAGTACTTGTAACCGTCTGGAAATTTATATCGTTACCCCAGAAACTGAACAGGGTATCCGAGAAGTTACTCAGTTTCTTTCTGAATACAGCAAGTTGCCTGTTGTGTCTCTGCGACAACATCTGTTTATGTTGCTGCACCAAGATGCGGTGATGCATCTGATGCGGGTGTCAGCAGGTTTAGATAGTCTGGTACTCGGAGAAGGTCAAATTCTGGCTCAGGTGAAGCATACTCACAAACTGGGACAGCAATACAACGGTATTAAAACAATTTTGAATCGATTATTTAAACAAGCGCTAACGGCAGGTAAGCGGGTTCGGACTGAAACTAGTATTGGTACTGGCGCAGTCTCTATCAGTTCGGCGGCTGTAGAATTAGCGCAAATGAAGGTGCAAAATTTAGCGGCTTGTCGAGTAACAATTCTCGGTGCTGGCAAAATGTCGCGGTTACTTGTGCAACACTTAATATCGAAAGGTGCTGCGAAAATTTGCATTTTAAATCGCTCTATGGAACGTGCCGCAGAACTGGCGCGGCAGTATCCCCAACAAAATATTCAAACTCATCCAATGTCGGCAATGATATCGGTGATTGCCGAAAGTGATTTAGTGTTTACAAGTACTTCTGCGACAGAGCCGATACTTGATCGCGCTAAATTAGAAATGGTTTTAGCACCGAACCAGCCTTTAATGTTATTTGATATTTCCGTGCCTCGTAACGTCCATGCGGACGTGAATGAGGTGGAAAACGTACAAGCCTTCAATGTGGATGATTTGAAGGCGGTGGTGGCGCAAAACTACGAAAGTCGTCGCAAGATGGCGCAGGAGGCAGAGGGGCTGTTAGACGAAGAAGCAGAAGCTTTTGATATTTGGTGGCGCAGTTTAGAAACTGTCACTACCATCAGCTGTCTGCGGAATAAAATCGAAACCATTCGCGAACAAGAATTAGAAAAAGCTTTATCGCGATTGGGTTCAGAATTCGGCGACAAACATCAGGAAATCATCGAGGCTCTAACACGAGGAATTGTTAATAAAATTTTACATGACCCGATGGTGCAGTTGCGTGCTCAACAAGATGTTGACGCAAGGCGTCGTTGTATGCAAACTCTGCAAATGTTATTTAACTTAGATGCAGGTGAGCAGTTTAGTTAACCAATGTGAGATTTTGGATGCAAAATTTTAGTTAGGGAGATCCAAAATCAGCAATTTGATGAAACGTACTTTTAAAGTATTTGTGCTGCTGCTTGGTTTGTGGCTTTTATTTGATTTAGCCTCACACCTGGCAGCAGAAATTCTTTGGTTTGATGAAGTTGGATATTTACAAGTATTTTGGTTGCGCTTGTTGACCCAACTGGGGTTGTGGGCGATCGCTTTTTTCACTTCAGCAGGTTTTTTGCTGTTTAATTTGGCTATAGCCAATCGAGAAGCGAAGGGGGAGGGGGGTAGAGGGGGAGTGGGCGACAAGGGAGAGAAGGGCACAACGACGGCACAAGGGCACAATTCTTTCTCCCCCTCTCCCCTCCTTCCCCCATCTCCCCATCTCCCCCCAAGACTGAGTTTGCATTTTTTCCTACCGGTGGTGTTAGGACTAAGTGTGCTGGTGGGATTGATTTTCATCTACTATTGTCAGGAAACCTTAAATTTTTGGGATCTTTCAAAAGAATCTCTACTGAGTTCTTTTTACTCAAATGTCGGCACTCAAAACTCAGCACTGATATTGCTGCTGGGGTTAACAATTGCGATTTTGATTAATTACCAGTTTTGGTTAAGTGCGATCGCATTGCTGATGAGTTTACTTTTCGGTTTTCTGCTTTCCGCACGGTGGGATAAATTTTTAGAGTATTTCCACAACGTTAGTTTTCAACAAACTGAGCCACTATTTCACAAAGATATTAGTTTTTATGTGTTTTCCCTACCAATTTGGGAATTGTTAGCATCTTGGCTTTTTGGACTATTTTTATACAGCACAGCATCAGTAGCATTAATTTATCTACTTTCGGGAAATAGTCTGAGTGAAGGTAAATTTAAAGGCTTTTCTGTACCGCAGCGACTACATTTAAACGCTTTAACTAGCTTACTGATGTTAGCGATCGCCTTTCATTATTGCTTGCTGCGCTACCAACTTTTGTATTCTACTGATGGTGTAAACTACGGCGCTAGTTACACCGCTGTCGAAATACAATTACCAATTTATACGGCTTTGAGTGTTTTAGCATTGGCGATCGCAATTTACCTGCTATTGCGAATCATAGTTTTGTCCAAAGCGAAAAAAACCAGCTTCAAATCGGTTCCCTACCCGCGTCAATTAATTTACGCCTTAGGAATTTACTTAATAGTAGCGGCAATTTCTGGTAATATATTACCTTCGGCAGTTCAACGCTTCATCGTTCAACCGAATGAACTTGCCCGCGAACGCCCATACATTGAGCGCAGTATTAAACATACCCGACAGGCATTTAATTTAAACCAAATTGAAGTGGAAACCTTTGATCCTAGAGGTAAACTAACAGCAGCGATTTTGCAGGAAAATGACGAGACGATTCGCAATATTCGCCTGTGGGATACACGCCCATTGCTACAAACCAATCGACAATTACAACAAATTCGACCTTACTACAAGTTCCCAGGTGCTGATATTGACCGTTATAGCTTGAAGAAGGAGGGGGGGATAAGAAGACAAGGGGAAACTGCAAACCTGAATTCTCAAGCTTTGACTGAGAAGCAACAGACGATTATTGCGGCACGCGAATTAGATTATACGGCGGTTCCTGAGCAAGCGCAGACTTGGGTAAATGAACACTTACTCTATACTCACGGTTACGGGTTTACGCTGAGTCCGGTAAATACTGTAGTTTCTGGCGGCTTACCCGATTATTACGTTAAGGATATTCGATCTGATAGTGCTAAAGGTTCTTTGCAGATATCAAATGAAGCAATTCGGGCAAGTATCCCGATTGGTGAACCGCGAATTTATTATGGTGAAAATACTAATACTTATGTAATGACAGGGACAACCAACCGAGAGTTGGACTATCCCAGCGGCAGCGAGAATGTGTATAACGTCTATGATGGACGCGGTGGAATAGCGATTGGCGCTAAGTGGCGAAGGTTGTTGTTTGCTGAATATCTCAAAGATTGGCAAATGCTGCTGACGCGAAATTTTAAGATGGAAACGAAGTTGCTATTTCGGCGCACTATTTTAGAAAGGGTTCGAGCGATCGCTCCTTTTTTACGTTACGATGGCGATCCTTATTTAGTTGCGGCAGATGGGGGTGGAACCAATAGCATAGGCGAAAAAACTTATCTTTACTGGATTTTGGACGCTTACACTACAAGCGATCGCTATCCTTATTCTGACCCAGGAAAAAATAAATTTAATTACATCCGCAACTCTGTAAAAGTTGTCATAGATGCCTATAATGGCACTGTTAATTTCTACGTTGCCGATCCACAAGACCCAATTATCAACACTTTAGCGGCTATTTTTCCCAACCTGTTAAAACCTCTGGATGTGATGCCAGATGCTCTCAAAAGTCATATCCGCTATCCGGTAGATTTGTTCAGCATTCAATCTGAACGTTTGTTAGCTTATCACATGACTGATCCACAGGTATTTTACAACCGCGAAGATTTGTGGCAGATACCCACCGAGATTTATGGAAGCGAACCGCGTCCGGTGCAGCCTTATTATCTAATTATGAAGCTGCCAACCGCTTCCACAGAAGAATTTATTTTGCTGCTTCCTTTCACACCAACTCAACGGGCTAACTTAATCGCTTGGTTGGCTGCACGTTCCGATGGAGAAGAATACGGTAAACTCCTGCTTTATCAGTTTCCCAAACAGCAACTCATTTACGGACAAGAACAAATAGAAGCTTTGATTAACCAAGATCCGGTGATTTCTCAGCAGATTTCTTTGTGGAATCGTGCCGGTTCGCGGGCAATTCAGGGTAATTTGTTGGTAATTCCGATTGAGCAGTCTCTTCTGTACGTTGAACCTCTGTATTTAGAAGCCGAACAAAATAGCCTACCAACTTTAGTCAGGGTAATTGTCGTTTACCAAAACCGCATCGTCATGGCAGAAACTTTACAAAAGGCGATAGATGCCGTTTTCCAGTCAAAAACGCCAAATACGCCTGCCATCGTCCGTCCTCTGGAGTAATTCGTAGTAAGCCAAAAGAGCGCTTACTAGAAATCCCCAATTATGAAAAAAGAACAATTTCAGACATTACTACAATTTTTCAAAGCTTTAGCAGACGAAAGCCGATTGAAGATTTTAGGTATTTTGGCAAATCAGGAATGTAGCGTTGAAGAATTAGCAGCGCTATTGCAACTCAAAGAGCCCACTGTATCTCATCATCTGGCGAAACTCAAGGAACTAAATTTGGTAACTATGCGCTCTGAGGGGAACAGCCACCTGTATCAGCTAGATAGCGAGGCTTTACAAAGCATTAGTAAGGAAATTTTCACACCTGAGAAAATAGCATCCTTGGTTGAGGATGTTGATAATGAAGCGTGGGAAAACAAAGTATTAAAAACCTATCTAGAGGGTGATGTCTTTAGCAATGAATCTGTGAATCGTCTGAAAGAAATTCCTGCAAGCCGTAAAAAGCGCTTAGTAATACTCAAGTGGTTAGTAAGCAAATTTGAAATGGGAGTCAAATATTCAGAACCAGAGGTGAATGAAATTCTCAAGCGCTACCATCCTGACTGCGCTACTTTACGACGGGAGTTTATTGGCTACCAGTTAATGCAGCGAGAAAATTCAGTTTACTGGCGCTTGTCGCCGCCGTGAATATTTATTATCTTACACCCAAGCTTGGGTTTGACTTGGCGTATACAGTTTGTATCTAGTTTATGGCAAAGTCAAAACTTATTAGATATACTTCTAATTAGATGTGTATCTAATTAGAGTCAGAAAATGCAAAAAGAATCATTTCACATTTTGCTGCGCTTTTTCAAAGCGTTGGCAGACGATAGTAGATTAAAGATTGTGGGTATTTTGGCTAACCAGGAGTGCAGTGTCGAAGAATTGGCGCTGCTACTGCATCTCAAAGAACCAACGATATCCCATCATTTAACGAAATTAAACGAACTTAAGTTAGGGACTTCCAAAAAATAAATTATGCCATTATTTAAAATGATAATCATTCTTGGGGGGTGAAGGGGCTGCCGTCGGCAGCCCCTTCACCCCCTTTTGTAGTAATTTGAATAATGACTAGGTTTTT
>JAHHID010000087.1 GCA_019359015.1 Spirirestis rafaelensis WJT71-NPBG6
TTGCTTTATACTTACTTTCAAACTATAATCTTTTCATGGTTCGGTCTCCAAACGAGTCCGCTTTTTCGCGCTCGCTCATCTGGCACTTATTCAATATAGCGAGTCCACAAATTCTTGTCAACTATTTTCTCAAAAAATTTTGGGGAATATTTTGGAAACCCCTCAAACCATTGCAAATAGGTTAGAGTCGAGGGAAGCTATTACACTGCGCGCCTCTATGTTAAGACTGTGCGTGCGACTTTTACTCCGCTGGGTTAATGCTGTTAACAAAAATAGCAAGCGGAATCATCGGTAAAGCAGGAAGCAAACAAATTAACCACTGGTTGAGATTTAACGGTGTAGTCGCAAACAAATTATTCATTACACCCCATTGGCTAAAAATAATTTGCAATATTACAGTGGCTGCAATGCCAATTAAAATTGGTCTAATATCAGCAATTATCCGGGAATGACCTCGAAGCTTTGCTACTATTAAACTTCCTAAATGGCTGATACTCAAAAGATATACAACTCTTGCAGCAACTAGCGCCTGAATTGCCATTGTGCGAGCAAGGTCAATATTTCCCGTAGTTTGACGTATCCACTCGAACATCCCAAAAATCAGAATCCAGTTGAACGCTGAAATTGCCAAAATTCGCTGGAACAGTTTTCCCGAAAGTAAAGGTTCTCGTGGGTTGCGGGGTGGTTGTCTCATTACTCTGCCGGATTTTGGTTCAAATGCTAAGGGAACCGTCATCGTTACCGAATTGACCATATTCAACCACAAAACTTGCAGTGACAAAATGGGTAATTCCCTAGCAAGTAAAGCACTAATCAAAATTGTCATCGACTCCCCACCGTTGACTGGGAGAATAAAAGCGATCGCCTTCTGCAAATTTTGATAAACTGTCCTTCCTTCCTCAACTGCTGCTTCAATAGAGGCAAAGTTATCATCCGTTAGCAACATATCCGCAGCTTCCCTAGCAACATCCGTCCCCGCACCACCCATAGCTACACCAATATCAGCTTGTTTCAAAGCTGGGGCATCATTTACACCATCCCCTGTCATCGCCACAATTTCGCCTTTAGCCTGCAAAGCTTCCACCAAGCGCAGTTTTTGTGCAGGGGCAACTCTGGCAAAAACGACACCTTCCTCCACCGCTTGCGCTAGTTCGCGGTCGTCCATTTCGGCAATTCTCTGTCCCTCAAAAGCCTCCACCCTGCCGTCTTTCTGCAAACCCATACGTTGAGCGATCGCTCGTGCTGTGGTGATGTAGTCGCCAGTAATCATTTTTACCTGAATTGCCGCATCTTGACAGTTACGCACGGCAGTTATAGCCTCAGGACGCGGCGGGTCAATCATGCCCTGCAATCCTAAGAAAATCAAAGCTGTTTCAATATCATCATGGTCTAGCGAGTTTTGCTTATCTGATACCTCTTTCTTCGCAAATGCCAGCACTCGCAACCCTTGCGTTGCCATATCATTAACTTTCTGTTCCACTGATTCGCGGTTGATAGCAACTAAATCTCCGCTTGCATCAAGCACTTGCTGACAACGCCGAAGAACTGCTTCCACCGACCCTTTTATGTAAATAGTTCTGAGTGAATTTTCCCTATTACTAAATTTGTCAAACTTACGAGTTAAAGGCGTACTCAAGTTATTTCGCTCATCCAGGGATTTAGAAATTTGCCCGACTTCCGTAGTACTTCCCGTGGCGACAACAATACCGCTTCCTTGCCCAAAAGTCACAAAACTGCCTGCAAAAGCCATATTTAACCGCTCTGCCAAAGGCGCATTTGGTTGTAGTGGTGCGGTGATTTTTTCTACAGGAAGCGATTCTCCGGTTAAAGCCGACTCGTCAACCTGTAAGTTGCGGGTATTGACTAAACGTAAATCTGCCGGTACTTTATCGCCAGAAGTTAACAACACTAAATCCCCTGGAACTAGCTTTTGTGAAGGAATTCGTTGTTTGTGTCCATCGCGTATAACTGTAGCTTCTGTGGTGACGGCTTTTGCTAAAGCTGCGATCGCACCCTCTGCTTTCGACTCCTGCACAAAGCCAATAATGGCGTTAATTAATGTTACACCCCAAATTACTGCCGCGTTTGTCCACGAACCCAACAGCGCTTTAATAGCCCCAGCAATCAGTAAAATGTAAAGTAATGGTTGATTGAATTGCAGTAAAAATCGCAACCAAGCAGGCTTTCCTGGTTTCGCCGTCAGTTCATTTGCACCAAACTGCTGAAGTCTTTTGGAAATGGATGCTTCGGTTAAACCGTTTTCGGGATTACTACCCTGTAAACGGGCAACTTCCACTGCTTCAAGTTCATGATACTGACGCTCTAATTCGCGACCTGTTGCAGTTGCAGACATAGATTTTTCCCAGATAATCATTAGACATCTCCGGAAAATGCTAACACAGCGCCATAACTGGCTTTCGATATGCGCCATTTTCAGACATCATCTGGTCTCAAAGCAAAAATAAGGAACAGCCTTTGAGCAATTACTTGCCCGGAATGCATTCTACGAAAGTTGAACCACCCATTAACTTTGCTGCTCAAATCAATGCATTAGATTAGATAGGATAGAATCTCTAGTTCAACGCTTGTCAAAAACCAACCCTAAGCAACGAATTGGCTTGCTCCAGTCCTTTGCCATCGCTCACCTCAACCCTATCAAAGGTGGATCGCCCCGCAACTTATGAACTACAAAAGACTGCTCTCCTAGACGCTGAGAACGCTATTCAACAACTTCCGGCGCAAATTATCTAATGCGCTACACGCGCTCACGAGACGAATCAAAGACCGACCTCGCATTGCACCAAATCGATATTCAAAACTTTCCACTTCGCCGTTTTCTCTAGCTAAACCAATGTAAACTAAACCTACTGGCTTTGTATCAGTTCCCCCACTTGGTCCGGCGACACCAGTGATACTTAGTCCCCAAGTCGTTGCAAGACGCGATCGCACTCCAATTGCCATTTGTTCTGCAACAGTACCGCTTACTGCTCCAAATTTCGCTAAGTCTTCCGGGTTCACCCCCAACAGTCCAACTTTCACTGAGTTGTCGTAAGAAATTACCCCACCCCAAAAGTATTCAGAACTACCGGAAATTTCCGTCAACATCTGCCCAAGTCCGCCACCAGTGCAGGATTCTGCTACCGAAAGCGTTTCCCCTGCTGATCGCAATAACTTACCCACGACTGAGGCAAGGGTGTCATCATCAGCACCATAATAATCTAATCCAGCAATGTCTTTGAGTTGTTTCTCAACAGGCGAAATCAATTCCTGCGCTGCGGCTTGTGAAGCAGCTTTTGCAGAAACTCGCAAGCGTACTTCCCCGTTTCCTGCATAAGGCGCTACCGTTGGGTTGGGCAAGTTTAAATAAGGTGACACCTTCTCTGCTAAAGCAGATTCAGCAATGCCCCAAAACTTTAACATCCGGCTGTAAATAATTTCCTTGCCCCAACCTTGGCTTTTAAGAAATGGTACTGCGGTTTCTTGCCACATTCGGTACATTTCACTCGGCACACCGGGAAAAGTGAAAATTGTTAATTCTGGACGGGGTTGCCAAATGATACCTGGTGCTGTGCCAGTCGGGTTGGGTAAAATTTCTGCGCCTTGAGGAATTAAAGCTTGTTTGCGGTTGCTGGGAGTCATTACGCGATCGCGAGAAGCATATTTACGAGTAATATCTTCAATGATGTCGGCGCGTTCTACTAACGGTATACCAAAAAAATCAGCGATCGCCTCACATGTCAGGTCATCGGGTGTCGGACCAAGACCACCAGTAAAAATAAGAATTTGCGCTCTGGAAATAGCAATTTCTATAACTTGTTTCAGCCGTTCTGAATTATCTCCCACCAGCGTTTGGTAGTAGTGAGGAATTCCTAACTGTGCTAATTGTTGCGCTAAAAATTGAGCATTGCTGTTAAGAATATCTCCTAACAGCAATTCAGTACCAACACAAATAATTTCTGCACTCATCTTATAAACTCAAAAAGTAGAAGGGAAAAGACAAAAAAAAGACGTTTATATTAGTGTATTTCTTTTACCCTTCGGGCGACGCTCCTACGTCGCTACCGCTTCGCTAACGTCACTTGACCCCAGACGCTTCAAGTCGGCAGAGCCGGACGCCAGATGCCTCAAGTCGGGAGACCCGCCCACGGCACTGTCTCCCCAACGCGCTGGCTCCTCTATGCCGGGAGACCCGTCCACCGCAGTGGCTCACCTTCTTACTTTTTACTTTTACCTTTGCTGTGCGTGTTTCCAAACTCGCCAACAGATTAAGCTTAACAGACAGCTGGTAGCACAGGCGTAAGCGATGCCACTTGGTATGCCAGCAATAGCTAATGCCAAACTTCCCACCCATAGAGTTAAAGAGTAAATAAATAAAACCGTCAATCTGTGGGACAAACCAGCTTGTAGGAGTCGGTGATGCAGATGGCGTTTATCTGCACTAAAAGGCGATTTGCCGTGGCGCAGTCGTAGCAAAATCACGGCTGACATATCAACAATTGGCACTGCCAAAATTAGATAAGGCAATAACACGGCGGTGAAAGCAGGGATTTTCACTAAACCTATTACACCGACAGATGCCAGAGTGAATCCCATAAAATAAGCCCCGCCATCTCCCATAAATATTTGGGCAGGGTTGAAATTATAGCGGAGAAATCCTAGTGAAGCGCCGGCTAAAGCGGCTGCAATCAAAGCGGCTGCTGGTTGCCGCATAAACAACGCCACTACCAACATTACTATAGCGGCAATTCCAGACACTCCAGCAGCTAATCCATCTAAACCGTCAATCCAGTTTATGGCATTTACCATCCCCACCAACCAAATAACCGTGATAGGTAAACTCAGCCACTCAAGGTGAACTATTCCGACTGTGGGAACGCTAACAAAATCTATGCTTACACCTGCTTTCCAGGCACCACTGGCAACGATAACTTGCATGACTAAGCGAGTCAGGGGAGATAGATTTAACAAATCGTCTGCTAAACCAATCAGAAAAAAGCCAACACCGCCTAAGGTAACTCCCCAAATTTGCCATTCTTTTTCCGGAGGTAGAATTCCAAATCCACCCAACCACCAAACAATTAGTAGAGAAATTATAGTGCCTGCGAAGATAGAAACTCCTCCCAGGCGCACCATCGGGCGTTGATGAACTTTTCGACCACCAGGTTGGTCTACGCGTCCACTTTTTATGCCAATGTTTTTGACATCAGGCGTAGTCCAGAGAACGACTACGGCAGCGACGAGGAAGGCAATCAGATGATAAATCTGAGCAGGCATCTGCATCTTTAATAAGTAGTTTGACTAGACAAAAATCTCTAAAGGGATATGTCTTCCTATATCTACTACATTTGGGTCATTAATCAGCATGAGAATTTTATATTTTGAAATGGGCAATGGGCAATGGAAAATGGAAATTGAGATTTTGGAATAAAGTTAAATCTCTTTTTGATGCCCTATGCCCTATGCCCTATCCCCCTATGCTAAAGCTGGTACGGGAATTTCTAAATGAGGATACAAGGGGAAGCGATCGCATAACGCTGCTACTCGTCGCTGACAATCAGCAGCAACTGTCTCTGACTCGGAAGATAGCAGGCGATCGGCAATAATATTCCCTATCTCAGTAAATTCATTAACTCCCATACCCCGCGTTGTCATTGCTGGGGAACCCAATCTCAGACCGCTGGTGACAAATGGCGACTCTGGGTCAAAGGGCACTGTATTTTTATTTGTGGTAACATTTACAACACTCAATAGTTGTTCTGCTTGCTTGCCAGTGATGCCTATAGACCGTAAATCAACTAGCATTAAATGATTGTCAGTCCCATTTGAAACCAACTTGAAACCCCGATTTAAGAGTTGATTTGCCAAGGCGCGGGAATTCTCAATCACCTGAGCCGAATAAACTTTAAATTCTGGTCTCAGAGCTTCTGCAAAAGCTACTGCTTTACCAGCGATGACGTGTTCTAATGGTCCACCTTGAGAACCAGGGAAAACTGATTTATCCAGCTTTTTACCTAATTCTGGGTCACGGGTCAATATTATACCACTTCTTGGACCGCGTAGAGTTTTGTGGGTAGTTGTGGTGACTACATCACAATAAGGGATGGGGTTGGGGTGCAGACCGCTAGCAACCAAACCAGCAATATGGGCAATATCTGCCAGTAAGTATGCACCGACTTCATCAGCGATGCTGCGGAATTTTTCAAAGTCAATTACACGAGGATAAGCCGAATAACCGCAAATTAAAAGCTTAGGACGCTCCCTTAACGCCTGCTCTCTAATTTGCTCATAATCAAGCTGTTCTGTTTCTTTATTCACACCGTAATGAGAAACTTGAAACCACTTACCCGACACATTTACAGGTGAACCGTGGGTGAGGTGTCCCCCATGAGACAAATCCATCCCCATAATTTTGTCACCTGGTTGCAGCAGCGTCAGAAAAACGGCAAAATTCGCTTGTGCGCCAGAGTGGGGTTGTACATTCGCATGAGCAGCACCAAACAACTGTTTAGCACGGTCAATTGCTAGTTGCTCGATTTTGTCAACGAACTCACAACCGCCATAATAACGTTTACCAGGTAATCCCTCGGCGTATTTATTAGTTAGCACTGAACCTTGAGCCGCAAGTACAGCGGCTGAGGTAAAGTTTTCACTAGCAATCAATTCCAAGTGGTCGCGTTGACGTTGTAGTTCTTGGTTAATCAAGTCCGCGATCGCCGGATCGGCAGAGGCAAGAATTTCTGAGTTGTTTTTAGTCACTTGAGTTATCCTTAAAAAAATTTTCCTTTCCGATTGATTTTGCAGCTTTTGCGTCACAGTGTTTGTCATTTGACCAATCACTAATAACAAATGACCAGTGAAGCTTATTTGTCCTGACTTACTTATTATTAAATGCAACCCCGATCAATGCGTTAATAATCATAACGTTCTTTAGTTATATCGACGAGGAAACTGCGCTCCCTCTAAAATGTCGGTAACAATAAGGATATACACGAGGGATTAGATGCTAGTAATTTTAATCGAAGATCAAATCCTTGACCCTCACAAGGTTTGTCAGTCTTGTTTACTTGCTGACAAAAGTGGTCAACCCCGTTGGCGTCAAGGTCAACTGCGTTGCGGACAAGCTATCCGCAATACTAGCGAACAGCAGCCAGATCAGTACGAGTGCATGATGGGTTTCCGCATTGCCCATATAGAATAAGCGCAAATTCGCTTAGAGACCGAGTAACTGCGTTATCCTAGGCTCATAGTGACTATTGAAATTTCACCACAGGAGAACGCATAATGTCTTGGCGTGGGTCTACAACAGTTTCGGATCGCATTTTTGCTTGCTTACCTTATTTGCTGCCTGTAATTGAGGTTTTTAAAGAAGGAAGATTTTTGTTCGCACAGTTTCCACCTCTGCAACTGCTATTTCTACCCCTTGCGCCATTGCTAAACATTTACTATGGTGTCAGTTTTGCCGGACTGATTATTTTCTTTGCTTTATTTTTCTTCGTCATCAGAAACGAAAAAATAAGTCATTTTGTTCGTTTTAATACAATGCAGGCAATTCTTTTAGATATTGTCATCTTTTTGTTTGGCATTTTGACCCAGGTTGTTGGGCTAGTTCCATCTGGTGGTTTTGCGATACAAACCCTATCCACTACGATTTTTCTCGGCATCATGGCAGGGGTTGTATTTTCTATTGCTCAGTCACTGCTGGGACGTTACGCAGAAATTCCCGCTATTTCGGATGCGGTTTACATGCAATTGCCACGTTAGAAGTTAACGTTTGGTTACAGTGTTTTCTAAGCGACCAATACCTTCAATTTCCACGCGGACGCGATCGCCTACGTGCAATTCACCAACCCCAAAAGGCGTACCTGTGAGCACCACATCCCCTGGCTGTAGTGTCATGACTTGACTAATATAGGACACGAGAAAATCGGGGGGAAAGACCATTTGATCGATACAAGCAGATTGTACTGGATTAGCATCTTCATTTAAAAAAGTTTGCAATCTCGCTCCTGGATTTAATTCTCGGACAATCCAAGGACCTAGAGGACAAAAAGTATCAAAACCTTTTGCTCGCGTCCATTGACTATCGCGTTTTTGTAAATCCCGCGCTGTCACATCATTGGCGATCGTGTAACCCCAAATTTTGGAGTGCGCCTCCTCTGGCGTACAATCAACGGTGCGATCGCCTATTACCAGTGCCAACTCTCCTTCATAGTCTACTCGTTGCGACTGCGGAGGATATTTAATTTCTGTCTCTGAAGCAATGATAGATGTGGACGGTTTAATAAATATCAGTGGCTCACTCGGTACTTCCGTACCCATTTCTGCGGCATGATCTGCATAATTCTTGCCCACTGCGACAATTTTTGAGGGAGAACAGGGAGCCAAAATTTGGTAACTGTCTGGTTTCAAGTTGAAATCAGTGGGTTGTCCTTGCAGCCAAGGTGGAGCATCCAACACCTGAACATCTAGGGATATTTGTAATAACCCATAGTAAATAATACCTTCTTGATTTTGAACTCGCACATAGCGCTGCGCCATAACTTTTGATGAATATCCTTATTGTCTGTAATTAAAAGCTGCGATTCTTTGTAGCCACCGGTTAAACTCACAAGCCATAGCCATAATCAGCCAATATAAAGCGCTTTATTGAAAAAGCTGGCTTTAGGTTATTCCCTGTTACCTTTAAGGCAGTTTCTTGGTCTTAGATCCTAACTGGGCGAAAATTTGGCTAATGATTAAAATAGAAAGCTGGTAAGATTATAATTCCTTGTTGCTTGACTATGTTGATCGGCGTTGGTCAGAGTGCCAAAGCGAACTTTATCCAAATCGACATACGACATCAGCAGCCTTTTTGTCCATAAGGAGACACACATCCCATGAAAACAGTTTACGAAACAATGTACATCCTGCGTCCTGACTTGGGAGAAGAACAGGTAGAGCAAGCAGTCAATAAATACCAGAACATTCTTCGGGACCAAGGTGCAGACAATATGGAAATTCAAAATCGGGGTAAGCGTCGTCTGGCTTATGAAATCAATCGTAACCGAGACGGCATCTACATCCAAATGAACTACACTGGACCTGGAGCGGCGATCGCTCCGATGGAACGCGCTATGCGTTTAAGCGAAGAAGTAATTCGCTACCTGACTGTTAAGCAGGACATCCCTGAGGAAAAAGCAGAAGCAGAACCCGTCGCTTCATAATCAGTAATGGCGTATAGGGCATAGGTATGGGGCAAGCGAAAGAGATTTCGCTTTATTCCCATTGCCTAATGCCCTATTCCTAATTCCCCAATGTTTTTTGAAATTCAAAGAAATTTCCCTTTTTTCTTTTTACGGATTTAGCTAAGAATGCTACATTAACAAGTACTTGCCAAGGGTAGTACCACTGCCGTTATACCTAAGGTGGAAAAGATTCTTAATAAAAACGGTAAGCCACTGTGAGCCAAGCTGACACCTCCACCATCCAAACTCTTTCTACCGAAGCATCGCAACTGCGCCAAGAGTTGCTTCTTCGCGATCAATTAGTGCAACAGTTATCTCAAGAACTCTTCCGGCTAGTTAAGGGCAATACAAATTTTATGCCCCAACGGTCGGAGACTGAACCAGATTTGAGTCAGTTGCAAGCGTTGCGAGAACAACTGCAAGCGGTTGAGCAGCAAGTGACATTCTACCAAGAGCAGATCACGACTCGTGATGCTGAAATTTATCAATTACGGCAAACAGTACAAGAATTAAGCGATCGCAGTCGGATGTTGGAACAAGTAGTACAGGAGTTACCGCAAATTTACCGACGCAAGTTTGAGGAACGCATGTCTCCAGTTAGAGAGAAAGTGGCAACCCTACAACGCGAAAATCGCCAATTGCAAGCAGAATTGCAAAGTGTTAGCTATCGTTTAGCACTCAAAACCCGCACCAGTAGTCACAGCGGTATTGATTTGCCTAATTTCCCTCGTCCCGTATCTGGTCAACCAAATATTTCTACCCCCCAGAATGCCTGAAGTTGTAAGGAATGCGGAAACTGCCGAAAGAAGCCTGTCAAGATTTGCCATAGGTTGATGTAGCGGCAAAAAATTATTGAATTTGACATTATTAACTAAATCGTGTCAATTTTTTAATCGGTCAGATGAAAAGCTTGACATCTCCATAATTATAAAAAATATGCTAAGATAGTAAACTCGGTGGAAGTGATTGCTGCTTATTTATTAAAGTAAGTAACCACAGCCGATAGGTAAAATCAGTATTGATTACACATACAAGTAGCGATTGGTTATGGCTAATAAATAACCATATCCAAACGTGATTGATAGGCAAAGTGATAGGGCTAGTTGAAGAAGTATTTGCGGAAAAATTGCTAAAAAATTTATTCCTGCATTACTTAAGTTACTACTAGCCCTTGCATTTATTAAGATGCCGTTTTGATTATAAAAAGCGTGAAATTTATCTGAAACGACTGTGGTCGTTTATTGCTGCACCAAGAGTTAGCCAATCTCGGTATAAATAATCATGGTTATTTATCAGTGATTGCTAGTGCTTAACTGCGCGATCGCCTCACGATTATTTTATCTATGAGATATAATCTCAGCCTGACACCACCAAACTCTTATCCTTGATGGTGAATATATCGTCGTAAGTATCAAAAATTTCAAAAACAGAGTCTAGTTGGGTAAGTTCCAAAATTAACCGCACAGAAGCCGAACAATTGCAAATAACCAAGCGACAACCACTTTCTCGGGCTATTTTCAGTCCTTTTACTAAGGGAACCAAGCCAGAACTATCCATTAAATCCACTTCAGCTAAATCAATAACCCAGAGTTGATCACGCTGCGGGTTCACAGTAGCCATTTGTTCGCTCAAAGCCTTACCGCCTTCCAAGTCTATACTTCCTTGGGGTTTGAACAAAATCACTTGACATTCTTGTGCGCTCATGAATTTTAGGGGGTAGTTGGAAAACTTCAAAAAAACTGAAAAACAACATTAATACTGCTCTTTTTCAATTAAAAGGTTACTGGTTCTACCTTATACCAAGGTAAAACCAGCAATGCTTTTAAAAGAGATATAGTCAGTATTCATGCCGTATAATTTGTGTTAACTTTAATTAATATAGGCATAAGCCTGAAAGAAATTCGGTAACATCCGTATCTTTTACGAAATTTTTATATTTTTCGTAGAGATTTATAAAGTTTTTGTAAATTATTGTGATTTTATTTTAGTAAATGTGCGGATATGATAAGGAGTCATAGAAATTTTAGAGAAAAATGAATAATAACTATTGACTATTGTTTATCAATAGGTGGAATTTAATTGACACACCGCCCAGAAAAGAGCAAAGATAGATACTAAAAGTAAAAACTTGTTTCATATGGCGGTGCTGGATGTCTCTTGAGTTTATGTCGCTAGAAAACATCCAGCAAGTTGCCCACCAGTATGGTTATTGGGCTGTTTTTTTGGGAATTTTATTAGAAAATTTAGGAATTCCCCTTCCTGGTGAAACCGTGACTTTAGTCGGTGGGTTTCTTGCTGGCAGTAATGAATTGAATTATTGGCTAGTTTTAGGTGATGCGATCGCAGGTGCTGTGATTGGTGGCATCTGTGGCTATTGGATTGGTAGATTCGGTGGTTGGTCTTTCTTACTGCGAGCTGGTAGCATTTTTCGGATTTCCGAACAGCGGCTACTGAATATTAAAGATAAATTTAGTGAAAATGCTGGTAAAGCTGTATTTTTTGGGCGCTTTTTTGCATTACTGCGAATTTTCGCTTCGCCACTAGCGGGTATAGCTGAGATGCCCTTCGGCAAATTCTTTTTGTATAACTTAGCAGGAGCAACTACCTGGGCTAGTGCAATGGTGACATTAGCTTTCTTTGCGGGGAAAATTGTTCCCCTAGAACAATTAGTTGCTTGGGCAAGTCAATTTGCAATCGGCGCATTGCTAATTCTGGTTGCAGTGATAGTTATACCACTGTGGCTTGAAGCTCGGCAAGCCAAAGAATTAGGGAGTGGGGAGTAGAGAATTGGGCATTGGGCATTGGGAATTGATAATTATTTTTATTACCTATTCCCAATTTTGATGCTGTGTGCAGTCAGGTTAGCGATCGCCTCTACCAAAATCATCGGCTCAACTGGTTTAGCTAGATAAAGTTGAAAGCCCGCTGTCAACGCCCATTTTTGATCTTCGCTTCTGCCATAAGCCGTCAAAGCAATAGCAGGTAGCATTTCGCCTTTAAGTGTCTCATTCAGCCTGATTTGACGAATCAAATCGTATCCATCGGCATCTGGCATTCCAATGTCACTGATGAGTATATCTGGCTTCAGTGTTTCTAAGACTTGCAAAGCTTTCTTAACTGAGGAAACCGCTGTTACTTCGGCGCCTTCCTCTTCTAAAATCATGGACAGCAACTCCAGCGTATCATCGTCATCATCAACAGCCAGCACTTGCAGCCCATTGAGAAGTTGAGTTGCATATTTTGAGACTTCATCAATGTTAGTTGGTGAATTGTTGAATTGAGGTTCAACAGTCGCAAGTGGCAGAAGCACTCTAAAAGTTGCTCCCTGTCCTTTTCCTTTACTTTCTGCTGTGACAGTTCCACCGTGAAGTTCCACCAATTGCCGAACGATCGCTAATCCTAAACCAAGTCCATTGCGAGAGTGGGAAAATTTACTATCTGCTTGGCGAAATCGCTCGAAAACATAAGGCAGAAACTCTGAGGTAATGCCTTCACCAGTATCGCTGACACTGATGCAAGCGTAGGGGGATGAGGAAGCAAATTCTCCGTTGTCTCCTTGTCTCCCTGCAAAGTGCCCCCTGTCCTCTATTTGCGAAAGTCGAATTTCTATTCGTCCTCCGGACGGTGTAAACTTGATCGCGTTAGACAGTAAGTTCCAGACAATTTGCTGCAAGCGATTTTGGTCGCCCATAATTTGCCCGACTGAGCCATTGAGTATAGATATCAACTTTATGGATTTGGCTTGGGCTGTTAACTCTACGGTATTGAGGGTATTCTCAATCACGTTCGCCAAATCGATAGGTGACTTCTCCAGTTGCATTTTTCCTCGCATCAAGCGAGAAGTATCAAGTATGTCGTTAATTAACTGGTTTTGCTGGTTGGCGTTGCGGGCAATAATTTCTAGGCTGCGATTTCTGGCTGCTTCATCAAAGTCGCGAGTGCGTAGCAGTTGTGTCCAACCTAAAATGGCGTTTAAAGGGGTGCGGAGTTCGTGAGAGACGATCGCCAAAAACTCATCTTTCATTCGGTTTTCTTGCTCTAATTCCAACTCTCGCTGCTTGCGATCGCTAATATCCAACACTACCCCGCTCATCCGCGTAGGTTTACCACTTTTGTCGTAAAAAAACTTACCTCTACCTGCAATCCAGTGGATACTGCCATCAGCCCAAATTACCCGATGTTCTTGGTTATAGTCTGCTTTGGTTTCTAAAGCACGAGTGATAGATTGGGCAATTAGTTCTCTGTCATCTGGATGAACGCAAGCGATAAATCCCTCATAAGTTCCCAAAAAGCTACCGGGAGCTAAACCAAATAATAGTTCGTGATTCTCAGACCAAAGAACTTCATTTGTTAACATATTCCAGTCCCAGCTACCGAGTTTTGCTGAGTCTAAAGCTAATCTAAAACGCTCCTCACTGAGTTGCAATTGTTCCAGAGTAAGTGCGTATTCCTGACGTATTCGTTGCTTTTCCAGACTTTCCCGCACAGCGATCGCTAAACGCCTAATCGGTCTACCCTTGAGGACGTAATCACTCAATCCAGACTTCATCCCCTCTACAGCAACTTCTTCGCTACCGCTATCAGTAAACATAATTACTGGCATGTCTGGATACTTAGCTTTAACAGCATTCACAACTGTTAACCCATCAGTCCAGCGCAGTTGATAATCGGTAATAATTAAGTCAAATGAGCATATTTCTAGCGCTTCGTCAAGACCTTTAGCATCAATAATTGAGGTAATTTCAATTTCGGAAAACTCGTGTTGTAGTTCCCGTGTAGCGAGAATGCGATCGTCTGGATTGTCATCAATCAGGAGAATACGTAGCATGAAGGCGCTTGGATTAGGGACTGGGGACGCATAAACTGGGATTAGATTATATGGTAGATAATGGTTTTAAGTTTTTTAAATTTTACCAAGAAAGTTTGAAGTTACTTAAAGCAGTAAATGAACATGGAAAGCAATATATTAGGAATTGGGCACGCTCACAATGGGCACGCTCGCAATGGGAATAAAGCCAAATCTCTTTCGATGCCCGATGCCCGATGCGCTATGCCCGATGCCCCATTCCTTAATGCTGTAAATTTACCCAAAAACGGCTTCCGCTATCAACCTGCGATTCTACTCCTACTTTGCCACCCATGCGCTCTACTGCTTTACGGACAATTGCTAAACCGACACCAGTACCTGGGTAAGTTTCTTCACCGTGCAGTCGCTCAAAAACTCTAAATATTTGCTTGTGCTTTTCAGGCGGAATACCGATGCCGTTATCTTGTACCCACAGGCGCACAAATTTTGGTTGTGTTTCTGCCCATATTCGTACTTGCGGCTCTAGATTTGCATCTATAAATTTTATGGCATTTAAGACTAAATTTACCATAACTTGGAGCAATACACTATGATTTCCCCAGACAACGGGCAATGGCTCGACTACAGTTACCTGAGCATTTGTCTGTCTCAGTTCTGCATTTAGCTGAGACAAAGCTTCGGCGATAACGGCACTCAGATTCACTGGCTCCAGTTGTAATTTAGCACGGCTGATTTGACTGTATTGCAGCAAATCTTGAATTAATCTGTCTAACTGTTTTGTTGCAGACTGTATACGCTGTAAATAGTCTATTCCAGTTCCATCGAGTTCGTTGGTGTAGTCTTCTTGCAATACCTGTGCAAAGCCTTGGATGCTACGCAAAGGCGCACGCAAATCGTGAGAGACTGAGTAAGCAAATTCTTTGAGTGAAGCGTTGACTTCTTCTAATTCGGCAGTGCGTTCTCTAACTCGAGTTTCTAAGCTTTCATTTAGTTGAAGTAGAAGAGTTTCAGTTTGTTTGCGATCGCTAATATCTTCTACTATTCCGTAAATATAATCCTCATCCTCGGTAGAATTTAAAGTCTGAGTTAGTAAAATCCATCTTACTTGACCATCTACTTGAGGTAACTGAATTTCACTCGACTGGTTTTCTAAAGCAGTGGGTATGTCTGAAATCGAGAAAAACCGACGTAAATTTATGTTTTGTTCTACGGGTGATGAACTTAGCCCCACAAGACGTAAAAATGCATTATTGCTTTCTAGCAGACGACCTTCTAAAGTAGCACGAAACACACCGACATTTAATTGATTGAGGAGAAATTGAAGACGATTTTCTAAGCGTGCTATCTGTCGCTTCGCTGCAAATCGTTCTAAGGTTGAACGCACGGCAACTACCAAACGGACGTAGTGTCTGGGTGATTTGATTATATAATCGTCTAAGCCAGCTTTCATTGCTTCTACGGCTATTTCTTCGCTGCCAGTATTAGTAAACATAATTACCGGGCAGTCGGGATAGCGAGATTTAATTTTTCTCAGAGTAACAAGACCAGTACTCCAGCGCAGTTGGTAATCTGTAATTACTAGGTCAAAACGGTTACTGGCTAGTATTGGTTCTAAATCCGACTCTTTAGCAATTTCTGTGATGCGGAGGTCGGGAAATTCTCGGTTTAGCTCACGGGTGGTGAGAATGCGATCGCTCTGGTCATCATCAATTAAAAGAAAATGTAACATTATAATTAAGCTTAAAATATGCGAATTTCTGGCTGTTCATTGAGCAGCAACCAATACAAATTAAGCGTTTGTACTACTTCTACTAAAGCTGTAAGACCAATAGGTTTAACTAAATAAGAATTAGCGCCTAAATCGTAAGCTTGATTAATATCCATGTTTTCTTTAGAAGAAGTTAAAATAATCACAGGCAAACGCTTGAGTTCTGGTTGCTGCCGCAGCCATGCTAAAATTTCATGACCCGATCGCCTGGGTAATTTTAAATCTAATAACATTAGCATGGGCAAAGGATAACGATCGCGATCGCTATATTCACCTTCACCGCTAAGGTAACAAACGGCACTATCTCCGTCACTAACGATTTGCAATGAGGCTTCTTCTAAATTCGCCTTACGGAAAGCGCGTTGGGTAAGAAGAATGTCGTTAGGGTCATCTTCTACTAGTAATATAGTGCGTCTGGACATTCGTTGTATGTTTTATTTATGTTTGTCAGATTCCTGACTTATTAAATAAGTCAAGAATCTTGCATCAAGTTTCCTTTTCGGAGTCCCCATTTTTTAATTCAATCCAAAAACGGCTTCCTTGTCCAAGTTGAGACTCTACTCCTACTGATCCTCCCATGCGATCGATACCTTTGCGAACGATCGCTAAACCAATTCCCGTACCAGGATAAGTTTCCATTCCATGCAAACGCTCAAAAACACGAAAAATCCGTTTTTGGTGTTCTGGGGAAATGCCAATACCATTATCTTCCACCCACAGGCGCACACATTCTCCGCGCATTTCCGCCCAAACTGTGATTTGTGGTTGCACACCATTATCAACAAATTTCATCGCATTTATGAGCAAATTGGCGATAACTTGCACTAAAGTTGGGCGATGACCAATCACTTCTGGTAATGGTGATTGTATATTTACCTGCGCTTGAGTTTGCGTCAAGTCAGCTTCTATTTGAGTCATTACCTCTGACATAATACTTGTTAAATCAATCACCTTTAGTTGCAAGTTAGAGCGCGTCAGGCGACTGTAAGCAAGTAAATCTTGTATCAAATTTTCTAAGCGTTGGGCGGAAGAAACAATGCGTGTAGCGTACTCTTTGCCAAGTTCATCTAGGATATCTTCGTAGTCTTCCAGCAAAGCTTCCGCAAATCCCTGCATTGCTCGCAGAGGAGCGCGGAGGTCATGAGAAACTGAATAGGCAAAGGCTTGTAATTCTTCGTTGGCTTCTTCTAATTGAGCGGTGCGCTCTAATACCCGCTGTTCTAAAGTTTCGTTGAGTTGTAGAATTTCGGCTTCTGCTTGCTTACGCGCAGTAATATCACTGATAACGCCTACCATGCGAATGGGGCGATTTTCTGCGTTACACTGAAATCTGGCAAATGCTGTCACCCAATGCAAACTATTATCAGCCCAAACAACCCGATATTCTGCGTGGAAATCTTGGGCATGTTTTATCGATGTTTGCAACTTTGCCTCAACTTTTGGCAAGTCTTCAGGATGAACACGGTCTGCCCATTCTTTGTAGCTGCGGTTGGGCTTACCTGGTTCATAGCCAAAGATAATTTCGTGATAAGTTGTCCATAACATCTGATTAGTGGCAAGATTCCAATCCCAAGAACCCATTTTACCCGCATCCAGTGCTAAAGTTAGCCGCTCATTATTTTGGCGCAGTCTTTCTTCTTCCTGTTTGCTTTGTCGATGGTTCAGCCGGAATAAATAGTAGACTAAAGCGAGCAGTGCCAAATTGATCGCAGTGGCAATGGAAAAGGTGAGTAAAGTTTCTTGAAGCTTTGCTTGTGATTCTTTACTGCGTTGCTGCAACAGTTGGTTTTCGATACTCTCCATTTCAGCAATGGAAGCGCGAATATTATCCATGATTTGCTTGCCGCGACCGCTCTTTACAACCTGTATAGCTGCTTCAAAACCCTGTTCTCGCCGTAATTTGACGGTTTGTGCGAGTTCAGTTAATTTTAGGGCGATCGCACTCTCTATAGCAGAGACACGTTGCTGCTGACTGGGATTATCTGCCGTCAATTGTTTGAGAGAATTAATGTGGCGATAAATTTGCGAAACCCCAGCCTGATAAGGTTGCAGATACCGTTCCTCTCCCGTAATCAAATAACCGCGTTGTCCGGTTTCGGCATCTTTTAAAGTTGAAAGAGTCGTTTCTAGTTCAGTTAAAACTTTTTGGGTATGAGTGAGCGATCGCTGATTTTCAATCAGCTTCAAAGTATTGCGATAGGACACCACAGTATTGGCGACTAACAGCGCCAATGCTAACCCAAGCCCGATTGTAATTTGTTGTGCAAGCGATCGTTTCATAGCGGTAGGCGGTGTTTTTTCACGCTCCTACCGTTAAGGGTATCAATTTACTGGGAATTAGGCATTAGGTGTGGGGCATTGGGCATTTTTTCAGAGGGGAAAAGGTTAAAGGGGAGCCACTGCGTTGGGCGGCTCTGCCGACTTGAAGCATGTGGCGTTAAAGGGTAAAAAAGAAGAAAGAAGAAATATTTCTTCCCCTGCTCAAGAAAGCTCCCCCTGCTTCCCCTGCTTCCCCTACTCAAGAAAGCTCCCCCTGCTCAAGAAAGCTCCCCCTGCCTCCCTTCACCCGTCAAAATTCGGTTGGTCGAGTACTAGCCTCTACCCTGCTGCGCCCAAATAC
Organism: Spirirestis rafaelensis WJT71-NPBG6; assembly: GCA_019359015.1. Lineage (GTDB taxonomy): Bacteria > Cyanobacteriota > Cyanobacteriia > Cyanobacteriales > Nostocaceae > Hassallia > Hassallia rafaelensis. The sequence continues at coordinate 18,420 of JAHHID010000087.1, forward strand.
GTGTTGGTAGTCCCCAAACGTAAATAAAGCCTTCAGCGGCTTTATGATCAAATTGGTCTTCGGCTCCGTAAGTTGCCAAATCTGGTGTGTAAAGAGTATTTTCAGAAGTACGTCCAACTATCGTCGCGTTACCTTTAAACAGTTTTACTCGGACAGTCCCAGAAACTCGCTCTTGAGTTTTTTGAATAAAGGCATCCAATGCAGCTTTGAGTGGACTGTACCACAAACCGTTGTAAACCATTTGGGTATAAGTTTCTTCTATACCACGCTTGTAGTGGGTGATATCTGCGGTTAAAGTCAGGCTTTCTAAATCTCGATGTGCTTGAATTAATACTAACATTGCGGGTGATTCGTAGATTTCCCGCGATTTAATTCCCACCAAGCGGTTTTCTATCATATCAATCCGCCCGATGCCGTGGTTGCCGACTAATGAGTTGAGTTGTTCAATTAACGCAACTGGGTTTTTCGCTTCTGAGTTGAGGGTGGTAGGAATGCCTTGAGTGAAACCTATTTCAATGTATTCTGGTTCATTAGGAGTGTCAGCGATCGCTTTCGTCATTTCATAAATTTCTTCTGGTGGTTCAACTGCCGGATCTTCCAGAACACCAGCTTCTATACTGCGACCCAGCAAATTTTTATCAATACTGTAGGGGGATTTCTTTTTCACTGGTGAAGAAATACCAAAGCGTTCGCCATAAGCGATGGTTTCTTCACGACTCATTCCCCATTCCCGCGCTGGCGCAAGTATCTTCAAATTCGGGTTCAGTGCAGCACAAGATACATCAAAGCGTACCTGATCGTTACCTTTACCGGTGCAACCGTGAGCGATCGCATCTGCACCGTACTTTTCTGCGGCTTCTACTAATATTTTAGCAATCAGCGGACGAGCAAGAGCAGTTCCTAAAGGATAGCGATTTTCATAAAGGGCGTTTGCTTGAATCGCTCCAAAGGCGTAATCTTTGACGAAGGTGTCTTTGACATCCGCTACCAGAGATTGACTTGCACCCGATTTTAAAGCTTTTTCTCGAACTGGCTCTAATTCATCTCCCTGACCTAAATCTGCTGCTAAGGTAATCACTTCTTCTACACCCCACTCATGCATGAGGTAGGGAATGCAAACTGAGGTATCTACTCCGCCAGAATATGCCAGAACAACCTTTTTGGCGCGACCCATTCAAAACTCCTGATAGCACAACAAAATAACGAGTCAATATTATCTAACTAATTTGCACTCAAAAATATAGTTATTTCATCACATTGAGAATGCTTATAAGAATAATCATTCTTCCCGCAAGCTGATAAGCTCACAACGAGCGCATGTGTAAGGGTTTATTAAATCCTTTAGGTAATAGTACTTGGATTTTACTAAAAATAAATCATAACTATATTTAATTTAGGCATTCTATTCATCAATCTTTACCTGTTAAGATTATTACTCAGTATATGTTAATCTAAACTCAGGTAAATTATGCTTCGTTCACGTATCGCATGGCTTATTCCAGTAGCTTTAACATTAGTTAGTTTGGGGTCAAATGTAAAAAGCGCGATCGCGCAAACTACTAATAACTTTGATGTAACATATAAAACATTATTTTCGCTTCAACCCAGAACGGACTTAGGTGAGGGTATCTTCAGAGCAACCATCACAGGTGAAAGTAAAGACGCTCTTTATGGGTTGACTAACTTTGAAAGTAATACTTATGGAAAATTAGTAGAATCTACCGAGACTACCCAAAAGTATCAATTTAATGCAGATCCAACCGTATTTGGCTTACAAAACCAAAACCTCTTAGGAGACGTGTATTTTAACGCTGACAATAAATCTGGCAATAAATTGTTTGGAACAGCCAACGACATGGCTACAATTGACTTTGTGAATAACACAGTTATGGGTGGTGGAACAATAACTTTAACTGGGGGAACCGGCATATTCGATCAAGCTAGCGGCAAAATAACCTTTACCCAGCAAGACAGGCTCGATCCTACTGCCCCTCCAGGAACTCCTGTCGTAGGTGAAGCTGTACTCAAATTCTCTGTGCAAACTCCTAAGAAAGTTCCGGAACCAACAGGCACGACAACTTTAGTCGGTATAGGTGTAATTGGTACAAGTTTATTGCTGCGTCGGCATCGCAATAAAAATACATTCGTTTAATGTTCCGCACCCTCACCCTAGAAGGGTGGGGCTAAACGAACTAAGCCCACCTTCGTGGGCTATTAAACTGATTAGTCCGCGTAGGCGGACTTTGTTCGTTTAGCCCCAGGCTTCCAGCCTGAGGGGCTTTGAGAGAATGAAACTTCATTTTCTATCAGGAACAGTCTCACAGCCGCTGATGTCCTATCTTGGAGATGGATACATAGTGTTGTGGGTTTAGTTGTGTTTTTTAGCGTTGTTATTCCGACTTACAATCGCCAGCCGATTTTAGAAAAGTGCCTCAAAGCCTTAGAAGTGCAGAAACTGAGTGATGTAGAGACCGTAGATGTAACGTCTTTCCAAGGTTACGAAGTTGTCTTGGTGGATGATGGATCTACTGATGCTACATTGTCATGGTTGGAAGCAAATAAAAGCGAGTTTCCTCATGTGCGAGTTTTTCAACAAAACCACCAAGGACCTGCTGCTGCTCGCAATTTAGGAGTAGAAAAGGCAAGAGGTGACATAATTATCTTTATTGATAGTGATTTAGTAGTACTTGATAATTTTCTGCAAGCTCATCATACTGCACTCGTGGAGGGACAAGAGAAATTAGGAAGCGATCGCTTTTTTACCTACGGTGCAGTAATTAACACTTGCAATTTCGACAACCCCACCGCCGAACCTTATAAAATCACAGATTTTTCTGCTGCATTTTTTGCTACAGGTAATGTCGCCATTCCCAAACATTGGTTAAAGAAATCTGGACTATTTGATACCCGCTTTCAACTGTATGGCTGGGAAGATTTAGAACTAGGCGTAAGACTAAAAGAACTGGGTTTAAAACTGATTAAATGTCCAGAAGCAGTCGGTTATCATTGGCATCCACCATTTAACTTAGAACAAATTAAGAACTTAATTGACAAAGAAATTCAACGCGGACGCATGGGGGTTTTATTTTATCAAAAGCATCCAACCTGGGAAGTGCGAATGATGATTCAAATGACTTGGTTGCATCGCTTACTTTGGGGAATTCTCTCACTCAACGGCACACTTAACGAACGGACAATGGCTCCCTTTTTGCAATACCTAATTAATTTAGGTAAACCTCAATTAGCTTTAGAAATAGCCCGAATTTTTCTCAATTGGTATAACGTCAAGGGAGTTTATGCCGCTTACGATGAACTTCAGCACCAACTTGAGAATTAAGATGTTGCTGGTTAGTAGATAGTTGTTAGCGGTTAGTATAAAATATTAGGAAGTAACACCCAACAGCTATCAACTATCACCCATCAACTAACAACGAACATCAAACTACTTCTTAATAGGAATTTCAATCCAAAACTCAGTGCCATTATCTGGTTTTGTTTTGTATTTGAGTGTACCACCATGCTTATTAACCACAATTTGATAGCTGATTGAAAGCCCTAAACCTGTACCCTTTCCCACTGGCTTACTAGTAAAAAACGGGTCAAATATCCGTGCTTGAATTGCTTCAGGAATACCCGCGCCATTATCAGCAATTTTCATCACAACATAATTAGGGCGATAAATTTCAGTACGGATTCTAATCTTTGGTTGTGGATTTTGTGTTTTTATAACTGATTCTTCTACAGCATCTATCGCATTGCTCAAGATGTTCATAAATACTTGATTCAGTTGTGCTGCATAGCATTCTACCTGGGGAATATCACCATATTCTTTAATAATTAGAATATCAGGACGCTTTGCTGTCGCCTTGAGTCGATGACGCAAAATTAAGAGGGTGTTCTCAATTTTTTCATGCAAATCAACAAGTTTTTTTTCTGATTCACCCAACCGAGAAAAGTTGCGTAAAGACAAAACAATTTCTTGGATGCGCTCAGTACCAATTTTCATAGAAGATAAAATTTTCGGTAAATCTTCTAATAAAAAATTTACATCTACTATTTGGGCTTGAGATTGAATTTCGGCGTTTGGGTTGGGATAGTGTTTTTGATAAAGAGTCAAGAGATTAAGTAAATCATTAACGTAACTATTAAGGTGGCTTAGGTTAGCATAAATAAAGTTAACAGGATTATTAATTTCGTGAGCTATACCAGCAACTAAATGACCCAAGCTGGACATTTTTTCACTTTGAATCAGTTGGACTTGAGTTTGCCGCAACTTATTTAAAACCTGGGTTAAACGCTGATTAGTACCGCGTAGATTTTGTTCTACTTGCACTCGCTTACTAATATTTTTTTTTAATTTGGTTATATTAATTCTTAGTTCCAGCTGGCTGATTACTTGACGACTAAGAGCCTGTAAGGCTGCAATTTTTTCTGCGTTGAGTTCTCGTGGTTCGTGATCAATCGCGCAGAGGGTACCGAGAGCAAAACCATCAGGTGTAATGAGGGGTGCGCCGGCATAAAATCGAATATTGGGAGCGCCTATAACCAGCGGATTGGTAGCAAAACGCTCATCTTCTAGCGCATTTGGCACAATTAGCATTTTATCTGGCTGACATATAGCATGAGCGCAAAAAGCTAATTCTCTAGAAGTTTCTATCGCTTCTAAACCAACTCTTGACTTAAACCATTGCCGATGCTCATCGACTAGACTGACTAAGGCAATAGGAGTGCCGCAAATATACGCCACCAAAGCAGTCAAATCATCGAATGCTGATTCAGGATCGGTATCAAGAATTTGATATCGTTCTAGTGCCTTAAGCCTTTGGTACTCATTTGTAGGCAATGGTGCTTGTTTCATTTAGCCTCTGAGTAGTATGTTATGCATCAATTCCAAGATATGTGTTCTTACTTAAACACCGAGCTTACTTTCATCACTTGTAAATAAAAAACAGCATAAACACGTAAATTGAGAGTTCTTAAAATTTGCTATTTTCTGTGATAAACTAGAAGGGTTGTCTAATCTCGCACATCCGGGAGTTCGGGTGTTTCCAAATTGGGAAATACGCCTGGATGGAGGTTTAACCCGAATAGGAGCTAAAAATATATGCCAGTTGTTTCATTGGCTCAGATGATGGAGTCTGGGGTTCACTTTGGGCATCAGACCCGACGTTGGAACCCGAAAATGTCTCCTTACATTTACACTTCGCGTAACGGAGTACATATCATCGACTTGGTGCAAACTGCCCAATTGATGGAAGATGCTTACAGCTACATGCGATCGGAAGCCGAACAAGGCAAGAAATTCCTCTTTGTTGGCACCAAGCGCCAAGCAGCCGGGATCATTGCTCAAGAAGCCGCTCGTTGTGGTTCACATTACATCAACCAGCGTTGGTTAGGCGGAATGCTGACTAACTGGACGACAATCAAAACACGGGTAGACCGTCTCAAAGATTTGGAACGCCGTGAAGAAACCGGGGCTTTGGATTTATTGCCAAAAAAAGAAGCCTCAATGCTACGTCGGGAAATGGCAAAGCTACAGAAATATTTGGGCGGCATTAAATCAATGCGGAAAGTGCCAGATATTGTGGTGATTGTCGATCAGAAGCGGGAGTATAACGCAGTTCAAGAATGCCAAAAACTCTCGATTCCGATTGTGTCCATGTTGGATACAAATTGTGACCCAGATGTAGTAGATGTTCCCATACCAGCAAATGACGATGCTATCAGGTCTATCAAGCTGATAGTCGGTAAATTGGCAGATGCCATTTATGAAGGTCGTCATGGTCAGTTGGATGCAGAATATGAAGATGAAGATTACGAAGGTGGTGAATATGACGAAGACTACGACGAAACCGAGTATACTGACTCGGTAATTCCCGACGGAGAGGAAGAACAATCGTAGAAGCGCTCTTTTCCCCACCCATCGTGGTTTTTTCTTCGGTGCGCTAGTAGGGAATACACTTGCTGGAGGCTCTGCCTCCTCCAACTGCATTGCCAGGCTCTGCCTGGTAATGTTCATTATGGGCGGTTTTTTCCACAATACATGTCGGGGCAGGGTTTTCCCACGTTCTTTGGGCGGATCTTTCCCGTAAGAGCGTAGGGTTTTTCTAACCCTGCGCCGAGTAAGATAGAAATACTGAAAACCCGTAAGCGATTACAACTGTAAGTCTTGTAGGAATTGAGGCAACATGGCGGAAATATCTGCAAAAGTCGTCCAAGAATTACGCCAAAAAACCGGTGCAGGCATGATGGACTGCAAAAAGGCGTTGAAAGAAAACGATGGAGATATGGAAAAATCCATCGATTGGTTGCGACAAAAAGGCATCGCTTCGGCGGGTAAAAAAAGCGATCGCATCGCGGCAGAAGGTCTAGTAGACACTTATATTCAACCTGATGGTCGGGTTGGTGTGCTATTAGAAGTTAACTGCCAAACAGATTTTGTCGCCCGGAACGAGGCTTTTAAAACTCTTGTTAAGAACTTAGCGCAGCAAGCAGCGACCGCTGAGAACGTTGAGTCTTTGCTGGCTCAACCTTATATTGAAGATAAAAGTGTGACGGTCGAAGAGTTTATCAAGCAGGCGATCGCCAAACTAGGCGAAAATATGCAGGTGCGTCGCTTCGTCAAGTTTAGTATTGAAGAAACACAAGGAATCGTAGACAGCTACATTCACACTGGCGGTCGCGTCGGTGTCTTGGTTGAACTCAACAGCAAAACTGATGCACCGTCCGGTCGAGAAGAGTTTCAAAGCTTGGCACGAAACATCGCCATGCAAGTTGCTGCTTGTCCCAACGTTGAATATGTCAACGTCAGCGAAGTCCCCCCAGAATTAGCCCAAAAAGAAAAAGACATCGAAATGGGACGCGATGACTTGGGTAACAAGCCAGAGAACATCAAAGAAAAAATTGTTCAAGGACGAATTGAAAAACGTCTGAAGGAAATGGCTTTGATGGATCAGCCTTACATTCGCGACCAAAGTATTTCTGTTGAAGACTTGGTGAAGCAAGTAAAGGCTCAATTAGGCGAAGACATCGAAGTCCGTCGCTTTGTTCGCTATGTGTTGGGCGAAGGCATTGAAAAGCAAGAAAGCAACTTTGCTGAAGAAGTAGCCGCACAAATGGGCACTAAGTAAATTAGTCATTGGTCAAGGATGAACGACAAATGACTCTTACAAATACAGGTCTAGCGAATGATGCTGACCTGTATTTTATTAATAATTGGTTGTAACGCCAAAAGTCTAAAGTCTCGACAAATTCAAAATCTAAAATCCTTCGGGAAGTTATCTGAAAATCAATACGTACATTTGTACCATAAAAGGTTCAGATGGGTAATAATGAAAAGCTATGGCTAGAGCGATCGAGCGAATTGAACAGGATATTATAGCGATGGAAGAGGCGATTGAAGCGATCGCATCACAACTCTCTTCAGCTTATGCAAATTATTTAACAACCTTGGGGCAAGCCGTACAACAGCAATTGATTCAGGCTAGTTATTACCTGTGTACCCAAGGACATCCCGACAACTTTTTAAAATTGTCATTGAATCAACGGCAACAATTGCAACAAGCCATCCGCAAGTTAGGTCAACAAGCAGCTCAACAATTACTCAGTTATATCGAGAGTGACGAAGAGAAGGGAGATGAGGTAGATGAGTTAGATGGGGTAGATGAGGTAGATGAGGCAGATGAGGTAGATGAGTTAGATGGGGTAGATGAGGTAGATGAGGCAGATGAGACAGATGAGACAAATGAGGCAGATGAGACAGATGAGACAAATGATGCAGATGAGACAGATGAGACAAATGAGGAAGTATCCTCGTTGCCCCCAACTCCTTCTACTTTCCCAACCCCTTCTACTTTCCCAACTTCCCCTACCTCTCTTACTCCCCCCACTCCCCCAACCCCTTCTACTTTTCCAACTTCCCCTACCTCGCTTACTCCCCCCACTCCCCAAACTTCTTCTACTTTCCCAACTCCCCAAACTCCTGTACAGACGTTCCGTCGTAACGTCTCTATCCCTACTCCCCCAGCTTTCCCTGAAGACCCATCCAACCCAGTAGAAGTAGCAAAATGGCAATACCAATTAGAAGGAGTGACGCAAGAAACGCTGAAAAAACTTTCCCGTGACGCAAATCTTTTATTACAAAAAGCGAGAATATTACCTAAGAAATTACCAGAACCGATTTTAGAAGCGGCTGCGGCTGTATCAGAAGCATCTGCGGATGTAATTCCAGCACCGCCTAATCTATTAAACTTGGTAATAGAAATTGAAAATGAACAGGAGCCTGAAGAATCAAGCTTGACAAAGATCATGGCTATCAACATGCGACTTGCGGAAATTGAATTTGCTGACCTCACACTCTCGTCTGCACGCAAGCAGATTCGCAATATATTAATTCAGCTAAACAAGCTAGGGCGCGAGTATCAAAAAAAGCACCGAGAACTATCAATAGCCGAAGCTGAAGCCGCATGGCGAGCTAGTTGGTTTGAAGATTAATCAGGAGTTATAAATTTTCAATGCTTGAATTTTGAATCTTTAACTCCTAACTCCTAACTCCTGACTCCTAACTCCTGACTCCTGACTCCTGACTCCTGACTCCTGACTTCTGACTCCTGACTTCTGACTTCTATAACCAATGACTAATGACACACCAGATTGGACACGATTGCAGAAAGCCTTGGCAATAGAAGCAGAACAAGGCTTTACAGACTTGATGGGCAGACAATACCGCTTCAGTGAGTTTCTCACCCTAACTTTTGGGAAATTCCCCGGTGTGCTGTCAAGTAGTGAACGCCGGCGCTGGCAAGAAATAGCGGCTCAATTTGCAAGCTATCCAAATCTGGTGTCAGAAGACAGACAACATTTAGTGGCAGAAACTCGTAGGTATCTTTACCAACTGCAAAAGCAGGAGGAGACAGGGGGAGAGGGGGGACAGGGGGACAGGGGGACAGGGAGACAAGGGGGACAAAAAGAAATTTCTCCCTCATCTGCCTTGTCTTCCCCA
>JAHHID010000088.1 GCA_019359015.1 Spirirestis rafaelensis WJT71-NPBG6
CTCTTTTAGAGCTTGCTGTAGCCTGCTAACTTGCTCTGGCGTTAAAAAGTTCTTGGCTGGGGGTGGCATCGGCGCTTTTAAACGGCTTCATTTTCTTATTATGCAACTTAAGTGCCGATTAGCTTATAAGGGTGCTATTCCAATTAAAAAAGCAGCGAGAACAACTGAAGTTAATCCAAAACGTCGCCATATAGGTAGTAAGAATAGCGGAAAGAAAAAGTATAACTGCCATTCAGTAGCCACTGTCCACAATGGTGGATTAATGGACAAATAGGCATATGGAATAACATTGTGAATAAGTAGCAGGTGATAGCAGAAATCACTAAAGGAAAAGTAAGGAGAAAATGAACCTTTACCAGCTATTTCATTCCATTGAAAGCTAGTAAATTTCTCTAATATAAATATTGCTGCTGCTAGTAAGACGCAGAAAAAAAGTGTGGCATAATATGGTGGTAAAATTCGACGCGATCGCCGCTTAATATAACCCCACAAACCCCCAGCCACATAACCGTTTAACGAGCGAACTACTGATGCCATTAAAACGTAGCCAGAAAGTATAATAAACACTACAACACTAATGCGACCATATCTTAGTCCTTTGATAAAAAGTTCCAACCAATTGGGCAATTGCTCTCCTATAGATGGTTCTACATGGACAAGTACCACATACAACGCTGCTAGTCCACGTAAGCCATCTAAATACTCAAGACGTAGCCGTTTTTCCGGAGCTTTTTCTATTGATGGAATCATCGAATCAATTTCCTTTTCTATCTTTATTGATATAATTTTTTCAATTTAAAATTTGCAAGTTAATTACGCAAAAGCAATTACTTCTATAATTTAATTGCCTTTATAAGTAATAAATTATCGCCTGTTTGTCTATCCAATCACCATGCTTTATTCGCACAAACTTAGGTCAACCTTAAGATTGAAGATTCTGCTAATTTGATATTACGACTTTTAATTACTCGTGCAGGAACACCTACAGCAACTGAAAAAGGAGGAATATTTTTGGTAACAACAGAACCGGCACCAATAACACTACCTTTACCGATAGTGACTCCATCTAATACCTTCACTCCAGAACCTAACCAACAATCGTCTTCAATCAAAATTCCCTCACTAGTAACTCCTTGTAAGGCAATCGGTTGGGTGGGATCTGAATAAATATGATTGTTAGCAAATATTCCCGACTGTGCCGCGATTAAACAGTTTTTACCAATCTTGATGTTGCCAGGACCAGCTATACAAACGTAAGGACCGATGAAGGTAGATTCATCTATGTATATAGACGTATTGTTTAAAGCTTTAATATCAACACCATAGTTAAAGCTAACTTTATCTGCTAAACAAATTTTATTGTTTTTATGTCCACTGGCATCAAGATTAACACCTCGAAAAATCTGGACATTATCGCCTATTTCAATACAAGAAGTGTTGATAAATTCAACGCCGTATTGAATATAAACTGATTTTCCTATTTTGCTAAAAATATTACTATATAGCGAAGTTCTTAATTTGCTACCTAAGAAACTTGTAGGTATACCTTTTAATAAATTAGTTAAAACAGTTTCTTGGATTTTTTTCCAATTTGAAACAAAACTCTGGTTATTCATAACTTTCAGATAAATATTTCCCTTGATGTTTGCACTAGTTCTATCCTGCGTTCTTACATCTACTTTTTTATCTGCATTACAGGAATGTCTAGTGATTAAAAAGTAAAGTACAGATGCATACCAAATGGTTTATCAAACTTTCAAAAACCAAAAAGTATCTCTGACCAGTATTAAACGCAGATGTTATTTAATTGTTAGATGAATCTGTAGAAGAGATGCTTTATTTGCTTACAAGCAACTCCCATGCTTAATCTTCAATATTTACATCTATTGGGAATCAGAGACACTGCTTTATATACTCGGAACTCATTAAGAAGCAAATATCGTCAATTCACCTGTCAATAATGTAACTGCATAATTACTAGCATCTAGAAAATGCAGGTTTCACAGGGTATTTGAGGCGCGTTATTTAATTAATAAAGCAGCGATTTCAACTAAATTACATCTGTTTAAGTCATCTCAAAAGAGAAGTAAACTTTCTGTAATTTATTATGATGTAATTATTGAATTTATCAGAAGATTTTCAAGTAAATATATGCACATCTAGGGTGGAGTGTCACCAACTTCAGCCATTATGTTGAAGTTGATCATCGGAGCGAATAAGTATACACTTCCCCGACTACTATAACGGCTTTGCTGTAGCCACTTTTTAGAGTCTGCTGTTATAAACATGATGTGCAAGAGTAATTTACATATTAGTCCAGAGCGTCTTAGTAGCGACACAACTATTTTTATCTTATAGCTAAATATTAAAAGATTTTTAAACTAACTGTAAAGAGTATTGAGAGTTTATAAAATTTTTATAAAGCAGTCTTATCATAACCGAGTAATCAAGGTAATTTATCTGAAAAGATGAACTCAGTATATAAGAGCTAAAGTCAGGATTTAATTTATAATAAAATTGCAATTATAAGTATAAAATTATAGTCCGAAAAGCGATCGCTTTATTCGTCAACAAGTATTTGCAAAGAATCGCATACTGACGATGGTATAACTAAAGTAAAATTACTACCTTTTCCTAATTCAGATTGAAGTGTAATATCGCCGCCATGAAGTCGGGCTAAATTTCTTGACAAAGCTAGCCCCAATCCTGTACCTTGACGTTGGCGATCGCGATCGCTACCGACTTGCTGAAACGTATGAAAAAGCTTTGGTTGATCCTCTGGGGCAATACCAATACCAGTATCAATTACTGCAAAGTTAATAAATCCAGACTTTTTCTCAACTTTTAGTTTCACAAAGCCGTATTCGGTAAACTTGACAGCATTTGATAATAAATTTAATAAAATCTGGCGCAAACGGCGTTCATCAGCATTGCAAATAGTAACATCTGGCGCAATTTCCAACAATAACTCCAAACCGCGAATGATTGCTTGTTCGCGAATCACCGCAAGACAGTCTTGACAAATAGGTTCTACTGATAACGTAACTATATCTAATTCTTCTCGTCCCGCCTCGATTTTAGCTAAATCCAACAAGTCATTAATCAAATTTAACTGTTGATATCCGCACTTATGGATTCCCTTAACATACTGTTCCTGTTTATCGTTCAACGGACCAAATAGTTTCTCTAAAAGTACACTCGAAAACCCAATTATTGCAGTTAGCGGTGTTCGTAATTCATGATTCATATTAGCTAGAAATTCTGACTTTGTACGGTTGGCAGCTTCGGCAATCAATTTAGCTGCTTCTAATTCTTGAGTGCGCTCTTTTACTAATTGTTCAAGGCGTTCTTCGCTTTGACGCAAAGCTTCTGTTGTTGCCAATTCAGCGCTCAAACGCCTTCCATAAAAAGCAGCCAGTTGTCATAATGTTAATATAATTAAAGTAGCAATGCTAATTGCAATTATTAATATAGTATTATCTGTGGCTACATCTAACAACGCTGAAACATTTTTCACCTTAAAGTTAACGCCTGACATTGCGATATAGTGAGTTCCACAAATTGCACCTCCCATCAGCAAAGCAGTGTAAATCTTCCGTAGTTCTAAAGATATTATCTTCTTTTCGACGGGACGAAAAGTCAACCACAAAGCAGCAAATGATCCAGCAATCGGTACTACAGCACTCAGAGTAATTAACTTTAAGTTATGCACCTGCTCGGCAGAAAGTTTTAACGCTAACATTGCCGTATAGTGCATACAAATAATTGCAGAACCTACAAAAAAGCTCCCAACTAATAACCTTACATAGCCCACTTCCCGCTGAGAGCTAATAATAAAAAATGCTATTGCTGAACCAACAATTGCTACTACTACTGAAATTAAGACAATTGTATAATCATATTCAACTTTTATCGGCAGCCTATATGAAAGAATGCCAATAAAGTGCATTACCCAGATGGTAATTCCTAGGGTAAGTGCGCTACCTGTCACCCACCACAAACGACTAGATCTTTGAGCAAGCGAGATTTGTTCAGCTATATCTAAGGCAATGCATGAACCAATTATGGCAATAGCAATTGAAAGAATAATTAAGCGTACATCATAGTTAGCTGTCAGAACTGTAGTTAAACACAACATTACATTATTGATTTACATTCATGTGAAAAATTTGCTAAGTAAAGGGTGAAATTCAACTTTGTCATTCTGGCTTATTCCTGATGAATGCTTTAGCATTCAACATGAAGCTAAGAAGGGCATTAGCTCTTATTGCTAAAGTTTATTTAATATATAATTTTTGAAGTTAAAAGCAGTTTATTTAATTTTAATAACGGTACTGAAAGCTTTATTGAAATTATAAATTATTAACAAGAAAATTTACTATTTCTAAAGGCTCATTGAATGAGAAATAATTTTAGATAAATTGTCTTTTTTTGCCAGAGCATTTTATTGTTATTCTTACTAAGATAAATAAAGTTTAATTGCAAAAAGGTTGCACTTTTGAATTATTCCGCGAACATTCAAATAGATGTAAGCCTAACTCTTGAGAAACTTCCTCACACACCTTCACCCCCCGAACACTGTTTCCACGCGCATCAAGACGCGGTGAAAACACTCCGATTCCCATTTTATTTGGTACTATAGCGATAATTCCACCACAAACACCACTTTTAGCAGGAATACCGATTTTATAAGCCCATTCGCCTGCAAAATTATACATGCCGCAAGTATACATGACGCTCAAAATGTCTTTTATATAACTGCTATCCACGGCACGGTCTTTTGTAATCGGATTGATACCTTTATTCGCCAAAGTAGCTGCCATAACTGCTAAGTCGTAGCAATTTACCATCACAGCGCATTGCTGGAAGTACAAATCCAGCGATTCTTCAATGTTACGGTCAATCATGCCAAAATTTAGCATTAAGTGCGCCATTGCGCGGTTGCGATGTCCGGTAGAGCGCTCTGAGGTAAATACGGACATGTCAACGAATACATCATGACCCATGTATCGGCTAAACATATTCAACATTCGATTGAGACGTTCGGTTGGACCTGAACCCTTGATTAAACTAGTGGTGGCGATCGCTCCAGCATTTACCATTGGATTTAATGGTCGATTTGATTGCTCATCTAGGATAATTGCGTTAAATGCATCTCCCGTCGGTTCCACTCCAACCCTAGTTAAAACATAATCCCGTCCATGATCCTCAAGTGCAAGTCCATATGCAAACACCTTGGAAATCGACTGGATAGTAAATAACTGTTTGTCATCACCAACTTGGTAAACCTCACCATCAACAGTTACAACGCAGATGCTAAATAAGTCCGGGTTTACCTTCGCCAATTCCGGGATGTAGTTCGCTACTGCACCATCTTGCAGTGACTTGTATTTGCAATGCAAGTCGTTGAGAACAGCTTCTAAATTTTCTTGTGCCATCAGAAGTGCAGCTTAAAGAGTAAAAATTAGGCAAGAAAAACGCGCTTTGGAGAAAGTTTCCCTAGTTTTTCGCTACATCCGCAAAAAAAGTGAAAATTTGCTGATTAACCCTGGTTAATTTTCTCATCATTGATTTTTATCTACAGATAAAAAATTATAACTTCATCGGTACTCATAATTACTGCTAGCATCTGCTCTTGCCATAGGTGGCTTATTTGACAAATCCTCAAACATCAGTTACGACTGTGTGCATAGGGGTTTGTATAGAATCTAACCTATTTAAAAAAGATGATTAATCTCAAGTTTTCCAGATAGTTATGTAGTGTCTGTTAGAGCAAAAGCAATAAATTGATTAATTTAATGAAATATCAGTATTTGTATTTATAATTTTAAACTTACATGTATTGTTTTTTAAGTAGTTTTGTGCATTAGGTTTTGTTGACGATATCACACATACAGCAATTAACATGATGGAGGGTTGAATACACTATTCAAATTAATTTATCCACTAAATATTGTTAAGCTTACCTAAGAAAAATTTTTATTTTTGAAAAAACTGTTACACAGCCAAAATCCGCTTTTGGGAAAGGTTTTGTGCTGAAAATTGAAATTTAAACTTAATAAATTTACAAAGACCTACGATAAAACCCTGATCCCTAGTTAAAAAGTTCATGTTAATGTGTTGCAGTTATAAACAAAAAGTGAAAGCGGAATGAGTTGAAATTTTTGGTGCATTTTACATTAAATGGTGCAAAATCTCACGAAGATCAAACCTCAGTTCTTAACACGCTTTAAAAACGGACGCATGAATCAAAGACATTTGTGGACTATTGTCACCCTGTTTATGACTGTTTTGGGAATGCCCTCAATCGGTCGCGCTCAAACAGTCAAGGAAACGGATACCGCTTCCCAAAAAACACCTTCAGCCGATATCGTTAAGGTGGGAGAGTACCAATCCTCAGCAGGGAACCTTACCTCGGATGCCGTAATCACGGAAATTCATCCTCACAATATTGGAGGTTATCAGGCTGCAACGCTATTTATTCGCAAAATTCCTGTTCTCACCTTTGTGAGTTCTACACCAGTGAAGAGCGAAGAAACCAAAGTAGATGCCAAAGTTGGTGTAGCTGGTGATAGTGAAAGCGCACAGTCAAACAATGCTGTTGCTGACAGTTCTGTAAAAGTAGCGAGTCTTGAAACCAGAATCGATGTCAGTAACCAAACAAATATTGGCGATGATGACCCGGTTCAAAGAGCTGGTGTAGTAGCAGCGAAGATAAACCAGTTAAGCCGGGAAAATGTAGATGCCAGTCAAATTATCGTCAGTTGGAAAGCAGGGAACGAATCGACAACAAATCAAGCACAGAATAAAAGTGTCTCTGCTGACTTAAATAACGGCGATCGCTATATCATCAAAGTCAATAACCAAGAATTAGTCGAAATTAACGATGAAACGCGATCGCCAGACACAACCAATAATCTGGCACAAGATGCATTGCAAGCCACCAATCGCTTGCGGAGATTGCTAGGCAATGCTTCTCCCCTAAACCAGATTCTTAACTTACCGGCACGATTACCAGTATCAATACCAAAATTGCCATCAGAGATTAATGTCGGACCTGTGAAAATTTCCAGCAGGGGAGTAGCTTCTTATTATGGCTATGATGGTTCCGGCAATCGCACCGCCAGCGGTCAGAGATTTAATCCAGAAGGTATGACTGCTGCCCATCGCCATTTACCCTTTGGTACGAAAGTGCGCGTTACCAACACCCGCAACGGTCGTTCTGTAGTAGTGCGAATTAACGATCGCGGTCCATTCATTCGCGGTCGAGTAATTGACCTTTCTGTCGCTGCTGCACGCATTTTAGGAATGATGGGCAGTGGCGTTGCACCAGTGCGGATTGAAGTCTTAGGAAGGTAGGGATTAGGGACTGGGGGACAAGGAGGACAAGGGGAAAGGTGAATTTTCTTCGTTGTCTCCTTGTCTCCCCATTCCCCCACTCTCCCACTCCCCCAATCCTTATTCCCCATTTCCCCTAGTTCACTCGTTTTTCCCCCGAATTCAGATATAAACTAACGGGGGAGAGGCTCAAGAAGAACTAGGGGTATTTTGTGCGCCTGCTGACAACAGTTGCAGCTTTACGCTGTTATTTAGCTAAACGTCGTTCGGAAAATCAGCTTTGCCAGTCAGAGGAACTGTTGTTAAATGATACAACCAGCTGGTATCAGACACCTATTGGTTTGGTTCCAACGATGGGGGCTTTGCATCAAGGTCATTTAAGCTTGATATCACGAGCACGGCGAGAAAACGCCACGGTAATCGTCAGTATATTCGTCAATCCCCTGCAATTTGGTCCCAATGAGGATTTTCAACGCTATCCTCGTACTTTAGAGGCAGATGGACAATTTTGTGAACAAGCTGGTGTGGATGCGATTTTTGCGCCTTCTCCGGAGGAATTAGGAGTTCCGCAGAAGAGTATACAAGATTCAATTGTTACACAAGTTATCCCTCCATCTGCTATGATATCACGCTTGTGTGGTCGTTCTCGGCTAGGTCACTTTCAGGGTGTGGCTACGATTGTTACCAAGCTTTTTAACTTGGTACAGCCCGATCGAGCCTATTTCGGTCAAAAGGATGGTCAGCAACTGGCGATTATTAGAAAGCTAGTAGCTGATTTGAATTTGCCGATAGAAATTGTTGCTTGTCCAACGGTGCGGGAAGCATCGGGTCTTGCCTTGAGTTCCCGTAATCAATATTTGACTGCAACGCAAAAACAGCAGGCAGCGGCATTATATCGCGGCTTGCGGCAAGCTGAAGCAGCATTTAAAGCGGATATTCGTAAAACCAGCACTCTCATAGCGGTGGTGGAGCAAGAACTAGCAATGGTCACTACTGTTTTAGTCGAATATATTGAATTGGTTGAACCGACTACGTTGATGTCTTTAGAGGAAGTTAAGGAGGAAGGAATGCTTGCGATCGCAGCTCGTCTTGGTTCTACACGTTTGATTGACAATACCATCCTGCGCGATCGCTCCCCCGTCATCGCCATTGATGGACCCGCAGGTGCAGGGAAATCCACAGTGGCTCGTCAAGTGGCAGCTAACTTGGGTCTAGTATATTTAGATACTGGAGCTATGTACCGTGCTTTCACTTGGCTAGTGTTGCAAGAGGAAATTGCTTTGGATGATGAGTGTGCGATCGCTGAATTAGCTAACGTGTGTGTTATTGAACTGACCCCGGGGGACAATTTACAATCACCTGTACGAGTCTGGATTAATCATACTGATGTTACTCAGCTAATTCGCACGCCAAGAGTAACATCAAAAGTATCCGCCATAGCCGCACAGAGCGCTGTACGTGAGGCATTAGTTAAACAACAGCAAAACTGGGGTAAAAAAGGTGGTTTGGTTGCTGAAGGACGGGATATTGGTTCTCACGTTTTCCCCGATGCTGAAGTCAAAATCTTCTTAACTGCCTCGGTTAGCGAACGGGCACGTCGTCGTCAGCAAGACTTTAAAAAACAAGGTCAACCCGAAGTCAGTTTAGAACAGCTGGAAAAAGACATCGCCGAACGCGATTGGAAAGATAGCACCCGCAAAGTTTCTCCTTTGCAAAAAGCAGCTGATGCAATTGAAATGCAAACTGATGGTCTTTCTGTTTCAGAAGTCACTGCACAAATTGTTGACTTTTACCAGCAACGGTTATCTCAATTGTAATTAACACAAATTCTTGCGCTACTCACTTAAGCCGGGACATATATCCTAAAAAGTTCACTGCGGCTTTTTGTCTCGCCTTAAGTTAATAGCATCTACTGTTAATTATTAGTCAAATATAATGGTGAGTCAGCACATACTCACCATTACAAAAATTCTAATTTTAGTCTCTTTCTCTGCACCTCTGCGCTTCTGCATAAGAAAAATATTTATTTTTATAGTTATTAATAGTAGTTAATCATTCTATATGAAAATTACTTAATTAGAAAATATATCTATCGCCATATAAATGCCATCATCTCTTACTTATTGCGTATTCATTTAGATAGATTTGACTTCAATTGTAGTAAAACCACTTTGTCTTAATACTGCCTTTGGTAGTAAAATAACGATGTTAAGTTTTATTTTATTGTGTTCAGCACCTTAAACTGCTCAACACAAAGCCTATAATTTCCAAAGCTGTAGCATTAGCTTTAAACTGGAAAACGGTAAAGAGAGGATTTCACACTTATGGCATTTACACAAGCCCCACTACCCTTCGATTTTAACGCTTTAGAGCCGTATGGTATGAAAGCTGAGACTTTTGAGTATCACTATGGCAAGCATCATAAAGCTTATGTAGATAACCTTAACAAGCTCGTTGATGGTAAAGACCTCGCCGATAAATCCTTAGAAGAGGTGATCCAAGTTTCTTTTAAAGACCCCTCTTTAACAGGAGTTTTTAACAACGCAGCTCAAGTTTGGAATCATACATTCTTTTGGGATTCTTTGAAGCCAGCAGGCGGCGGTACACCAAGTGGTGATTTGGCTGCTAAAATTGACAAAGATTTTGGTAGCTTTGATAAATTCAAAGAAGAGTTTTCTAACGCGGCTGCAACACAGTTTGGCAGCGGATGGGCTTGGCTGATTGATGATGGTGGTACGCTGAAGGTTATGAAAACACCGAATGCTGAGAACCCTCTAGCGCATGGCAAAAAGGCACTCCTAACTTTAGATGTTTGGGAACATGCTTACTATATTGACTTCCGCAATGCTCGTCCTGCCTTTATCAAGAACTTTTTAGATCAGTTGGTAAACTGGGATTTTGTTGCACAAAATTTAGCTAAAGCCTAATTATCAGCTTTTTTTGTCGGACCTGTAACAGAAAAATCATTACTTAATTTATTTAGTTTACAAACAGTCAGGATTTTCTTTCATGGCTGTTTTTACTTAGCTGCCGCATTTTCATATAGCAGTCCGATCGCCACAGCATGAAAATTGAAAGCTTCAGATCCCCGACTTCTCTAAAAAGCCGGGGATCTTGTTTTTCACGATTTCTAAACGGATTGCTACATAACTTGTATCTTAAAAGGTAGTGCTATAAAAATCAAAATTTATGAATAGCAAAGAATTAGCCCAATACATCGAAGCCACGAATAGCATTGCTAAACCTTGGCTGTTGGTACAACTACGATTAAAAAAACTCCAAGAACGTCAAGGGACGCTTTCAGAAAATGACTACGCTAATGAATTAGCAGACATACACGAAGGTTTGATGAATTTGGGGGAATGGTGGCGCGGTATTGAAAATGAGGTATTTTGATTAGTTAAAAGTTAGGAGTCAATAAGGAAGTAGGCGAAATTAAACGTAAAATAATTTCTTAGTTCGTAGTGAGCCAGCGCGCAGAACAGGGGGTCTCCACGCCGGTGCTTCTCAGATGCGGAGACGCTGCGCGAACAAGTCGGCATACATAGATTAATTAACAAGTTGTTTTACATAGTTTGAGGGCTGAAACGCCATCTTCTCTCTACAAAGCCCAAGTGTCAAACAAACGGTCGTTTGATTTACACGTAACGGTTGAACTCACCGGACGGGAATAATCTTTGCAACTCAACAGATAACCTACGCTCCGTTCCGGTGCAGTGATTTATTAGGCTGCGGGTATACTCGACCATGAATGATTCTAGATTGAGCAATTGCTCTCATTCACCGAAGGCGTTGGGGAGAAAAGCGATCGCCCCTTACCCACATCCTTTCGACTACGCTCCCACTAATAATCTCGATTGTTTCCCGTAAGACCATCTCGAAGTACAAGCCCAGTCCTTAAAACGCAACATCCGCAGCAATCTCCTGCCAGCGAGTAGCCAAATCCTCCGCAGTAGAACTTTCAACAGCGGCAAGGTTTAATGGATAGTCCACGTTGTCTCGCTCGATCCAGCGCGCGGCTGTGAATTGACCATTGCTTGCCCTTAATATAAATCCAGACTCTCGGCATTCTGGAGAAGCGAGGTATAACACTCCAGGGGCTACTTGATCGGACCGCAAATCCTCTGGCTCATCGGACTGGTAACTGTTTGAGTAGGAAGCGGTGATAGTGATTATTATGATCCCATCCCTCTTGGTCGTGTAGAGCGATGCGATCAAAATCACTCCGGATTTTTTGTGTTAGGCTCTCATGCATACCAATTTATGTTTAACAGCACAACACTGAATCTAACTCAACTTCTCTCACCATTACCCTCGAATCACCACACCACCGATAACCTCAAGGTAATTTAGCCTTGAACACCGGCAGACAATTTTTAAGAACTGTCTCCACCGAGGACTTGCGGCATAACTATTACCTCACTGTTCCTATCTGTATAATCCGTACTTACAGTCACCTGCTGCCAAGCATCCAAATCCGTTTTGACCCATTCCAGTTTTTCATGAATTAGGCTCATGGCATCCGTGCCTAACGCCAGTCGCATCGGTGGATGAGGACTTTCCACAGCTTGAATGATGGCTTGCGCCGCTTTAGCTGGGTTGCCAAGTTGCTTACCATCCATCTCTTTGAACCACTGCAATGAAGCACCGCTCACCGGAGCATAGGCATCAATTGATTGTTCGGCTGCTGCTAGAGAGCGTCCGTTGAAGTCTGTGCGAAATGCCCCAGGTTCAATTAAAGTCACTTTAATTCCAAAGGATTCGACTTCTTTAGCCAGGGCTTCAGACGTGCCTTCCAGGGCAAATTTAGTGCTACAGTAGATGCTGCTTCCGCCAAACCCCACTAATCCTGCCGTGGATGACATATTCACAATGTGACCGCTGCCTTGCTGACGCATCAAAGGCAAGACAGCTCGCATTAGACGGAGTGGCCCAAAGAAGTTTGTTTCAAACTGTTGGCGAATATCAACATCACTGACTTCTTCGAGTGCTCCGATTAGTCCATAGCCAGCATTGTTGACCAGCACATCAATTCGACCAAATGTGGCGATTGCTGTATCAACGGCTGCTTGTATGTCTTGGGATGATGTTACATCCAGACGTACAGCCTTTGCAGTCTTTGGATAGTCCTCAATCAAAGGGCGAAGTTGCTCTGGTTCGCGAGCAGTAGCAAGCAGGTAGTCGCCCTTCTTCAACACAGCTTCTGCTAGGGCACGTCCGAACCCTGTTGAACATCCTGTAATCAACCAAACTTTAGGAGCGACATGATTTTTGTCTGAGTTCATTTGTTTTCTCCTATATAAGAACGATGAGACGCGCCTCATATTTCTTACGATAGGAGGCAGCCATGCGACTGTCCAATATATATTTGACTAAGATTAATAGCTTATATATATAAGTGTGATGGAATTACGGCATCTGCACTACTTCATCGCGGTGGCTGAGGAACTACACTTTAGTCGAGCAGCGGAGCGGTTGCACATTTCCCAACCCCCGCTCAGTCAGCAGATTCGCAGTTTGGAAGATGAACTAGGAGTCAAGCTGTTTGAACGAACGAAGCGGCAAGTGCAGCTTACTGAAGCAGGCAAAGTGTTTTTAGAGCGCTCCTATCTGGTGTTAGCGCAACTCGAACAGGCGATCGCAGTGACTCAACAGATAGGGCGGGGTGAGGTTGGACGGTTGGCGATCGGGTTTGTCGGATCTGCAACGTATACCGTACTGCCAGATATTTTAAGTGTCTTTCGAGAACAGTTTCCTGCTGTAGAACTGCGATTGCATGAACTGACGACGCAAGAGCAAATTCAAGCCCTGCATCACAAACAGGTTGATGTCGGCATTGTTCGTTCTGCCATCATCGAGCCAGGTTTGAGTGTGGAATGCATTTTGCAAGAATCATTGGTATTGGCGTTGCCAGAAACCCATCCGCTCTCTGCCCAGACTAAAGTGTCTCTCTTTGCTTTGGCAGATGAATTATTTATCCTATTTCCTGCCAAAATGGGACCCATCTTTTACGAGCAGATTATTAACATTTGTCAACAAGCTGGATTTCGTCCGAAAGTCGCTCAGGAGGCAGTTCAGATGCAAACTATCATCGGCTTGGTTGCAGCAGGACTAGGCATCGCTTTCGTTCCCGCCTCCTTGCAAAACTTCCACAGAAGGGGAGTCATTTACAGACCCTTACAAGAGGAGACACCTAAGACCGGACTTTATCTTGCTTGGCGGCAGCATGATTCCTCTCCAGTAATAAGAGCATTTCTCAGCTTGGCACGGAAGACGACACAATGGAAAGCAAATCATGATGATACGTGAGCAGTTAGGGATCAATCACCTCACCTGCGGAGCCTCCAACTACTGTCTCAGCAGTAACCTGAAGCAGCTTAAATATTGAATCATTGGACTTTTTCCATACTACCTGACGAAGCGTTTATTTATGCCCATCTACTTAGTCAAAAACTCACCAACTATGTACTTTTGACTCTATACTCATCTACTGTGGAAAGAATGACTATTGACTAAGTGTTATGGATTATCGGGATGCAGGTGTTGATGTTGAAGCGGGTCGAGCTTTTGTAGATCAAATTCGCAATTTGGTTCACAGCACCTTTCGACCGGAAGTAATTGGTGGATTGGGTGGCTTTGGTGGCTGCTTTCAATTACCGGGTGGTTTCAAAGAACCGGTATTGGTTTCTGGGACTGATGGTGTGGGTACAAAGCTGAAAATCGCTTTCCTTGTTAACCGTCATGACACTGTTGGTATTGATTTAGTAGCGATGTGCGTTAATGATGTGCTGACATCTGGTGCCGAACCGCTGTTTTTTTTAGATTATGTAGCAACAGGTAAGTTAGAAAAAGAGCAATTAACTCAGGTGGTTGCAGGTGTAGCTTCTGGGTGTAAGCTGGCTGGTTGTGCTTTGCTGGGAGGAGAAACAGCAGAAATGCCAGGTTTTTACTCGTTGGGTGAGTATGACTTGGCTGGGTTTTGTGTGGGAATTGTGGAAAAAAGCCAGATGTTGGATGGTTCCCAGGTGCAAGTCGGAGATGTTGCGATCGCACTCGCTAGCAGTGGTGTCCACAGTAATGGCTTTAGTTTGGTGAGGAAGATTATCACTGAGCGTAATTTATCTTGGAGCGATCGGCCAGAATTATTAAACGGTCAATCTTTAGGTGAAACTTTTCTCACACCTACCCGCATTTATGTCAAACCCGTTCTTGCCGCGCGTCAAGCAGGTTTAGAAATTCACGCTATGGCTCATATCACTGGTGGTGGTTTACCAGAAAATCTGCCGCGATGCTTAGGTAAAAATCAAGCGATTAAAATTAATGATAGTTGGACTATTCCCCCTGTATTTCAATGGCTAGCTGAAACTGGTTCAGTTAGTCCGGAAGCGATGTATAACACTTTTAATATGGGGATTGGATTTGTGTTGCTAGTTCCACCAAATCAGGTTGATGTGACGATTAATTTCTTTAAATCACAGGATATTCCTGCTAGTGCGATCGCACAAGTAATTGCTGGTGATGGCGAATTATTAGGATTACCATACTAAAATATAGGATTTTCTGTCTATATACTGATTACTTTTTTCTTAGCTATAGGGCTTCTATCTATCCTGAAGTACTATTTCATATCGATATTCCCTGCTACTTTTACGGCTATGAGTTGCTATATTTGTTACTTTTATTCATAACTCCCATCGAAAATACTCATGATCGTCAGCCTTTGAATTTGCTAACGTAGTCTTAACATATTGAAAAAATTTGCTGATGAAGCTGAAAAAATAGCTGCCAACACTGATTTACAGTGCTTGTGTTTCTCATCTGTAAATTTATTTAGTTCGAGTGTTAGAATTACATACTTTTCAGAGGGGGTTATGGCTGTAAATTTTGCCCGGATTTCTGCTTCCAGGGAACTTTTAAAAGAAGTATTCCAGAATATCGAGGCACAAAGTTGTCCGAGGTGTTTTAACTTTCACATGCATACTGTCCATTCTGATGGCAGGTTGCAGCCGGTTGCATTGATGGAACAGGCGATCGCTATTGGTTTAGAAGGATTTGCCATCACAGACCATCATAGTGTTAACGGCTATCAAGCAGCACAAGCTTGGTTAGAAGATTGGAAGTGGAAAAACCCCGGTGCAAATGCTCCTCACCTGTGGAGTGGTGTAGAAATTAATGCCAACCTCTTAAATGTGGAAGTTCACATTTTAGGTTATGCTTTCGAGCCAGAACATCCCAGTATTAAACGCTATCTGCAAAGGAAGATTGCTACTGGTGAAGATTATCAGATAGCTAGCGTGATTGCCGCGATTAAGAATGCTGGGGGATTAGCGGTACTTGCTCATCCAGCTCGTTATAGGCGATCGCATTTTGATTTAATTCCCGCTGCTGCTGAAGCTGGTATTGATGGTGTAGAAACATTCTACGCTTACAACAATCCTAATCCTTGGCAACCAAGTGTCTTGGAATCAAAACAGGTACAACAGTTAGCTAATGAATTTAATCTTTACAACACTTGTGGTACTGATACCCACGGTTTAAGTTTGCTGCAACGATTGTAAAGATGATGAAAAAGGGGTTCATTGCCTCTTTTTCTGTTTTGATGACAAAATTATTGTTGAAATTGCGATAATAACCAAGCAACAACTTGACTTTGATTCATTTGTCGAGTACGTCGGAAAGCTTCTTCTAAAAGAGAAATTGTTAAATCAGGTAAAACTTGAGATTGAGTAATTTTGCGACTACCGTTATTTTCTACAGCAAAAGCAATAACTTGGACATTTCGCACATCTATAATCCAGTATTCGTCTACTGCTAGTTCTTCATACAGCAGACGTTTTTCACCTTTATCATCTCCTAAAGAAGTATTTGCAACTTCAATTACTAAATTTGGTGGTGGATAGTTATCAAGGTTGATGATAGAAGTTCCCCAAGGAATTACATCGGCATTTTTACCAATGTAGTAAGATACATCAGGTTGCGCTTCATTAAAGCCTGTTTTTCGGTAAGTGCAGTTATCCTTGCCATTCATGGGAATGTTTTTGATAGCTGCGTAGTTACTAGCAGCAACAATAATTATTGTATGATCTCGCGAGTGCTCATTACCTATTGGTGGCGCTTCAATCCTCATTTTGCCATTGTAGTAGTAGCCTTTGGCTTTTTCGCGTGACGGATTTTCAATTTCTTGGATATATTCATCCCAAGTTGCCGTTATCCATGTATCTGTCGGTATTTTTGTTTGTAAGTTACTCATAATATTAATGAATTAATGACAACCAATTTTGTGTAGATGCTGGCGATCGCAAATGCACAATATTAAGATGGGCATACTCAGGCTTTTGGAATAGTAGCGGATATTGCCTACGGTTTTTGTCATAAGTTTGAAGCATCCACAGCACAATAGAATCACGGCTGAAAGTAGTTTTCCAAGTTTCCCGATTTCCATTGCAGACTTCTTGTTGCTTTACTAAGCGTTGAAATGTCCGCCATAATATTCTATTCATCACCACTGGGAAAGAATAATCTAACCAAACAATAGTATCAGCCCTTCCCCAAACGATATCGCGTACAATACTATAATTTCCATCTACTACCCAACTATTACCTGAAAGTGCTTGAGAAACTTTTTGTCTCATCACATCATTCGGCACTTCCACCCAATTAGGTTCCCAGTGCAGATAATCTAGTTCTACATGAGGAATGGTAAGAAGCTGCGAAATTTGCTTCGCTAAAGTGGTTTTACCTGAACCACTAGTACCAACTACAGAAATGCGTTGCGGATACTGGATAAAATTCATTTTTTCGTTGTAGACACGATGAATCTACTTTGTACAGAAGCGATGAATCGCGTC
Organism: Spirirestis rafaelensis WJT71-NPBG6; assembly: GCA_019359015.1. Taxonomy (GTDB): domain Bacteria; phylum Cyanobacteriota; class Cyanobacteriia; order Cyanobacteriales; family Nostocaceae; genus Hassallia; species Hassallia rafaelensis. The sequence continues at coordinate 17,187 of JAHHID010000088.1, forward strand.
TCTACTTATGAACGTCTTACATTTAAACAACACCATTCTTTGCGACGCCACAAGGTAGCAACTATCCAGCCGTTTTTTTCTAAGGCATTAGCAACAGATTTTGATTGCTCTAACAAAATACCACTGAAGATGCCCCAAGTGGCTGGTTTAGCGATCGCACTCATTTGCGGCGCTAAATCGATAATCACATCGGCTAAAATATTGCAGACGATACCATCAACAGGGTTTTCTAGCAGTTTCGCTAAGACATCTACACTTCCCTGTGCTGCCACCAACTGTTCTGGATTAATATCGTTGAGTTCACAATTGCTGTAAGTTGATTGTACTGCTAAAGGGTCGGTATCTACCGCGTAAGCTTTCTTTGCTCCTAGAAGCAATGCCCCTATTGAAAGGATACCAGAACCGCAGCCGATATCTGCAATTACCACATCGTTTTTTTGCGCGTTTGTATCTGCAAAGGATGGTGGTACTTCAGCAAAACGCATTTCTAATGATTCTAGACACAACTGAGTTGTGGCATGACCACCTGTACCAAAAGCAACACCAGGATCTAACTTAATTACCAGCCGATCGCTTGTTTGTGGTAAAGGTAGCCAAGCGGGGTTGATGAGAAAGCGATCGCCTATTTCTTGAGGTTGCCAATGTTGTTTCCAGCTACTTGACCAATCTTCTTCATCAATTATCTGCCAATGCAAAGTTGGTATAGACAATCCTATACACAAAGCATCTTGACGCAGCCATAATGACAGCGCTGCTAAATCTAATAGCTGCGCTTGAAATTGTGGCAAATATCCCCGCACAAAACAGGAATTTGCTTTTATTTCACTTGCCATTCCACGACAGCCGAAATTTTCCAAACGCCAAAAGATAGATTCTTCTAGGTCTGGTTCACAGAGAATTTGTAGTTCCCACCAGGTGTTTGCCATAAATCAGAATTCAGGAGACAGGAGTCAGGAGTCAGGAAACAGGAGTCAGGAAACAGGAGTCAGGAAACAGGAGTCAGGAAACAGGAGTCAGGAAACAGGAGTCAGGAGTCAGGAGTCAGGAGACAGAATACAGGATATAGTATAGGGCACAGAATACAGGACACAGAAGGAATTATTTATTCTGACTTCTAACTCCTGAATCCTAACTCCTAACTCCTAACTCCTGACTTCTAACTCCTGACTCCTGACTTCTAACTCCTAACTCCTGACTCCTAACTTTGTACAGACGCGATTAATCGTGTCTCTACTCCTGACTCCTATAGTGTTACCGTGTAGGCGTCTCTAATTCCGGGCACTTTGATGATTTCCGTCAAAATGCCATCGGGTAAGGGATCATCGATACTGAGCGTCATCACAGCATCACCACGAACGATTTTTCTGCCTACTTGCATACTGGCAATATTGACATTAAAACTGCCGAGTAGGGAACCGAGTTTGCCGATAATTCCTGGCATGTCGCGGTGTAAGGTGAATACCATGTATTGGCTGGGGGGGACGCTAATCGGGAAACCATCAATGTTGGTAAGGTAGATTTCTCCGTCACCTAACAAAGCGCCGGTTACAGAATGAGTACCCAAAGTACCTGTAGCTTCGAGATGCAGTGAACCTGCATAATCTTTAACTGAAGCATCTCGCGTTTCAATAACGCGAATTCCGCGTTCTTTTGCTTCTATGGTGGCATTAACGTAGTTTACACGTTCGCGTAGAGCTTGGTAAAGTAGTCCTTTAAGGGCAGCGACAACTAAAGGCTGACTTTTGTTTGTTGCTAGTTCGCCTTGTAACCGCACGTTCAGTAATTCTATACGTCCGCCGGCTAGCTGCCCTACTAATCTACCTAAGGTTTCTGCAAGCTGCATGTAGGGTTTCAGTTCTTGCAAGACATCGGGATTAAGTCCGGGAATATTTACCGCTGAACGCGCTGCTAGTCCTAAGAGGACATCGCGAATTTGTTCGGCAACATCGATCGCTACATTTACTTGTGCTTCGGTTGTGGAGGCGCCTAAGTGTGGCGTGAGGATAACTTCTTTACCGATCGCTCGCAGCTTAGATTCTTTTAATGGTTCAGATTCGTAAACATCCAAAGCTGCCCCTGCTATTTTACCTTCTTTGAGCGCGTCGGCTAAAGCGTCTTCATCAATAATGCCACCACGAGCGCAGTTGATAATTCGCGCATTGGGTTTCATTTTCGCCAATCTCTCGGCGTTGATTAAATGCGTCGTTTCGGGAGTTTTCGGGATATGTAAGGTGATATAATCTGCTTGCTGCAATAGAAGATCCAAATCGACTAATTGACAGCCTATTTGCTCCGCTCGTTCTGTGGAAATGAAAGGGTCAAAAGCTAACAATCTCATTCCCATTGCTCTGGCAACTGCGGCTACATGAGAACCGATTTTGCCTAAACCGACAATTCCAAGAGTTTTTTTGTATACTTCTGCACCAACAAAAGTTTTGCGATCCCACTCATTGCGTTTAACTGAAGCATTGGCATCGGGGATGTAGCGAGACAAAGATAACATCATTGCTAGCGCGTGTTCGGCGGCGGCGATCGTGTTACCTTCAGGAGAGTTAACAACGACTATACCTTGGCGCGTGGCTGCGGGAACATCGACATTATCGACACCGACACCAGCACGACCGATAATTTTTAATTGCGTGCCGGCTTCAATGATTTCTTTGGTAACTTGAGTGCCAGAACGAATCATCAGCGCGTCATATTCACCAATGATTTCTATTAGTTCTGCTGGTTTGAGATTTGTTTTAACATCGACAGTGGCAACTTGGGAGAGAATGTCAATCCCAGCTTGGTCAATTGGATCGGAGACAAGAACCTTAGACATGATTGCTGATTTTATAGCTAGAGATATCGCTGCACAAGACTTTTAAGTTTAATATTTATGCGTCGCCATTGAAGCAAAAATTATTCGTTTCACATCAAGCAAGCCTTTACTTACGTCTCCTGATGATGGTTGTGAGAGCGTTGGCTGAAGGATGATGTGGTTTTGCCTCCTATATCTGATGATGGCTATTTGCAACCCTGTGGGTGAGTATAAACCATCAGCAGCGCTAAATCATATATCTAATATCTATATATTTATAAACATTTCTTAGTTTTTTGCGATTTGGGCGATCGCACTTGGGTTGTCAGGGGTATATTAGCGAACCGCACTCGTAGCAGAAAAAAGCGATCGCGCAACGCATTCAGCAAGAAAAGAATAATTAGATGCATTAGTGCGATCGCCCTTTATCGATAGTCTTACTATTATCTATGTCAGAATTGAGGAAAAGACTATTTACCCTACAGCTCGACAAGCACTTATGTGTCTGATTATTTGCCAGTACTTGTCTAACTTCTACCGGGAAATCGAGTTATTCCGTTTTAGTGACATAACTGGGAATGTGTTTATTTTGGCAGGTGATGAGCTGCAAATCCTTGTATTTCGGGATGGAACTTGGAGATTTGTAAATGAAGCCTAATTTTGCAGAAATGTCCACAAAACAATTAAGAGCGTATGTGCTTGCTCATCGGGAAGATGTAGAAGCGCTAGAAGTTTTGTTTAGTCGTCGTACTCCCGACTCAGAAGCAATTATATATCCGTCGATGTTTACTGAAGACGGTACACCCATAGAAGAGAATAAGCGGATAATTGAGGAAGCGATCGCCCAACGCATCCAGCCAAAAAACAATCAAAGTTAATTAGACATCCTGCAAGACTTATAATTCTAAGGCGTGTTTTCAAACTACCCGACACCCTGGAAGGGTGCAGCTATACGAACCAAGTCCCTTCGGGTTCGCCAGTCGCCTGCGGAGGGAAACCCTCCCGCAGCGCTGGACTCACCGCCTGCGCGGACTACGAAAAACTAGGGTTTTTAGCCCACGCAGGTGGGCTTTGTTTGTATAGCCCCAGGCTTCCAGCCTGAGGGCATAATGTGCAGCCTCACTTCCTCCGCGCCTTTGCTACGAGTGCGTGAGACATTTCTTAAATCAACCATAAATTCGGAAACATTCATTAAGCTGGTGTATATACTCGTAGTCAAAATCTGAGGAGACACCAGCATGATAGTTGAATCCCTCATTGCCTGGATAAGTGCAAATATAGCTAAAAAAGCATTTGGGTTTCTTGTCGAGAATATTTTCAGCAAAGAATTTGTAAAAGATTTAGTCAAAGACTACGCTAAAGATCTTTTCAAATTTATCGTGAAGACTACCCTAACCGCACCCTTGAAGCAAGAAGAAGCGCTTCAGAAAGCTAAAGTTATGGCACTGGCAGAATTTGTGCAACTGATGGAGGAAGATTTAAAATATAGTGGATTTTCAAAAGATGACATCAAAAACTATACGCAATCGATAAAGCATTTCATTGAGAATCCAGAAGTCAAACAAATTTTAGGAAGTGCCTTTAAGTATGACTGTCAAGCTATAGACACAAATAAATTACAAGAAATTTGGCTTCATCACCTTAATCGCTCAGATCCTTTTAACTGGAAAACAATAGGCAAAAAGTATCTACAAAAGGTTAAAGAAATTATTCTCGAAGTTGATGAACTGCAAAAGATTATTAATTTCCAGAACCTGGAAAAAACGCGAGACAACACAGGAATAACCGCACGAAACACAACCGAGATAGCCGGGATTATTCCGCAATTTGATTTAGAAAAGTATCAAGAAGCGATTCGCGAAGGCTATGGTAATCTGAAATTAGATAACTTGGATACTACAGGTTACGCATATAACGAACTCAAGTTATGGCAAATCTTTATTGCCCAAAATGTCCGGGAAGCTAACCAAGTATTACCACAAGTTCACGAACTGCCGAAAGAACATTTACGACGACTGCGAGAAAGCAACCAATTAGAGGCAGAAGTTGAAGAGGAAGAATTAGAACGTTACAAACAAGTTTATTTAGAACAAGCCATACGTTCGGTATTAGATATTGTCAATGATAAACAAACTTATCGCGATCGCTGATAATAATTGGGATGTGCGAGAAAAAGCAGTCCAAGCTTTAGCCAGCAACTTTAAAGATGACCCCGACACCCTTCCTTGGCTGAAAGAACGTGCTAAAGCTGATAATGATGAGGATGTGCGAGGTGCAGCAGTCGAAGCTTTAGCCAGCAATTTCAAAGATGACCCGGACACTCTCCCTTGGCTGAAAGAACGTGCTAAAGCTGATAATGATGAGGATGTGCGAGGTGCAGCAGTCGAAGCTTTAGCCAGCAATTTCAAAGATGACCCCGACACTCTCCCTTTGCTCAAAGACCGGGCTAAGGCTGATAATCATGAGGATGTGCGATATGCAGCAGTCCAAGCTTTAGTCAGCAATTTCAAAGATGACCCCGACACTCTCCCTTTGCTCAAAGACCGGGCTAAGGCTGATAATCATGAGGATGTGCGAGGTGCAGCAGTCGAAGCTTTAGCCAGCAATTTCAAAGATGACCCCGACACTCTCCCTTTGCTCAAAGACCGGGCTAAGGCTGATAATCATGAGGATGTGCGATATGCAGCAGTCCAAGCTTTAGTCAGCAATTTCAAAGATGACCCCGACACTCTCCCTTTGCTCAAAGACCGGGCTAAGGCTGATAATCATGAGGATGTGCGAGGTGCAGCAGTCCAAGCTTTAGTCAGCAACTTCAAAGATGACCCCGACACTCTCCCTTTGCTGAAAGACCGGGCTAAGGCTGATAATCATGAGGATGTGCGAGGTGCAGCAGTCCAAGCTTTAGTCAGCAACTTCAAAGATGACCCCGACACTCTCCCTTTGATGAGAAAGTGCGGGAGTTTGCACAGAATAAGTTGAAGGAGTTAGGAGGGGCAAAATAATGGGATGTCAGAATGTAAGCTGAGTATATGCCCAAGAAAATCAGAGAACTCAAAAGCTTGTTGTTGCAAGCAGGGTTTGGTTATAAACCTGGAAAAGGTAGCCACACAAATTGGTTTCATCCACTGCTACCAGGAAGAGTAACTTTATCTGGTAAGGATGGGAATGATGCGAAAGCTTACCAGGAAAAAGATGTTAATAATGCACTTCAAAAGCTAGAAGAAATTAAAAAGGCTCAAGAGGAAGAACAAGAATGAATTCTCATTACACCATTATTATTCAATGGTCTGACGAAGATAACTGTTATGTTGTCAGTCTTCCTGAATGGGGAGAATTTTGTCATACTCACGGAGATACTTATGAGGAAGCTGTTAAGAATGCTCAAGAAGTTCTAGAAATGTTGATTTCGTCATCTTTGGAAGACGGTGAACTGCTACCAGAACCGCAAACGCTAGCAAAGACATTTAAAGTAGCATAAATAAGTGTAAATAAATGCTCTTAAATGTAGTAACGGCTACCCTACGGGAAAGCTCCGCTAACAGCCGTTAATCTTTGCGATGAGCGGTGAACCGCTCACTACGAACTACAAACAGCAAATTTAAATAAAATGTGCGATCGCATCACTTTGTGGGAATCATAAACGTAGTAAACATTGCTACTACAGCAATACTCTCATCAAGGTAATTATACGATGGCTTATCAAAATGTCAACGCCAGCATTTCCCCACAAGATATCCAAGAAATCAAAGCAGCACTACAGACAGTCCAAAAAAAGCTGCCCTTTTTGATTACCCTAACTACCGAAGAACGACGCAAGTTAGTGAAAATGGGTGATAAAAGCCTAGCCTTTGTCAATAATAGCGTTGCCGCTGCTCAATCCAACCGCGACATTCTCCCCGCAAGTTTTGACGTTGAGGAATTGGTGCGAGATTATCAATTAGTCAGCACACTCACCGAACTTTTAACCTCAATGCGGCAACTTACCGAACAAGTAGATGATACCCTATTAGCAGTCGGTAGTGATGCCATGACCAGCAGTGTAAAGACTGCTGCAAAGAAGACTCCAGGCTTAAAAACTATTGCCGAACAGTTGGGTGAACGCTTTAAAGCGATCAGCAAAAGTAAAACTGCTAAAGCTGCATCTAGTTCTTGATACATTAATACTCGTCGATGAGTGTTGGAAGGAGATTCATCAGTCTTTTATACTCGTCGATGAGTATTGGAAGGAGATTCATCAGTCTTTTATACTCGTCGATGAGTGTTGGAAGGAGATTCATCAGTCTTTTATACTCGTCGATGAGTGTTGGAAGGAGATTCATCAGTCTTTTATACTCGTCGATGAGTATTGGAAGGAGATTCATCAGTCTTTTATACTCGTCGATGAGTATTGGAAGGAGATTCATCAGTCTTTTATACTCGTCGATGAGTGTTGGAAGGAGATTCATCAGTTATTTTGAATTGCGATCGCCTTTTTGAGTTATTCAGTTTTACTTAAAATACTGGCGATACATGGATTTTATCAGGCGATCGTACTTTCCCCTTTCCCCCACATCTACAATCACTTCATTGATTTGGAGGTGTCTGCTGTGCTACTTGCTGAACTTGTGCAACATCCAAATCCAACGCTTGCGCTATCTGTTCCACGGTTAAACCCAATGCTAACAGTCTGGGTATAGCTTCTAATTTTGCCTCTACGCGACCTTTTTGTTTACCTTCTTCTTCACCTTCTTGATAAACTCGTGTTTGCTTCAACTCACTTAACCCAAACATTGCTTCTATCTCCTCTCGACTCATTTTAATCCGACACCCTGGAAGGGTGCGGCTATACAAACAAAGCCCACCTTCGTGGGCTAAAATTTTTACAGCCCACGAAGGTGGGCTTTGTACATGTAGCCCCAGGCTTCAAGCCTGTGGGGTTTCAGTGTCAGTTTTCACGCTGAGTATATAGGCGCTTTTGATGATTTTACAATATCGGCATCCGCAAAGCTGAAATGCTTTTCAGACTTATGGAAACTTCTTTTCTCGCACTTCTACAGCGTATTCCTGCACAGCTTTGTTAATCGTCTCCCGCAGATTTGTATAAACTTTGGCAAAGGGAGGCTGTTTTTCTGAAAGTCCCAACACATCAGAAGTAACTAAAACTTGTCCATCACAATACACTCCCGCACCAATACCAATTGTGGGAATGCTCAACTTTTGTGTAATCTGCATTGCTAAATCTGCGGTGATATGCTCTAAAACAATAGAAAATACACCCGCTTGTTCAAGAGCGATCGCTTCATTTAAAATTCTCTCACTATCGTCTTGAGTTTTTCCCTGTTTTCGCAAGCCGATTTGATGTACTGATTGTGGTGTCAATCCTACATGACCCATCACCGGAATTCCCGCTTGTACTAAACGAGCGATCGTTTCGATCATTGCCGGATAGCCACCTTCTAACTTTACCGCTTGCGCTCCAGTTTCTTTCAACACCCTGCCGGCTGAGTGCATCGCTTGCTTGATACTTTCTTGATACGTCAAAAATGGTAAATCTACCACCATGAGAGCGCGTTTCACACCACGTCGCACAGCTTTGGCGTGGTAGAGCATTTCATCTAAAGTAATAGGTAGTGTTGTTTCATACCCCAATACCACCGACATCGAGTCACCTACCAAAATTAAATCTACACCAGCAGCATCAAGAATTTGAGCGATCGCATAATCCCAAGCGGTCAAAGCCACAATCGAACGCTTTTGCTGTTTCCATTGAATTAATTGTTGAGTGGTGACTGGCATTTTTTCAAAGGGGAGTGGTGAGTGGGGAGTGGGGAGATGGGGAGAGGGGGGATAGGGAGATGGGGGGATAGGGAGATAGGAAAGACAAGGGAGAAATTTTCCTTGTCCCCTTGTCACACCACTTTGCTCAACTCCGGGAAGCTCGGTACCTTTCATGTGGCTCCCCTTGTCCTTCTTGTCCCCTTGTCTCCCCCTCCCCCCCTCCTACTTAACAGCGGGACTAAAAGCCAAATGAGTTTTTGCCATTGGCATTTTTGGCATTAACCAAGCTAGACCCTCACTAGTGCCGATCCATAATTTATTACCGATGTCAGGGGCAAGGGCAAACACACGACTAGAAGGAAGACCAGCAACTTCGTCTAATACAGCTCCTGTATGTGGATTTAATCTTAACAAACCATTGTTAGTTCCCACCCAAACACTACCATCTTTAGCAAAGCGTACTGCTGTAACGTTACGTCCGCGCAATCTGGTGACAGACCGCAACACTGCACCAGTTTTCGGATTAATAACCAGCAAATTATTTGGCATTCCTGCCCAAATTAACCCTTGTGGACTAATAGCTAAAGCTTGAACGGTCGTCCCCGGTAAATTGTTAATCCACTTCATGACGTAAGCATTCTTCGTATTTACCCGCACTACTCCATCAAGTGTCCCAACCCAAAGTTGACCATCAGCATCTAAAGTTAAAGCGTTAGCGCTAACCCCAGGAAGCTCTTTAACTGTTGTCATAATCAAACCTTCGTCTGGGCTAATTAAGGCTAGACCGTTATCAGTACCCGTCCACAAATAACCCCGTTTGTCAATCAACAGCGATAATACTCGTTTAGAAGGCAAAAATAAATTCTGCGCTGTGATTTCATTTGTGCGCGGGTCTACTCGTTGCAAGCCTTCGTAATTTCCCACCCACAAGCGTCCTACTTTGTCTTGAGCCAAAGCACCGATCGCAACATTTGGTAAACTAACTCTACCTAAAATCTTACCGGTGTTCGGGTCAATGTGCGACAATCCCCGCCAAGAACCCACCCAAAGATTACCTGTAACATCGCCCAGCAAATTATTGACACGATAATCGGTTTCTTTTAAACGTTCTAGCAGATCCCTGTGGTCGGGTAACAGGTCTTTTCGCGGTGGTGGTGCTGAAGCTGGGTAAGACGGAGTTAATTCTGATGAATCTACATCAGGGGTTATTTGTGGCGGAACTGAACTACTATTTTTTTGAGCATTGGCTGGAATCGTTACTGAAATTGCCAACCCCAGCAGAGTAGAAGTAATTAATAAACTAATGCGAATTCGAGACAATACCACTGTTAAACTTCCTTTAGAAACATTTCCCATAGCCTTTGTCTGCAAAGGGTGCAGGTTAATTACAGTGTTCCCGTAGTTTGTGTTTTTTAAACAGTTTTGTTTGGGTGTGGCTTATAGAACCCATTTGACATCTTTTACTGTGTTGAAGTAAAGTTAGCGCAAAAGTTGTATCCAACAGTTATGCCATACTCTAGCAGCCTCACAGACGAAGAGTGGATAATCCTAGAACCCCTACTG
>JAHHID010000089.1 GCA_019359015.1 Spirirestis rafaelensis WJT71-NPBG6
CAGTTGCTCTGTCGCCAACTGTTTTAAGGTTTCACTGTCTAGTTTTGGTGCCAGGTCTTTTTCCATAATTGCTATATTCTGCTTCCTATCTCACACTTGTCAATACCCCACCACCTAAATCCTTACGAATTATGAAAGGTAACTTACCCAAAGGGCAAATTAATTACGCTTATCTATCTAGATTTAATTACAAAAACTTTCAGTTGAAATGTAAGAATTACTGGTTCAAGATAGGTGGCAGGTGGCGTTCATGCCCTTTAACATGTCCTATAGATAGACCTCATCACAAACATGTATTTTGGAGTTGGTTTGGTAGTTTTCTGGCAATAGCGGCAACAGCTTACCTAAGCGTGAAAACCAATTCTCCTTTGCTTATGGCTCCCTTTGGTGCTACTAGCGTATTAATTTTCGGCGTACCTGAGAGTCCTTTGGCTCAACCGCGTAATGTAATTGGCGGTAATATTGTAGCAGCTTTAGTCAGCTTGACTATTCTACATATTTTCGGTTCGTCACCTTGGGCAATGGGAATGGCAGTCGCTACAGCTATTGCAATGATGCAGTTTACCGGAACTGTGCATCCACCTTCGGGAGCAGTTGCATTAGTCGTAATGATGACAAAAGCTCCCTGGCAATTTTTGCTAACACCAGCCCTAGAAGGTTCTATTATTTTGGTGTTCTGCGCTGTGGTTTTCAATAATCTGGCAGAAGAGAGAACTTATCCCAAGCACTGGCTGTAATAATTTTGCTGGTTGCGCTTTAGGGAAGAATCATAATTTCCCGTTTGATTTATTTTCACGGGTCTTGCCTAAGTTCTTGTTAATAAGCGCGTATTAATGGGATTATTTTAGAATTTCTTCAGATTGAGGTGTGTTATTAACAAGAAGTGTTTGCTCTGTGTATCTTGAAGTGGGTTTATTGCTACATTGAGGTAGAGTTAAGTTAGTCTGCAACATCTACCTAATTAGGGCTATTGCCACACGCCTTGATGATTCGACTCTTGGAAAAATTTCGTGCCGCGTTGGGAAAAATTAGGCGTTCCTCGAAGTTGCAAGTTACCAATTCTCCGGTAAACCTGGAACAAACGGACATTTTGAAAGGAGCTTCGCTTCGTGATAGTGCGCCTAATAAGGGTTGGCTGCAAACTATACTGATTGCTAGTGTGGGAGTGACTGTCTTCATTGCCGCAATTCGCGAATTGAGATGGTTGCAGCCTTGGGAATTAAGAGTTTACGATCAGATGTTACGATCGCGTCCTGAAAAAGCAAGCGTTCGCCGCATTTTGTTAGTTACAATTACTGAAGCAGACATTAAACGCGTAAAATGGCCTTTGTCTGATGCGACAATTAATCAGCTTTTAGACAAACTAGAGTCTTATCAACCACGCGTCATTGGCTTAAATATTTACCGCGATTTGCCGGTTGAACCCGGTTATAAACAGTTTGCAGATCGTCTTTCACGCCAAAATAATATTATTGCTGCCTGCGGATTCAGCAGTCTGGGAAACCCAGAAATTCCACCACCAGCGACTGTCCCTGAAAAGAGGGTAGGCTTTAATGATTTAATAGCTGACGAAAATGATAACATTGTCCGTCGGATTTTGTTATTTGCCCATTCAGACGACAAAAAATGTAAAACTACTACATCGTTTGCTGCCTTACTAGCAATTAATTATTTACAAAACCAAGGTATTAAGACAAGTTTTACTAATGAACAAATGCAAATAGGTAAAACTTTCTTTCCTACTTTAAAATCTAATTCTGGTAGCTATGAACATCTGGATGCAGCGGGCTACCAAATAATGCTAAATTATCGCCATGTAAATCAATTTGCTGATCAAGTAACTCTTACAGAAGTTCTCAACAATCAAGTAAATGCCAACTTTGTTAAAGACCGTTTAGTAATTATTGGCACTACGGCAACAAGTATCGATAAAGGCTTCTACACCCCCTACAGTGCTTTACCAGACCAAGTACCAAGGATGCCATCTGTATATATTCATGCACAGATAGCCAGTCAGATTATGAGTGCGGTGCTGGATGGAGAACCGCTAATTTGGTACTTACCTCAATGGGCTGAATATGTTTGGATTTGGTGCGGTTCTTTAGTGGGTGCTGGTGTAGCATGGCATTTACGACATCCTTTAGCGTTGGTAATTGTGGGAGTTATAACCCTCAGCAGCTTGGGAGGATTTTGTTATATACTTTTTTTACAAAGTGGATGGATACCAGTTATTCCCCAGGCTTTAGCTTTGGTAATTAGTGGTGTGAGTGTCATGGCTTACACTACATATCAAACCCAACAGAAAACCAAGCTGATTATTTTAGAAGTTGAAAAACAAGAAGAGGCGATCGCTCAATTAAATGTCCTGTTAAAAGAGACAGCAATTCTAGACAAACATATTCATAATTCTGCCACTATTAGTTTACCAGAAAAACAAACTGGCGACCTTCTTCTAAGTGGACGCTATAAAATTATTAAAGTCCTCACTTCTGGCGGATTTGGTTGCATTTATATAGCGGAAGATACTCAACGACCGGGTAATCCTAATTGTATCGTGAAGCAATTAATGCCGGCACGTCGAGATGCGAGATTTTTGGAAGTTGCGAGAAGGTTATTTAATACAGAAGCAGAAATTTTAGAAGTGTTGGGCGAACATCAGCAAATTCCTAAATTACTCGCTTATTTTGAAGATAATCAAGAATTCTATTTAGTAGAGCAATATATTCCCGGACATACCTTAAGTGAGGAATTCCCACCTGTTACTAGACAAGTGCAAAAGGAACCTTTTGTTATAGAAATGCTGAAAGAAGTTTTAGAAGTTTTGGCATTTGTTCATCATCATCGCGTGATTCATCGGGATATTAAACCAAGTAATATTATTAGATCAGAAATAGATAATCGTTTAGTGCTGATTGATTTTGGTGCAGTCAAATTAATGCAACCACCAAGCACCGAAGAAACAGAATTAGCGACAGTTGCGATAGGAACGCGAGGTTATGCACCACCAGAACAATTTGCCGGTCATCCCCGCTTGAGCAGTGATATTTATGCCTTAGGGATGGTTGCCATTCAAGCACTAACAGGAGTGCCACCCCAACAACTACCACCAGATTCAGAAACAGGTAATGTGAAATGGCGTCAATGGGCGAAAGTCAGCGATGAATTGGCAAACATTTTAGATAAAATGGTTCGATATCATTTTAGCGATCGCTATCAATCAGCCTCCGCAGTTCTACAAGACTTGAAACGTATCGCAGAATAAACTAAAAAGTAAAAAGAAAGATTTTTTACCTTAGCAACCCAATTATGATTATCTGCTGTCAAAATGTCCGCTGGGAAACTTTCTAAAATAGCGAAAAACAAAACAAAGGCTCTGTGCTACTCTGCACTTACCTTTGCGTTTATCTGCGTTTTAATAAAGCTATGAAATTAGGAAATATTGTACTTAGCACTGATGACTTAGTATGATACGATTTGCCTTAAAGCTGGCAAAATATAAAATTTTTAACATCATCCCAAATCTAAAATAATATGACTCAAAAACAATCTACTTCCATTGAAGGTATTTATGAAGTTTGTATTGGTATCCAAGAGCCAATTTCTGCAATTCAATATTGGCAGCAATTTGGCTATCGTATCGGGGAAATGGGGGAATTGCCCGCAGCAGCAGCAAAGCAATTATATGGGGTAGATTCATCTTTGCGATCAATTCGCCTTTATCATCTAAATGCGGATCATGGTTTGATTCGATTGATGCTTTGGCAAAATCCGACGAATGAAGGGTTGGGAACTGGAACAATGAAAGCGAAGGGAAATCGCTGGGCAACAACTTTAACTGCGGATGTATTAAGTATTTTAAATCATGTGGAGGAAGCAAAAACTGCAAATTGGTCTATACGTTACACTAACCCTCACTGGGAAGTTATTTACAACAAAGACAGAAAAAGTCGTCCTTTTGTTGAACAGATGGTGGGGGTGCGAGAAATGCTATTATTGCAACCTTTGACTAGACAACTTCTATTTCAACGCTTTGGCTATTCACTACCGCATTACGGACAAATCAACCTCAGCGCTACTTTTAAAACTAGTCAGTTTACCCACATGGGAATGATAATTCAAGATGACAGCAAGGAAACGCTGAAGTTTTATGAGGAAGTTTTGGGTTTGCTGAAAGTGCGTGATGATGTGGAAACTAGCTATGAATCTTCTCTTGCGGGTAGAGAGATTTTTGATTTAAACAAAGGTGAAAAGTTTATTGTTACAGCTTTTGATGATCCCCGTTCTTCAGTATCTGATTTTATGGCTGCGCGTTCCGGCAGACTTTATATTATTCGCTTTCCAGATTCTATGCAATTAGAATCGCACTTTGAGCAAGCGCAACCAGGATGCTTAGGAATGTCGCTATATACTTATCGCGTGCGCGGATTACATGCGTATTTCGACCGCATTAAAGCAAGTACAGTGCAAAAGTTTACAAATATTGCCAGCAATGAGTTTGGAGAGATGAGTTTCTCCTTCGTTTCTCCGGATGGCTACTTTTGGACGTTGTTAGAAAGTTAATTACTGATTTTTAATTAGCGGTTTCTGACGTGCCCAATTATAAAACTAAAAATAAAACTAAAAAACAATGGCTGGCGATGATTTTGCTAAGTTTGATGTCTGCGTTAATTTTAGCGATGTCTGGCGACAAGCCGCTCCGCGTCTACGCCTCCATATCTGTGTCAATATATTTTTATGGCAACAATAACAATGTTATCAAAGCTGATGCGGCAATTGTTCTCGGTGCAGCGGTTTGGGGAGAAGAACCATCTCCAGTTTTCCGAGAACGAATAAATCACAGTATTAATCTTTATAAAAATGGTGATGTTCGCACGATTATTTTTACTGGTGGAATTGGTGATCGCGATGAAAGAGCCGAAGCAGTCATTGGTAAACGCTATGCTATAACCCAAGGCGTAAAATCAAGCGATATTCTCATTGAAACTGAATCTCGAACTACTAACCAAAACCTCAAAAATGCTCAAAAGGTTGCTTTGTCTCACCAATTAACAAAGTTTCTCATTGTCAGCGATCCGGGAGCATCTTAAGCGAGCTGTGTTGATGGCACGAGATTTAGGAATGGATGCGTATCCATCCCCAACACCGACTACCCGCTATCGAACTTTGAATAGCCAGTTGGAGTTTCTGACGCGAGAAACGTATTTTTATTTTGTTTATCTTGTGTTTAAAATTTAAAAGCTAGTGGGCACGAAGAGTGCCCATTATGAGCGATAAGCTCACTACTTAATTTTTACTTAACCTTCAACAAATTTTAAAGAAACACCGTTCATGCAATAGCGCTTACCGGTGGGTTTAGGACCATCGTCAAACACATGACCCAAATGTCCACCACAACGATGGCAATGAACTTCAGTTCTAGTCATAAATAATGACTTGTCTACGGTGAAGGCGATCGCACCTTCAATTGGTTGGAAAAAACTGGGCCAACCTGTGCCACTATTGAATTTTGTGTCAGATTTAAAAAGTGGCAAATCACATGCCGCACATACATAAGTACCCTTATCATACTCTTTATCCAGTGGGCTAGTGTGAGCGCGTTCAGTTCCATGTTGACGCAGCACTTTATATTGTTCTGGTGTCAAAATGGTACGCCACTCTTCTTCTGTTTTCTTAACTTCAAACTCGTTATTTGAAATTGCCATAACTTCTGACCTGCCAATTAAATAATGTGATAACCATGCTGTGCCAACTATTGTTGCACCAGCCTGTAAAAAACGTCGTTTATTCATAATTTAACGTATGTTCATTCTTATTTGATTTGGCTTTTCTTTTTATCTAAGATTGTTGGCTAATTTAGAATAGGTAATTATTTTTATTATCCATTACTTATTAGCGACCTCACGCTTAATATAACTGTTCCAACGAACCTGATATTACTTAATTTTATTTATTTAATGCAAGCAATTACTTGCGTATATACTTAATTATACTCGTTCGGCTGAAAAAACGACTTAGAGGGGCGATCGCAATGATAAATAATTTTAGTGACGCTCAAGAATGGATCACTGTATTCGGCTATTTAGGCTTCACGCTCTTTGTTGCGTGGTGCGTGTTCGCTACGAAGAAGAAATAAAGCAAGATTTACAACTTATGACTACTTCTGAAAAAAACTGCATATCAGCTTGCCAGCATCATTATGCTTAAATGGTAAAACAGTTCCATCTTGTTGAATTTTAACTTTAGAGCGGCAGTTGTAGACCTCGATAGGTGTTTTAATTCCATCAAAACTAATCGCTGCTCTGTATTTCCAATAATTTTTTGCGCTTCGTTTTATACTAAGGATGCAAATACGGTGATTGTCGCAATTGCGGCATACAGATGCTTGAGCAGGAAGCGCCACTGATAAACCCAGTATCAATAGCAGCACAAAGGCAACATGTTTGATCATTTGTGATGTTGGACGATTTCGGGTTGTTGCTGTTATCTAAGCTTAATTAAAAAAGTTCGTAGTCAGTCAGCCCTGTTCTTCAGGATTAAAGTCCTGACTACTTTCTTATGGACGCCAAATTTTGATAATATTGTCAGCACTACCGCCACTAGCAATAGTTCGTCCATCCGGACTGATGGCGATCGCATAAACATAGCCAGAATCTTTCTTCAAAGTGCGAATTTCTCGCCCAGTTGCTATATCCCACAGTTTGATAGTGTTGTCATTACTACCACTTGCCAGGATTACACTATCTAGGTTTTTACTGTATCCTCCTTTGGGGATATAAGCAACAGAAGTAACTTTGTCATCATGTCCGGTGAGGGTGCTGATTTCCTTTCCTGTTTCCAGATTCCACAATTTGATCGTCTTGTCTTTACTACCGCTAGCAAGCTGCTGTCCATCGGGACTAAAGGCGATGGACACAACTGAATCGGAATGTCCCATTAAACTGCGGATTTCTTTACCGTTTGCGATCTGCCACAGTTTGATTGTCTTGTCCCAACTACCACTAGCTAAAGTTTTACCATCCGGACTAAAGGCGACAGAAGCAACGCTGTCAGAATGTCCCGTCAAAGTGCCGATTTCCTTGTTTGTTTCCAGATTCCACAGTTTGATTGTCTTATCCAAACTGCTACTAGCTAGCAGCTTACCATCTGGGCTAAAGGCGACAGAAGCAATACCGTCAGAATGACCTTTGAGGGTACGAATTTCCTCTCCTGTGTTTAAATTCCACAATTTAATAGTTTTGTCAGCACCACCACTGGCTATAGTTTGTCCATCTGGGCTAATAGCGATCGCCCAAATCCATGAAGAGTGTCCTTTGAAGGTGCGGATTTCCTGTTTAGTTGTTAGATTCCATAACTTGATCGTGCGATCGTCACTTCCAGTGGCAACCATCTGTCCATCGGTACTGAAGGTAACGGAATTAACATCGCTGGAATGTCCTTTTAGGGTATCTGGTTGATCGGAATTTTCCGAAGTTTTATTTACAGGCTGCGTGGGAGAAGGCTTAGTAATTGCAAGCGGGCGAAATTGTGAATACCAAACTCCCGCTATTGCCAACACTACGATAGCAGCACTTATAATCAGTTGATTTTTTAGGCGATCGCTTAGTTGTGACGTAAACGCGGAGCGGCTTGTCGTCAGATATCGTGATTCACTGGAAATTAAAGTTGAAAGTGCTGCTGAGGATGGTGATAAAGACATCAAGTCATCGAGGACTTCCGAGGCTGATTGATAACGCTTTTCGATATCTGTTTTCAACAGCTTGTCCAAAACCTTACCCAATTTTTGGCGTGAGTTTATTCCGCTACCAGAATTACTTGAATATTTTCGCCAAGACGTAACCCAACTAAAACCCTGTTCCATCCAAAGTTGAGATGGACGAATTCCAGTTAGTAGGTGAAAGCAAGTCGCACCCAAACCGAATAAATCACTTGCGGGATAAGCTTTTCCGTCTTGCATCTGTTCAATTGGGGTATAGCCATGCGAACCAATAGTCGTCCCCGTTTTCATCATGACTGTTACCGAGAGTTGCTTTGAAGCACCAAAATCAATTAAGACTAATTGCCCATCACTTTGACGGCGAATAATATTCTGTGGTTTGATATCTCGGTGAATTACGCCGCGATCGTGAATAAATTTAAGAACAGGCAATAAATCTAACAAAAGTTGTCTAATTTTGTTTTCGCTAAATGTTCCCTGTTGTTGCAATTCTTTAAGTAAATTTTCCCCATCAATAAACTGCTGCACTAAATATAAATAATTATCTTGCTCAAAATAAGCCAAAAGCGTGGGAATTTGGTTATGTTCTCCCAATTGTTGCAGCCGCTTGGCTTCTTCTTTAAATAGTTCAACTGCTTTACGCAATGCCGAAGCTTCCTGGATTTTCGGTGCTAATTGTTTGACAACGCACTGTTCATTCAGCTTATCTACATCTTCCGCTAGATAGGTTCTGCCAAATCCACCTTCATCAGATAGTAATTTGATGACTCGATAATGACCTCTTAAAAGGGAAATTAATGGAGTATCACAATACTGGCAATATTTACTACCATCTACATTTAGGGGATCTTGGCAATCGGGATTCAGGCAGCAGAGCATACTGGGAATCCATTTGCACTTTGGGTATATGTTAATTTATGACGTATAATTTTGCTATCTGCTCTCAGGCGGACATCAAATTGCCATATGTATGAGATTCTTATGAAGCGATCGCTCCTAATAATTGCATCAAATAAACCACTTTTATAATGGGAGTTACCCCTCATCACCTTTGCCATTCAGTATTACTTGGTATATATTATATAATATAAGTATATATTTATTCTAGTGTTTAAGTCAGTTATTGACTAACTTGATAACTCACGAAATTTCTTCAAAGCAAATAAATATAAGTATTCTTAGTAATTTAAAATTTTAATTTGCTATGGGAACGAAATAAAGTTATCTCGTTCTAATTAAGAAGCATAAAGTAGATGAAAGTAACACGGCAATAATAAAATATTGTCGGGTATAGCCTACCTTTAAACTCAATGTTTTCATCAACAATGAGAAACGCAATTATGGCAGTAAAAAGTAAAAAAAACTATCGAGACAGATTAGACTTTATCTTGATTTGTTTCATGAGTAGTAGTTTTTTGATTGGGAGTTATGCTCTGCCTATAAGCGCTTTAGCAAGCCTCCAACGCTCTGGAAATTTCATCATAGCTAAACCACCAGATGAAAGACAACCAGAAGCAGTACAACAAGGAATCGAGCAAATTCCTACTACTCAACCGTCCGTATCTCCAAAGCCTAACCAACCTATTGATTCACCCATACCGCCTGCTACATCGCCACCTGGTACAACTAGCCCAACACCGACACCACCAGCAGGTACATCTACACCTAGACCCGTCAATACCCAACCAACACCGACACCACCAGCAGGTACGTCTACACCTAGACCCGTCAATACCCAACCAACACCGACACCACCAGCAGGTACATCTACACCTAGTAGACCCGTCAATACCCAACCAACGCCCACACCACCAGCAGGCACATCTACACCTAGACCCGTCAATACCCAACCAACACCGACACCACCAGCAGGTACATCTACACCTAGACCCGTCAATACCCAACCAACACCGACACCACCAGCAGGTACATCTACACCTAGACCCATCAATACTCAACCAACGCCCACACCACCAGCAGGTACATCTACACCTAGACCCGTCAATACCCAACCAACGCCCACACCACCAGCAGGTACATCTACACCTAGACCCGTCAATACCCAACCAACACCGACACCACCAGCAGGTACATCTACACCTAGACCCGTCAATATCCAACCAACACCGACACCACCAGCAGGTACATCTACACCTAGACCATCAACACCGATATATTCCAACCCCACACCAGAGCCTTCACAACCTCGTGTTCCATCAAGACCGGGTGGTCGCAAGCCAGCTACTAATCGAAGTATAGAAAGTTCGCCTGTTTCCCCATCCAGAGGACTTAATTACAAGCAAATTAACTTTGTAGATATCGCCTTTGGTGTTTTGGCTCCAGGTGACTTTAAGTCTCAAGGTAGATATTTCCATTTCTACCAGTTTCAGGGCAGAGCAAACCAACTGATCCAAATTAGACTAGGTGGCAGTACCGATAAACGCCGATCAAATAACTTAAGTTTAGATCCGTTCATGTTTGTGCTTGACCCCAACAATAACGTTCTCTTAAAAAGAGGCAGTGGGGGAGCAACCAGTGAAGTTAAAGATGCTTTCGTATTTGTCCGACTGCCTGCAAACGGTACTTACACGATCGCAGTCACTAGCCAAAATCCTGGCGATAAAGGTCGCTATAGTCTCGCACTCAGAAATGATCGAGCCAGTTACAGTCTAGATTCGGAAAGCGAACTGACGCCTCAAAGCCTAAAAAGACAAGATGGCAGCGTTTACGATATTTCCAAGTTTCAAGGCAAAAAAGACCAACTTGTTAGTATTCGTGTAGATAGTGTCTATGAAGAATTTTCTCCTTATTTAGTCTTGCTAGATTCTCAAGGCAAAATAGTCGCAGCGGATAATGCCAAAGATGGCAAGTACAGTGCTTTAATTGACCGAGCTAGGTTGCCTAAAGATGAAACTTACTACGTAGTGGTGATTTCTGGTAATTCACTCCAACGTGGTAAATATCGATTGACTGTTTTCTAAGGAGACTATCTCACGTTAAGGCTGACTCAAGGTTTTGATGCCCTGGCAGCGATTGTATGTAAACTGCACTCCAAAATTCAGTGCGAGCTCTCTAAGTCCCTGTTCGGTTTGTGATCTTAAAGCACCAGCACGGCTATACTTGTCCATCGATTTTTTAGTCATGGATTTACTCATTTATCCAGTATTTTTACTGAGATAAACGCCAAACTTTGATAGTTTTGTCCTTACTACCACTAGCGATTTGCTGTCCATCGGGACTGAAAACGACAGACCAAACTCTGTTGGCATGCCCTTTGAGGGTGCTGATTTCCTCTCCTGTAGACATATTCCATAGCTTGATAGTGTCGTCCCAACTAGCACTGGCTAGGGTTTTGCTATCTGGGCTGAAAGCGACAGACCAAACTTTATCGCTATGACCTGTTAGGGTACGAATTTCTTCTCCTGTAGATAATTTCCACAATTTAATAGTGTCGTCCCAACTGCCACTGGCAAGAGTTTCTCCATCTGGACTGAAGGCAACAGAATTAACAGCGGCATCATGCCCCTTCAATGAGCGGATTTCTTTTCCTGTTGTCAAATCCCACAGCTTGATGGTAGTGTCAAAATTACTGCCACTGGCAAGAGTTTTGCCGTCGGTACTGATGGCGACGGATGTGACTACATCACAATTAGCTTTTAGGGTGCGGATAACCTGTCCGGTAGCGACATTCCAGACTTTGATAGTCTGATCCCAACTACCACTAACTAAACTTTGACCATCTGGGCTGAAGGCGATCGCCTGAACTGAAACTGAATGTCCCCTCAGAGTACGGATTTCTAGTCCGGTAGCCAAATTCCACAGTTTGACAGTCTTGTCACTACTGCTACTGGCAAGAGTTTTGCCATCGGGGCTGAAAGCAACGGAATTCACCCAGTCGGAATGCCCTTTCAGGGTGCGGAGTTCCTCTCCTGTTGCCAAATTCCAGAGTTTGATAGTCTTGTCAGTACTAACACTAGCAAGAGTTAAACCATCAGGGCTAATAGCGACAGCCCAAACTGAATCGGAATGTCCTTTCAAAGTCAACTTGGGCGAAAAAGTTTCCGCAAGTGTCTTTAAAGGCTGACTCGGACCAGAGTCAGCACGAGATGCAGCTAAGGGAAATTCCCAATAAAAAATGGAACCAAATCCCAAAAGGGCGATCGCTGCACCAGTGAAAAGTTTAATTTTGAAGTAAGTCATGGTTTACAGACCTTACAGATTCCGCAGTAAAACAACCCGAATGCTGCATTCTTAGATAAAAGCAAGCATTTGAGATGTTGTGGAAATATCTTTATCTACTCATTAAAGCGATAGCATTCCAAATTTTCTGCCACATTTTGTTATCTTTTTTGTAGTAATTGCCAAAAATTAGGCATTGACATAGGGCATGGGGCATTGGGCACGCTCGCATTGGTAATAATTCTTTTCCCAGTCCCTAATCCCCAGTTCCTAGTCCCTAGTCTCTAGTCCCCAGTCCCCAGTCCCCAGTCCCCTAGTTAGAGACTCGCCAAATCTTAATAGTATTGTCCTCACTACCGCTGACGAGGGTTTTGCCATCGGGACTGAGGGCAAGGGATGTCACAGTTTCGGAATGCCCCAAAAGGGTGCGGATTTGCTTTCCAGTATCAAGATTCCACAATTTGATCGTTTGGTCGCGACTGCCACTAGCAAGAGTTTTGCCATCGGCACTAAAAGCTACAGATGTGACTGTTTTGGAATGCCCGAAGAGTGTACGAAGTTGCTTTCCAGTATCAAGATTCCACAATTTGATCGTTTGGTCGCGACTGCCACTAGCAAGTGTTTTGCCATCAGGACTGATCGCGACGGATGTCACGGTTTGGGAATGCCCCATGAGGGTGCGAATTTCCTCTCCGGTTCCCAGATGCCACAGTTTGATTGTGTTATCAAAACTACCACTAGCAAGAATTTTACCATTGGGGCTGATGGCGACAGACCTAACCCAGAATGAATGCCCAACAAGAGTACGAATTTTTCTGCCGGTATCGAGATTCCACACTTTGATAGTATTGTCATCACTACCATCAACAAGAGTCTTGCCGTCGGGGGTGATGACAAGGGCATGAACTGAGTCAGAATGCCCAACAAGAGTGCGAATTTGTCGTCCTGTATCGAGATTCCATACTTTGACTGTTTTGTCCTCACTACCACTAACCAGTGTTTGTCCGTCTGGGCTGATAGTGAGGGCATTAACCCTGTTGGAATGTCCAATCAGTGTATAAATTTCCTCTCCGGTTGCCAGATTCCATACTTTGATGGCGCGATCGCTATTACTGGCAATAGTGTTACCATCTGGGCTGATAGCGACAGACAAAACCGAGTTATGAAAACCATTGAGTGTTTCGGCTAAAGAAAAGTTCCCAAAGCTAATTGTTGAAGGATGTTTTAAAATCCCTTCTCTACTATCAGGATTAATGTTCGGTTGATTCAAACTAGAGGATAAGCTGGTTTCTAAGCGGCGAGATTGCTTATACCAAACGTCTCCTAGCCCCAACAACAGAATCACACCACCTGTCAAAAATAAATTTCTGAGTAATGCATACTGTTTTAGTAAAGATGGTGCTTGAGTTGGTGGCGGTTTTAGAGGTATAGCCGAGTATCGATTTGCTGTTGGTACTTGCAGGAACTGTTTTTGAGTTAAATCTATGAGAACTTCATCGGTTGATTGGTAGCGCTGCTGGATCTCTTTTTTTAAGAGCTTGTCGAGAATCCAATCCAATTCGCTACTAATCGGACTTTTTAAATATTGCCGCCAATCTACAACCCAGCCATACCCATATTCCATCCACAACTGAAAAGGAGAAATTCCCGTTAGCAGATGAAAGCAGGTAGCACCCAAACTAAACAAATCACTAGATGGATAAGCCTTTCCATCCCTAATTTGTTCAATAGGAGAATAGCCATGTGAACCAATTGAAGTGCCAATTTTATTTTGTACTCTAGCAGTTAACTGTTTTGAAGACCCAAAATCTATCAAATTTAATCGCCCATCACTGTTACATCGGATAATATTTTCCGGCTTTATATCTCGGTGAATGACTCCGCGATCGTGGATAAACTTTAAGGTCCGTAGTAAGTCTATCAAAATTTCTTTAATTTCCTGATAGCTATAACCCTTGCGTAACTGCAACTCTTTTAATAAATTGTGTCCATCGATAAACTGCTGCACCAAATATAGACAGCCGTCTTGCTCAAAATAAGCTAAGAGAGTTGGAATTTGTGGATGTTCTCCCAGTTCTTGCAGTCGTTTCGCTTCTGCTTGAAACAACTCCATTGCTTTTTTTTGCGCCCAACTGCCTTGGAATTTTGGCGCTAATTGCTTGATAACGCAGTGTTCGTTAAGTTTATCGATATCTTCTGATAGATAGGTTCTGCCGAATCCACCCTCATCTGAGAGTACTCGAATTACACGGAAACGATTTCGCAACAGTGGCACGAGAGGAGTGCTGCATGTTTGACAAAACTTCTTTCCTTCAAGATTTAGGGGATTTGGGCAATCAGGATTTATGCAGCAGATCATGATCTGATGGGCGCGACTGCGTGACAAATGATGTTAAGTTTGCCCCAAATTTCCCTTAATAAAATTGGCTCTCGTGTACTTTTGGTAGACAACCCAGGTTCTGGGGAGGAGCCACTCCGCTCTTAGGGGTTCCAAGAGTTGTAACAAGTGGCGTTGGGGAATTACTTATTAAGTAAACGTTTGCAACTAATAGTCAGTTTTCCTAAACTCCGGAAAACTAAGAGAGCCGTATGGTTTATTATTCTCCCGATTATACAATAATCTGAACAAAAAAAATTTTCTCATTCTAAGTTTTCAAAACTTAGTTTATACAGTGGCAATCCACAATTGTTTTAGTATTAATTAAAACTTTTTTATAATTTTCTATTACTGGTACTGAATTGATAAAAAATGTTTGTTTGTTGGTAGGTGAATAGCGTAGTTGTGTAAGTTTTGCCACTTCTACAAGTAGCTGATCAGTGTCAAAAGGCTTAAGAAGAAGTTGCTGAAACCCAGCATCTAAGGCTTTAGTGCGTATAAGCGGATATGCATAACCCGTAAGAGCAAGGGCAGGAAGAAACCCTCCATTTAAGGCTTCTTTGAGTCTGATAGAGCGAATAAGCGAATAACCATCCTTACCTTCCATAC
Organism: Spirirestis rafaelensis WJT71-NPBG6; assembly: GCA_019359015.1. Taxonomy (GTDB): domain Bacteria; phylum Cyanobacteriota; class Cyanobacteriia; order Cyanobacteriales; family Nostocaceae; genus Hassallia; species Hassallia rafaelensis. Next base: position 14,880 of record JAHHID010000089.1, read on the forward strand.
AGATGTCGCTGATTAGAACATCTGGCTTCCATTCTTCTATCGCTTCAATGGCTTCATCAACTGATCTGCACGTCTTTACCTGCGCTTCGTAATCTTCAAAAATAACTGTAAGCAGATACAGGCAATCGATATTGTCATCCACTACAAGTATTCGCAAGTTACCAAGAGATGAAAAGTCAACTTGTGGTGTTGTTAAGAGTGTGCTTTTTTGAGTATGTGAATCACAAAACTTATTTGACACATTAATTACCGCCTTGAGTTGGTGGAAGCGATTAGGAAGTCCAAATAGGAAGATAGTTAACGCTATCTGCCTATAGAGATATTTATGAGAGAGAAGTTAAGTTTTTCTAAACTAGACTTATTTTCGTGGCAACATAGTCTGAAAACTTTTAATTTAATATTTATCTAATGATTGTGTAATAAAGTTTTACTTATACTTTATTCAGCTACCCTCATACGGTGGCGATCGCATTCATGATACGAAGTTGCATTGTCATTGGTACTACTCAGTCCGAAGCGACGTTCGCGTAGCGTCTCCGACAGGAGAAGGAAGCAATAGAAATGGACTTTGAGCTACGACGATAGAACCCAACTTGGCATGAGTTAGGGGCAGCATTGGTTTTACTTTTCTTTACATATAGCAGTTTTCAAGCGTGAGAAATGAGAAGCCCAATTTTTACAAGAAATCGGGCTTAACCCTCTTTTGTCACTCTTGGAAAACAATAATCGAAGCTAAATTCTGAGACTTTGATTTCATCAAGGTTTGAGGCTTTATTTTCGCTCCAGAAACTAAAATTTATAGACAAAAAGAGGAAACTACAGCCCGGTAACCGTTTGGGCGATTGGATTCTCCCAAAGTGACAAAAGAGGGTTAAGAGCGATGCAACGAATAAGAACAAAAGTTTATATATGAGAATATTAAGTTTCATATCCCAAAGTTATTAAATAAATTGGGGATATTGTTTTTCAGGAATGATTTAGGATTCGTATAAGACTTTTTAAACTTACTTTAAAATAACAATTTTAAAACATATTAAGTAAAGACTAATTTTAATTTCAGATTTGAGGAAAGGAACGTTTAAATTTACTATGATTTGTGGCATTAAGTTTTGCTCTCCATTCGCGAATAGCGCTGGCAGTCCGTGCTACAGGTGGTAAGTAATCAGAGGAAACTTCTGCGTTTGCACTACTATTACCTCCAAGGCGTTGGGTAGTTAAACAATTAGTCAAACTTGGCAAATAGGTTTCCAAATCTAAAGCCCGCATGACATCATTAGTTGTCTGAAAACGATCTGATAATGACACCTTCACCATTTTGCTTAAAACTTGAGCAAAGTGGTCACTGATGTCTACATGTTTTTGCCAACAGATATCACCGGTATTCAAATCATGCTCAAATTCAAAAGGTGCTTTGCCAGTCAATAGATAAAGACAAGTTACTCCGACTGCGTAAACATCACTAGCATAAACTGGACGCAGGGAAAACTGTTCTGGTGGGGCAAATCCCATAGTCCCGACAAAATTTGTCGAGACGCTTTTATGTTCTTCGGTGTCACTAGTTTCTACTAATTTCTCTTTAACTGCGCCGAAATCAATTAAAACCACCCGTCCATCATCTTCACAGCGCAGTAAGTTCTGAGGCTTAATATCTCGATGAATTACATGATGTTTATGAATGTATTGCAATACTGGCAGTAATTCGTGCAAAAAGTGTTTGACTGCGGCTTCGCTTTTGGGACCTGTGCGTTTGATTTCCCGTGCTAGAGTAGAGCCGCGCACGTATTCTTGAACTAAATAAAACTCCCCATTTGCTTCAAAGTAATCTAAAAGCATGGGAATCTGAGAATGACTACCAAGCTGACCTAAAGTTTTTGCTTCTTTTTCAAAGCGATCGCACGCTCGTTGCCAGCTTTTCGGATTACTCACCTTGGGAGAAAGCTGTTTGATCACACACAGGGGATTCCCAGGTAACATCATGTTTTTAGCAAGAAACGTGATACCAAAACCGCCTCTGCCCAGTATTTTCAATATTGCATAGCGATCACGGAATAACTGCGCTTGACCGCACAATTGACCAAGCTGAGTCTGTTTTAAAATATCCACATGAAAATTTGATGTTTTTGGAGGAAAGCGATTCATCAGGCTAGAAGGCTGGTTGAGGTGAAAAGCTGCAAATAAATGTCTTTAATTTAACGATAAAGATTCTTTTATGCTAGTCAATTACCGTTTCTTTGCAAAATCCTGACCTTTCACACCATTCAAACCAAAATTCTACGAGGTTTCCTTAATTTTCCGGATGAATTGGGCAATCGAATAAGGATAAAGGTAAAAGGTAAAAGTAAAAAAGAAAAAATATTTTTCCCTTTCCCTTTTCCCTTTTGCCTTCTTTTTTAAGGTACTTCAATCGGAATCAAAGCATTTTCCGGCAGATAGTTGCTGAAACGCCCTTCATCTGAAAGCACCAAAATTAAGCGCACAGGATAATCTGGTGGAACTTGCAAATCTGCCCACGGCACCGCTACTTCTAAACAAGTGTTTAAAGCTACTTGAGCGCGGCTACTACGGGGATGCCATTGATAATTTTCGCCAGCTTCGCGAAACTGAATCGATTGCGTCAGCAAATTAATTCCCAGATGATGATGGAAGTGGTAATTAACTGGTTCTGCATCCGGCACATCCGCCAAAGGAATCGGGCTGTTGTGCATTGTTTTATCAGGATAATACCAAAGCAAATTCAACTCTGCTGGCAAATCTCGCCCTGGTGCAACACCACTTTTTAAGTCCACCCGTAAATAAAAATTCAGGTGATCCACTCCATACCAAAGTCGCTGGATGACGCTGCTGTTATGCATTGTTCCCCGCGCTCCGCCGATTTCAATGCGTCCGGCTTTGTCCCAGTCTTGTTCATCACCTTTGCCGTCAATTACTGGATGAATAAAGCTTTGTGGGCGATGATCTGTCTTTGCCGTATGGTTTTCTACTTCTTTTTTCAAATACGAGGGTATAGGTTCATTTAACGCTTTGTAAATGCCATACAGGTGTTCGCGAAACAACTGGTCAAAGATGGCATCTTGGTTTGAGGAATGTCCCTCACCAAACCACCAAAACCAATCGGAACCTTCGGCTGCGTATAAAGCTTCCCAGGCTTCGGGGTTGTTTTCTTCAGTCGCTTCAGGATGATTGGCAAGGGTAAGTCTGGCATGTGTGAGGTAGTCCCAAGCCCGATTTTTGACGGGATCGCCGATCCAGGTGGTGAAGCTGCCATCTACCCAAGAACCGCTATGTAGTTGATTTCCGGGAATGGTTGCTGTGGGGGGGAACTGTTCGAGAAATTCGGAGACAGTAACGAGTTTAAGATTTGGTTCGTTACTTAAAGTTTGATATAAGGCTTCTAAAAAGGGTTTGCCATCTTGGGGATAAAATTCCCAGCAATTTTCGCCGTCTAAGGCGATGGTAACTAACCAAGGTTGTTCGGTTGGGCTGTCTTTTTGCATTTTAGCGATCGCCTGTAAGTGTCCCACTAAGTCAGCGGCTGCTTGTTTCGGCGGCATTGACCCATACGTAAAGCCGATCAAGTCTGATAACCTGTGGTCGCGGAAGACGATCGCCAAATCACCTGCCTCCGTTTGCAAGCGATACGGGCGATAAAGTAACTCTGGTTGCAACACGTTCCCCGCCCCATCACGGTGGAAGAAGTATTTTTTTGTCCACCCTAAAACGGCTTCATCTGAGCAAATCCACTTAAATCCTTGCTTAATAATATCTGGTAGAATCTGCGGACTGACTGACTGTTCTGAGGGCCACAAACCACGCGGTTCCTGCCCAAAGCGGTCTTGATATAAATCCCAGGATTTCCGTAAGTGCCGAGGAATATCTTCTGCCCATTGAAAGCGGGTTTCGGGCAATGTCATATTTGGCACTGCAACCCGTCCGGAGTTGGTATCGGCAAGCAAGGGCAAAATCGGGTGGGTGTAGGGTGTGGTAGTTACTTCCAACTGCCCAGCATCTTGCATTTTGCGGTGTTGCGGTATTATCTTGCTGAGGATTTGGCGCTGTTTAGAGTAAATGCGTTGGCGATCGCTTAAACTAAAATCCTTACCCTGCTTTAACCAAGCGGCAATTTCCGGATCATCCCAAAACAGCGGATCGATCCACGCTAAGTTGTGCCATGCCAGCAAATCCCCATAATCTGGCAATTGCCAATTCGCTAAACACCAATCTTGCCCTTGCTCTTGCCTTTGCTCATACAACTGAGCATAGCGAGGATGGGGATCAATCAAAGTGTGGTGATTGGCATCAAAAAAATGTTCGATAATAAATTCCCGCTGTTGCTGAGTCAGTTGTTCGGCGGGTGTCAAACTTGCTTCTAAATAAGGATCAAAGGCAGTGCCAGCAATGTAATCTTCTAATTGCAATATCAGCGATGGAACTAAATTCACCGTTTGGTGTAACTTAGGATACTTTTCTAAAAGTAGCACCAGATCGAGATAATCCTTAGTGCCATGCAAACGCACCCAAGGCAGACGGTAATGCTGACTAGTTTTCACAGAAATGCCGCTGTCGGGAGATTTGTACAGCGGCTGATGTTGATGCCAGATAAAGGCGACGTAAAGGGGTTGAGACATAGGTTATGGTTAAGACTTAAAAGCTAAGAGTTAGGAGTTAATTGAAAACTCTTAACTCCCGTAGAGACGCGATGAATTGCGTCTCTACAACTCCTAACTCCTAACTTTTACATTACTTGTTCCACTTCCGCAATTTCTGGAATCATTTCGCGCAGACGACGTTCAATACCCATTCTCAGTGTCATTGTGGAGCTTGGGCAAGAACCACAAGCACCTTGCAGCCGCAGCTTGACAACAGGACCATCGAGTTCTACAAGTTCCACGTTGCCGCCATCAGATATTAGGTAAGGGCGTAATTCATCCAAAACTGTTTCTACGTTATCAGTTGTCAGTTCCATAAGTTTAGACCTCGTAAATGAATGATCGAATTGGATAATAGGTAATGGGCATTAAAGAGAGGGAAAGCTGCTCATGGTTTCCCGGTGAGTCAGTTGGCGGATGCCTTAACCGTCCCGCAAAAGTGACTCTCCCGTTGGGCAGACGAATGCAAGTGGCGGATTTCCGCGCTTTGGAGCATAGCCGCGTGGAAAGGGAAAAACTTTTATTCGTTTACCCTTTACTTTTTAACCTTTTGCCCTCATTAAAGTCCCTAGTCGCCAGGATTTTATTTTCTCGCTTTATTAAATTGATCGTAGATCCAATTGCAGCTGAATTGCTTTTTGTCCTTTGTCGGTTATCCTGTGTTAGAAACTATTGACAAATAGCTATATGTGTGCTGTAAACGACAGCAGAATATTGGAATACTAAACTCTGTTGTGGGATGCTGTATCGAAAGTTTCATGGGTATCAATTACTCTTGTAAAACCATAACTGGTTGTTGATACAGGGGTACTGTGAATGTGACTGTTGAACCAAGCCCTTCGCCTAAGCTGTAAAAATTGACTTCACCACCCATTGCTTCTACTAGCTTCTGAGATATTGCCAATCCTAAACCTGTACCACCATACTGGCGAGTGCGGGAACCATCTACTTGCGAGAATAATTGAAATAACTTGTCTTGTTTATCTAAAGAAACCCCAATACCCGTGTCTGCTACACGCACTCTCACCATACCGGGAAATTGCTGGTCTTGAAATACTACTTTTTTGCGAACTACGTCAGCGCTGAGAGTTATGCCACCTTCATGAGTAAATTTAATGGCGTTGCCAACCAAGTTGATAATTACTTGCTTAAGACGCAGATAGTCACCGTAGACAATAATTTCATCGGAGGTCTCTGGCGTTTGCATCTCGAAGCTGAGGCTTTTCTGTTCGGCTTGCATATGCATAGAATTTCCGACATCACTCAATAACTCATCCAGATTTACTGAACGAAGTTCGAGATCCATTTTACCGGCTTCGATTTTGGCAAAGTCTAAGATGTCTTGAATGATATCGAGTAGGTGTAGGGATAATTTATGCGCTTCTAACAAAAATTGGTTTTGTTCTTCGACATCATCCGCCATACCGTCTAAAATCAGACGTTGAAAGCCGATCATCCCATTTAAAGGAGTGCGAATTTCGTGAGATACATTGGTGAGAAATTCGGTTTTGAGACGCGAGGCTTCTTCGGCTTTTTGACGTGCTGCTTCTAATTCTTTATATAATGTGGCGTGAGCGATCGCTGTTCCTAATTGATCTGCTACTTCTTTTGCCAAGTCTAATTCTACTTTTGTCAATTTATAGCACTCGTCCCGCAAACTGATAGCAATTAAAGCATTCGGTTGGTCTTGATGACAAGTTGCAACTACTAAAATTTTCTCTTGCCCAAACAGTAGATGCTTAGGCTTATTTTCCACAATTGGTTCTAGGGTTGCTAATGCTTGAGCAAAAGCAGGTTCAGTTGCTAAGTCTATTTCTAACCCTAGCATTGAGTCAAAATCTGGCTTGTGATACTCTGCTATTATTGATACTTTTGTGCTCTGTTTGTGGTAGGGACAGATAATACATCGCTCTAACCGCAATGCTTTTCCTAAACTGTCAACTGTTTGTTGCCAAATAGTATCTAAATCTAATGTTCGTCGGATATTTCTGGTAATTTGACTTACCAGCTTTTGGTATTGATGTGAATTTAAAGCTAACTCTAACTCTGTTGGTGGTGGTGGTGGCAGATGTAGTGCTTTTTTGTTGCTTTTTGTTTGTAGCAATCGTCCCATTACTAAAACTGTTGTCGTCGCTGTGCCTAAGGTCGGCATAATTGGGCTAATTACCAACTCCAACTCAAATAATTCCTGACGATAACTAAACCAGCACTGACACCTTTCGGGTACCAAATTTTTCACAATTCGCCCTAAACGTTGCAAATAGGCAACCTTTTCTACCGGGGCGAAAATTTCATCCCGATTTAGATCACCTATTATTTGCTCAGAATTTATCCCCAAGCGATCGCCTGCACTCCAATAGAATGTCAGGTAATTTCCTGTGGCATCTTGCGTGTATATCAACTCAGATCCTAGACCTGGTACTGAGTTATCACTTTTACTGGTAATAGATTTCAGATTCTTCGACAATAAATTCGGCAGTTGGGAGTTGGCAGTAATACTCATGACTTGAGTGAAATAGACAAACGAGACTCCGCAAGAGTTTAGCAAAAGCTGTTTAAAGTTTGGCATAAATTATTACAGCTTTGGCATACTCGCAATGTTTTTTTCGCCGATCTGTTAGCTAGGACAAAAAAATTTACATTTTTTAATCCTATTTTTATAACTTATCTTTATAAGTCAATCATTCCATTCGCCGCGTGGTGGAACTGGTGTACGGTAAGGAGTACGCGTCAGTTCATCATCTCTGGGAACTTCACCGCGCAACCACTGACGAATTGCCACCTCAATCACTTTACTGGGGTCGTTGGTCAAATGCTGAATTTGCTCTACTAGCTCAGAGTCCAGGTGGATAGCGATTTCTACTTTGTCGGCTTGTCTATTTTCCGCATCGGTAGCTTTGTGTTTCATATTCATAGCTTTATATACTCGAAATTCATCTTGTCAAAGGCTTTGTGAAGAAGAGTGATACACACAAGTTGTTGATTTGACAAATCTCCCTTCTTGTAGTTCCATTTTCTCCACATACTGCCAAAGTAGCAGTTTGGTGAGATGAACTCACATTTTTCAGAGAATCCTGACAAAACAATAGCTCTATAAATTTTCTCAGTCAATCAGCAATTTCCGGGCAATCACTAGTAGCGATCGCTTCGGAATGTGTACTTTTTGCAGTTCTTCATGTTTATTGTACGCCTCTGGTTGTTCAATACCAGATGCTATAGATATAGACCTTCATATTTCGGTAAGCAGTTAGGAGTTAGGAGTCAGGAGTCAGGAGTCAGGAGTCAGGAGTTTGTCTCCCTGCTCCCCCTGCTCAAGAAAGCTCCCCCTGCTCAAGAAAGCTTCCCCTGCTTCCCCTGCTCCCCACTCCCCCCCTCCAAGAGCGTAAGCGCTATAGATTGCATTACAATACATGAAGTAAATAGCTTTCTCAACCTCGGTTGCCGCTTAATTAAAGAAGTATATGACTGACGTTCCCGCAGCTCGCATTCGCAATTTTTGTATTATTGCTCATATCGACCACGGGAAATCTACCCTCGCAGACCGCTTACTGCAAACTACTGGTACGGTGGAACAGCGGCAGATGAAGGAACAGTTTCTCGACAACATGGATTTGGAACGGGAGCGCGGCATTACAATTAAGCTGCAAGCTGCCCGCATGAATTATAAGGCAAAGGATGGTCAGGAGTATGTACTGAATTTAATTGATACTCCTGGGCATGTAGATTTTTCGTATGAGGTATCGCGCAGTTTAGTTGCTTGTGAAGGCGCACTTTTGGTAGTTGACGCTTCCCAAGGTGTAGAAGCGCAAACTCTGGCGAATGTATATTTGGCGCTAGAGCATAATCTAGAAATTATCCCCGTTTTGAATAAAATAGACTTGCCTGGAGCAGAACCAGAGCGGGTAGTTAGCGAAATTGAGGAAATTATTGGTTTAGATTGTAGTGATGCGATTCTGGCTTCTGCTAAAGAAGGAATTGGCATCGATGAAATTTTAGAGTCAATTGTCGAGCGTGTACCACCCCCACAGAATACGATAGATCAACCTTTAAGGGCGTTGATTTTTGATAGCTACTACGACAGCTACCGAGGAGTGATTGTCTATTTTCGGGTGATGGATGGCACAGTCAAAAAAGGCGATCGCATTTATTTGATGGTGTCGGGTAAAGAATACGAAATTGATGAGTTAGGTGTACTTTCTCCTACTCAAAAGCAAGTTGATGAACTCCACGCTGGAGAAGTAGGGTATTTAGCAGCATCAATTAGAGCTGTCGCGGATGCACGGGTAGGTGATACAATTACCCTCAGTGCGAAGAAAGCTACGGAACCTTTGCCCGGTTACGCCGAAGCTAACCCGATGGTCTTTTGTGGGATGTTCCCCATCGATGCTGACCAATTTGAAGACTTGCGGGAAGCTTTAGAAAAGCTGCGACTCAACGATGCAGCGCTACACTACGAACCAGAAACCTCTAGCGCAATGGGATTTGGCTTTCGTTGTGGATTCTTGGGGTTGCTGCACATGGAAATTGTCCAGGAACGCTTAGAGCGCGAGTATAATTTAGATTTAATTATTACAGCGCCGTCAGTAGTTTACCGAGTGACTACAAATAAGGGTGAAGTACTCGACATAGATAACCCCAGCCGTTTACCTGCACCCAATGACCGAGAAAAGATTGAAGAACCTTACGTTCAGGTAGAAATGATTACGCCGGAAACGTATGTAGGTAGTTTGATGGAGTTATCGCAAAATCGGCGCGGTGTCTTTAAAGATATGAAGTATCTCACCAAAGGACGCACGACACTGACTTACGAGCTACCTTTGGCGGAAGTTGTCACCGACTTCTTTGACCAGATGAAATCGCGATCGCGCGGTTACGCAAGTATGGAATATCATATCATCGGTTATCGCGAAAATCCCTTGGTGAAGCTGGATATTATGATTAACGGCGATCCGGTGGATTCTTTGGCGATGATTGTTCACCGAGATAAAGCTTACGATATTGGGCGAGGGATGGCTGAGAAACTTAAAGAATTGATTCCCCGGCATCAATTCAAAGTGCCAATTCAAGCAAGTATTGGTAGTAAGGTTATCGCCAGCGAACATATTCCCGCATTGCGGAAAGATGTGTTAGCTAAGTGTTACGGTGGTGACATCAGCCGAAAGAAGAAACTCTTGCAGAAGCAAGCAAAGGGTAAAAAGCGGATGAAGTCTTTGGGTACGGTGGATGTACCACAGGAAGCTTTTATGGCGGTGCTTCGCTTGGATCAAAATTAATATAGGTAGGGCATATGCCCTACTTATTTGTTAGTTTGGGTGAGCTGCTCTGTTAAAATGGCGATCGCTTTCACATATTGAGCATCTTGCAGCGTAGCCGTATTTTTTGCTTTGCCTGTAGAAAGCGAATTTGCAGGAACCTCGACTACATAATCAGGCTTGATACCTTCACGGTCAATGTTACGACCGGCTGGGGTTAAAAGGCTACCAATACTAACTAGCAGGATCGATTTATCAGACAATTGCTCAGCTGAATGCACTCTTCCTCGACGAGAAGTAGGCGTTCCCACTAAAACTGCACGCTTATTATCTTGAAGTGCGCCGGCTAAAAACTCGCTAGCACTGGCAGTACCGCCATTAACTAGTATTACTATCGGTTTATTGGTAAGCTTTGAATTATTTGCTTTGAATTCTTCTAAATTGCCTGTGCGATCGCCCAGAGAACCTACTCGTTCTTTATCTAAGAAAATACTGGCAATTTCCGTGCTAGCTTGAAGCCCACCACCGGGATTGTTACGAGCCGTGATGCGTAAAGCCCCCGTGTTTTTAACCGGGGGATATAAGCTTCAAGACCGAATTTATTCGGTCGCAAGCCGTCTAATCAATTCCCTAAGAACGTCATTTAAACTACGCTCTTTCTTGTGGCAATAGCCTACAAGTAGCTCATATTCTTCATCTGAGCATCGGACAGTTAGTTTTTTCATGCCGTCAATATGACATCACCTGTGGTAGCATAGTAACATGAAAAGCCTGAAGTTCAAGTTATATCAACATAAGCGGAATAGACACCTCAAGCGAATGATTAACGCTTGTGGGGTGATTTATAACCATTGCATTGCTCTACACAAACGGTACTACCGGATGTGGGGCAAGCACTTAGGTTGTGCAAAACTTCAGTCTCACATTGCCAAGTTGAGAAAAGGTAATCCGTTTTGGCAATCAGTAGGCTCTCAAGCTGTACAAAATATTTGTCAACGCATTGATAAAGCCTACCAACTGTTTTTTAAACACAATAAAAAAGGAGTTAGACCACCAGGATTTAAGAAAGTCAAGAAATACAAATCATTCACGCTCAAGCAAGCTGGCTATAAGTTTTTAGGCGGGAATCGAGTCAAGATTGGTAATCAAACTTATCAGTTTTGGAAGTCTAGAGAGATAGAGGGAACAGTCAAAACTTTAACCATCAAACGCACACCATTGGGTGAGTTGTTTATGGTTATCGTGGTTGGCAACGTTGTTGAGTCAGAAGACAATTCTACGACTAGTAATATAGCGGGATTTGACTTTGGGCTGAAAACATTTCTTACTTGCTCAGATGGCTCTAAAATTGAGTCCCCCCAGTTTTTCAAGCAATCACTAAATGCTGTAAAGATTGCCAGCACAGATCACTCCAAGAAATTAAAAGGTTCATCCAATCGGGAACGAGCGAGAAAAAATTTAGTACGCAAGCATGAGGATATTTCCAATAAAAGACGCGATTGGTTTTGGAAGTTAGCCCATGATTTGACTAACAGGTTTGATGTAGTATGTTTTGAAACTCTAAACCTCAAGGCAATGCAACGCCTTTGGGGACGCAAAATATCAGACTTGGCTTTTGGTGAGTTTCTGCAAATCCTAGAATGGGTCGCTATTAGAAAGAACAAACTGATTGTATTTGTGGATAGGTGGTATCCCAGCAGTAAAACTTGTTGTAATTGCGGACACATTCTAGGGAGCTTGGATTTATCAGCTAGAGAGTGGCGCTGCCCGTCGTGTCAGTCCGTGAATGGTCGTGATCACAACGCAGCTAAGAACATTCAAATGGTTGGGGCATCAACCATCGGGTTAGGCGATGTTAGACGGGCTATGCCTGCAATTGCTGTTTGAGCCTAGAATCCCCCGTTTAAAAAACGGGGGAGTATGTCAAGTAAATCAAGTATAAACCCATCGACATTTTTGCTCAATAACTCTTTAACAGCATCAAGCGTTTTCTGGGGTGCATCAGGTGTAAACTGATTTAAAGCAATATAACCAATAATTTTTCCCTTTTCCTGCTTGACCAAAGTTTGTACTGCTTGCACAGAAATAGCTTCACGCTTCAAGGGTACGTCAAAAGTTTTACCATCTCGGCGTACTGTTAAAATTAACTGAGTACCCGCTTCACCTCGAAGGGTTGAGTCGATGGGGAGTATTATCTCCCGCACCTCTCATTTAGAACCGTGCGTGCGATTTTAACCGCACACGGCTCCCGATAATCTCAGCTTTCGCTTTTGCTCATGTGGTGGTATTGGTGGC
>JAHHID010000090.1 GCA_019359015.1 Spirirestis rafaelensis WJT71-NPBG6
AAACTGGTATGAACTCCAAAGAAATTTATCTCTTCAGGTAGCTCGTGACTTCATTCTGGAACATCTTAAACAAAAGGTTGGCTTGAATGCACATAGTCAACTTCCTGTCAATGCGTAAGTCCTGTAATTATTAGCCTCTATTTATCCACCCGAACCATAACGCCCAACAATCGGCGCAGAGGCAAATTCTGACAAACCAACAGCTGTTAACAAATCATTCCAATCCTGTGCAACCACGCGCGAGCCTGAATTAATGCGGCGCATATCAGCTAAATTAGTTAGCGCATCTTGCCAAATTTGATTAACAGCATAAGCAAAGTACTCCCCTGATTTTGCCGCCTTTAACTGACTTTCAAGCTGGCTCGTTAGCGCCACTCGTTGCACCCATGATTTAACATAAAAATACTCAGATGTGTTTTGCGGATCGCCACAATAAACTTTAAAATACCATTGATACTTGTTGTCTGTTTTCAAAGCATATTGCGGACTTGGTGGCAAGCTGATACCAATCACACCTGACTTTTCAGGCAGCGTCAAAGGCATACGGTAAACATCGTTACCTTTTTCATCCTGAAACACAAACTCTCCAGAGCGAACATTGCTGGGTAACTGTGGCACATAAACCCAAAACGTTGGAAACTCAGACACCGTAAATGCCGAGAAAGATATCGATTCATCCGAAGTTCCCTCACCTGGCACCAACGCAGTCATAGGCGTTTTCAGATCTGGGCATTGAGTTCCAGTACGTCTTGCCCCTCCTTGACGGCGACCAATGGGTGCGCCGTTACGTGGAAATTTCAATTGGTCAAGGCGGTTTTGCGTGTTAGGTACAGCCTTCTTGACAGGTTGAGTAACTTGTGCGTCTACCTGTGCTGGGTAACTCGCAAGCAGTATCAAAAGAATAATGCTTTGTAGTAAGCGCTGAAGCGCTTTAGCACTGACTACAAACGTGTCAATTTTTGGTTTATAAATTACTAGTTTCATCTGGTTTTGAGCTATATTTATTATTCAAGCGTTATAATTCAGTATCAAAATATCTAATTTTATTTCGGAAAGAGAAACGTAACGCTTGCTAAACCGAACTATCTCTGCGTAATATACACACAACAGCCGTAGCTGCCAATACCAATACCAACGCAGGCGGAACAAGTGGTATCCACCCCGCCTGTGTAAAAATGCCAAAGCAGATCGCAAATAGTGTTAACAGCGCTGTTACTATTGCTAGCCCAAGGTACAACGGCTTTGAGCAGCGCCATGCTATAATTCCTCCCACCAATGACCATCCCCAAACCCAAAGTGCTTCAACCCACCCAGACCACCACCAAAACAAAGGTCTGCGATCCAAAACGGCACTGAGAATATTGCTCACCGCATGTGCCTGCACAAACAGTCCTTGTATTTTCTTTTCTTTAAAGGGGGTTTTCCAATAATCAGCTTTAGCGCTTGGCGCGGTAACGCCAATTATAACGATACGATTCTTTAATGACTCCACTAACTGAGGCTTGATTTGGTCAGTCAAAACATCTTTGAGAGATACTGTCTCGGCAATTTTTTCGTTAGTATACAGAGAACGATAATTGAGCAGTACTTGATAACCCGATGCATCAATTCTTTGATAGCCGCTAGAGTGTTCTTTTAATGATTCAAACACAACGTTGCCAATCTGCAAATATCCCTGAGAATTAATAAGAGCCTTAATACCTTTCTCTTCCAAATAATGACCTGCAAGCTGAAGACTGAAAGCTTTTTCTGCGGCACATGGCGATTCCAAGGGAGGGATTAATTGCAACAATTGACGACGGGGAATTTCATCGTTGTCTGCCACAAAATCACTAAAACTCTGGCGTGATTGTGGCACTTCATCGGGGGGGTGAATGCCATCAGCTTCACCATCTAAATCAGCAGAAACTTTGCAGACTGCAAAAATGCGGTCATCTTGCTTTAGGCTAGTGACTAAATTTGGATAATCGGGGTCTACAGGAAAATCACGATAAATATCTATACCAATAGTTGTTGGTTGATACTGCTTCAATTTTTGCAATAGTTGAGCGAGTGCTTGATCCGAAAGCGATCCTTTCGATTTCATCCCCATTTGGTTCTGATAATGAATATCAGCCTCTCCAACAGTAACTATTAACAAGCGCGAATCTGATCTTTGGTTATGCGATCGCATTTGCATGAAATGGTCATATGCTTGCAATTCGCTTTGTTGCAACATCCCCAGATGACGCACTCCCATTACACTTGCTGTAACAAGCAAACTTACTATAAGTACGGTAAGGAAAATACGTTTAAAGTCAATTTTTTGAGAGGATAACTTTTTCCAAGTTGGTGGTATAATTCCAGGGTTCTGAAAAATTACTGGCAACCAAGTTGCATTGGGAAATCTATCCTCCAAGCCTTGCAGTTTTTCCCTTGCTTCCCGCAATGCCAGATAAAGAGACTTGCCACTCGAAAAAGCTATCAGAAAATGCTTTAAAAATTCCTGTGCTACTTCATCTGGCACAGGTTCCCGCATGACAATCATTTGCGGAATATGTAAACAAACAAGTTGCCATGCTAATCCCAAACCATCACAAGAGTTAAAAATTGCTAATTGCAAACCTTGAGCGATCGCGCTTTTTAAACCATTCCTTAATTCGTCAATTTCTAACCTATCGCTTTTATTGATATAAATTTTACCTTTTCCACCAGCAGTTTCACTATGTCCCGCAAAAAACAAAATATCCCATTGCTGCCACAGATAGTTGTTTAGTTCGTTGCGTTGTGGTTCTACTAAAAAAACTACTTCGGACAAAGGTAAATTTTCTAACAATTGACGGTCTTTTTGAACATCAATTCCAGCACTATTTCCCAAAATCGCCAAAATTCTGACTTTGGGTTTACGCTGTGATGGTATTGGTGGTGTTTCCGAAGCTGTTGCACTTAGGGCAAATTCTGCTTGTGAGTATCTGTTAAAAAAATCCCACAAATGCCAAGGAAGCATTTGTAGTTGGCGATTATCGGTGCGAATTAATACACGAATTGTTTCGTCTCGGTTTAATTCTTCGCGTAATGTATTAGTAATGCAGCGAAATTCTTGAGAATCAAGCCACGTTTGCAGGCGATCGCTTAATATTTTAGCAGACTGGCTACATTGTTCAATTCGACTTTTTATACAGCCATCGTAAATAATTTCTTGGGGTTTAATTCGGCTAGGTATCCCCAAACTGCGATACTTATCTTGCCACTGGTGCAAGTAGGTAGCCAAGTCGGGGGATGCAGGTAAATAGCCAGAAACTTCTATTTTTGGACGAGCATTTTCTGCTCCTATTTCCAGTGTTACCCGAAATCCGTAGTCTGATAAATTACCATCCAGTTTCAAAACAACTAACTTTGCCATAAACCCATTTTTTCTTAGGGATTTTGGATAATCAAATTAACACTCTTCAATACTGAAATTTGACAACGCTTGTCAAGCATAATACATCTGAGATAGTTGTGAGAATAAATACTACTTATTTTTCTCTAACTATCAGACTAGAAAAACTTCTGTAAAGCTGACATCACCCAATGCCACTTTAATGCTAAAATTCTCTCCAAATTGGCTACTAAAGTTTAATTGAATACTCTTGGTGGTTCTTGCAATAGCTTGCATGACGGCTGTCCCTTTTTCATCCAACACCATTAGTTCAAGTTCTTCTGGCAGATACTTTTGACTATCAGTTGGACACACTTTCACATAAATGTTTATTTCTTGTTCAAAGATAGGTATCAGCCCAACTATTAAAGCGATTGGTTTACTTGATGATTCTCCTCCGAAGTCTAGCAGTGTACCTTTCTGCACATTAGTACTTGTATTTTCGGGATTTTGAGCTAAAGTTTGTTCAGCGGATCTAAATCTAAAAGCTAACTCGCTTTGTTGTGTCAAAAGCGATTCTACCGTTTGCCAACCGGCATCAACAACATTAATTAACCACTGGCTGAGGTGAGTTTTTTGTTTTACTTTTTGAGGAATTTCGCTCAGTTGTAAAATGAATTCTTCAAGCGATCGCAACTGGTTTATCGGTATTTCACCACTTTGAGCGGTTTTGCTAAATCCTAGCAGAGTGGCAACTCTTAGCGATTCGTCAAATTGTACAGCCACATAGCCAATTCTATCTGACCAAACTTCTGGTGGAATATAAACTACTTTTTTGTCTGACAACACCGGACGACATTCTAACTTTCCCAAACCAATAACTTCTAAATCAGCGACATCCATCATAGTTTGCATCACCGGATTATAACTGAAACTAGCTGAAAAAGAAGTTTCAACTCCCATGCAATGCAGGTAAAAATCTACGGCAGATACTGCTAAAGTATTGAGATAAATTTGTTTCGCTTTTTTCGGATTCTTATGCTGACTGCGAAATTGTTCTGCTAAAGAATGAAGCTCACTGCTTATCGGGACGGTAAATGTCAAAGATTCTGGTTGTCTCATGATTTGTTGTCTGATTTAATTTAGATTGTTATCACAGTATTCTTTCAAGCTCAAAGAGAATTTATTTACGCATCGGTAATAAAAGCTACTGAGTGTTGGAATTTTTAAACCAAATTCTACAGAAATTTCTTTCCAAGATTTTCCGGAAATTCTTTGCATTGCCACTGTTTGAAAGTTGGCTTGAGGACAATTTTCTACATGTTCACTTTTGAAAATGTTTTCGCTGTCTGATTCTATACATTCAAAAAGAACTTCTGCCAGGTCTGGAGGTTCTTCAAAAGCGGCAACAAGATTATCTAAATCAATAACAGTCATTTTTGTTATGCCTTGCCGAGTCTGCATTCTACCAATAGCGTCTCGAAAAAATCGCCGCGAAAAAAGAACATTAACCCATGCCATAACGCTACCGCGTTGTACATCGTACTTATCAATATTTTGACAAATATACAGCAAAAGTTCTTGGCGTGCTTCATCATAAATATCTTCATAAAACTGAGCGGGAAATTGATTTTTTTGCGGGTGACAAAGTCTGCCAGAGCGGACAATTTCATTAACTAACTTTGTTAAAGCGATCCTTCGTCCTCCAGAGTGCGGTGGGTTAGCTTGTGCTTTTTTAGCTAGTTGTAGTAGATACGAATCTAGTTCCGATGTCTGAGGATGATTCATCTGAGACTCCAAACCTGAAAAATAAGCGGAAGCGAATCTCTATTTTTCTCTCGCACTCCTGCTGTGAATTTTATGCGAAACCAGTCATTTTGTTACAAATATTTACTTTTAGCTGTTGAGGCAATACGATTTGGTTAAGCGTAGCGTCAGACGGAGAAACCCGATTTATGGCTAACCAAACCGACTTTAAATGAAGATGGAAGTAAAGTTTTGTAAAGAAAAACCAAAGCTTGCATAAAAGAAACTGTAGTAACCAGAGATATAAATAGAGAGAGCAACACATCGGTTTTTTCAGGGGTTGTATTGATACGCTTATGGGTTTTAAGTATGGTGCTAATTCGTGACGTTGTTCAAGAGGCTATAACAACTGGTTATTTAACTGTTTCAGCAGAAGAAAGATTGCGGCAACTTCTTAGAACAAAGTATGACTTAGAAGATTTAAACGCTTTCATGGCTTTGCAAGAAGCAGCGATCGCTGGAAAAATTCGCCAAGAGTCGCGTGAAACCAGACGCAACCAGCTTGGTGATAGAGAATGAAAAAAGTCAGAATACAGAATTCAGGAGTCCGAAGAACTCCACCCTTCTAAAAATGGAGTTTCAAAGCCAGAAAAATTATCTAAAAGTCCATTTCACGCTCTCAAGGACAAGGCTTAAATCAATAGCATCCACCCTTCGGGTTCGCTAGTCCCCCATCTACGGGAACCGCCAAGATAGGGGCTAGCTCACCAGTTACGCAGAATTCAAAGAGCAATTCTGGCTTTTAACTGTTGACTCCTTCTTCGTAATTTTAAAAGCTCATTCAGTAATTGCAGGAAGTTAAACTATGGTTTTTCGCAACCGCATTTTAGAGCAAAGCAACTTTCAAGCCACGCTACAGCTAGAAAAAGATTTACAGCTTACTAAGTTCTTAATAAACCGTGTGGCAGATGCAGTTTTTTGGGTAAACGCAGACGCACGGTTTCTATATGTTGATGATGCTGCGTGCAGTTTGGTTGGATATTCCCGTGAAGAATTACTCTCCATGACTATGCACGACGTAAAACCAGACTTTTCGCCACAAGATTGGTCAAACTACTGGAAAAGTATTAAACAGCAGGGCTACTTATACTTTGAATCTTTACATTGGACTAAAGAAGGTCAAATTTTTCCGCTGGAAGTTACTTTTACCTACATGGAATACAACGGCACTGAGTATGGCTGTATCTTGGTTCGCAATATAAGCCAACGCAAGCAGGCTTCACTAGCCTTACAAAGGGTTAATGAAGCATTAGAGTGCAAAGTGCAACAACAAGCTGTTGAATTATCCGACGCTAATCAGCAATTAAAGCGCGAGAAAGCTTTGCGTCAGAAAGCAGAGACGGCTTTAGAACAAGAAAAACAAGCTGAAGATTTCTGGCACTTCGTCTCTATGGTTTCTCATGAATTCCGCTCTCCCCTGAACATCATTTCATTGTCCACTAGCTTACTGAAACGTCATCATCACCGTTGGACTGAAGAGAAAAAACTACAGTATTTGCAGCGTCTTCAAACAGCAGTCGAAAATATCAGCCTATTAATGGATGAAGTTTTAACTATCGGTAGAGCAGAGGCAGGAAAACTAAAGTTTGACCCTATACCACTTAACCCGATCCAATTTTGTCGTCACATATTGACAGAAATGAATTTGAATGAAAGTACCCAACACCCAGTCACTTTCATCAGTGAAGGTGATTGTACAGTCTGCATAGATCAAAAATTGCTAGACCCCATTCTCAGGAATTTGCTTTCCAATGCTGTCAAGTATTCCCCAATTGGCAGCACGATTGATTTGGTACTTTCCTACCAAGATGAAAAAGTAATTTTCCTTCTTAAGGATCGGGGAATTGGCATTCCGGTAGCAGATCAACAACGACTATTTAAGCCATTTCATCGAGGTGGAAATGTTGGCGACATACCAGGTAATGGATTGGGGTTAGCACTTGTGAAAAAGCTTGTAGACCTGCATGGTGGTCAAATCAGCGTCGTGAGCGAAGTTGGGGTGGGTACTACCTTTGCGATCGCATTACCATTAAGTCAACCAGTGAAAGCAGAACTTTGTCCTTTCGTGACCTGAAAATAGTAGCGGGAGGAAGATTTTCAGATGAGTTTTGTGTACATTAAAAATTAGCAATTTTAATCAAATTTTGCATCCTTTAATGTAGAAGTTCAAGCAACTGCCCTAATGGTTCCATGACAATCTCTGCAACAGAACCTTCAAGTCAGTAATTGGACAGTCACAAAGACGATGAAAAAAATTTTAGTGATCGAAGATGAGGCACTCTTACGAAAAATGTTTCTACAATGCTTGGAAACAGAAGGGTTCCACAGCATCGGTGCGGAAAATGGCCGTGTTGGCGTACTGAAGGCACAAGAATATTTGCCAGACTTGGTGATTTGCGACATTATAATGCCCGAACTAGATGGTTACGGCGTTCTTACTATGCTGCGCCAGAACCTTTTTACAGCCACGATTCCGCTTATTTTTCTTACGGGGAAGATTACAGAAAAGGAACGCTGCTACGGCATGGAACTGGGAGCAAATGATTATCTGACTAAGCCCTGTACAGCCGAGCAATTACTGAAGGCGATCGCCAAACTTTTTGAACCTACACAGTACTCAAATCGCTGTGAAAACTGAAGTTGAGGGAAATGAGGAGACAAGGGTACAAATAATTCCTAACTCCCTACTCCTGATTCCCGACTTTTGGCTCATGACTCCTGACTCCTGACTCCTGACTCCTGACTCCCGACTCCCAACTCCCAACTGCTGACTAATAACTAAACATCGGAGGAAGCTATGGCAAAAGTTTTGGTGATTGAAAATGAGGCAGAAAGCCGAGATATTTTTCTAGACACTTTAGAGGCAGAAGGGTTTGAAGCGATAGCAGCAGAAAACGGTCGTGTCGGTGTACTGAAGGCACAAGAACACTTGCCAGACTTGGTGATTTGCGACATTGTGATGCCAGAACTCGATGGTTATGGTGTTCTGACCACATTGCGCCAAAACCCTGTGACAGCGATGATTCCCTTCATTTTTCTCAGTGCCAAAGCTACTAAGGCTGAGATTCGTCAAGGTATGGATTTGGGAGCTGATGACTATCTTACCAAGCCCTCTACGATAGAGGAATTATTGGGAGCGATCGCAGCCCGACTAGAAAAACAAGCAGCCCTCAGGGAGTGCTACGCTGCCCAGTCTCAGCAAGTCCTACCTCCTGCTGAAACTGCTAAATTGGCAGATTCTGAATCGTTCTTTCCTTCCTGCCCCCAGTTGAGCCAGGTCTTCGACTTCATTGAAGCTAATTATCACCAGCCGATTGGTCTAGATGATGTAGCGCAGGCAGTTGGTTACTCCGCAGCTTACCTAACCGACCTAGCGCGTCGTCAGACGGGATACCCACTGCATCGCTGGATAACCCGACGCCGTATGGCAGCAGCGTGTTCTTTGCTCTTGGAAACCAACCAGTCAATTGAGCAAATTGCTGAGGCAATCGGCTATCGCTATACAGGATGCTTCTTTCGTCAGTTTCGCATCAGCTTTGGAACGACTCCTCAAGTTTGGCGAAACGCGCAGCGCACCCAAGTATGAGGGGTTAGGTTAATCAGATTCCCGATTTCTTAAAGACAGATTCCCGACTTCAAAGAAGAAATCGGGAATCTCGCAGCCCAAATTATGACGACATTCGGGGGGAAGTTACTTCCCCTACCTCGCCTACCCGTCAAGCGTTGGTGTGGTGGACTACTAAGGCAAGGCGATCGCCTCGCTTAACTATGACCTCGGACTTCTGCTGAGTGCGTTTGAGTGATAGACCGACAATCAGAACACCGATGCCCAGCAAGGCTGGGACTGCGGCAGGTTCGGGAACTGTTTTTGGTTTCACGCCTAATGCTGCGATCGCTTTGTCTCCCCGAATCAAACCAAAGCCAAGTCTGGAGTCGAAACCGGGCAAAGAACTGTCAGCCGTATTTCTTAGAGCGTCATATATCTCAGTGGGCGTTGCGCTTGGGTCTGCCTGTAACAGCAGCGCTGCCACCGCAGCCGTATACGGAGCCGACACCGAGGTACCAAAGAAGTCGAAGAAGCCAGGGTTGGCAACACGACGAGCGTTTTCACCGCCCAAGCCGAAGGAAATCGGCAGCGCGTCCGGACCGACAACATCAGGCTTCAGCGAACCTGGGTTGCCTTCCGAAGAAAAGGGTTCCAGTTGCCCCTGCTCTATAACAACGCCGTAGGCTTGGTTTGAGTAGGATTCCGCGTTTCCGTAGTAAACTGCTCCAACGGTCAGTGCATTTGGGTTATTCGAGTGCCCATAAATTGGCAATTCGGGAAAACCATTACCAGCTGCACTGAAGTAAGAAACCCCTTGATTGACTACCGCATTAATCGCCTGGTTGATCGATCCGTCCGGAGGCTCCAAATCTAACAGCTCTTGAGGTACATCAGGAGTATTCGGGGGATTATAACCAACATCATCGACGATGATATCTGCACCGGCAGCCGCTAGAGCCTGAATGCCTTGACTGAAGACATCCACGCCGCCCACACCTGTATGAAACGCCAAGTTAGCTTTTGGAGCCACAGCATGAATGAGCTGCAATATGGCGCGACCCTCATCGCTAGCACCAAGTTCAGAGTAGTCCTTTAGCACGTTAACGCCAGATGGTAGATAGCCATTGGCTATGTTGGTTGCATAGGTATCCAGATTGCCAGAGGTGTCGAAAGTCTGTGCTGTGGCGAAGCTATCAGTTATCACACCGATGGTGATTCCGGTGCCATCTAAACCGTAGCGATCGCGCAAAACATCAACCCCTGTAGCTTTGGCTGCTGCTTCAATCGGCAGGCTGAAGGTAGCCGCTTGAACCTCGGCAATGAAGCTCCCAAATGCGGTAGTCGTCGCAATCACCCCTGACGTAACGATTGTTCGGAGGAGTCTTAAATTTTTCATGGCGTTTAAAGACTTGAAGTATACAATGCTGCCGGCATCAAGGTTAGGTCTAATTTTATTGAATAACTGAGCAGTGCGAACGTTTATAAACTATAGAAGGCTTAAGTCTAGAAGTTATGCAATTTACAGAATACATCTACAGCACCACTTTAAAAACGGCGAAATCGGAAAATAGTAAATCTCAGTCATTCCTCTTGCCTTGACGCACTACCTGATAAGCTAATCGTCATTCATTTTTCCAGGCTGATTGCCTTATAGTAAAGGCTTCAGCCCTAGTATTATGCAACTTAAATGCTGATTAGCTTACCAAGTTGCAGCTAAAGACATAATGTAGTGCGAGCCTTTCGCTTGCACTACATTGGAATACAACTCCGTATGAATCCTTACGAAAGTAAACCCAGTAAACCAAAAAGAATTTTTTTCAGGACTCATTGAGTTAGAACAGTTTGGATCTCCATGTAGTTACTAGTGTACTAAGTTTACGCTTATGTTAAGCCATTGGCATTCCGCAGCAAGGTAAAGGCTATGCACTGGGGTCGCATTATAGAGCCAAGGATACAATTACCACCTGCCACTGTCTCCAAATCTGCCTCAGATAATTCTTCCTCAGATTCAGATGATGCCGGGTTAGTAGGAAGCACCAAGTAGACCTTGTTTGCAGTTTCTTGGATTACTTCAATTTCAAGGTTTGTTGGAATTTCTTCTCCTGACTCTCTCGCAAAAACTGCTTTGGGATTGCTGAGTAATTCTTGTTTGAAGTTTTCATCTTCCCAAGCTCGCTGAATTAGCTTCTGCTCGAATTCAAACCGGGTGTTCATTGCCTGAGAGATGATTTGTTTTAGTTCTTCGTGCATTTTCTTTTCTCCTTATTTATTTCTATCAATCTAGAATTGGCACTAATCAGAATATCGATTCGTGAAATCAACCGTCAATTTGAATTTTTTCAGCAAAAATCCCAAGAATTAGGAGTAATTATTTGCTGATATAAAGTAAACCCAGTGAGTACAAAAAACTTATGTTGCAAGGCTCACTAGGTTATAACAGCATGGAATTATTCGGAATTACTGCTGATTATTGGTCTGTTAAGCTTATGCTAAATTATTAGCGTTTCTAACAGCACTCCAACCAATGCAAACACTTTTAACACGACTCCAAAGCGTACAGCCATCAACACCGCCTGCGACTGTCTCCAGAGCTTCCTCAGATAATTCTTGCGTAATATCTGGAGCTGGGTTAGTTGGAAGCACCAAGTAGACCTTGTTTGTAGTTTCTTGGATTACTTCAAATTCAATATCTTTTGGAAGTTCTTCTCCTGACTCCCTTGCAAAAACTGCTTTGGGATTACTGAGTAACTCTTGCTTGAATGCCTCATCTTCCCAAGCTTGTTGAATGAGCTTCTGCTCGAACTCGAACCGGGTGTTCATTGCCTGATATATGATTTGTTTCAGTTCGTCGTGCATTTTATTTTCTCCTTATTTTTTTCTATGAATTTAGGATTTACACTAACTACAATATCGATTCGTCAACTCAACCGTCAATTTGAATTTTTTAGGCATAAAAACGAAAAAACTAGGAGTAATAAAATATTGATATAAAGTAAACCCAGTGAGTGCAAAAGACTTATCTGTCAAGGCTCACTGGGTTATAACAGTATGGAGTTACTCAAAGTTACTACTGATTACTGGTCTGTTAAGCTTACGCTAAATTGTTGGCATTTCTAACAGCACTCCAACCAATACAAACACTTTTAACACGACTCCAAACCGTACAGCCATCTATGCCGCCTGCAACTGTCTCCAGAGCTTCCTCAGATAATTCTTGCGTAATATCTGGAGCTGGGTTAGTTGGAAGCACCAAGTAGACCTTGTTTGTAGTTTCTTGGATTACTTCAAATTCAATATCTTTTGGAAGTTCTTCTCCTGACTCCCTTGCAAAAACTGCTTTGGGATTGCTAAGTAATTCTTGCTTGAATGCCTCATCTTCCCAAGCTCGTTGAATAAGCTTTTGCTCGAAATCGAACCGGGTGTTCATTGCCTGAGAGATAATTTGTTTTAGTTCGTCGTGCATTTTATTTTCTCCTTATTTGCTTATGTCAACCTTTGATTGACACTAACTAGAATATCGATTCGTCAACTCAACCGTCAATTTGAATTCTTTCGGCATCAAATCGAAATAATTAGCATTAATAAACTGCTCAATTTAAAAGGTTATGTGATTTTTTTAGGTAAACTAAAAAAATCAAACGAAATAAACGTATTAGCAGCACCAATCTTTAATTAAAAATAAATAAGGGAATAAAAATCAGTGCTTTGCCTAAGAAGCTAGTTGATCCAATTAAATATTAAACATCAGCTAAAAGATTGTTAGTCTTACCGAAAGATTTTGAATTGTAATTCTGGGTAGGCATCCCTTAAGCTATAAGTCTAAGTACAGTTTTGCGTCAAAGCGATCGCATTTTTAAACGCAAAGGAACGCAGAGTTTTTCTGAATTTAATTCGTTACTAAGTATCGGTACAAAAATTATATAAGTTCAACTAAAAGGGGATGCATATAGATGGAAGTTTCACAGGAAGATTTAATCAAAATAGTCGAGCAAGCTAGTACGCTCACTGAAAAATTGGGCAAGCGCTTCATTCCTAATGAGTCCCAAACCAACGAAAAGCTAATTATTTCCCGCTTAGAAGCGTGGTGTCAGGTTGTTGGACAAGGAAACCCAGAAAAATTTGCCAAACGTCTTGCTTGGGATAATCTGGATTCTAATGCTGTCAGTAGTGTTCTCGGATCTGTCCACCTCCCTGATGCAAAACAATTCCCTGTTTGGACAGAAACTTTGCGGTCAGCTTTGCAAACTGACTGGGAAACAGTTTATGCAGATGCTTCTCGCTGTCTGGATGCTGAAAAGCCAATTCCCTTTGAAGAAGTTTATCTGCCGTTTGTGTACGTAGCACGGCAGAAACTTATTGCACAAGTTGGTGATAATTGGCAACTGCTGTCGGAAGTAGTTCATATACGTCTAGAACGTCAACTGTTATTGCAGTTAGTGTCTCTTTGCACCCACTCTCTAGAGCTTGAATTTTCACTATTTAAAGCGCTCAAGCAATCCGCTTTTACTCTCTTATGGGGACGAGGACAAAACACAGGCTTTAATTCTAATCAACAGTATCAAACCTTTGTCAAAGACTTGAAAACAGGCAAGCTACTGTCATTTTTCCAGAAGTACAGCGTTTTAGCTCGGTTGGTAGCAACAGCGATGGATCTTTGGGCGGAGGAAAAAGCGGAATTTCTCCAGCGATTAGCATCAGACTTGCCAACTATCCAGCAAAACTTTGAAGATACAGGTCAGGTCGTTGTTATCCAATTGAATCTCTCCGATCTTCATAATAGGGGACGCTCTGTAATTGCCCTCACCTTTGCCTCTGGATTGAAACTGATATACAAACCCAGAGGTTTGAGCTTGGAAGCTGTGTATTTTAACTTACTAGCTTGGTGCAATCAGCAAAAAGTTCTGCTACCGTTCAAGTTAGTGAAAGTTATCGACTGCAAGACTCACGGCTGGATGGAGTTTGTAGAGCATTTGCCTTGTGAAGACGAAGCAGCAGCGCAGCGATACTACCAACGTGCGGGAATGCTTCTGTGTCTACTCTATGTGCTGCAAGGGAATGACTGCCATCAGGAAAATCTGATCGCTAGTGGAGAACATCCGGTGCTGGTAGATTTGGAAACCCTTTTGCAGCCTGTAGCTGAGGAGATTGACCCCAAAACAGAGGAAGTGGGAGGAGCGCAATACGAGGCAAATCAACAATTTTTCGACTCTGTGCTGCGAACTGGACTACTGCCGAGATGGCAATTTGGACTAGGAGGGAAGGCTGAAGACATTAGTGGTTTGGGGGGAGTTGGCGAAGGAACCCCTGTGCAAATGCAAAAGTGGCAGAACATCAACACTGACAATATGGCACTGGAGTATGAGCCAGGGATAATGCCAGCCGAAGCGAATACACCTTTTCTCAATGGCATCACTTTATCACCAAATGATTATGTTGATGAACTTATAGATGGTTTCCAGCAGATGTATCAGTTCTTGAGAGAGCGGCGAGAAAGGCTTCTAGAAACTGATAGTCCTTTAGCTGCCTTAGCTCATCAGAAAGTACGGTTTTTGTTTCGCAATAGCCAAGTCTACGGTGATGTTCTAGGTAAAGCCCTCAACCCAAAATTTTTACAGCATGGTGTAGACCGCAGCATTCAACTTGATGTGTTAAGTCGGGCTTTTTTGGCAGGCGATCGCAAACCCTCTATCTGGTCGCTGCTAGCAGTGGAACTCCAGGCTCTAGAACAAATGGATATTCCTTACTTTGTCGCTGACTCCAGCAGTGATGCTCTCTGTATCAATCCTGACTTGATAATTGAGGGATATTTTAAAGAACCTAGCTATGAGCGAATGATTTCTCATCTAAGGCGGCTCAATGATGCAGATTTAACTCAACAGATTGCAATTATTCGAGGTTCTTTTTACTCGCGGGTCGCTCGTGGAATTACCGATGCCGCATCTACTAATGCTGCTTTGGATCTGGATGCAACCGCTGCTTTGCCACCAGCACAACTGGTGCAGTCAGCAGTAGAGATTGGCAAAGAACTGCACGCACGAGCAATTTACGCTGCTGACGGTAGTGTTACCTGGATTGGCATGGGATACCTGCCTAAGGCAGAGCGGATGCAACTTCAGCCCTTGGGCTATAGCTTGTACGATGGTGTTGGCGGAGTTGCTTTATTTTTAGCAGGGTTAGCAAAAATTACTGGTAATGCAGAATTTCGAGATTTAGCACTCAGCGCTTTGCAAGACCTGAGAAAAACCTTGCAGGACACAGACCCGAATTTTCAGCGTAAATTTACCAAGCAAATCGGTAACGGTGGAGGCACTGGATTAGGGTCTATCGTTTATACCTTAGTTAGAATTAGTCAGTTTCTGGATGAACCGCAACTTCTGGATATTGCCAGCCGTGGAGCATCGTTAATGACTCAGGAAAGCATTGCAAGCGATCGCCAATTTGACACGATCGCTGGATCTGCCGGGGCAATACTAGGATTACTAAGTTTATACCAAGCTTCATCAGATCCAGCTGTTCTAGATCGAGCCACTGCCCTAGGTTATCACCTGCTGATTAACCGCACCAAGAGCGATTCTGGATTTAGAGCTTGGGCAACTTTAGAAGGCAAGTTAGCGACGGGATTTTCTCATGGTGCAGCAGGCATTGCCTACGCTTTACTGCGATTGTATAAAATAACGCAAGAAACAGTTTTTCTGGAAGCAGCAGAGGAAGCGATCGCCTACGAACACAGTTTATTTTCCCCCAGCGCCGGTAATTGGCAAGACGTGAGGGAGAATAAACCTTCGTTTATGACCAGTTGGTGTCATGGTGCTCCTGGCATTGGTTTAGGTCGTTTGGGAGGTCTAGAACTTCTCGATACTCCAGAAATTCGGCAAGAAATTGTAGCCGCCATCAACACGACTCAACAGTTTGGTTTACAGAACCTCGACCATCTCTGCTGCGGCAATTTTGGCAGGATGGAGGTACTTTTGCTAGCAGCCTCCAAGCTGTCGCATCCGGAACTTGGGAATACTATCCAAAAACAAGCGGCATGGCTTGTGGCAAGAGCAAAGCAAGTCGGTGCTTTTTATCTGTTTCCCGAACTTCCCGCAGATGTTTACAATCCTGGTTTCTTTCAAGGCACTGCCGGCATTGGTTATGAACTACTGAGGTTGGCGTATCCAGAATCACTTCCTTCAGTATTGCTGTGGGAGTGAATGAGAAACTCGTTAGTAGTTGTAGAGACGCAAGGGTATCGCATCTGTACGAGAAGCAAACTTAAAAGGCGCGGGATTTTCCAACCAACAACTAACCACTAACAATCAACAACTCCCAATCCAAAATCTAAAATCTAAAATCAGAATGAAGCTTACACATCGGTTATTTTACCCGCCTGCCTGGTCGATCGCTGCCAAACTTTCGGCAGCATTGCTCGTGGCTGCGATCGCACCGATGAGCTTCACCGCATACTACAATTTGCGACAAAGCTTAGAAAGTGTGGAGGCAAGCGAATACCGTAAACTGGAGTTATCAGCCGCTAGTACTGCTAGTCGCCTTGATCGCCTAATTATTGATATTCAGCGGGTTGTATTTCAAGTTAGCAGCGATCGCAATGTGGTGGGTTTGCTGGCTTCAAAAGAAAGCGCAAAGCAAGCTGCCTTCCGCTCTAACCTGCAATGGACACTCTCGAACATCTTCCGCTCTAATCCAGAGTTTGATGCTATCTTTATCATCGATAAATTTGGTCGCTGTCTGGCTTCCACCGATCCAACATTCATTGGTCAAAACTACGCCTTCCGCGAATACTTTCGCTCCAGCATCCAGGGAAACTCCTACGTCTCTAGCATCCTTGTGGGTCAAACTACTAAACGACCAGGGCTTTTTCTCTCGAACCCCGTGCGTTCTGATAATGGCGAGATTGTCGGAGTGACGGTACTTAAAATCAAAGGAGAAGATATTTGGGCGATCGTTAATACATTGTCGGTAGGCGAAGAGAGCTACGCCTTTCTTGTTGACCAGCATGGGGTAATCATCAGCCATCCCGATAAATCCCGACTCTACAATAGTTTCAATCCTTTACCGCCAGAAACGCAAAAGCAGGTGGTGACTGACAGACGTTACGGTGTTGATGAAATTAAAAGCTTGAATATTCCAGAGTTAAAGGTGATGGTGAGGGCAAAACAACCCGGTCATACCAGCTATCGTTTTCCGATAAACCAAATGCCCCGGATAGTTGGCTTCGCACCCTTGGAAAAGCAACCTTGGGTGTTGGGAGTCAGCCAACCCAAAGAAAAGTTTGAAGAACCCTTGAAGCGCCTGATCTGGTTGAACGGCACCAGCGTACTGGTAGTGGGGGGAATCACGGCAATCATAGCGCTGTTTTTAGCACGCAGCATTTCCCGACCGATTCGCGTCCTCACTGCCGCAGCGCAAGCACTAGAGCAGGAAAATTTCAATCCTCAGGAATTAACTGTTGTGTCTGGCACTCAGGACGACATAGGGCGGTTGGTGCGTGTCTTTCTACAGATGGCTCGTGAGGTTAGGGCTAGAGAGCAAAAGCTGAAACAGCAGGTAATCAATCTAAAAGTTGAGATTGACGAAACTAAAAGAGCAAAAGACCTTGTGGAAATTACTGAGAATGAGCACTTTCGACAGTTACACAAAAAGATCCAAAAACTCAGAGAGCAAGCGGTAAGCTCAGGTGAAACTGAGACGCAATACTACCAGCGATTGCAGAGTCAGGTGCAATCTATCAAAGAGCGATCGCTTAAAAAAGGTCAATGAAACCAAAAGTTATGTACTATACAAATTAACTAAAATGTGCACTGTAATATTTGGCGAGTTCCACGTTATACGGCAATTAATAAAGCCCGACAGCAACAAGCAAAAAATCTACTTAACAACGCTATCAGTATCAAATACCAAAAAACAGAAAAATTATGGTTTTCATTACTCCAATCCTGATACAAGCTAAAGCTGTTGCTACTAAACAAATGTCCTATCTGGAGATAGCAGCAAGAACCATAGTAGCTCTTATGGTTATTTATTACGGAACAATGCTTGATTTCTTATCAGGCACTTTAGAAGACTGAACCTATAATACAAAGTTGCCAAAGTTAGTATTGTTTGGATCGTAGAGACGTTACTGAGGAACGTCTCGCCAAGATTTTGTTCCATATGCAAAAAATACTATCTTCGACGACATTGTGTAAGCAGTGATCGCCAGCCAGCTTTGAGTCGCGTAAGTCCGAAAAACTTTGATTTTACAGTACCCTACAGGAGGTGATAAATATGTCAAACGACGATGAACTGATATCGCGTGAGGAAGTATTAGCGGGTTTACCAGCCAGACGAGCGAATACTTTGCTGTTTTTGATCGAGAGTCGAACAGCGCAGATAGTAGCGCGATCGCGTGTGGAGTTTTCCCTTACGGAGCAAGCGTCGGAGCGCGATTTGGCTTTTTTGGAAGCCTTTGCTTTAGGAAATGCGCCACCATTCCACCCGACTATCCAACACCTCGAACGCTACGCTCTCCAATGGACACCCCTCCTACCGGAAAACCCTAGACTAAAAGCCGCCATTGCCCACGCTCTCAGCCATAAATACACCTTTACCTATCAAGCAGTACCTAACATCCGGGCTGCTTTGGGTTTGGATGAGAAAGCAGTACAGGTGGGTTACTCGCGCTTGTACAGAACACAGCTAGAAACAATCTTTGCATCCAAGCTGCCACTAATCGAACAGATGCGCTGGAAGAATAGTGCGATCGCACAACGACTGGAAGAAATGCCACCCTTCTGGCTTGCCTATGCAGTAACCGTTGCTCTAGGTCTTCCCCAAGCTTTCTTAGCCTTGCCCATCGCTGTAGCCGATGTTGGCCCCTTGGTTACTGTTGCCTTTCTGGTCATCATTGGCACTATTAACATACTAACTATGGCTTGCATGGCTGAAGCTGTTAGTCGCAGTGGTGACTTTCGTTACGGCAATGTCTTTATCAAACAATTAGTATCCAACTATTTAGGATATGCTGGCTCATTTATATTTTCTGTCGCCGTAAGTATCCGTGTTTTTCTCATATCCTTGGCTTGCTACATCGGTTTGTCAACTACTATGGCAAACTTTACACACATAAACGCAGCAGTGTGGGCGGTGTTGCTTTTCTTCGCCGGATTATACCTGCTGTCGCGGACATCGCTTAATTTCACGGTTGCCGTGATGGTATTGCTTGCAGCTATCAATGTTAGTTTGCTTCTCATCCTCTCACTGCTGGCATTCCGCCATGTGGAACTGGACAACCTTTTATATGTAAACTTACCTTTCCTTAATGGTCATCCTTTCCAACCCTGGATGTTACAGCGAGTTCTCGGCGTTAGCCTGATGCTTTACTTCGGGCATGTGTATGTGGGTGAATGTGGCAAATTGATACTTCCCCGTGACAAGAGCGCTTCCTCATTGATTTGGGGTAGCGTGGCAGGAACTGCTTTTTTAACTGTGCTGTTTTGCATTTGGGTATTGGCAGTCAACGGAGCGATCGCACCGCAGCTATTAGTTGGGCAGTCAGGCACTGCCTTGGAACCACTGGCTGCTGAGGTTGGTTCCATCGTCACAGTTTTGGGAGGAGTCTTAATCATCCTTTTGTTGGGAATGGCTTGGCTGCGTAGTTCCAGTCTCCTGCTCAATTTAGCTAGGGAATGGTTGCCTGCCCGACCTCGACCCATCTTAATGCTGCCTCGCAAGCTCTTAACCTTGATATTGCACCCCTGTGGCAACCCCAATTGTGTTCCCCATATTGGTATAACCTACTTGGGATTGGAAGAACAAGCGCCAAAGTTTCGCCTAGATATCCAATCGAGCGGCAAGGTTTACCACCGAGAGATAACAGTTACTGAACGTTGGGAGATTAAAGAGTTACTTAAGCAGTTCCCAGACTTGGGCAAGTGGAACACTCGTCTGACTCTAGAAGTGCGATCGGCTAACGAAGATGCTGCATGTCTGCAACTGACCTCACCAATGCTCCTAACCTATGAAGGAGATTTGAGGGCAGATGTAGCTAATGTTGCATTTAAAAATCAAAGTCAGACTAATAAGCTTAATATGCAAGCGCTGACACAACAGTTCTGGGCAACCCTGCTCAACCAGCGTCGTTTCTTGCTATCCATCAGCCCGTTAGTCCTAGTCTTCTTACTAACTGAGTGGCTTTTGCTTGCTGGTACGCAATCCTTTACCAGCATACTGGCATTTGCTGGTGTACTTGGAAACACCCTAGTTGGTGGTATTTTTCCAGTTCTGTTGTTGGTTTCCAGTCGTCGTAAGGGTGAACTCGTACCCGGAGTGGTCTTGGAGATTCTGAATCATCCGGTTTGTAGTGTCAGTATATACAGTCTCTTTTTAGCCATTCTGCTCGTCCACGGTTTCTTCATCTGGGAAAATCCTGTAGCGCGGATCGGTGCATTGTCCATTGCCTTGCTGTCGCTTTTAGCGACTCTTGTCATGAAGCGCTATGGAGCTTTTGCGAACCGTGTGGTAGTAGAACTGCGAGAAGAGCAGTACCCAGGAGGGCGATCCGTTTTCACAATCACTACTGGGGGACAACCGAAGATAGCAGAGGTACGGCTGGGATATGCCGAGGGAGAGCAACGCACCAGGTCTGCCACTATCGAAATTCCATCACTCGCCTCATTACGTTATGCCATCTTCCGCTTACCAACCAAACACGAAAAGGAACTGAGAGTGTGGACACACAAAAGCAACTCCACCGGGGACTCCAAAAGCCTACCTGCACTTATGCAAGTCGAAAGTGGAAACAAGAATATGCAGTTTGACCTGAAGCTGTCCGGCGGAAAAGTTTTGCTACCTCTCATCAGTGATGCTTGCTCTTTGAAGTTCACATTTCCAGAAGTGGGAGTGGGGAGTAAAGAATAGGGAGGTGGGGGACAACTAACTCCGCTCCTCCCAACTAACACCCATCAACTAACAACTAAGAATTTTGAGGTAAATTATGGCACAAATTATAGCTGTTCACTCATTCCGTGGCGGAACTGGCAAATCAAATTTGATTGCTAACCTAGCTGCTACTATGGCACAACACGGGCAACGGGTAGGCATTGTCGATACTGATATCCAGTCGCCAGGAATTCACGTTCTTTTCGGTCTAAATGAGGAAAAAATGGATCGCGCCCTTAATGATTATTTGTGGGGACGCTGTAATATTAAAGACACTGCTTACGATGTTAGTCATACTCTCATAGCACAGGGGGAAACAGGTATGATTAACGGCAAAGTTTACCTAGTTCCCTCTAGTATTAAAGCTGGTGAAATCGCTAGGGTTCTGCGTGAGGGATATGACGTAGTTCGGCTCAATGACGGCTTTCAGGAACTCATCCGCTGTCTGAACCTCGACTATTTGTTAATTGACACTCACCCAGGTCTGAATGAAGAAACCTTACTTTCCATTGGTATATCTAATGTTCTAGTTGTTATTCTGCGTCCAGACAGCCAAGACTTTCAGGGAACAGCCGTGACGGTGGATGTAGCTCGCAAGCTGAAAGTACCTAAAATGCTGTTAGTGGTCAATAAAGTGCTACCAGCCTTCGATTTTGCAGACTTGCAAAAACAAGTGGAGACAACTTATAACGTCTCAGTGGCTGGTATTTTGCCTTTGTCTGAAGAGATGATTCAGCTAGCTAGCAGAGGTATCTTCTGCCTGCGCTACTCTCAGCATCCCATCAGCCAGAGGATGAAAGAGATTGCTGAACAGATTGTTGGTGAGGGTGAGACAAAGAAAGTATTTATTGCAAGCGATCGCCTATGAGCAACCAACAGGAATTCCGCAGGAGTGTACTTGCCTCCTATGGTGCTAGTGCCTCCCAAACAGAGGAGGTGCTTGCTTACAATCAAAATCTCTTCTCGCACAAATGTTTAAAACATGCCCTCAAGTTTCCACTTGCACCTGAAGCCCATGTTACCGTTTGGGAGGAGTACGCTTTTGCCGCAAGAGTTATGGGAGCATTTGAGGCACTAAAGCAGTGTCTAGTGCAGTTTAGATTTCCTATACTCGCAGGTATCAGCCAGACTGAAGCATATCGCTTTGCTACCCGTAAGGGTGTTCCAGTGGATAATATACCCGAAGCTACTGGTTTGATTCTTACGCTGCCTGAGAAACTCCAGTTGATAATACATCAAAGTTTAGCTGGAGCCATCCCGGTTTTGCTTGCCGGAAACCGAGAGGATTTTGTAACTCTTGTACAAGCGTTAACAATGCAAAATGAACCCAAACTAGTCCCAGCTTCTATGGGAGCCTGTATGGTTGCTGGTTTCAACAACTGGGATAGGATTCGCCGCGATCGCCAACAATGGTCAGCTAAAAATTCTGGTAATTGCTCCGAAAGTAGTTGGGCAGCAGAATTTCAACGGATTATACCACAAAAAACGCTCTATCAGGATCGGTTCATTATTTTGAGTGACGGTTTCTATAGCGACGTTTCAGCTATCGATATGGGACTCTCAGAATTAGAATGGCAGCGCTTATCCCTAACCATTCGGCTGGAACATGAATGTACCCACTACTTCACACGTCGCTTGTTTGGCTCAATGCGAAACAATATGCTCGACGAATTAATTGCCGACTACAGAGGCATTGTAGCCGCTACGGGGTACTATCGAGCCGACTGGTTCTTGCGCTTTGTGGGGTTGGAGTCGTTTCCACATTACCGAGAAGGAGGTAGGATGCAAAACTACCGGGGTCAACCCCCGCTTTGCGATCGCGCTTTTAAAATTCTACAGGCATTGGTAAAGGCAGCCGCAGAAAATTTGCAGCGCTTTGATACCGACTATGCAAGCGAGTTAAGAGACATCAATATTCAACCTTTGATGTTAATCGCCTTAACCTACTTAACCTTAGAAGAATTGGCTTCAAAAGAGGCAAACTTCCGCATCCAACAAACCTTAGAGGAATTGCAGAAAACTATATCTGCATCAAATCATTAAGTATCATTTAATTCCAAATCCTGCTTGTAATTACTCTCTCTTTTTTCTTTCCTCTCTGCTTTCTCTGCTTCTCTGCGGTTCGTTTTTCCTTAAATTCTCATTAACAAAACATAGGGGAATTCACTTATGACAGAAGTTCTACTTAAAGAATTGAGTAACAGTGACATCGATTGGATGATTGCTACAGGTCGTCGGCGAGAAATAGCAGCAGACACCGTACTCGTCCAAGAAGGAAAAGCTGCCGATTCTCTACATATCTTACTAGAGGGAATTTTAGCAGTTACTGTCTCTCAACCAGACAACAATCCTCTGGCTCGTGCTTTTGCGGCAATCGAGGGTGGTGAAACCTCACGCACAGAGATTGCGCGGCTTTCCAGCGGTGAGGTAGTAGGAGAAATCCCTTTTTTAGGTACTCGTCCAACTGCCACTACTGTTAAGGCTATTGAAAAGTCGCTGGTGATGTCGATTCCCCAGCAGCAATTAACGGCAAAATTGCTTTCTGATGTGGGTTTTGCTTCGCGCTTTTATCGTGCGATCGCTATTATGCTCTCAGACAGACTGCAAAGCATCATCAATCAGCTTAGTCGTAGTAACCTTGCACAAGGTCAGCCACTGAAGGATGTATTATGTGTGTTAGCGGAAATGAATGATAGTGACATCGATTGGATGATGGCTACAGGTAATCCGCAAAAAATACCTGCTAACACTGTACTCATTCATGAACAAGGACCAGTGGACGCGCTGTATATTATACTGGGTGGAACAATGTCAGTTTCTATTTCTGAGAATGAGCGCAATCCTTTGGCTCGTGCCTTCGCAGCTATAGAGGGTGGCGAAATCTCAGGACGAGAAATAGCGAGATTATCCAAAGGCGAAATTATGGGAGAAACACCCTTCATTGATGCCCGCTTGCCCTCTGCAACAGTCAAAGCGCTTGAAGACTCGCTTGTGTTGTCGATTTCTCGACAGCAACTGGCAGCAAAATTGCTTTCTGATGTTGGTTTTGCATCCCGCTTTTATCGAGTGATTGCTACTTTGCTTTCTAATAGATTACAGGGTATGCTCAGTCAACTTGGTTATGGCAGACGGGTTTATAGCAAAGGTCAGCCACTCAATGAAAATGTTGAATATGAAGATGAACTGGATTCCAATGTTTTAGATCGTATGGCATTGGCTGGAAAAAGATTTGATTGGATGCAGGGACGTTTAAAAGTAAGTTGAATCAAATGCGGCAGTGAGGAACGCTTCGACGGTCATTTCTGCCGCTAGTTTATTAATGAATTTTTGTAAAGATGCAGGGGAGTTTTGCATAAAACTGCACGTCTAAAACTGAGAATTAGTAGAGGTTTCTTCGACCACAAGTAAATGCTAGGTTTTGAGGGGTGCAATGTCCAGGATAAATAATTGGGGTCGGAGGTTCTTAGGTATTGCGAACTTGTGCGATCGGCTTTGCCGTGTCGCAGACATTCGCTTTAGGAGCAGATTGCGCTATTGCCCAAATTACCCCGGATACCACTCTACCCAATAATTCTATCGTCACGCCCTCTGGCAACACCAGGATTATTGAGGGTGGAACTAAAGCAGGAAGCAACTTGTTTCACAGCTTTGGGGAGTTTTCTGTACCCACTGGTTCCACAGCTTTCTTCAATAATGGAGCGGACATTCAAAACATCATTAGCCGAGTAACAGGTAAATCAATCTCTAACATTGATGGTTTAATTCGTGCTAACGGCACTGCCAATCTGTTTTTCCTCAATCCCAATGGGATTCTTTTTGGTTCTAATGCTCGCTTAAATATTGGCGGTTCGTTTTTAGCGACTACGGCAAGTAGTTTCAAATTCAGTAATGGCAGCGAGTTTAGTGCTACCAATCCCCAAGCACCGCCAATACTTACGATTAATGTGACTCCAGGGTTACAGTATGGTTCGAGCCAGCCAGGGGCTACTATTACCAATGCCGGAAATTTAGCAGCAAAGCAAGACTTGACGCTAGTAGCTGATAAAGTTGACTTACAGGGACAGCTACGTGCCGGAAGAGATCTGACACTGCAAGCACAGGATACAGTGCAAGTGCGGGACAGTGTGGAAACACCGTTTATGGCTACTGCGGGTGGTAATCTCACAATTGTTGGCGATCGCGGTATCGACATTCTGGCACTGAATCACCCAACGCAAACGCCGTTTGTGAGTGGGGGTAATCTGAGCTTAATCAGTGATGGGATTATTTCTGGGGATGCTCACTTTACCAGTGGTGGCAGTTTTTCGATACGGAGTGTATCAGGGGGACTGGCAAACTTTGTAAGCAAATATGACCCGATTATCAGTGCTACTGGAGATGTGGATGTTGCTGCTAATTATACAGGAGCATCGCTTTTAGTCGAAACTCAGGGAAATATTCGATTCCAGGGTGATATCAACATCACCGAACCAGATACTAGTGGTTTGCCAGCAGCACTAGATACTGCAACCCTCAGCACGAGTTCAGCATTAATTATGCGTCGGGGCAGAGCGCTCTGGCTTATGGAGGCGTCAATTATGGCTCAGTACCCGCCGATGGCACTAGTACAGTGCCTGCTGGAATTACGTTGGATGGAGCGGTTACTTTACAGCCATTTAATGGTTCTGGGGGGATAGTTAGCTTGTCGGCGGCATTGGGGAATGTAAGTACACAAGGAATTATGACTAATGGTGGCGCGATTAATATTAACAGTGCAGGAGCGATCGCCACTAATGGAAAAACCTTGGATACTACGAATGGCGGAAACAATGGGGGTGATATTACCCTGAGTGGCAACGGCAACATTACTACTGACGATTTAAAGTCTTCCTCGTATGGCGATTTAAATCCTTCCTCTTCCTCGTTCTATGAGTCTGACACAGCGGGAAATGGAGGCGCGATTAGCCTCAGTACCTCCAACGGCAACATTACCACTGGCAGTTTAAACTCTTCTTCGTACTCTAAATATGGAATAGTGGGAAATGGAGGCATGATTAGCCTCAGTACCTCCAACGGTAACATTACCACTGGCAATTTACGCTCTTCTTCGTACTCTTTTTGGGGTACAGGAAAAGGAGGGGCGATTAGTATTATTACTGCCAACGGTAGCATTACCACTGGCAATTTAGATTCTTACTCTGTGAGCGGATTAGAAGACAAAAGTGATGGGGGTGATATTACCCTGAGTGGCAACGGCAATATTTCTACTGGCGATTTGGATTCTTCTTCCTCCTCTTTTACGGGTACAGGTAATGGGGGAGCAATTAGCCTCAGTACTTCCAACGGCAACATTTCCACTGGCGATTTGGATTCTTACTCAGACTCTACATATAACAAAGCGGGAAATGGGGGAGCAATTAGCCTCAGTACCTCTAATGGCAACATTTCCACTGGCGATTTGGATTCTTACTCTAGCTCTTATTCTTCACCCTCTTCTTCAGGGACAGCGGGAAATGGAGGCGAGATTAGTCTTAGTGCCTCCAATGGCACCATTACCACTGGCGGTTTAAATTCTTACTCTCGCTCTAAATCTGGAATAGGAGGCAATGGGGGTGCGATTAGCCTCAGTACCTCTAATGGCAACATTTCCACTGGCGATTTGGATTCTGAATCATTCTCTGCTTCTAACGTGGCGGGAAATGGGGGCACGATTAGCCTCAGTACCTCTAATGGCAACATTACCACTGGTGATTTAAATTCTGCATCATGGTCTTTTTATGGCACAGGGGGAAATGGGGGCACGATTAGCCTTAGTACCTCCAATGGCAACATTACCACTGGCGATTTAGATTCTTACTCGCAGGGCGTAGGAGAACTTGAGCGGGAGCTTAGCGTATGTAGGCTGGGTATAATTTGCCCGCATGTAACTGGTACCACAGCAGCGAGAAATGGGGGTGCGATTAGCTTGAGTGCCACCAATAACATTACCACTGGCCAGTTAAATTCTTCCTCTTTCTCAATCTCTGATTCTGGAATACCGGGAAATGGAGGTGCCATTAGCCTCTTTGCCACTAACGGCACGATTACCACTGCCAATTTGTATTCTTCCTCGTTCTCTAATTCTGGAATAGCGGGAAATGGAGGCGCCATTAGTCTTAGTGCCTCAAATACTATCAAACCTGGTTCAATTAACTCTATAGGGGCACTAGGTTCAGGAAACATTACCATCAATAGTCAGGCGGCTTTTACTTTAGGGACTTCCAAAAAATAAATTATGCCATTATTTAAAATGATAATCATTCTTGGGGGGGGGTGAAGGGGCTGCCGTCGGCAGCCCCTTCACCCCCTTTTGTAGTAATTTGAATAATGACTAGGTTTTTGAGTGTAACAAACGGTGTCTATAGTTTTAACTGATTCTCTAAAAAAGTTGTTG
>JAHHID010000091.1 GCA_019359015.1 Spirirestis rafaelensis WJT71-NPBG6
CTCTCATCCTCGTCAAGAACTTTGAGAGAACTCTAGAAGACAGCGACTGCCAAGGTTAATCTTTGTTTTATTCGGCTGATGGTTAAGAGACTTGCAACCCCTTCTTAGATCTCAAATGGGTTCTATAGCGATACCCTTCTAGGGTATTGCGGCAAAATTGGAATGCTTCAGTATCGGCTTATATGTGCGAAGTAGGATTAAACAAATAAATATGTGATTGCGATAAATGTAAATTAAACTACTTATGTTCCACATTGCTTGATTACAAAGCCAACATTTTTTTCTACCTTTATTCCACAAGAATAAGATATATCTCCGCCATTATTACTGCGATTTCCTTGAATAACATTATTGATACCGCCATTACTAGCTCTAGCTAAAATTCCATTACTTAAAGTGTTATTCTGTATCTTCACATTATCCATTCTGTTTTTGCTTCCATTTGTATCAGCACTAACATAAATCGCTGGAGTATTGGTAATATTAGTTAATACTTTGTTTCCAGCAATTAACACATTCTTTACTTGAGGTACTTTGTAGATACCTATATAAGAATTGCCTGTGTTATTGCTAATAGTCACGCCATTAACACTAGTTCCACCACAACATTCTTGAATCAGAATACCTTCTCCATCAATACTTTCATAGTTACCTCCCGCAATTGTATGACGGTAAACTTCATAATTATTGCCGTCAATGGTGACATTCCAGCCAGACCAATCAATAGCACGATTTTCAAAAGTGGCAGCGTTTTGAGGTTGTTTTGTCCCAGTAGGATCTACCCAAGCTTGCTTATTTTTTTCATCTTTGATTTGATTATTTCTAATTATCAAACCATTTCCAGTTGCATGAATAGCAACTCGCATAGTGTGATAAACCCAATTGTCCTGAATTACTAAACCTTTGCGAAAGAAGTTAGGAAAGCGATTTGGATCGTTAGGTAATTGTTTGGGTGTTGAACTAAAGCGATTTAGGGAAATTCCGTAGTGGTCTGTATAGTTAAACTTAGCTTTTTCACCTTCTGGATACGTCACTGTTGAATTTCCGCGAAGTTGTTTTATTATATAATTTGGTTGATTAAAATTATCAGTTGCAGCATCATTAAGCCGATTGTTACTAATTAAAACGTTGGCAAATGATTGAATTTTTATATTAGCGGCAAACCTATTAGAAAATCGCTGCCAAGGATTCTGAAATGATTCTGGTACGCGAGGTTCGGGGTCAGCTACGTTATTACTTATAACCCCAAATACGATAATATTTTGGTTAGTATTGTTATCCGAATTTTCCGCTGATGAAAATTCAATTGCACCACGATTAATATCTACATTCACCACACCGATATTACTATCTTTACTTGGGTTGGTAGTGAGGATTTTTTTAAAAGCTGTAGTGTTCGGTGTACCGTTACCGGACAGACTAGGTTTATATTGAGGAAAAACTAACTTTGTGGCTGGATTATATGAACTAGATTTAGCATCATTTACTGCTGGTGTATCTCCACGGATAACTACACCGTCTTTTAAGTAAATGTTATCTGCAAAGTTGTAAGTACCCCCCGGAAAATAGACAACACCTCCACCATTAGCAGATGCAGCATCGCGTGCAGCATTAAAGCTAGCATCTATGGTAGAAGCGGGGAAATCTTTGATGTTATAAACGCAATTCCATTTAATATTTTTAGTCCAAGCAAAAGCGTTATCTTTATATTTTGTAGCAATGGGATTGTCTTGAGGTGCATTGCTACGACTGCCACATTTTGACAACTGGGTGATAGGTTGAGTGGCTGAAGTTTGAGAATCAGCAGTTTGATTAGGCGAAATTTGATAATTACAACTATTTAGAAAAATTATTATTCCAGCAGTTAAGAAAAATTGACAAAATCTTGTGAAAAAACTGTTTTTGATTCGGAATTTTCGCCGCGCTTGTCGGATGATGGCGATGAGGTTAATGCTGATGTCAAGTTTAGGCAACTTTAGTTCTCCCGTTTGCACAGTTCCCAAGACTTGATTTTACCGGAAATCTAAGTACTGCTGTAAGTGGGAAACTGGAAGAATGCGATCGCCTTAAGAGCCAGCCTAAAAAACTGCTGGTACGTCGTCAGATCCATATTTAAGTTTCATAACTTAAATTTCCCTCCTTATTTGAGATTCCCAGAATCCGAATTGATGTTTGTTTATACGAGCCATTGCGTTGAGCGCAAGTAGCTGATAGCGTATCTCCACTAATAGAAATATTGTGACAAGATCCTTGGTAAGTACTAGCAGTTCGAGGATTGCTATAATACCTCAACTCTCCATTGTTATTTTCGATGCCCATAACCCGAATTGATGTTTGTTTATATGAGCCATTACTTTGAGCGCAAGCAGCTGATAGCTCATCTCCATTAATAGAAATATTCTGACAAGATTTTTGGTAACTACTATTAACTATGGGTTGCGACTCAGAGGAACTGGTAGTGGGTGTGGATGCTCCTTTTAAGTTAGGTTGGAAATTAAACACAAAATAGGATGTTAGCGCTACAGCAGCGGCAATACCTGCGCCAATCAGAGATTTTTTGTTTCTAAGAACTGAAATAGAATTAGAAAGTCTATTTGGCAATCTAATGTTAGCAGGTGCAGAAGTTTCCGCAAATGACTGTTTGTGATTTTGGCTCAAGGTCGCGGTGTTACTAGATAACCGTGATTCGTCTAATGAGTTTGGTTCATTTTGATTAGTAGAAGTAGATTGTTTATTAGAAATAATCGCTTCAATTGGCGCTACATCTTCTTGGCTCAAGTTTTGCCTTACTGACACGGTGTCATTAGATAACAGCGATTCGTCTACAGGTTTGATGACGGGTTGTTCCTCAACTTTACCTAGATGAGGCTTCTTTTTCATAATTGGGATAGATATACCCGAAACCCCAGCAAACTGAATCGCATTGCAAGCAATGTTGAAAGCAAACTCTATGCGCGAGTAGGTATCGTATCGCGGATCGTAAGCGACTAAAGCATCATAAAAGCCAACGGCAAATTCCAACGCGGCTTTATCGCCGATCGCAGCATTCATGCCAATGACATAATCAATATGTTGAGCGATCGCCACAGCTTGCTCTTCACTATAACAAGCATTCAACACCACACACTCTACTTGCTTGGCAAACTGCCCGAAAAGTCCGGCGAGTGCTTCTGCTGTAACTAACTTTTCTTTGCCGGTTTCATCCTCAAATGATAATCCTGTACTTCCCGCACCATGTCCCGAAAAATGGATAATATTTGGGCGAAAATCTAACACCGCACGACGCACATCTCTCGGACGTACTGCCCATTCCTGTTGCAAAATAAATTTGTCACGTTGCTGCGAAAGCCGCAAACCTTCCTTAATGTCGCGCACTTCCTCATCTAAACGCAGACGAGATGTCTGTTTCGGGTTCGCTGCTAGAATCAAGATTTTCTTCGTCGGAGTGTCTATATTCATTTTTTCGCAGCTGGTAGAATCTCTGATTTAATTATGCAGTAACTACAAACAGCATTTAAATTTTACGGAA
This sequence comes from Spirirestis rafaelensis WJT71-NPBG6, assembly GCA_019359015.1. GTDB lineage: Bacteria > Cyanobacteriota > Cyanobacteriia > Cyanobacteriales > Nostocaceae > Hassallia > Hassallia rafaelensis. The sequence goes on from JAHHID010000091.1 coordinate 3,530, forward strand.
ACACGGAAACTACGTTAATCGCTTTTTCAACCTAACTTGAAGCACTAGTATAAAAACGTAGTGCAAACCGCCAAAACCAAGTAGAAAAAGCAAACTGCCCCACTGCCAATCCTGCTGCACCTATTACCCAACTGATTTCACCCCGACGCAGCATTGCTTCCGCTGGTATGGTAGTTAAAAAAGCTACCGGAACTAAAAATCTAAAGAAAAAGCGGTAAGCGGTAGGATATCTTCCATCTCCCAAAAAACCCCTTGCACCTCTGCTTTGTGTGGTGACTTCTGCTGGTTTTTCACGTACTAAAGTAACCTAATCAGCTTAGATGTCAAGGGTGATCGCGCATATGTTTCATCTGTAGCTGCCATTTCTAAATTGAGATGCGCGATCACACCGTCAACCGCAACAGGCGCACATCCTTTTTAATCTTTAATTGCTTTTCTTTAAAAATACTATATTACTAAATAAAGATACCTTTTGATAGCTATGGCATGATTAGCAGCACCCCGATCAAAAAAATCTTGATTTTGGCAGCGAATCCGAAACAAACATCACGTCTGCGTCTAGATGAGGAAGTGCGCGATATTAAGGAAGGTTTGCGGCTTTCGCAACAGCGTGACACATTTATCCTACAACAAGAATGGGCAGTACGTCCGCGAGATGTTCGCCGTGCGGTGTTAGATTTTCGCCCAAATATTATCCATTTTTCTGGACATGGTGCGGGAAGTACAGGATTATCATTTGAGGATGAAACCGGCAAAGAAAAGCTAGTAACCGCACAAGCACTTGCCGGACTGTTTGAGCAGTTAGCTAACCAACTAGAGTGTGTGCTGTTGAATGCTTGTTATAGTGAGGAGCAAGCTGTGGCGATTGCTCAACATATTGATTATGTCATTGGCATGAATGCGCCAATTGGGGATAAAGCCGCGAAGGTATTTGCTGTTGGCTTTTACGATGCTCTAGCACGTTACAATTCTCAAGACGATAAAGGCTCGGCGATAGAGTTTGCTTTTAACATTGCTTGCAATGCGATTGAGCTTGATGGGGTTTCAGGTGAATCTATTCCAGTCCTGAAAAAGAAGCCGAATCTTATTGAGTCAGTCGATAAAACGGATACATTTGAACAACAGATTTCCGAAAAGAATAAACATACATACAGTTTATCTGCTGTTGAAGCATATCGCAAAAAAGTTGAGGAGTTTGCCTGTGATGGCAAGATTTCTGATATCGAGCGTCACATTTTATCAGATTATATAAAAGAGCTAGAAATAACAGACGAACAGGCTTATGCTATTGAAGCAGAGGCTTTAAAGCCTTACCTAGAGTACCAGGAAAATTTGAAAAATTACCTGCGAAGATTTGTTGAGGCACTTAATCATGAGTCACATTTTTCAGAGCAGACTCGTGATAAATTTAAGCATATGCAGCAAACTTGGAAATTAAAAAGTGAGGATCTAGATAAAATTTACAATAGTCTAGGTAATGCTCTGTATGATGCTCAAGATAATGATAAAGCAATTCTGGCATACAAAGAGGCAACTCTGATTAATAATAACAACCCAGTCACGCACAGGAATTTGGGAAATGTTTTGTTGATTCAAAACAAAACACAAGAGGCGATCGCTGAATATAGAGAAGCCATTCGCATAGAACCTAACGATGCCCGACTTCATTTTCATCTGGGAAATATTTTTTATAATTTAGATTTAAATGAAGCAATTTATGAGTATAAAAAAGCAGTGGCAATCGAGCCGGAAGAGGCAGATTTTCACAATCGCTTGGGACGCGCTTTATCCCAGCAAGACAACTTTGATGAGGCAATTACCGAATACAAAAAAGCAATTGAACTTAACCCCAATCTTGCAGAAGCTCATGGTGGCTTGGGTATAGCTCTATATAGACAAAGAAATTTAAAGGAGGCAATTGCTAGTCTCCTACAGGCAATTTACATCGAGTCTGACAACGCAGTTTTTTATAGAGATTTGGGTAGAATTTTATATAGCCAAGGCAAGTTAAAAGAGGCAGTTGCTCAATTAAAAGAAGCTATTCTCTTCAATAGAAATGATGCATTTGCTTATGCTTATTTAGGGTTCGCTTTACTATCTCAACGAAAGCAAGAAGATGGAATAGAGCGTCTGAAAATTGCTATCTATTTATTGAAAGAGGAGCGTATGACTCAGGAGGCTTTCCAAATTGAGCAGATATTGCAGCAAGTAGTACAAGGTAATAGAAATTGGATGAATTTTGTTAAACGGTGTCTAGTATGGTAATTACTTCTCGATCGCATCTGTTTGGGTATGCTACGGGATACCTAATTTTTGCTCAAGCAGGGAGTAATATTTGTCATTGCCGCTCCAACTACTGCTGCAATGGTAATTTTTTTGATGTTACCTACAATTACTACGCCCTTCTGCCGCTGCAATTGCTTTAAACTTTGATTGAAAGCTTTATCAGCCTCATCTTGTATAGCATTACGTGCATCTACCAGGGTTACGCGTTCTTTTACTCCTGATTGAGCAAATTCAAAAGCTTTATCCTCTGCGGCTTGATTCACAAATGCGAAGACATAATCTGTCTGATAAAGTGCTTGCTCTGCAATACTTTTAAATTCATTTTGAACAGATCCTTCGTTAATTATAATATGTGGATTTTTTCTGGCTTCTTTAATAACTATTTTTTTGATTTCTTGGTTGATTAAGTCATTATGTGCTTGTGATATAGTTTCACGCCAAATCATCTGTCCATTGAATTTTTTCTCTGCCTGTTTAATTGCATCATCAGCTAGATTACCCCATCGCAGATCATCGAGGTTAGTGTATGTAGGTGCGATCTGTCTTGGACTTGTTCTTCCAGTAGGTTTTGGCAGAAGTTTGGGTCGGGTAGGAAGACGACGAGGTGGGGGAAATTTTGAGCGGGGAAGTTTTGGTCGCCATCGTATCGGCACTATAGCGCTACTGGTTAGGTTTAACGAGTTTTCATTGTGCAGTAAAAAATCGGCTGAAAGGCGATTTGCAACTTTTGGGCAGTTTTTGTTCGGTTTATCTGAAAGAGCTATATTACATCCTGTAGTCAGTGAAAAACTGCTAATTAACATTGCAAGTATTAAACTACGTCTGTAATTTAAACGTATTATAATAGTTTTGCTCATGTGCTTTTCATTTGAAAATAAAATCGCTATATGTATATCCAAAATTAAAGCGATTGATTTCGGATAGTTATGTTATTTAATTACTTACATTGAGTGTAATAGCTTTGAGTAGGGCGATCGCGATCGCCTGATAATTTTGGCTAACTTGAAGCACTAGTATAAAAACGCAAAGCGAACCGCCAAAACCAAGTAGAAAACGCAAACAATCCCACTGCCAACCCTGCCGCACCAAATACCCAACTGATTTCACCCCGACGCAGCATTGTCTCTGCTGGAATCGTCGTTAAAAAAGCTACCGGAACTACAAATGTAAAGAAAAAGCGGTAAGCGGTAGGATAAGCTACCATCGGATATCGTCCAGCTTCCAACAAACCGCGCAGCACTTCAGTAACGTTGTATATTTTCACAAACCAGATGCTAGTCGCACCCAGCATAAACCACAAGCTATAAAGAATTATCATGCCGAAAAACAGCGGCACGATACTAAGTAAATAGTCGCCTATTCTCAAGTTAAGTTTTGAACCGGCGTAAGCAATTATCACGCAACCAAAAATTATATCTGGCATTCCCCAAGGTGATAGCGTATGGATAGAAAGCCAAAACTGACTGCGAATAGGTTTTAATAGTACAAAGTCTAGCGTACCTTCTTGCACATGGCGGACAATGCGATTTAAATTTGGGGCAAGAAAAGTAGCGGAAAAGCCTTGCAATAAAGTAAAAATTCCCAGAACTATTAAAGCAGCTTCCCATGACCAGCCACCAAAGGTGTAGCCGGTACGGTAAAACAAGAATAGTCCGAATAAACTACCCACAAGATTCCCTACGCTGCTGAGGGTAGCTAAAAGGAAATTGATCCGATACTCCATCTCTGCTGCTATGGCAGCACTCCAAAACAGTCTTAGTACTTTCAAATATCTTGACATTTTACACCTGCAACCCTGTGCCTAAATTTATGAATATATTTTTTAGGATACAAAATAACTTAACTTAAACTCAATGTTATTTTTCATGATGAAAGAATTTATGAACATTAAGATGTTCTATGCCTATTGTTAAACGCTTAGAGATTTTATGCATTTTGATTGACCGCAGATAATTAAATCACTTGGCTATTTTGGAGTATGGACGATTATCTTTGCTGAATCTGGCTTGTTGATTGCTTTTTTTCTACCCGGAGATAGTTTGTTATTTACTGCTGGATTTGTCGCTTATACCAAACCAGAACTGCTGAATATCTGGGTTTTAATTTTTGGTGCTTTTGTTTGTGCAGTGCTTGGTGATAATGTCGGCTATGCTACTGGGCACAGATTTGGGCGCAGATTATTTCAAAAAGAAGATTCGTGGCTGTTTCATAAAAAACATTTGGAAAAAACCCAATCTTTTTATGAACAACACGGAAAAAAAAACGCTTGCTTTAGCGCGATTTGTGCCGATAGTGCGGACTTTTGCACTGATTATTGCTGGCATAGGTGCGATGCACTATCGCACATTTATGTCTTACAACTTAATGGGTGGTTTACTTTATTAGGATATTTCTTAGGAAAATCACTACCTGCTGAACAGGTGGATAAGTATTTGTTGCCGATTATTGGGTTGATTATTGTTGTTTCTTTAATTCCGTCGATTATTCATGTACTCAAAGAGAATAAGGCGAGTAGACCTTAAAGTTCTGCTTGTTGCTGAGTGCTAATTGTACTAAATTGAGGTTAAGATATGGCTAGACTTTCTAATGAATTACAACGCTATTTTTTTGAGGAAAAGCGACCAGATAAAGTTAGTTTAGCAGATATTCTGCGGCTGGCAGGTGAGAGAATTTTTGGGTTTTTGTTAGTTATTTTGTCTCTCCCGTCAGCTTTACCAGTTCCTGCACCCGGTTACTCGGTTCCTTTCGGTATCTTAATTTTTATCCTGGCAATGCAACTGATTGTGGGTGCTAAAAGTCCTTGGTTACCAAAGCGAATGGTAAATCATCCGATCAAACTCGAGACAGTACAAGGCTTTTTGAAAAAAGGACTTCCTTGGTTGCGAAAAATTGAAGCGATCGCTCGTCCTCGTTTAAGTTATATCTGTACTACTTTACCAGGTAGAGTGACAATTGGTTGTGCGATCGCCTTAATGGCAATTTCTATGATGATTCCCATTCCTGGAACCAACACCCTACCAGCAATGGGAGTTTTTGTCACTGCTTTTGGCTTGCTAGAAGATGATGGTGCTATTAGTCTAGGTGGTTTAGTCCTTTGTTTAATGGGGGCAATTCTCACTACTTCGATTCTCTTTGCATTAATGTGGGGTGGTTCCAGTCTGCTTGATGTTATTAAGGCTTGGCTTGGTCGTTAAACAGATACATAAATCTAATTTACTTAGAGCTTAGTAGCAATACTAGGCTTTTTTGCTAACAAAAATTATACTCGTTAAGTACTTGAGTAAAAGGCGGCAAAATGAAATTAAAATACTAAAAAATGATATTACCGTAATGCCTTCCTTAAACACTAACCTGTACTTGTTTTTAGAAAACCTTTTGTTTCTCGTCGCTTCCACGTCTTTTTTCGTGTTTGTGGGTTGGGGGTGGAGACACTTAAAACCGATGAGTCTTCCGGAACCGCTTCCGGGGTGGTTTAAAATCTGGTTTGGTACAGTGCAGGTGTTGGGAGGACTGTTACCGCTGCCGGTAATGCTTTTATGGGGTGTACTTTGGGGAAGCGATACCTACGGCACACTTCGTGAACGCACTCTTTCTGTGCTTCTGTCATACTATCTCATGCTAGGGTTGCAAATTCTCTTTGAAAGTTTGACACTGCGACGATATCAGTCGGTTGTCTGGGTGATGGTTCCTTATTTATACTTGCCTTACCGCATTTGGCAACTTTATGAGGGTTTAATACTTCTGGGTTCTGAAGCTGAATTGATGTGGGTACGGTATTTTTTGATTTTACAGATTGTTGTCTGGACTGTAAATTATGCCTTAGATGTGTCTCAGCTACCAAGGCTGTTTCGCTGGGCATTACAAGATAATTCTGAAGCAGTTGCTATAGAACAATAAGAAAAGTAAAATCTGAGAGTTTTTGGAGTTGATTATGCTTAAGCAACTCATCCTAGAAAATTGGAAAAGTTTCCGTTATGCAGAACTTCCAGCGCAAGAACCAGCTTTGCTATTTACACCGACAAGACGCAGCGATCGCAGAAGATGAATAAACTTTGAGCAATGTGCATTCCAAACTAACAACAGGTTATCATCAAATACTGTGGAATTCCCGTGCGTATAACTAAGCATCTATGACTGCTTCTCACTCTGCAAACCCATCCACCAAACACGATGCCAGTACATTTATCTCTGACCATCGAGCGGTGGATCGGAGTAAGCTCAGTCAAATGTACCAGCATTATATTGAGACGAAGGAAAAGTATCCTCACGCGATGTTGCTGTATCGCGTCGGAGATTTCTTTGAATGTTACTTTGAAGATGCGGTGACGCTAGCGCAGCAGTTAGAACTTGTCCTTACGAGTAAGCAAGCTGGAGAACAAGGACGAGTAGCTATGTCTGGTGTACCGCATCACTCTTGGGAACGCTACGCTACGCTGCTGGTGGAAAAAGGCTACGCTGTGGTGATTTGCGACCAAGTGGAAGATGCTGCGGAAGCTGCGGGGAGGTTGGTGCGACGGGAAATTACACGCATCCTCACTCCCGGTACTTTGCTGGAAGATGGAATGCTAAAAGCAAGTCGCAATAATTACCTTGCCGCTGTGGTAATTGCTGGAGAACATTGGGGTTTGGCTTACGCAGATATATCTACAGGCGAATTTCTCACGACGCAAGCAAGTAATTTAGAACATCTGACACAAGAGTTAATGCGCTTGCAGCCTTCGGAAGTGCTAATTCCGACAAATGCGCCAGATTTAGGTAGTTTATTGCGTCCTGGGGAAAAATCGGAACATCTGCCGGAATGTTTGCCACCATCGTTTTGTTATGCTTTGCGATCGCAAATTCCTTTTTCTCAAGGCGAAGCGAGAGCTAAATTATTGCATAAATTCAAAGTGCGATCGCTTGAAGGTTTAGGTTGCGATCATCTTCCCCTCGCTGTTCGTGCTGCTGGTGGTCTGTTAGAATACCTGGAAGATACTCAAAAAGAACATCCAGTTTTCCTCCAAGCGCTACGCACATATACAATTACTGATTATTTAATTGTTGACAATCAAACTCGCCGCAACCTGGAAATTACGCAAACCGTCCGCGATGGCACTTTTCACGGTTCTTTGCTTTGGGCGTTGGATAGAACGAGTACGGCAATGGGTGGACGTGCTTTGAGAAGGTGGTTATTGCAACCGCTACTCGATATTAAAGGCATTCGGGCGCGGCAAGATACCATCGAAGAATTAAAAGAAAATACACCTCTGCGTCAAGACTTGCGGCAATTGTTACGTCAAATTTATGACTTGGAACGACTAACAGGACGCGCCGGTTCTGGTACGGCAAATGCGCGAGATTTGGTGGCTTTGGCTGATTCTTTGGCTCGTTTACCAGAATTATCTCGCTTGGTGGCTGATACTCGTTCTCCCTTCCTCAAAGCTTTGCAGAAAGTGCCGGCTGTATTAGAAGAGTTGGCAGAAAAGTTACACGCACATCTTGTGGAGTCACCCCCGATACATTTAACTGAAGGTGGGTTGATTCGCGCAGGTGTGAATGCTCTATTGGATGAGCAAAAGGTAACTGTGGAAGGCGATCGGCAATGGATTGCTAATTTGGAAGTTGACGAAAGAGCAAAGACGGGAATTCCCACGCTGAAGGTAGGATTTAATAAGACATTTGGATACTATATTAGTATTTCTCGTGCTAAAGCTGATCAAGTTCCCAGTAATTACATCCGCAAGCAAACGCTGACGAATGAGGAACGTTACATCACCCCGGAGTTGAAGGAACGAGAAGCAAGAATTCTCACGGCGCGGGATGATTTAAATCAGTTGGAATATGAAATTTTTACGGCGTTACGAGATGAGGTGGGAACACATGGGTCGGAAATTCGCATTCTTTCGCGTGCGGTAGCGGCAGCTGATGTGTTGTGCGGTTTGGCTGAGTTGGCGGTACATCAAGGTTACTGTCGTCCGGAGATGGTTGCAGGAAGGGAGATTCAAATTGTCGATGGGCGTCATCCGGTGGTGGAACAGTCTTTGCCGGCTGGGTTTTTTGTGCCGAATTTGACGCAGTTGGGAGAAACGAACCACCAAGATGCAGAGGAGGAAGACAAGGGGACAAGGGGACAAGGAGACAAGGGGAATTCTTCTCGCACTCCCCCCCTTCCCCCCTCTCCCCATCCCGACCTCATCATTCTTACGGGTCCAAATGCAAGTGGTAAGAGTTGTTATTTGAGGCAGGTGGGGTTGATTCAGTTGATGGCGCAAATTGGTAGTTTTGTGCCGGCTTCTTTTGCGAAGTTGGGAGTATGCGATCGCATTTTTACGCGGGTGGGTGCGGTGGATGATTTGGCGACCGGTCAATCTACTTTTATGGTGGAGATGAATGAAACGGCGAATATTCTTAATCATGCGACGTCGCGATCGCTTGTATTGTTAGATGAAATTGGACGGGGTACGGCGACTTTTGACGGTCTTTCAATCGCTTGGGCGGTGGCGGAGTATCTCGCGATGGATATTCGAGCGCGAACGATTTTCGCTACACATTACCATGAGTTGAATGAGTTGGCGACAATGTTACCGAATGTTGCTAATTATCAGGTGACGGTGAAGGAGTTACCCGACCAAATTATCTTTTTGCATCAAGTTCAGCCAGGAGGCGCTGATAAATCTTATGGTATTGAAGCGGGAAGATTAGCTGGTTTGCCTGCGGTGGTGATTCAACGGGCAAAACAGGTGATGGGGCAAATTGAAAAGCATAGCAAGATTGCGATGGGTTTACAAAGTTTGGATTAATTTTGTCGATATTGGAAGTGTCCGATTCTGGTGCCCACACATTAAAAGTTGCGGAATCAAGGCTATAACCTTTGTTAAAAAAATTATGATAAAAAATAATTTCTTATGTCAGAATTAACAGGAATTTTACAACGCATTTCTATTTGGGTGCAACAATATCAACCAGAGAAAGATGGTAAAAAAATTCCTCTTTTAGCCCCTGGTTTAACCCACGAAGAAATTGAAAGTAAAGTTAAAGATTTGCCATTTCGTCTATCTGTGGAACTCTATGAACTTTATCAATGGCACAACGGAGGTTACACTTGCTTTTTAACAGCAGAAGACCAAAAAATTGTCAATAATTTTTCCGAACAAATTAAAGCTTTTTCTCCACGTGAAACTGTCCATTTCTTTTCTTTAGAACAAGCATTGAGCTATGCTGTATCGCGTGAAAGTAAAGGAGGAAAATACATATTTCCTATCTTTGCATGGGAAAATGGCTCTGAATGTGCGCTTCTAGATTTAGAGCAGCGATAAATTTCTCCAATTGTAGATAATTCCACTCCTAGCGAAAAATTTATGAGCTTTCCGAGCATCACTAACATGATGCTATATTATACAAGACTTTTGGAATCGAAATATTTATGGATTTACTAAGTACACGCATTGCACGCATTTCATGACCCTTTTTGAATTCAAAATTCAAAATTCAAAATTCACGCATTAAGAAACAAGAAAAATAATTTTTAATTAATTAATTCTGGGTACTTGTGAACACTGAATCAAGGATTCAGTGGTCAACAATAGCGTGGTGGGTTCAAGCCCCCACTAATTGTCTTTTTTTGAATTTTGAATTGGAGCGTTGGCGCAGCCTCTCCCCCTGGGAGAAGCGACTTGACGAAAATTTATCACAAAAACTCTGCGTCACTCTGTCTTGAAAAGTTTGTTACGGAGGGAAACCCTCCTGACAACTTTTCGCTGCGCTTACCTTTGTGTTCCTCTGCGTTGAAAAACTCGCTCGTATTAAGTTATTTATCGCGATCGCTTTCCAAATCATCAATCACTGATTGCAAATACCAATCTTCTGACATCCCTGGATAATAATCTTTTTTCTGCTCAATCAGTCGTTCGGCAATTTCCCAATATCCCCCAACCATTCTCAACAAGCGTTGACGTAGTAAATCGTGTTTGGCGTTTTTAACTTCTGGGGTAGATGATTGAATTTTTTTCAGGCTATTTAAGACTTGTTGATAATTCTGCCAGTCTTCTTTTTCACAAAATATACTTGCTGCACGCTGATAATCTTCAATCGCGTGTTGCATTTCTTCTAAATGAGTATAGGCAATACCGCGATTATAGTAAGCTTGGGCATCCGATGAATTAATTTGTAATGCTTGGGTGTAATCTTTAATTGCAGCATAATAGTTGCCCATTGCTCGATGGGTGTTTCCTCTGGCAATATATATAAGGGCATCTTCAGGCTGGATTTCCAGTGCTTGATTATAGTCAGCGATCGCACCTTGATGATCTCCTAACTGAGAACGTGCTTTTCCTCGGTTGCGATATACAATGCCAGATTGAAAATTTAGGCGCAGCGCTGAGTTAAAATCAGAAATAGCATCGCGATAATTTCCCAGTTTGCAACGCACCACCCCGCGACAGCAGTAAGCTACACCATCTTGCGGATCGACTTGCAACACCCAGTTTAAATCATCAATTGCCTGCTTTGTGTCTCCTTTTTCTGCCTTTTCTAATAAGGTGTGGAAATATTCCTTTTCGGAAATTATCGGTGCGACGGTGGGAATTGACTGCGTTACAGCAGGATATTCTTTCGGTTGTAGCTGCTTGATGCTTTCGAGACATTGACGACATTTTTCTTTGTCGTTTTTCTTGAGATATAATTCTGCGGCTTTTTTCAAGTTAGCGATCGCATCTTGAATATACCCTTCTTTGCGGCGCACAACTCCCCTTAAATGGTAAGCTGCTGCATAATTTACTTCAAGTGAAATAGCTTTATCGACATCTGCAAGCGCACCAGGCAGATTTTTCAGCGTCAACCGTGCTAATGCCCGATAATAATATGCTTCTACACTTTCAGGATTATGCTTGAGAGCTTCAGTATAATCCGAGACAGCTTGGAGAATTGCTCCTGAGTCATAATATGCCAAACCCCTTTGCGTGTAAGCTTCCGCAAAGTAAGGATCTTCTTCCAAAGCATGGGTAAATTCCTCAATAGCTTTAGTGTAGTCTTTTTGCCGAGCTAGTTCTAATCCTTTATTGTAGAATTCATTATTCATGGCTTTTGTTTAACTCAGTTATTTAATTGTAGTAAGCGTTGAAACGCTTATTTTGAGCACTGAAGTTTTTAGTACGAAAAGTTTCTTAATCATTGGAAATAATACTTTGTAAAAATGAAAATTAGAACTATCACAACTGGTATATCACTTTCATCTACCAAAGAGATCGAAAAAATTAGGCAAGCGTCGGAATTTAATCAGCAAGCAAAGCTGATAATTGAAGAACAGGGATATGAAGTACAAACAACTAGAATAGCGACTAACTCTTGGGAAGAATATTTATATGGCTTATCCAAAAGTGAAATTATCAACCAAGTTAAAATAATAGAAGAAGTTTGCCAAAACTTGAATATCAGCTTTTTCAGTTTGGGTTACGCAAGTCAACCGGAAACAATTGCTCTGATTCCCGATATTATCAAAAATACATCGATTTTTTACACCTCAAGTAAAATAGGCGATACTCCAAAGGAGTCGCTCCGCGATCGCTTTTCTGGGATAAACTTTGAAAACGCTAGAGAATCAGCAAAAGTTATACAGCGAATTTCCCAAGAAAGCGAACATGGTTATGGTAACTTTCATTTTTGCGCTTGGGCAAATTGTAAATCAGGAATTCCATTTTTTCCAACTGCGTATCATGAAGGTGAAACGTCTTTCGCCATCGGGTTGGAGTTATGCGACTTGGTAATGCAAGCTTTTTCTGATGCTGATGATATTCCTGATGCGGAAGAAAAGTTAAAATTAATTTTAGATAAAGAATTAACGAAAGTCGAAGCGATCGCTCAAATTATATCTGAAAAATTCGCTATAGAATATAAAGGCATTGACACATCTCTTGCACCATCATTAGGCAAAGAAGAAAGTATTGCCTTTGCTTATGAAAAAATCATGGATGGTAAATTTGGACATCAAGGAACATTGGCAATATCGGGAATGCTAACTCGTGTTTTGAAAAACGTATCCGTAAAAATTTGCGGCTATTCTGGACTAATGCTTCCGGTTTGTGAAGATGTCGGTTTAGCTGCAAGAGCTAACGAAGAAACTTACAATATCACAAATTTATTATCCTATTCTGCTGTTTGTGGTTGTGGACTTGATACAGTTCCGATTCCCGGTAATATCACAATAGAAAAGATTACCGCGATATTAATTGATATGGCGACTTTAGCCATCAAGTTAGATAAACCGTTATCAGCGAGGTTGTTTCCCATTCCGGGGAAGAAAGCTGGGGAAATGACTGCGTTCACTTCTCCTTATCTGGTAAATTGTAGAATATTTAATGTTGAATGATAATGTCATTCAGTGAAAATTAATGTATTAAGTAGCCGACATTAACTGCGTACAGCAGATAGCACCCTGCAATCTATAAAATCCAAGCTGCAAACTTTATCATTGCTTTTGCTAACCCAATCTTCGCTTCGGAAACCCAAGGGCGTATACCTCAAGCATTATTATCTTCGGGGACAAAAATGAAAATCGCATTCATATCCGTAATATTGTTGGGAGGGGTTGAAGTTTAATAGGAGAGCAAAAACAACTCATCAGTCTGAGGTATACGTTAATGGATTACATTGCTTACATTTCAACAAAAGACGGTGACTCCCTCGCGGTTCGTTCTAAACCTAATGGGGAAAAAATAGATTTTCTTACTAACGGTAGTGAAGTTTCTGTAAAGGGCGAACCTGTATATGCAGGAGACAGAAATTGGGTACAAATTGCAGCTAATCGTTGGGTAGCGAAGGAGTTTATTACAGTCATTAAAGGAGCGAGGGTGGTTGCTGCTCGTTCCTCAAAAACCATCAGTGGCGGTTTGAGAGTGTATGAGACTCGACTAATTGATGGCACTGGTAAGGTTGTTAAGACAGTGCGAGCTATTTCTGGTCGAGCCAACAAGCAAACTCCATCTCATATTGCTAATTCTCAAGCACCTCTGCCTTTTGGAATTTACACTTTCACCTATCCTGGAATAGTAGAATTCAAAGGAGGAGAATTTGGTGGTGTTTGGTCTCCAGTTATACCTGCTTTCAAGACAGGACGCACAGAACTAGGTATTCACTACGATCCGTCAGCTTTGCTGCAAAATGCTAATAGTGGTACAGTAGGCTGTTTTGCCACGCCAACCGTTGAGGAAAGAGACACTATGACGAACTTTATTCGCACTTATAAACCAACTCATTTTATTGTTTACGAAGGGTAAGAGGGGCTTCAGCGCTCACTACGAATCAGGAGAGTATTTTAGGTTTCATTTCGCCCATTTACTGATCATGACTTCTGCAATTCCGGATACAGCGCTTTCCATAGCTGGGTTAACTGATTATATTCGGTTACTTTTAGAGCAAGATAATCAACTGCGACAAGTTTGGGTAACTGGCGAAGTTTCTAGTGCTAATCAACATCGCAGTGGGTTATTTTTCACTTTACAAGATCCAGATGGAAGCGCCGCAATTAAATGTGTGGTGTGGAATAGTCAATTAACAAAATTGGCGCAGATACCAATTCGCGGTGAACAGATAATTATTTTGGGTAGTATCCGAGTTTATCCGCAAAGAGGAGAATATCAACTTACAGTTTGGCAGGCTTTGCCTGCTGGTGTGGGTTTACAAGCGTTGCGCTATCAACAACTAAAAAATCGCTTACTTGCTGAAGGTTTGTTTGATCCTGAAAGAAAGCGATCGCTTCCCATTCATCCGCAAACAATTGCCGTCGTCACTTCACCCACCGCTGCTGCTTGGGGTGACATTCAAAAAACACTCAAGCAACGATATCCTGGTTTACACGTTTTATTTTCGCCAGCAACGGTGCAAGGTGAACAAGCACCAGCATCTATAGTAAAGGCGATCGCCCGCGTAGAACGAGATAATCGCGCCCAAGTGTTAATTTTATCGCGGGGAGGTGGCGCAGTTGAGGAATTAGCTTGCTTTAATGATGAAAGAGTAGTGCGTGCAGTTGCTGATTGTACAATTCCGGTAATTACTGGGATTGGTCATCAAAGAGATGAATCTTTGGTTGATTTAACTGCGGATGCTTGCGTACATACTCCCACAGCAGCGGCAGAATTGGTTGTGCCCGCACTTGCAGAGTTGTATGCTGAACATCAAGAGCGAATTGCGGTTTTACACGACGCGATGCGAATCAGAATGCAAACTGCGGGAAATAAACTGCAAGGAATGCGCGATCGCTTGCGTCGTTTGCGCTTAGATCGACAACTACAGCAAGAAGTACAAACGCTTTCTTGGAAGCGTCAGCAATTAATCCAAGTAACTACAGGGAGATTGCAGCAAGCAACCCAGCATGTAGAATTATTACGGCAAAAGTTGACAACTCTCGACCCGCAGGCAGTTTTACAGCGTGGTTATGCTGTGGTAAAAAAAGAAAATGGAGCGATCGCTCGTTCTGCAACTGAGTTAGAACCAGGACAAGAATTATCGATTCAGTTAGCGCAGGGGAAAGTTAAAGTGAAAATTACCGAAGTTAATGGTTAAACGTAAAACTACTTCTGCTTCCGAAATGGATGGGGGAAATTATGAGGCAAAAGTTGCAGAAATCGAAAGAATTATCACTCGCATAGAAGCGGGTGAATTGCAGTTAGAAGAAGTATTTGAACAATTTGCCACAGCTATAGAATATTTACGTCAATGCGAAACTTTCCTGCAACAGCGACAGCAGCAGGTAAACTTGTTAATTGAAACTTTAAACGATGAGTCATAATATTTCTTTTCGTAGTGAGGGGTTTACCGCTCATATGCGGAATGAGGCAATCGCAATGGTTTGAGATTGCTTCACAACGGAACGCTTCGGACATAAATATTTTTGCGTAACCGTTTACTGAAAACAATTAATACCAATAATCCATAACCTTTGCCCTATAATAGAAATCGATTAAGCACATTTCCATTAAGGAGAATCAAAATGGTACTTAGCGATGGTCTCTCAAACCCAAATAAAAAGAGCATAATTGTAGCTGACTGCACAAAGTTGCTCGATACACAAGTTGCTAACATGGGAGGGGTTTCCGGTCTGGGTTTGAAAGCAGCCTACTCTGTTGTTAAGGGAATTAGACCCACTTATTGCAAGGATGCTATTGAGGGGCTTTTGCCACAATCTTTGAATGCACTCGATCCTATTTGGAGTGAGGGTATACAAGCGGGCAATCCGGTCGGACACCTGACTCAAAACCGCGATCGCGCGGCAAACGCATTACTTGCCA
The DNA here is from genome assembly GCA_019359015.1 of Spirirestis rafaelensis WJT71-NPBG6. Classification (GTDB taxonomy): domain Bacteria; phylum Cyanobacteriota; class Cyanobacteriia; order Cyanobacteriales; family Nostocaceae; genus Hassallia; species Hassallia rafaelensis. Next base: position 19,075 of record JAHHID010000091.1, read on the forward strand.
TCACCGATACTAGGATCGAGAAAAGCAATAACACAATTGTCAAAGGAGCATATACTAAACTCCGCAACTCAGCGAAAAAACATGTCGAAGACGCAATACCAGGTTTAGCTAAGATAATCGATGACTACAGTAAACACTAAATCCTAGTCAGTAAATACCCGTTATCTCCCTATCAATAGATATGTATTAGGGTGTATTCACCTCATTGTAATCGATCGCAGGGCGATCAATTACAATACAAAAAAGTTCCAAACTCGTTGGTAAACGATCTAGCTAAGAATCTACCATAATAGCCGCCTTCAATTTCAACTATATTTATTATTGGTGATTACAAATTAACTCAGGACTTTGAAAGAGCGATCGCATGATGGCGAATGTGGTCTTCAATAAAAGTAGCGATGAAATAATAGCCGTGATCGTAGCCTTCTTGATAACGCAAATTTAAAGGTTGTTTCACAGAAGCGCAAGCTTGTTCAAACAACTCTGGCTTTAATTGCTCAGTAAAATACTGATCATCAGTACCTTGATCAATTAAAATCAAACTGTGATATCTTTCTTTTTGCACCAATTCGCTAGCATCGTAAGCAGCCCAAGTTTCCTTATTATCACCCAAATAGCGGCTGAGTACCTTTTCTCCCCAAGGAGAACGCATAGGTGCAACAATGGGAGCGAAAGCGGATACAGATTTATATAAATTCGGGTTTTTCAACGCACAGACAAGCGCACCGTGTCCCCCCATCGAATGACCGAAAATGCTTTGTTTTTCAGCTTGTGCGGGGAAATGTTCGCTAATCAAAGCAGGTAATTCCTGAACCACATAGCTGTACATTTGATAGTGCGATCGCCACGGTTGTGAAGTAGCATCAACATAAAAGCCAGCACCCGTACCAAAATCCCACTCATCATCCTCACCCGCAGTCCCAGTATTGCGCGGACTCGTATCTGGTGCAACCAACATTAAACCATACTCTGCGGCAAAGCGTTGCGCCCCCGCCTTGACCATAAAATTCTCTTCAGTACTAGTCAAACCGGAGAGGAAATACAGAATCGGCACAGCTTGCGTTTTCGCTTGCGGTGGTTGATACACAGCAAAGCGCATTTCATGATTACAGGTGGTGGAAAAGTGCGAGTAAAAACCGAGTTGACCACCGAAAGATTTATATTCTGATACAAGATTAATATTATTCATTACTCGTTCCCAGCTTATAGCTGGGAATGCTAATCAGGAGGCTCTGCCTCCAGTATTCTACAAGACAATGTGAGCTAGAGCCTCACACTAAGCATTGCCAGTTTCTAGCTGGCAACGAGGAAGACGCTGCTTCCTCTGCGGTTAGTTTAATCAAAAGTCACCACACTCCGAATCGACTCTCCCTTATGCATCAAATCAAACGCATCATTAATCTTCTCAATCGGCATAACATGAGTAATTAAATCATCAATATTAATCTTCCCATCCATATACCAATCAACAATTTTCGGCACATCTGTACGTCCCCTTGCTCCACCAAAAGCCGAACCTTTCCAAACACGTCCAGTGACTAATTGAAAAGGACGAGTTTTAATTTCTTCACCCGCAGCAGCAACACCAATAATCACGCTGACACCCCAACCTTTATGACAGCATTCTAAAGCTTGCCGCATAATATTCACATTACCAATACACTCAAAAGAATAATCAGCACCACCTTTTGTTAAATCCACTAAATACGCAACCAAATCACCTTCAACTTCCTTCGGATTAACAAAGTGCGTCATTCCAAACTTTTCTGCTAAAGCGCGTTTACTAGGATTAATATCTACCCCGACAATCATATTAGCTCCTACCATCCGCGCTGCCTGGATGACATTCAAGCCAATACCACCCAAACCGAAAACTACCACATTCGCACCCGGTTCGACTTTAGCTGTATTGATAACTGCACCGATACCCGTAGTTACGCCACAGCCGATGTAACAAACCTTATCAAAAGGTGCATCTTCACGAATTTTTGCTACAGCGATTTCTGGCAATACTGTATAATTTGCAAAAGTCGATGTACCCATATAATGATGAATCATCTGCCCATCGATAGAAAAACGGCTAGTACCATCAGGCATCACACCGCGTCCTTGAGTAGTGCGAATTGCTTGACAAAGGTTCGTTTTTAAGCTCAGGCAATATTCACATTGACGGCATTCGGGAGTGTATAAAGGAATCACATGATCTCCCGGTTTTAAACTGGTGACACCTTCGCCAACTTCCACGACAATACCAGCACCTTCATGTCCTAAAATCGCTGGAAATAAGCCTTCAGGGTCTTTTCCTGAAAGGGTGTAAGCATCGGTATGACAAACACCACTGGCTTTAATTTGAACTAAAACTTCACCAACGCGTGGTGACTCAAGTTGCACTGTTTCAATACTTAATGGCTTTCCTGCACCGTAAGCGATCGCTGCTTTAACTTCCACTCGTCAGCCTTCCTGTGTAGATTTTGTGAATCAGCTAATTTGAGTGTAGATCGAGAATTCAGTATCAACTTATTTCTATCCATCAGCGCAAGTATCTCAGCGTTGCAGAATAAATCAGGACTTATGCAACTGGCACATATCTTCGTGTCAAGAGTCAACAGTCAAAAGTCAAAAGTCAAGGTTTTTGGACTTTGGAATGCGTGAGTAGGGACAATTTTTGCGAAAAAAATATGACACTTGCGTAAATCCTATAAATGTTAAACAGCAATCGCCGCTAAAATGTGCTATTGATTCGAGATGCGATGAAAGTAGATAAATTTCTAGTAATTCAACGCCTGCTACATTAGTTACAGGCGGTAAAGCTTCCAGGTAATATCGACCCGCCAGCAGAAACCGCTATATAATTTGTCAATTCCTCAGTTTATCCTGTTGCACTGCTTATGAAACCTGCCCTTAGTAAAATTGGCGATCAAATGTCCTGCCTGACTGGTGTCAGAGCGATTATGAAGGACATTAACGAAACATTACGAGCCGGTGCGGGGCAGCAATTTATTAATTTGAGTGCTGGGAACCCGTTGATTTTACCAGAGGTTGAGCAGTTGTGGCGCGATTGTACGGCAGAATTGCTGGCTAGCTCCGAATATGGTGAAGTAGTTTGTCGCTACGGTTCGAGTCAGGGTTATGCACCATTAGTAGAAGCGATCGTCAACGACTTCAACAAACGCTATGGTTTAAATTTAACTGAACGTAATATCCTTTTAACTCCAGGCAGTCAAAGTCTTTATTTCTACGCTGCCAATGTCTTCGGCGGTTACACTAGCAGTGGCGATTTAAAAGAAATCGTTTTGCCCCTCAGCCCTGATTATACAGGTTATGGTGGTGTCACTTTATGTGCAGAAGCTTTAATCGCCTACAAACCAACTTTAGATATTGACGCTGCGGCACACAAGTTTAAATATCGCCCTGATTTCAGCCAACTGGAGATTACAGAAAACACCGGCTGCGTCATCTTCTCTCGTCCCTGTAACCCCACCGGTAATGTTCTCACCGATGATGAAGTCAAAAAAATAGCTGCCCTCGCTGCACCTTTTAATGTCCCTGTATTGATAGACTCAGCTTATGCACCTCCGTTCCCAGCGTTGAATTTTACCGAAATGACACCAGTGTTTGGAGACAATATCTTACACTGCATGAGTTTATCGAAAGTTGGATTACCCGGAGAACGCATTGGCATTGCGATTGGGGATGAAGAGTGGATTCATGTGCTGGAGTGCTTCCAAACAAATATGTGTATTCATCCTTCTCGTTATGGACAAGCGATCGCCGCTCGCGCTATCAATTCTGGTAAACTTGGAGAAATTTCTGAACAAGTAATTCGCTCATTTTATCAAAATAAATTCACTGTTCTCGAAGATAGTTTATTTGCCGCCATGCCCAAGGATTTACCTTGGTTTCTCCATCGCGGTGAAGGAGCAATTTTTGCTTGGTTGTGGTTAGATGAATTACCAATTACTGATTGGGAATTTTACCAAGAACTCAAGCAGGTGGGTGTAATTGTTGTACCTGGTAGTAGCTTTTTCCCCGGTTTACGAGAAGATTGGTTACACAAGCACCAATGCTTGCGAATCAGTCTCACCGGTACCGACGAAGAAATTGCTATCGGAATGCAACGTTTAGCCAAAGTAGCGCAACAAGTTTATCAGCGTGCAGCTGTAAGTGCTTAAATGAACCCCAAAGACGTGAAGGACACCAAGAAAAAGCAGGGGAAGAAAAAGATATCTTCTCCCCCCTCCCCCTCTCCTTCTCTCCCCCCCTCCCCCACTCCTAACCTAGATGGTTGGCTAGAAATTGGTAAGATTGTCGCACCTCAAGGTTTGTCAGGGGAGGTGCGAGTTTATCCGCAGTCGGACTTTCCAGAACGTTTTGAGGTTCCTGGAAAACGCTGGTTATTACGTCCTGGTGAGGCTGAACCGCAACCGATAGAATTACTCACAGGACGTTACATTCAGGGGAAGAATTTGTATGTCCTCAAGTTAGCTGGTGTGAATAATTGCGACTCTGCGGAAGAATTACGCGGTTGTAAATTGTTGGTTCCAGAAAGCGATCGCCCAGAATTAGGAGAAGATGAATATCATGTGGTGGATTTGATTGGTTTGTCTGTTTTTATGCAAGAATCAGGCGAACTTGTGGGAACGGTGGTTGATATCATCGCTGCTGGGAACGATTTGCTTGATGTGGAGTTGCATCAGGATGAGCAGGGGGAGGGGGAGAGAAACAACCCCAATCCCAAATCTAAAATCCCAAATCCGAAGTCTGTTTTAATTCCTTTTGTGAAAGCGATCGCCCCGGTGGTAGACTTAAAAAATCGCCGGATTGAAATTACACCGCCGCCTGGATTGTTGGAAGTTAATGATTAGATAGTCTTGACGCTCCCCGCATTTCGCTACGGTTCATATCGTGTCCGGTTAAAGACTTATCATGGTTGTCCGCACTCTTGCACTCTAGCAGGGGGAGAGAGCGTTTTCAATTTTTTGCTATTATGCGGCAATAATAACTAATTAAGCGGACATGATATCATACGGGGATTCTTGCTTCATTGAGCGAATTTGCTCAAACTTGTTTCCAAATTTGAGTATTGATTCAATTCTCCACAAGCGTTAAAAATTTCGGTGCGCCCCATTGAGTGCTTTGTTCAACAGGTTCAGCGCCCTAATATTCTCTTCCTACCCATCTTTGATTGCTCCTGTTCAGGAAAAGGTTCGGAAACTAGGGAATGCCAGTGAAATTGATGTATGCTCAACTGGAGTTTATAAATATTAGGACTTACGCATTGACAGGAAATACCAAATGTGTTGTATGGATTTCAGGCATTAAACCTTGATTTTTCGACTGTTTTTAGGCGATCGCTATTTATCAAAGGATAATTGGTCAAAGCCTGAAACGACGTATTTTCCTCAACGCACAAGATAAGAAATTTGTACAGTAGGCCTGTTGCACTCCTTCCCTAATACCCCACCCCCAACCCCGGACCGCTTGCGGTCCGGGGAGCGTTTGCGCGATTCAAATGCGGGGTGGGGTTCTTTATTTTTGGTTTATGCAAGAGGTCTAGTGCGTAAGCCCTAAATCTAAGGGGATGCCAGTATCGCCCCACGCTGTAACTGTGTTAGCAGAATCCGGTACTCAATATGACCAGGAACCTTGAATAGGCAGATTGGGTATTGACGATAACAGAGTTTTATAAGTATGTAGCGCTCGCCTCGTCTTAGGCTTGCGCCCTCGATTTGGTCTGACATCGCCTCCACAACACTAAAAGAGTATTTCAAACAAATTCAGGGTTTTTACTGACGATTAACCTACAGATTAACTCTCTTTAATATAGGACTTACGCAAGCGTCACAATATAAGGTCAACTGGCACATATATTTCAATTTGCCGTAAATGCTTGTAAGCATTGATTTATAAACCTTAGAGCCATATTAATTCTATGTGACAGTTTTCAGATAAATGTGCCAGTTGCGTAAGTCCTGTAATATTTAGAACGTATATTTCTGATTGCGTAGTCATAAAAATATATCAATTTATTCGAGGCTTATTCTTCCAATAAAAGTTGCAAAAGCAACATCGCTGAGTCTTGGCTTTATCTTTTCAGAAGATAAATGAATTGAATAACAAATTCGTAACCTCTAATGGACACCCAGAATGAAAGGTTCCCTTCATCCCAAGAATAATGTAACGCTCAACCCATCCGGCAACGAATCAATCCTTAAGGTGATTGAGCGCATGGGTATGAGCCGTCGGCGGTTTATACTAACGGCAGCGAGTGCATCGGCACTCACTGTCGTGGGCGAGGTTTCCATTGGTGGCTTTCTTCGCAGTGTCGAGGCAGCACCGATTCCACCAGGACCAGGATTCAGGGGCATAGGCTTCAAGAGCATCCCGCCAAATCTCAATAACCCAGAAACAGGGCTTCTTGAAAAGGATCTTGTCAGTGTTCCTGTGGGCTACAAAGCTGAAGTACTCGTTGCTTGGGGAGACCCAATCATGCCTGGTGGGCAAAACTGGCAACCGGATGTCTCGCAGGATGCCGCTGCACAAGAAAAGCAGTTTGGTATGCATGCAGATGGTATGCACTACTTCTCATTTCCAAAGCGGGGTTTGTTTGGTCGGTCAATGGAGCGCGGGTTGCTATGCGTAAACCATGAGTATACTCACGAGGAAATTTTGCATCCCGACGGTCTAACGTTCATTCCGGCAACAGCGACAGCACCGCAGTCCGGGTTGCCCGGCTCGCAAGTCACCATTGAGAAGGTACGGAAATCTCAGGCTGCTCACGGCATGTCCGTTGTAGAGCTTTTCAAGAACGGTAACAAGTGGACTTTCAATCGCCATTCACCTTATGGTCGCCGGATCACTGCTAACACCGAAATGTACGTTTCCGGACCAGCCGCGGGTGACGCGCTGTTGAAATCGAAGAAGTTCTCAATTACTCCGAATGGCTCAGTTGATACCGGAAGGCTGAACAACGGTTACACAGCATATGGCACTCTCAACAACTGCGCCCACGGCTACACCCCCTGGGGCACTTACCTGACCTGTGAGGAAAACTGGAACGGCTATTTTGCCAACCCCACTGGAGATGCGCCTTCAATTCCAGGGATCGAAAAGTCCGATATCCTAACAGGACAAAATCGGTATGGCATAGCGAGAACAGAAACCCGCTATCGCTGGTCTGAGGTTGATCCACGCTTTGATGCCAGCACGAACCCCCTTGAACCACATTTGTTCGGCTGGGTCGTCGAGATCGATCCATACAATCCAAAAAGCACACCAGTCAAGCGTACTGGGCTTGGTCGATGCAAGCACGAGAGTGCTCAAGTCGTTGTTGATGACAATGACCATGTTGCTTTCTATCTGGGCGACGACGAGCGCAACGAGTACATTTACAAGTTTGTTTGTGCTAGACCGCTTAGGGACTTCCAAAAAATAAATTATGCCATTATTTAAAATGATAATCATTCTTGGGGGGGTGAAGGGGCTGCCGTCGGCAGCCCCTTCACCCCCTTTTGTAGTAATTTGAATAATGACTAGGTTT
>JAHHID010000092.1 GCA_019359015.1 Spirirestis rafaelensis WJT71-NPBG6
GCTCTCTCTTCAGATGTTAGAGAGACAATGTATTTTTTCTTTGGCATCAGATACGCGGATTGCTTTGAGTATCTACAGATTACACTGTCCGCGTATCCATCAATTTTAAATTGACAGACTACTAGTACTCTGCACCAGGTAATTTTAAAGGGGGCAGGAAAAACAAGAAGACAAGGAGAATAATTCTTTCCCCTCATCTCCCCATGTTCCTATTTCCCCATCTTCTTATCCCCCCAGCCCCCATTGCCTAATTCCCCAAAAAATGTAATATTTCCATATCCCATTAAATATTGAGTTACTATTAATACATTCTATTCATTGCCTGACAATAGAGATTTGCAGCCTAGAGCGATCGCTCTTTCCCACCTCTGAATTTATCCCTAACCATATGACCCAGCTAAAGCTTCACATAGTTCAGACATGTTTTAGGAACAATGACAGGTACGTTGCCTTCATACCACTTTGTCAAAGACGGCATTAAGTAGCCCTCAATAAGTGTGGCAAATAAATACACGCTAGTAAATACTGTATTATTAACAACAATACATAACTTTACTCATTAGGAATTTATCTATCAGTTCAGGGTGCGATCGCCTTACATATTCTTATCAAAATTTCCTGATTAATCGGGCACTAGATTATCGGTAAGAACTTCTCTAATTTTTAGGCGTGCCTGCAACAAAATGTCTTACTTATACCACGTTATGTCTGCTTGGTGCATCATATCGTCTAATTTCCTATTTTGTGTTAAGACTCGCGGGTCGAATCACTGATAAATTCTAGGCTGATTCAACTAATTGTAAAAACAAGGAAAGTATTTAAGCATGACTCTAGCCAATCGTAAAAATACTACTTTTTCTCAAGAAGTTAAAGCAGGACTGATTTCATTGCTCAAACAGATTATTATTCTGGCTGCTATAGGTCTTATAGTCATGCTGATAACGAACGGTAAACCACCAGCATTTATGGTTGGTTTAAGCTTTTGCTTAATTGCTTTTTTTGTAGCCAGGAGGGAACAAAAGCGGATTTTGCAAAAGCCGGAATTGATATCTAAAAGTAAGAATTTATCAGCATCTGACCTCAAAGATGCTGACTTTAACGATGGGGAAATTAACAAGCTATCTGAAAATGAAAATTTACTGCAAAAACTAGTTTATCAAGTATCTAAAGACCAATTAAGCAAAGCCCATTTTCTCCTTGCCAACCTCAGCAATGCCAACCTCGATAATATCAATCTTGATAATATTTACTTCAGTGGAACTGATCTCAGTAGTGCCCAGTTAGTAAATACCAGCTTTTTGAATGGCAACTTCAGCAATGCAAATCTCAGCAATGCAAATCTCAGCAATGCAAATCTCAGCAATGCAAATCTCAGCAATGCTCAGTTAATGGGTGTAAACCTCAGTAATGCTCAGTTAATGGGTGTAAACCTCAGCAGTGCCAACCTTAACAGTGCTCACTTAGTGGGTGCAAACCTCAGCAATGCCAACCTCAGCGATGCCAACTTTAATGATGCCAACCTCACTAATGCCAACCTTAGCGGTGTTTATTTATGGAATGGTAAGTTCAACAATGCTCAATTAATCGGTGCGAACTTCAGCAATGCTTACATGAACAATGTAAAGTTGAAGAATGCCAATCTCAGCAGTGCCGATCTCAACAATGCTAAACTAAGCGATGCCAAACTCACGGATGCTAACCTCAGCAATACCGACCTTAAAGGTGCATACCTCAGCAGTGCTAACTTGAAGAATGTTAACTTTAGCAATGCTAACCTCAATGATACGAACCTATCTGGCGCTAATTTAGAAAATGCGAATTTAAATAATGCTGACTTGAGAAATGCTGATTTAAGCAATGCCAATTTGAATGGTGCGAGAGTCGAGAAAACTCATTTTGGCTGCAATAAAGGCTTTTCTAAGGAGATGAAGCTGGAGTTACAGCTTAGAGGGGCAATTTTTGAGGATAATTGATAATGGGTAATGGCTAATAGTTAACCTAATTTAGGTAGAAAGTCATATGGCTAGCAACACTTTGATTCAGCCAGAAGAAATAATTCACTTATCTGGTATTAGTTGGCAAACTTATGAAACTTTGCTGGCAGAACTTAATGATAGTCGGCGCCTGCGACTTACTTACAATCGTGGCAATCTAGAAATCATGGCTCCTTCTCCTGAACATGAAATATACAAAAAGACAATGGGTCGATTTGTCGAAACTCTTGCCGAAGAATTAAATATTAGAATTTATCCCCTTGGCTCTACTACTTTCAAACGTCCAGAACTGAGCGGAGCAGAACCAGATGAATGCTTTTACATTGAAAATATCAACATAGTTAAAGGCAAAAAAAGAATAGATTTAACTCAAGATCCACCGCCAGATTTAGTTGTGGAAATTGACATTACTAGTAGTTCAGAAAATCGCTTTGAAGTATATGCAGATATTGGTGTGCCAGAAATTTGGCGATATGATGGCAAGTCTTTCCGTATTAATATACTTCAAAATCAAGGATATGTAGCTGTCGAACGAAGTTTAGCATTTCCTAATTTACCTATTGCAGAAATATCTAGTTTTTTACAACAGGTTGGGCAGAAAGATTATTTAGAGTTAGTTAGGGAATTTCGTGATTGGGTTAAAAGTCAAATTCGCTAAAATCTTTGTTAATTGATGGTTGGGAGTTAGAGGGTTATTTTTTCAGCAATAACCATTATTCCCTAACCACTATCCACTAACAAAGAACCAAATCCTCTACAGCGCTGGCTTGATTTGGCAATGCGGCTGTTAAAACTTCGCTGCCTTCTGTTGTAACTAAAACATCATCTTCAATGCGGATTCCGCGTACATCGGCAAATTGAGATAAACGCTCCCAATTGACGACATGATGATATTTTGAGCGCAGGTTAGCATCATTCAAAATCGCTGGTACTTGATAAAAACCAGGTTCGATTGTAACTAACATTCCCGGACGCAGAGGACGATTTAAACGTAGGTAGCCTAAACCAAAGCGATCGCTTCTTTCTCTTTCCTCTTCATACCCAGCCAAATCCCCCAAGTCTTCCATATCATGCACATCCAAACCCAGCAAATGACCGATTCCGTGGGGGAAAAAGAGCGCGTGGGCATCCATTTGTACTAAGTCTTCAGGATTTCCTTTCAAAATGCCTAAATTTACTAAACCTTCAGCAATGACGGTACAAGCTAGTAAATGAATATCCTCATACTCTACGCCAGGGCGGATTTTGGCAATGCACGCATCATGAGCCGCCAATACTACATCATAAATATTTCTCTGGGTAGATGAAAAATTACCCGAAACAGCCCAAGTGCGAGTAACATCAGCTGCCCAACCAATTTGAGTTTCCGCACCGACATCAGCAAGCAGTAAGTCCCCTGGTTGCAAAGCATGGTGATACTGCTCATTGTGCAGAACTTCGCCCTCGACGGTGACAATACTGTTGTAAGAAGTAGTCATGTTGTGTGCCATGATAACTGCTTCCATCGCTGACCGCACTTCGGCTTCTATTTTGGCGTTAGTTGTGGCAGCCATCCCTGCTTTGTGCGCTTCGACAGTGACAGCAGCAGCTTTCCGCAACTCGATTAATGCGGCTTCGTCGTGGGTGAGACGTACCGTAACAATTGCTTTGGCTAACTCAAAGTCAATTCCGGATGGCTGAATTTGCGGCAAGACTAATCTGTCCAACAGTTGCGATTGTTGCGTCCAAGTACCAGCATCTTGCACAGCAATTGTTGCTGCACCTTCTACTGATAATGCTAATTCCACCATTGGTTTAGCCGCATCCGCGCCAATTTTCTGGGCGATTTCTTCACGTGAAGGCATTTCTCCATGCCATAAAGCGCTACTAGGTTTAGGATCGTCCATGAATAGTTCTAACTTGCCAGCTTCTAAGCGAATTACCGCGTTTGGCAAGGGAAGTCCGGCAAAATATAGAAAGTGACTGCTAGCGCGAAAGGGAAAGACATTTGCTGGAAAGTTACGTGGACTGGTGTTTCCTGACCAAAGAATTGCTGGAAAATCAATCAGGCTGGCTAGTCGTTGTCTTCGCTGCCGTAGAGTATCGACAAGGGAGTTAGAAGTGTTTTCTATCAACATGACCTAAAAAAAATGAAATAAAGAATAAGGAGTGAAAAAAATATTTCACACTTTATCCTTCATACTTAATACTTCAACTAGTTTTTGTCATCGTCTTTGTCATCGTCTTTGTCGTCGTCTTTGTCGTCGTCTTTGTCATCGTCATCTTTTTTATCTTCGTCTTTGTCGTCGTCCTTGTCTGAATTTACAGGCTTTTGGTTATTCTGATTGTTGTACTGAGAATTTTGTTGCTGTTGGGTTTGAACCGGTGGCTTCTCCTCCTCCCCAGCGCAGCTGACTAATCCGCCACAGATTAACGTTAAGTTGACAGCAGTGAAAATGGCGGCGATCGCCTTTCTCCATAAGTTTGCGTTTTTATTCAACATTGACTCGACATGATTGGAGTTAGAATTACTAACCTTACCGTACTTTGTCACGTTCTTGTTGTTATCTAACTATCGACAAGGATCTGTGCGAGTGCATTTGTCACAATAGTTAAAGAAACCTATTTCTCAGGTGAAAAAATGTCTGTTAAAAATCAAGCAAAGTTGAGCAATACGCCAACTGGCGATTGGTCGATTGAGCAATTGCCGGGATTAAGTCAGGAAGAACTAGTCCAACTCCAAAACTGCGGTATTTTTACCACAAAAGCGCTCTTTAAACAAGGAACTAGTTTGCAATCTAAAGTCGCGCTGGCAAATAAATTACAAGTCCATCTTCAGTATGTGAATAAATGGGTGGCTTTGGCGGATTTGGCTCGGATTCCGAGTGTAGGAACGCAATATTGCGGATTATTGCTTCATGCAGGTATTGGTTCGGTGGCGCAGTTGGCACAGACTCCCACTCACAGATTGCATCAACAAATTATGCGCTTGCAGGTAGCAACCATGCAGCGACGAGATTTATGCCCAGCAATTGAGTTAGTGCAACAGTGGTGTCAACAAGCAAAAACAGTTACGAATCAAAAGTTATGATTCAGCTTTTGCGTGATTGATTATACTGCAAATGTTTCTTGGGCAAAGGCAATTTTTTCTTGAACTCCTGAGAGTTTGGGCAAAGCACTATCAATTGCTTCAAGTCGGGGAATAAGCCCCTCTCGATTGGCAATTTGAATTGAAAGTCCGGGACGAGCGTTAATTTCCAGTAACAGCGGTCCTTTTTGTTGGTCTAAAACAATATCAACGCCAAGATAGCCAAACTCTGTTTTGTCACCTAATTTGGCAGCCATTTCTAAAATAGTTTGCCAGTGGGGAATTTGGCGATCGCGCAATGAATGTCCCGTTTCCGGGTGATTATCAATGTAACTATTTCTCTGAATACCCGCCAGCGTCGTGCCTGTTGACAGGTCAATACCAACACCCACACCACCTCTATGTAAATTCGCCTTACCATCAGAAGCGCGTGTGGGCAGACGCAACATTGCCATTGCTGGAACACCACGATAAACAATTACCCGAATATCGGGGACACCTTGATAAGCAATTTCAGCAAACACCGGATCGAATTGCACCGCATATTCAATAATCGCTTGATCGGTTTGTCCTCCTAGCGAGAACATGCCGCTGAGAATATTGTAAATGTGATATTGTAAGTCTCCCGGTTTGACAATTGAACCGCTAGCTTTGCGATAGCCCTCATCTGTAACATCACTAATTACCACAATCCCATCGCCACCGCTACCACGAGCAGGTTTCACAACAAAGGATTTGTGTTCTTTAATAATATTTGATAAGTTTCTCACCTCACCCTGAAATGAAATAACTCCATAAGTTTCTGGAACCGGCACACCAATATTTTGAGTAACTTTTTTCGTCTCTAGTTTATTGTCAGCATAGCGATAAAGCTGACGCGGATTGCTAGCAAAGATGTAGTCTAAGTTGCGAGCATTAATTCCTAAAATGCCGCTACGCCGAAGTGAAGATGAAAGCATACCAGCTTATCCCTATGTTTGATTTAACTGTCGTTGTAATGACCTAAATCGGAAATATTCAATTAGTTTGTAGCCGTTGTAGCGTCCTACAAGGATATTTAAAGCTAAAACTAACAACAACAGTTCCGGGAAGGCGAATGCTAAATGCTGCACGTAGGCATTAATGATGCAGAAATACCCAATTGTGGCTGCTAAAAGGCTACCGAGTCCGGCAATTATCGTTTCTTTTGCTCCTTCTTCTTGCCATGTCACTGCTGCGCGTTCGATTGTCATCGCCAGAATCACAATTGGGAACAAAGAAATCGACAAGCCTAGCCTAATATTGAAATGTTCCATGACAACTGCCAGAGCAGCCATTATTAAGACGGTTGCTGTTAAAATTGCGGCGAGCCGAGGCACAATTAAAAGCTGCAAACGATTCAGGTAGCCACGAATCAAAAGCCCGATAATTACAACTAAAATAAACAGCGGAATGCCAACAAGCAGTCCAGTTTGGCGAAAGGAGAGGGCAATTAATATCGGTGTGAATGTCCCAAAGGTTTGCAATCCAACTATTTGGTGCAAAATGGAAATAATTAAAGCACCAATTGGAACTAAGACAAGCACCTGAAAGACTCGCTGATTTGCTAGTGGCAGGTTGAACAATGAATAGTCTAGCAGCGGATTTAAGGCTTTTTCCTTTTGCAAAATTGCGCTTGTCAGTCCTTTGTCAGTGTTGGGTTGAACAACGACTTCTAAAGCGATGTTGCTTACACCTTTGGCTTGTAAGACACGATCTGAACCGTACCACCATGTTAGATAGCGGTCTTGCTCTCTAAAGCTATAGTCGATAGGATCGAAGGCTAACCAGCGATCGCCTATTTGAATTTCTAGCCACTGAATAAAATCGGTAGAATATACTTCTTCACTTCTGAGTAAAATGCCGTTGCCAACTCGCGCTGGTATGTTGGCTTTATTCAATAAAAATGCGGCTAATTCTGGGGTAGATTCTTGATCTCTCAAGTTTCTCCTGATAGCTTGAACTCTAAGGTCATCTGTCAGAAGAGATATTTGATAGATTTTTTTGGTTAAAGATTGGTCATCGCTTGACTGTCTTTTAGCCTCGTTCAACAGCGCGTTAATCTCTGTAGTTGGCGGATTCTCCTTGAGATTGTCTGCAACTCTAGCGGTATTTTCGCCAAATCTCACAAGTTCTTGATCGCCCAATCTGCGTCCGGAAATCGGAACTTCTTCGGTTCCAGGTGTAGCGGTATCTTTCCTGCGAATGATTGCTCGATAAAATATAAATTTGTTATTAGCGTCATCCTTTCTACTAAATACAGCTATTCTATTTGCTGAATTATCCAAAGTTTTGACTTGACGTTCAAATCTACCATCGGTAAAATCTTCACTATCAATTCTGTAACGTTGAGATTCTTGGGGAAGATAAAGTTGAATGCTTGTTGACTTTGCTTCTTCCTCTGATGGCAGTAATGATTGTTGTGAATTCACTGATAACTTTGCTTCAACGTACCAACTTCTATAAGCTTGGTTGGGAAACAAAGGTACATCTGAATTAGACAGTTTATGGAAAAAGATTGCTAGTCCTATCGCTGTTAAAAATAATGCTAACAGCAAAGCGCGAAAAGTACGATTCACTGCTGTGCCTCCTGAGTTGCACATGATGGTTCTGCGGTGAAGGTAGCAGATGAATCAACAGCAAACTTGCCTTCTTTTAGCATGTTGCGTCCGATTAAAACTGGATAGTTAAAATCTTCTCGATCTGCAAGGTTCACTTCTTCCTCAATCCACCGACCCGCAACACAGAATTTCATTCGCACTACGGGACGACGTATATCAGCACCTTCGCGACTCTTAATTCGCACCCATCGCACAATCGGACGCTCAAAAACTTCTTTGTTTTTCTTTCCATCCTTAAATCTAAATTTAATCATTCCGCCAGATTCTGAGCTTTTATCTGGCTTTTCTAAAATTTCGGCATTTATAGAGGTTGTTGTGGCACCTGTATCCAGCTTTGCTTTTACTTCTTTCTCAACACCAGGAATTATTGCTTTTTCTACCCAACCGACAGTTTTTGTTTCTTGTTGTGATGAATTAACGGCTTGAGTCTTTTGCAAACTGCATCCCGCTCCAAATAACAAAGTCATAAATATGACAAATAAAATTGCTTTGTTTGGATACGCCGTATCCAATTTAAATCTACTCTTCACGATCGCTAACCATCTATACTGAACAAAATTCTATTTATAAGCAAAAATACTTGATTAGATTTGTCAGTAATATCGATCTAAAGGTAGATTTGTTATTTTTATAACCAAATATTTTATATTTGGAAGTGAAGGATATGCTTTGTGTAATAAAAAAGACTTAATTATAATGATTAATAAAACATTATAATTAAGCTAAAATAAAAACTTATGCATAAAAAACCGTAACCAAATAATGATTTAATGGATTTTTAGCTAATTAGTGAATTGAAAAGTAAATTAAGCAAATAAAGAGTTATGAATTTAATTTGACTTCTAACTCCTCACTTTTAAGTTTTTACTCTTTTGCAAGTACACCGTTGAGGAATATATCAGCGAGTCCTTCTGCCATTTCTTTCATTTCTTCCGGGGAGGCATCAGGTTGCATTAGGGTATTATTGGAAAAGCCTGCAACCGCAAACATTCCTAAAAAAACTTTGGCAACTAATTTAGCATTCGCCTGGCGATAAATGCCTCTATCCATCGCGGTTTGAAAGAAAGCTTCGGCAACATCGCTCATTTTATCAATGACTTCTAATTGAATGCGATCGCGCAAATCTGGATGAAACTGCGCTTCCATAAAACAAACTCGCATCAAATCGACATTTTTGTGCATATTCCACATCCGCCGACGCATCACTTGCGCGACAGCCTTATAACTGCCCATTTCACTCAATTCTGTGAGCAAATCAGTCAAAATCTCCACCCAGCCGTTAGTCGCTACCTCAACCAAAATCGCCTTTTTATTAGGAAAATGACGAAACAAAGTACCTTCAGCTACACCCGCTGCCTGTGCTAAGTCGCGGGTAGTAGTGCCGTCAAATCCCTGAGAAGCAAACAACCGCAAAGCCGCGCTTAAAATCCGGGTACGGGTTTGTGCTTCAGCAGGCGGGGAAGAATTAAAAACTCGCATAATAGTTAGGGTGATATCTCCGGAACAGGATTTGTAGCATTATTGTCTAACGTGAAGTATAAAAACCACAGAAAGCTTAATACAAGATTAACGCTCTGTTTGATTGGGGAAGGGGTAAAAGGAAAAGGCGAAAGGGACGGAGTTATTTAAAATTAGTAAAAATATTTAAAATTACTTCTTCACATGAGTCCCTTTACCCCTCCTTCTTGCCCAATGCCCCATGCCTAATGCCCCATGCCCAATGCCCAATGCCCAATGCCCAATGCCCAGTAGAACTTTATTTTCATTTTTCCTTATGAAACACCCCAGTCACTTCCCGCGAATTGTAGATTTTAGATTTTCGCGCTTTTTTTCTGGCTCAAGCTTGGAAATTAATATTTCCATGACACTGCGTCGGCTGCTTGTCACGCTGCTTTTGCCAATCTTTTTCTGTTGGGGTTTTTCGCCAGGAATTGCTTTTGCTAAACCGCAAACCCCACCGTCTCCAACTTCGATTCAACCTTATTTAGATCGGGTAATTAAGGAATTAACGGAGTTTCGCCTTGATAATGGCATGAAGTTCATTGTCTTAGAACGTCATCAAGCACCTGTAGTTTCCTTTATTACTTACGCTGATGTCGGTGGCGTGGATGAGCCAAAGGGAAAAACAGGCGTGGCGCACTTTCTAGAGCATTTGGCATTCAAGGGGACGACGCTTGTTGGTACAAAAGACTACAAAGCAGAAAAACCTTTACTAGATCGTTTGGATCAGCTAGCTAGTCAAATTCAAGCTGCGAAAGCCGCTGGTAAACAAGATGAGGTTGCTAAGTTATCCGCTGAATTTAAAAATGTGGAAGCACAAGCAGCCAAACTAGTTAAGCAAAATGAGTTGGGGCAAATTGTCGAACAGTCGGGAGGTGTAGGTTTAAATGCAAATACTTCCACGGAAGCCACGCGTTATCTTTACAGCTTTCCTTCTAACAAGTTGGAATTGTGGATGTCTTTGGAGTCTGACAGATTTCTCGATCCTGTATTTCGCGAGTTTTATAAAGAAAAAGATGTGATTTTAGAGGAGCGACGCTTGCGGGTGGAAAACTCTCCGATCGGGATGATGATAGAGAAGTTTAACGATGCTGCTTTTAAAGTCCATCCCTACAGGCGTCCAGTGATTGGTTATGACGAGGATATCCGCAACCTAACACGGGAAGATGTGCGGAAGTTTTTCGATGCGTATTATGTACCGAGCAATTTAACGATCGCTGTTGTCGGAGATGTTAATCCGACGCAGGTGAAACAATTGGCGCAAACCTACTTTGGACGCTTTCAAGCCAAACCTAAAGCACAAACGCAAGTCCCGGTGGAACCTCCTCAAAAGCAAACGCGAGAAGTTATTTTAGAACTACCTTCGCAACCTTGGTATTTAGAAGGTTATCACCGTCCGGCAATTACTCATCCAGATAATGCAGTTTATGACATTATTGGTAGTTTGTTGAGTAGTGGGCGCACGTCGCGCTTATATAAGTCTTTGGTAGAACAACAACGGTTGGCGCTGAGTGCTCAAGGTTCTAGCGGATTTCCGGGAGATAAGTATCCAAATTTGATGTTGTTCTATGCTCTCACGGCTCCTGGTCGCAATGTTGATGAGGTTGCGGTGGCTTTAAGAAAGGAAATTGACTCTTTGAAAACTCAGCCTGTTTCGCCGATGGAGTTGGAGAGAGTGAAGACCCAAGCACGAGCAGGTTTATTGCGATCGCTTGATTCTAATATGGGTATGGCACAGCAATTGTTGGAATATGAGGTCAAAACTGGCTCTTGGCGCAATTTGTTTAAGCAGTTGGATCAAATTGTGGCTGTGACTCCTGCGGATATTCAACGGGTGGCGAGGGAAAGTTTTACACCGGAGAATCGCACGGTTGGTAAGCTGTTGTCGAAGAAGGGATGAGAACAACTAATAGCCCACGTAGGTGGGCTTTGTCCGTATAGCTCTAGCCTTCTAGTCTAAGGGCTATACGAACAAAGAAATGAGAAACGAAGCGCAGAGAGCGCCAAGTACGCCAAGAAGGAATGGAGAGAGATTATGCGTAAGGTAAGGGGTAAGAGGAAGAAGGTAATGGGGAAAAGGTTGTTTTATTCGTTGATGCTTTGTTTTACCCTGTTGCTTTTGGGAACGTTTGATTTTGCTGTAGCAGCGACGCCGGGAAAGGCGAAACCATATACTGAGTTGCAGTTTGCACCTTTACCTGAGGTTAAGTTGCCGAAGTACGATCGCTTTGTGTTGCAAAACGGGATGGTTGTATATTTGATGGAGGATCGCGATCTACCGTTGGTGAGTGGTAGTGCGTTGGTGCGTACTGGCGATCGCTTTGAGCCAAGTGATAAAGTTGGTTTGGCTGAGTTTACTGGTGAGGTGATGCGAACTGGAGGAACTCGCAAGCATACGCCAGATCAACTAAATCAGATGTTGGAACAACGGGCAGCTTCGGTGGAAACTAGTATTAGCGAAACTTCGGCTGGTGCTGGTTTTGAATCGCTGAGTGAAGATTTAGAAACGGTGTTTGGCTTGTTTGCTGAGGTGCTGCGAGAGCCAATGTTTGCTGCTGATAAACTAGAGTTGGCGAAGACGCAGGAAAGAGGTAGTATTGCTCGACGCAATGACAATCCTAATGATATTGCCAGTCGAGAATTTCAAAAGTTGATTTATGGCAAGGATAGCCCTTATGCTAGAACGACGGAGTATGCAACGATAGATAAGATTTCGCGTGCAGATTTGAGTCAGTTTTATCAGCAATATTTTTACCCGAATAATATGATTTTGGGGATTGTCGGGGATTTTGACTCGAAGAAGATGCGCGAACTTGTTCAAGCTAAGTTTGGCGATTGGAAGGCTAACCCAAATTTGCCTAAACTTCAGTTACCTACGGTGAAGCAAGCTAAAACAGGCGGAGTGTATTTTGTCAATCAGCCACAACTGACTCAGAGTAACATTCTCATCGGGCATTTGGGCGGACAGTTCAACAGTTCTGATTATCCGGCGTTAGATGTGTTGAATGGAGTGTTAAATGGATTTGGTGGACGCTTGTTTAATGAAGTGCGATCGCGTCAAGGTTTAGCTTATTCTGTATACGGTTCTTGGAGTCCCCGCTTTGATTATCCTGGTTTATTCATTGCTGGGGGACAAACGCGATCGGATGCTACGGTACAGTTTGTCAAAGCTATGCAAACTCAAATCAAGCGCACTCAAGCCGAAAAAGTCACTCCCAAAGAATTGGCTTTTGCTAAAGAGTCTACTCTCAACTCGTTTGTTTTCAATTTTCAAGACCCCGCACAAACATTATCACGCTTGATGCGCTACGAATATTACGGCTATCCGGCTGATTTTCTGTTTCGCTATCAAAAAGCCGTAGCCGCAACTACAGCTTCGGATGTGCAACGAGTGGCAAAGCAATATCTCAAGCCAGAAAATATGGTAACTCTGGTAGTGGGAAATCAAACTGCTATTAACCCACCACTGACACAGTTAGGAACACAGGTGACAGCGATCGATGTAACAATTCCTGAATCGCCGTCGCAACCGCAAGCGCAGAATTAATTTATATCTCAACTTTTGTGCATAGTAGGGGCAATTCAGAAATTGTCCCTACTTTTTTTCCAAAACTATTTACTACTTCATAGGGAAACGCTACAATAGCCGTTTGTATTAATTTTACTAACGGTATTTGTCTAAACTTTACATAATTAACACGAAAATTTTAGGCTAATTTTACAGCAATTACATAAAAGAGTTAAAAAAAATTTCACTAAGCCTTAGTATGATTACGTAAGTAATCATTCGCAAAGCGGAGTGTTATCGCTATGGTACTGTTGCGGGTATTACCGTCTTTGTGAGTGCGAGACGGTTAAAGACATCATTTGCCGTTAAACAAAAGATTGCTTGCAAATATAGCAATGAAGGGCTTGACAAGTTCTCAAGCTCAGTAATGCTGGTTGTCAATTTTTGTTCTTGCCTAAGTAATTGGGCAAGCGATTTGGGCTGAAAACCTAATAAGTATAAACTTCAGGATTGTATGAAGCAATATCTGTCATTTACCAAGCGTTGTTTGCTACTAATTGCTCCGGCGATCGCTAGCTCCATGTTAGCAGCCTCACCTAGTCAGGCTGCTACTTTTGCTTTTTCTGAAGGAGTATTAGAGTTTACAAAGTTTAGTCAAAGCCCTTCGGGGATTAGAACTGACACAGACACCAACACATTTACCATAGCCCAAGATGGCATGGCGGATGCTTCGGCTAACGCAGCCGCAACTTTTATAGTTGCTCCACCAACAGCATCCAATTCATCTTTGAGCGAAGCTAGAGGTGAAGGTAGAAATTACTTAGGACTTGCTGAAAGTGAGGCTACAGTTATCGGTAATTTTGTTGTAGACGCTGGAAAATCTTTTTCTTTCGACTTCAACGCTAATTTAAACTTGCAATCTGCTGTAGATAATCCACTAGCAGAAAATGCAAGAGCAACTGGAGATATATCTTGGGCGTTAATCGCTAATGACAGTATCATAGACTCCTTTAGCCTGATGGGTAATTTAATTACCCCAGGCGATAGCGATTTTATTGTAGCTGAGGAAAGCGACAATGTTACCTTAAGTAATTCATTGCCCAACTTTAGTTTTGGAGGAAATCAAGAATTTGCTACAGCTTCTGTTCAAGGTTCTCTGCAACGCTCTTTTGCTAACCAAACCACTTTAACTTTAGTAGAACTTAAGAAGAATCGGGCTACAGTAAAAGCACCTGAACCTTCAACTAGTTTTGCTTTACTGTTTTCTTGTGGCGTAATTGCCGTGGCATTGAAAGGTAGAGGCAAAGAAAAAACCTCAGCTTGCTTGTTAAAAGGAAACATAGCCGCTGAGGTTTAACGACAGGAGTATCCCTTAAAGTGCAAAGAAAGGGACGCACCCTGAAGACCACTTAATAACTAATTGTTAACAGTGACCAGATGCAATAAAATATTGCATCTGGTCATTTAATTTTTGCCCATCTATTTGGCATAAGAAGTAGAGCTAGATGTTGAGAAACTGCTACAACTATTATTACCAGATGAAACGTTTACAAAAACGCTTTGATTAATGTGGCTTTGATTATCACCAGATGCTGCGGCTACGCTTTTTGCCTCGGCAATTATTTTGCCATCTGGTGAGACAATGCGTTTGATTACAACTTGATAGCGAGCCATGATTTTACAACCTATTGCATTACAAACAAGTTACGGAAGCTTTAAAAACTCCTAGGTACTAGAACCTTGAACAAGATTGCCACTCATTGCAAAAGATGTGCTATATCTAACACCATTGTCAAGAGTACCAAATGCTGCGCCTGCGAAAAATTTGCCAAGTTTATCTGAGACTACATATCCATAGTTACCAGCTTTTTCGTCACCGAAGTATTGTGTAGTGTAGCCCGCATCAGGATTTTTAATCGTAGTTAACAGCTTGAGCTTAGGGAAGTAGAAAGTAAATTTAAATCCGCCTTCCACTTGATTGTTATTAGTAAGCTCAGTGTCACAAAAACTGAGGTCGGAAATTTTTAATCTGCTCATAAAACACCCTGGAATTTTTTAATAGACTGGAGTAACCAGACATGATAAAGTATCACGTCTGGTCGTTTATTTACACTTCTATGGAATAGGTTTTCAAATTCTCATATAGCAAGCTTTTTGGGAAATCAAGAAAAATGTGTTTCTCCGATGTTTCAGTAACTGTTTTTTGCTGCTATACCAGTCCTAAATGATTTAATGATACAAATACGTTGGGTAGGAGTTTAGCATTGCTAAACCCCGACGAAAAATCATACGTATCAGGGTATATAAGAAGTAGAGCTAGATGCTGAGTGACTGCTACAACTGTTGCCAGAAGAAATGTTGACTGAAACGGTTTGACTAATCTCACTTTGGCTATTGCTAGATGCTGTAGCTACACTTTTTGCCTCTGCAATAACCTTGCCATCAGGTGAGACTATCCGTTTGATTACAAGTTTATACTGAGCCATAATTTTGCAACTTACTATTAGCAATTAGGGAAGTACTGCAAAGGTATTTAAGAGTTTTGTTAAGCCTTTGAGCAATAGTTTTGAAATACCTAGTGAAATGTATATCGTTGAAAGGTTTTTAAAACCTTTCAACGATATAAATCACCTCTCAATTTGCTAAATGAGAGAAAAAGCTATAAACACCGTCTAGATCAAAAATTACTATTAAGACGATGCAGAGCCTGCAATTCCAATCGATGAAGAACCTACGCCTTCTTCAGTGTATGTTTGAACAAAAACGTCGGTTTTGGAGTTCTTACCATAAGCATCAGCTAATCCTTTAGATGAAGCGGTATTACCTTTCAAATCAACGTAGCTTTTGAACTTGTTATTGAAGTTAAATTTTACTTCGACATCAATGTATTCTTTGTCGTATGTTGTATAAGTACCGCCAACAACATCTGCACCTTCAACAGCTTCCAAATGATTCAAATCTGAGATAATCATAGGTTTCTCCTGGGAATATTGAACTGGTTATGGAAATTGATTTATGTAAGCTTTTTTTCTTTGGCTTACATTTATCAATATACAATATCTAATTTAAAAATCAACTATTTATTCCTATTTCTTATTAGACAAATACCGCTTTATCATAACTAAAAACATATAATTTAGTATCCTAATTATTATTAATAAATAGATGCGTGAAAACATTCAAAACAAGTATTTTGTTATGATTAAAAATAGCAATATTCAATTGAATTTACTCTGTTTTTAATAAATAAAACCTCATACCTTTAGTTGAATAACTAAACATAAAAAGCCGAAAATGTAGAGTGTGTCAGGCGTAAGCCTTAACGCACCGTCTAATTCATAATTAGTAATTAATTTTATAATATTGAGTTTATTTTGATAAAACAACAATTCAACTTTATCTGCAAATAGATGATTTGCTAACTTCTTAGAAAGTAAGTCGTTATGAACTAACTCTTCTTGGTTTACGGAAACCGCACCATCGTTTCTGCGGCGGCAATAGCAAATAGCGCTTTGAACCCTCAAGTTCTGAACTACGGAAACTGCCGCGATCGCTTTCTCTTTGGAAGGTACTGCCTCGACGAGTGCGTGAGACAAAAAATTATTTATGCAAACTTTAGATAAATGCAGAAAAGCTATTGAATAGCTATGTTAAGGCAGCACTCAATAGCTTTTTGAATCGAAATTAAGCTAGTAAGCGCTGGCGCTGGAATAAGTTGAGACATACTGAGTGCCATCACTAAGAGCGCCGGCTGTTGCACCAGCGACTGCTCCGCTAACTTGAGCCGCGATTACATAGCCATAATTACCAGTTTTTTTGTCAAAGGAGTAGTCTGTATAGTAGCCCTGAGAATGAGCGGAATCAGCACTAACTGACCACGCTCCTGTAGCGGAGTAAACGGTAATTCCGCCTTGGATTTGACTACTACCAGAAATTTCACTTTCACAAAAGCTGAGGTCAAGAATTGTTATTCTACTCATAAGTCACCCCTTGAGATAGCTATATCGCTGAAAGCTGTTAAAAGCTTTCAGCGATTTTATTTTAAAAGTAATTATTTACAAAGTTCTCAACTATTCATGACGAAACGAAGGAACTTTATAAATAACCTCTTAATATGGCGGTTGCCATATTAATGCCTAACTTGCCGCTGAACTAGAGCTAGAGCCAGAGTTGGCGTTAGCGCTAGGACCATAGTAGTAGGAGTACCCGCTGAAAGCACTTGTATAAGTGCTGGTGTAGGTAGCAGCAAAGTTTTGACCAGATGCAGATGCACTTGAATAAGCATCAGCAAACGCGATTCCACCTTGAATTTTATTATCTTCGGTTGCAACTTCGATGTGAGAGATATCCGAAATAATCATGGTTCTTACCTGGGGATTGTTATTTTTTCGGGTTTATATGCCACCAAGTTGTTCTCTTTTGGTGACACTATTAATTTAACACATTTAGTTTAAAAAACAATAGTTTATAGAAGATGTTTTCTCATATTTATCAATAAAAACTTTTATCTTCTTTTCAGTTTAAATCAACCTATTTATAAGCAATAAAATCTTCCTAAATCACGATTAGCAAAGCTTTTTAAAGGCATAAAAAAATTGGCTTCTCTTCATTTAGGGAGAAAAGTAATACTATTTAAAATAAGTTTTATTCCCAGTAATCAGGGAAAATCCTCAATTTGAGACATATTTTTCACCACAAAAAGATAGTTTATGAGACATTAAATAAAAGCTCTTGTTAAATTTTTTGTAAACCCTCGGACGCAATTAAACCGATTGTGTAAGTGGCTGTAGTGGCTGAAAATTTGTATCATCTTCCAAATAAATCAAAATTTCTTGTTTCTCAATCTGTTGCTTTAACCAATCAGAAAATAATTCTTGCAAAATATTGCTACGCAATCGCTCATCTAATTCGGGTTGAATTATTTCTTCAACCCAGATTAGATAAACTCCTTTAGGAGTAGCGATTGGCTTGAGAACCTCTGGTGGAGTGGCAGCAAATACAGGCGCAGCTATTTCTGGGCGAAATTCTGCGCGTCTTCTGATTCCTTGATATCCTCCAGCGCGGCGGATTTCTGGATTTATGATGTACTCGCGGGCGATTTCTTGAAAACTAACTTCCCCTTCTTGCAGTGCATAAAATAATTCCAACGCCACGTCTCTATCATCAAAGATGATTTCATAGGTGACTGCGGCAACATAATTGAGCTTATTTTGATAAAAGAAGGGTTCAACTTTATCTGCAAATAGATGATTTGCTAACTTCTTAGAAAGTAAGTCGTTATGAACTAATTCTTCAAAGTCATCGACGGAAAGATGATGTTTTTTTAACCATGCTAAAGTGTCTGCTGCTTTGACAAGTTTCTTTGCAAATCTGAGCCTATCTCCTTCTTGTTGTAGTTCTTCTTCTGTGACTGTAATACCTGCTTCCAAAGCAGTATCAGCGATAATTTTTTGCGTAGCGATCGCCTCCACTAAATCAGGAAGTTGACAAGATAGTTTGATACTATGAATTATGTCTTTAGGCGAAATAGTCAGAAGTGTGGACATAACGTAATCTCTCCAATAATTTGGAATTTTGTATTTTAGATTTTGTTATTAATCCTTTTTCTCAGTTCAAATGATTAATGACCAATCATTAAAGCTCCATGCCACCTTTTTGCATCTTTTTAAATGGATCTAAGATGAGGTCAATAACCCGACGCTGGCGGACAATTACTTCGGCTGTTGCCGTTTGACCAGGGCTTAATTCAATACGTTGATTGCCATTTTGGATATAAGGTTTATCCAAGCTAATTTCTAATTCAAAGCTTTCGAGATTGCCTTGGGGTGTTTGCTGGACTTTCGTATCAGGTGAGATCCAATTGACGCGTCCTTGCACTATTCCATATTCTTGGAAAGGATAGGCATCAAATTTCATTTTTACTGGCATTCCCACCTTCAAGAAGCCGCTTTCCTGGCTGGGCATATTTGCTTTGAGTACGAAGCCAACATTTTTCGGGGCAATTTGGGCAATCCTTTGCCCTGGTTGTAATACTGCTCCTGGCTTGGAGACTGGTAATTCAAAAATCATGCCATCAACAGGCGATCGCACTATTTTTTGCCCTAGCTGCAACTTTAAGGATGTAATCTGGCTGCGGGTTTGAGCTATTTGCGATCGCGCATCACTGATTTGTGTTTGTAGCGATTTGAACTGTTCTTGAGTTCTCAGCACAGCTAGTTTCCCAGCATTAATTACGCTTTGATAGCTGCTCTGCTCCTCTTGCAGTCTAAGTTTTGCTTGCTTGATATCAGATTCCAGCTGGTTGATTGTTGTCTGATAGCGACTTCGTTCTTCACCTAAACGTAATTCTGCTTGTTTGACGTCGGATTGCGCTTTTTCGTAAAGTCGTTTGCTTTCTTGTTCTTCTTTTTGGAGTTGGTCAATTTGGTTTACGGAAACCGCACCATCCTTTACGAGTTGGCTAAAGCGTTCAACTTGTCTTGAATCTATAGTTAAACGGCTTTGAGCCGACTTTTGGTCATTCTGACTAGTGCTAATCTGTTGCTGCGCTTGATTGACTAATGACTGTTTTTCTAACTTTTGTAGGTTATAACTACTCTGTTTAGCGTCAAGATTCTGCCGCGCTTGGTTAATTTGGGCAATTTTTTCTAATTCTTGAGATTTGTTTTGTTGCTCTTGAACGCTAATTGCTAGCTGTAATTGGTTTTTGAGTAGTTCCAGTTGCGTCTGCTGGTTTTGTAGTCCAGAAAGCTTGGCTTCTGCTTGTTGCAGATCCGTTCGCAGAACATCCGATTCCAGTTCTAGAAGAATTTGCCCTGTTCTTACGGTGTCTCCTTCTTTGACTCTGACAGCAATGACGCTACCCCCAGAACGACTATCTAATTTTTGCGTTGCTCCTTTAGGTTCTATACGTCCTTTGGCGCTTCCGGTTTCATCTATTCTTGAGACCATTGACCAAGGTAAGACAATGAAGGCAAAGCCAGCTAGCGTATAGAGCAGAGAGCGTGTCCAAAGTCTGGGTAAGGCATCTAGCAGTTCTTCAGTTCCGTAGAACCATTCCCTAGTTTCGCCTGCTTCTTCTACCTGAGGATTAATCTCAGTATCACTACGATTAATGTAAGCTTTATCTTCTTCATCCACATGGGCAAGAGCCGATGCTGAATTGTGAGATGGGTGTGGCATAGTTTCCTTTCCACAATGGGGAGGTGGGGGGAGGTGGGGAGAGGGGAAAAAGAATTTTTAACTCCTGACTTTCGTAGAGACGCGATTAATCGCGTCTCTACAACTCCTAACTCAACCTGCTTGCGCGAGTTGTTGTTGATTTAGATAGTAGTAATGACCTTTCTTAGCGATTAAGTCTTCGTGAGTACCGCTTTCCACTAAGACACCGCGATCTAACACCAGAATTAAGTCAGCATTACGCACGGTGGAAAGACGATGGGCAATAATCAAGCTTGTTCGCCCTTTGAGAATTGTTTTTAAATTGTTTTGAATAATGCGTTCCGACTCAGCGTCGAGGTTACTGGTGGCTTCATCGAAAATTAGCAATCGGGGATTACCTAGCAAAGCACGAGCGATCGCTAGGCGTTGGCGTTGTCCACCGGAGAGCATTCCGCCACCTTCACCGATTTGGGTTTCGTAACCCATTGGTAATTGTTGAATAAATTCATCTGCCCCTGCGAGATGCGCCGCTTCGGTAATTGCTTCTAGGGAAGCGTCTGGATGAGCTATACCGATATTCTCGCGAATTGTACCGCCAAACAGAAAGTTATCTTGCTCGACGACACCGATTTGCGTTCTGAGCGATCGCAGAGCGATACTCTTGATATCATGACCGTCAATTAAAACTTTTCCATCTGTCGGCGGATATAAACCCAATATCAATTTAGAAAGAGTTGTTTTCCCCGAACCGCTACGCCCGACGACAGCAATCATTTGCTCTGGCTGAATTTCAAAGCTGATATTTTCCAGGATGTTAATATCGCTTTCTGGGTGATAGCGGAAAGTGACGTTATCAAAGCGGATGTGAGAGCGAAGTTTCGCCAAAGACTTACGGGGAGAGGTAAGTAAGTCTTCTTCTGGTTCCGCTTCCAAGACATCATTCAGCCGTTCTACGGAAATGAAGATTTCTTGCAACTGATTCCAAACTCCTGACAATCGCTTGAACGGACTGATGACATTACCCATCAACATATTGAAAGCAATTAATTGTCCAATGGTGAGTTGATGATTAATCACTAACCATGCGCCATACCACAGTAAGCCTGTAGATGTCAAGGTATCAATGCCGCCGCTGATAACTTTCAAGCGAATGCCAATTACCTGCGCCTTGAAGCTTTTTTTCACCAAAGTATTCAGGAGTTCTTCCCAATGCCAGCGCACTGTCTGCTCAATTGCCATTGAGCGCACAGAACGAATACCTGTGAGTGATTGAATTAGATAGCTATTCTCTTCCGCACCAGCATTAAAAATCTCTCTGGACATCCGTCGCAAAATGTTGGTACTTGCCAATGCCAAGATGAAAAATGGCGGCACAATCAACAGCACTAGGAATGTCATGTTCCGGTTGTACCAGAACATCGCTGCCAAATAGATAACTATTGAGAATAAATCCAGAATGATGGATAAAGTTTCGCCGGTAAGGAAACTTTGTATTTTCTGGTTTTCTTGGATACGGGAAACAATATCGCCGACATAACGAGATTCAAAGTACGACAGAGGCAAGCGGAAGGTATGTTTCATAAAACCCACCAGCAGTGCCACACTGACACGGTTGGCGGTGTGCGACAGCAGATATTGCCGCACGGCGTTCATGACGATGCTGAACAAGCCAAAAATTATCAACCCTAAACAGATAGCGGTTAAAGTGACGGTGCTGCCCTGGACAATCACTCTATCTAGCAGTAGCTGAGTAAATACTGGTGTGATCAATCCAAATAGCTGGAGCAAGAGGGAAGCCAGAAACACCTCTAGAAGAACTTTCCAGTGGGGTTTCACCAAATCAAAGAATTGCCACAAAGAGTTAGTAGCTTCTTCGGCGTTTTCCAGTTCGGTAGTGGGTTGCAACAGCAATGCATAACCAGTCCAGCCAGCGTTGAATTCAGCATGAGTAAGAGTGCGTTGACCGATCGCAGGATCGCAGACAATCACCTTTTTTTTGCTGATTTGATGAACGACAATATAATGCTTGCCTTCCCAATGAGCGATCGCTGGTAAGGGTTGTTCTGCTAATTTGTCGAGACTCGCTTTCACCGGACGGCTGGTAAAACCGAGAGTTTCTGCTGCTGATGCCAAGGCACGCATAGATGCCCCACTACGGTTGGCATTGCTGAGATCCCGCACTTTATTGACGCTAAAACGTTTACCCCAATGGCGACCGATCATTACCAAACAGGCTGCACCACAGTCGGCAGCGCTTTGTTGGGCAAAGAAGGCATAGCTATTGCTCAGGCGTCCCCATAAATGCCTTGCTGCTACCTTGGGAGTAGGAAATTTTGGGTGTGGTTTTTTCGAGTTTGGTTTTGCAGTGCGATCGCCCTTGGCAGTTTGAGCATCGCGCTGCGGAAAGGGGATAACATTTCTGGGGGAAGTAATTCGTTCCTGTTTGGATTTTTTCGGAGATGTCTGAGTCAGCACCTCAGAGTTGCCGAGCAATTCTGCTAATTGCGGACAATGTTGTAGTGCGGTAGATACATCTGAATTCTTGAGAATGTAAAGGATACTAGGCTCTGTAGCCATCCATTGCGTTTGTTTTTCGGCTTCTGGAACCAAGAAATTTCCTGGTGTGATGCAATTGTCTTTGTGCTTGAGTTGACCTTTGTATAACAACCACAGCTTGCTATCTTCAGATAATGAGGCATCAAGAGAGCCTATTTCTAATTGATGTCGTTCAAATAGAGATAAAGCTTTGAGCATTCCTTGATGCCTATTCTGAAAAGACAGCAGGAAATCCCAAATTTCTGCACGGGCACTCATGCGATCGCCGATACTTGGATATTGGCGAATTACTTCTTGCAGCGGTTCTTTAGGGATATAGCCAAGCTTTAAATTAACAGAAGCCCTAGCCGCGTAATTTGTCAACTCTTGTTGGCGAAACAGAGTCACCTCGCCAAATGATTCCCCAACTGAAAGAGTAGTAATTAAATTATCAGCACTATCTAAGAGTCTGCATTTCCCTGCCAGGATAATATAAATTCCTGGTTTGGCTTCTGCTGCTTGCCAGAACTGCTTTGCTGTTGGTGGTTCGACAATTTCAAGCAATGTCAAACACCTGTCAAGTTCACTGTCGGAAAGCATCTCACCCAAAATTTGGGTAATTTGTTGACTTAACTGTTGCCGTGAAAACACAGTCTCCCCCTGCAAATTTCACATAATATAAAACTTATGCATTGCCCAAAACTTGTTTATGTGTATTAAGTCCAAGCTTTGGCTGTAGCCGTTTTAGTATGCATGAGTTCGCCTCCATTAGAACTTTTATCTTCATTCACGCTATCTATAAAAAGTGAGGAACTTGTGAGGATTGTTTCAAGTTTTATTCACAAAAAACCGCTAAACTTGCAGCCTCAATGTATATACTCCTCTATTTTTAGAGTGCGTCAGGCCTAATAATAGTCAAGTGTCAAAAACCCTTGACTAATGACTAGTACCGCAAGGCGGAATTCAAAATTCAAAATTCAAAATTCAAAATTAATACAACGTAAGCGTTTCATTGATTTAGAATGGGTGGTTTATTTACGCCGTGTTGTACTAGCCAGATTTAAAGATGAATGGAAATTAAGTTAATTAGATTGGCAGTTGCAAATCTTAATTCCCCCATCCTTAGTTTGGTGAATTAGTTCTTAACAGGATAATCTTTGTTAAGTAGAAAGCTTGAACCCTCGTTCCAGATATTGATGACTAGGTAGCGATCGCCTACTCGCGTCCCGCAGGTATCGCTCATTCAATCTCACAGCAATCGAGTTTTGCGGTATCTCTGGTAAATAAGTCAATATTTCACACATTTGGGTTTGAGATTTACCCATAGCTCCCAGCAACATAGTTTTTCTCCGACAACTAAGTTCTGGCTGCAAATTAACCTTGAAATTCTTTATCTGAGCTTGACACTCAAAAAGCGTTAACAACTTGCTTGTTTGCAAGTCGGAGCTATGAGTAGCCTTGTTTTTAAAGGAATCTTGTGACATAATTTTATCCAGTTGTCATCAACTGTCTAACGTGGGCAAGTTACTCAGCAGCTGTTTGTCTAAGCCGGCAAGCTAAAGTTCTACAGCTGCAAAATTAATTAGTCCTAAAAAGCTAATTAATTCGTTAAGTGATGTGCAACTAACACCGGGTTTCCCCCCTGTGCTTTGCGAGTCTAGGGGGGTTATTACCGGGTTGTATTATTTAATGCGTCTATCTCAAGGGTTAATTAGGTTGTCTGGAAATATCGCAGCGAGCAAAAAGTTGTAGTTACACCATATTATTTTCCTCAAACCAAATCCTAGCTGGAACTTACTTAGATAAGGTGAGCATTTTAGATAGCTTTTTGCCGATGCAAAATCACTCAATGCATAGGTAGGCATGAGTTGTAACTCTACTCTACCCTGTTGTCGCATTTTTCCCTCAATCCAGCCTAGAAAAGTTACGTAAATTAAGACTGGGAAGTGAGTTCTTAGCCAGCAGTAGTAAGCAACTTTGATAAAACATGCGTAAAGCATAACTGTTGAGTCCCTGATAAACAACAGTGCTTGACATAGCACCTCAAACGGTAAATTAGTCATTAGTTCAACCGAGAATTTCTCAGGCTTTTAGAACTTATGGATTTACCCAAGTTTTAGTGTGTCCATTTAGCCATACCTCATTTTTGAAGGGGAGTTAAGCCTGGATAGCTTTTCCTCTCCTTGTCTATCCATAATGGGTGTAGAAAAATCAAATTATGCACTTTGGGAATAAAAGTGAGAAAAAAGCTAACATTTTTTTAACTTAACTTAATATTCAGCAAATACAATCATCGTGTAACGCTGGATAAAGTTCATTTACACAACCACTTGTTTATCAAGTGCATCAGTCCTAGCTTTGCCAAAATCTGATCCTAAAGACACTTGTAGCTATTTTAATACTTTTCCTCAGCAAATAATTCTAAAAAGGTTATTTAACTTTGCCAAAGGATTTTATTTTGATTATCTTATTGAACTCTGCACCATAGGTGTGTAGCTACTCCTTCAAAAATTTTCATTTGTTAATATTAATTAACAAAATCCGTTTAAAACTGTTCTAGCCATTGAAGATAGAAGCGACTAAGAATAGGTCTTAGAGGATATTTACTTGTTGCTCTAGCTTACTATTGCCTCTTTTATATTTAGCAAATTCTTATAAATTTGCAACTATCTAAAAGGGAATTTGAGCGCGAAAACAACGAATTTTTGGAATGGGAACTAAACACACCTCTTTTAATTAATAGATTTAAACATGTTTTGTCAAGATTTTCTTACAAAAAAACCAAAACTTTACTTGAACTTCATAAAGCCCTTACAGAAAGTTTAAATAATATTACTTGTATTTAAAATTACGATCAATATTCTTTAAATTTTTAATTTTCTAAATAGTTTATAAGTTAGAATAAAGACCTTTTAAATCTCTCTTTATCTGTCCCAAGTCATATTTAATTGCCAAAGGAAATATAGATAGAAGAACAGTATTAATTCATCTGTCTAAAGTAATAAAAGTAAATTTTTCTGCTAATCCACGTGTATGGAATTTAAGTATCTATCATAAGTAGGAAAATAGTACAGTCTGCCTCATTAGGTTTTAAATACCTCGCCAATGCACTAGTACAGCACGGCGGAAATAAACCAAGCATTATTGTGAGAAACTAAGAAAGTAATACCAATTTAATATGAAGCTGCATATAATAGGCAAGTACAAACTCAATAATTTTAGATGCCCATGAGCC
>JAHHID010000093.1 GCA_019359015.1 Spirirestis rafaelensis WJT71-NPBG6
GGCTTAAGGATTTTGGAGCTAATTGTGCCACCTCTTCATTCCTTCTTTCTGCTTTTAGTGCTATTTAATGCTTGTGCTTAGTATCTCATACTATGGATATTTTACTTACGCCGTGCTGTACTAGTACAATGCGGCGGAAATAAAGCTACCGTTCAAAATCAACGAAAAGCTTTCATTATAAGCTTTTTGACTTTTGACTTTTGACTTTTGAATTCCGCGTAGCGGTACTAGCTGCTCCTAACTAATTAAGGATATGTGTAACCATTAATATTCACTCCACCATACTGTCCTGGTGACAGGGGAGGAACTGTAAGATTAGACTGAGACGATTGAGTTTGCGGCAAGCTGGGATAAGAATTGCCATTACTATATCCTACTTGGTTACTAGGCTGGACAGTACCTTGATTAGGAGCCTGGGGAGAGTATGGTGCAATATTATTCGGTGCAGTATAACTTCCCGGCGATACTGGCGATGTTGGTGTGATTACGCTAGGCAAAGGCTGAACATTATTTAAATTACCGTAGTAATTTTGCGGCTGATTCGTGACTGTTGGCTGAGTGTAATTTGTCCCAGGCTGAGAACCACCGAAATTTGTGTAGATTTGCGGCTGATTCGTGACTGTTGGCTGAGTGTAACTTGTCCCAGGCTGAGAACCACCGAAATTTGTGTAGATTTGCGGCTGATTCGTGACTGTTGGCTGAGTGTAACCCGTGGTAGAGATGGAATCGTTGGCGTTTGTATTCAACCGAGTGTTTGTGGAGAAACCCTGATTTGGTAAATCATTACTGGGTAGCGATCGCCCGATGGTATTTGTGTGGTTAGAAGTAGTATTATTATTTAAACTTGACGGCTTCTGAATAGTCGATTCGTTAATTGCTGTTTGTAAAGCGCTGATTGGGGCAGAATTTTGATTATTGTTTATTTGATTAGCAGATCCAATTCCCAAGTTAGAGGAACTTCCTGCTATACCTGGTTGTAAAGACGATGCATCTGAGGATTTGACACTGAATAACTGGCTAGCAGTATTAGCAGTCCCAGCCTGCAATAAACTTTCTGCTTGCGCTACAAAAGGATTTATTACCTTTGAAGTCGGTACATTATCTACTATTCCCCCAAGATTTGACTTAGCATTTTTAGCCGCTTCCTGCTGTTTGCTAATTAAATCATCTAATAAGCTTTTGCTGTTATTGTCTTGACTTTTTTGCTTACGGCTACTTGGCGCTACTAGCAAATTTGATTGTTGAGCGTCATTAATCAACACTGGTAAGTTATCAATATCAGCTAAATTCGCTCTATCTTCCGCCGAAAGAGACAAGTTATCAGGTTTTTGTGTAGCGACTTGGTTATTTTTTTGCCAAGATGTCAAAAAATCAGGGTTTGCCCAGTATTCCCGAATTCCCAGCCCGACTACAGATAAAAAAATCGCTGTTCCCCAAAAAGCCGGTCGTCCTAAATTCCATAACCTGGCTCTGAGGTAACGTAAGTAAGCGGGGGGATAATGGCGAGGTGACATGGGCACTCGAATCCTTGAATTTACATTTACTGCAAAAAGCGTAAAACTAAAGAGCGAATTCAGAGCCGAGCTTTCCTAGAGCATTCATACTAAGGCGTAGCAATTTTCTTTATGAAATCTAATTTTCCAGCTTAGAAATCAAGTCTGAACTTAAGGAAATTTCTCAGTTGAAGTTGCATTGTAATTTAATCCTAACGTTTCCACAGTCCCACCGTCATTAATAATGCACATGCATTCCTTAGAAACTTTACTTTTTTTTCGCTTTTTCAAGTTTTTTCACAAGTTCTCCCGTGGAAAAAAAGAGAGAAAAACGAGCAACCTTTTTGCTGGTCTACGCTACGACTTGTGGATCTCGGAACAAAACCGAACGGGAGGAGAGATTTTGGTATACTACGATACTTTTATCCCGCTCGGTTTTGTTAAGGTTGCTCGTTTTTCTTAACTTTATGCGTCCCCATGACTTGCACAGCATCTGGATAAAAAAGTCAAGCCTTTTCTCGTTCTTTTGCGCCTTGGTTACTTTGGATATCATCTAGAGTTGAAAGCTGCTCTAACTTTATTGTTGTGGGTGGGCGAAAGTTCAGCAAAGAGCGATCCTACCGTACCATCCTACTTTAACGGGAGGCTATAGCAATGATGAAAGCTGAAGATATCATGACCAAGGACGTAGTTACAATTCGCGGTTCGGCGACTGTAGCGGAAGCTGTGGAACTGTTGAAGAAAAAAGGGCTGCGGGCGCTGGTTGTAGATCGCCGCTATGAAAATGATGCCTATGGTATTGTTACTGAAACAGATATTGTCTACAAAATAACAGCTTACGGCAAAGATCCCAAGGCAGTGCGGGTTTACGAAATTATGAGCAAGCCTTGCATTGTTGTCAATCCCGATTTGGGTGTAGAATTTGTAGCGCGGTTGTTTGCTAATACTGGTATTCGCAGAGCACCCGTGATTCAAGGCAAGTTGTTGGGCATCATCTCAATTACTGACATCTTGACAAAAAGCGACTTTGTAGATTCTCCAAAAGGACTTGTGCTTGAGGACAGAATTCAAAAAGCGATTGAAGATGCTCGTGCTATTTGTACAGTCAAAGGTGCTTATTCTAAGCCTTGTGCTGCTGCTTGGGATGAGGTAGAAGAACTCCAAGCGGAAGCTGCTCATCAAAAAGCTGAGAGCATGGTATCAGCTAAAACCTCTTTTGAGGAATACTGTAGGGAAAACCCCGATGCTCCGGAATGTCGTAACTACACTCCTTAAAGACTAATCAATTTTTTCATAAATTAAGTCTATCCAGACAAGGTAAAAATAAAAAGGTAGAAGATTTTTACCTTTTCTCTTTTACCTTTTACCTTTTCCCTTTTTCCTTTATTTATCGTCGAGCAGCTCGCATCAATAAGAATATACCTGTGCCTAAACCAAGAAAATCGGGCAACCAAGCTGCCATAAAGGGAGAGACAACATTTGCCTCTCCTAGAGCACTAGTTATAAAACCAAATAAGTAGTAAGAAAAAATAACTATGACACTAATACCAAAACTGGTTCCTTTCCCGGTGCGTTGTGGTATGGTTCCCATCGCAGCGCCTACTAAGCCAAAAACTACACATACAAAGGGCAAGGCTAATTTTTGTTGAATCCGAATTTTAAGTTTGCGAATTTTTTTATCATCACCACCGAGACGTTCTAATTCCAGTTGTTCTAGCGCTTGGGCGATATTCATCTGGTCGTAATCTTTGCTTTTTTCTGCTAGTTCAAATGCTGTGCGAGGCAG
Source organism: Spirirestis rafaelensis WJT71-NPBG6 (assembly GCA_019359015.1). Classification (GTDB taxonomy): domain Bacteria; phylum Cyanobacteriota; class Cyanobacteriia; order Cyanobacteriales; family Nostocaceae; genus Hassallia; species Hassallia rafaelensis. The sequence goes on from JAHHID010000093.1 coordinate 3,280, forward strand.
TTGTAATTGTTGCTGTTCAAAGCGCACAATATTGCGATAAGAACTATCAGGAGCTACTAAATAAATCGTACCTTTATATATATTCCAGGTGTTTTCCGATGGATTCCATTCACCTGAATCTGCGACGACAATTTGACTTAAACCTTGCTGGGCTTTTTGGTCGGAACGATCTATGATTGTCAAACCTCTGAAGCGCTTGCCATCAAATTGATCGGCGTAATATAAGCGTGTGAGAATTTTTTGCTTTTTACCATCGGGTTGCTTTACATCTCGCTTTTCTGCATAGAGGAAGTTATCTTGTTTGGCAATAGGTGGCTTGTCTGATTTTAGTGCTTTCTCTAAGGTAACAGCTGCTTGGTAACTTGCTGCTGGTGCAATTTGCTCGTTAAAGGCAAATGTCAATCCCGTAACCAGCAAACTTAAAAACACCGCAGTTAATACCATGCGATAAACACTTACGCCACATCCTCGCAGAGCAATCAATTCGCTTTCGCTAGAAAGACGACTGTAAGTCATCAAAGTAGCTAGCAACGTAGACATCGGAAAAGCTAAAACGATGAATTTTGGCAGCGTTAATAAAAAAACTTGGGCTGCAATTCCTACTGGTAGCCCGGATTCTACTATTTTTCTCACCAGTTCAAATACAGCATCAATTGTGACACCAATTGATGAGAATGCTCCGACACCAAATAAAAATGGGGGTATTAATTCGCTGGTGAGGTAGCGATCCATGATGGAAAAAGGCAGCAGCGAATTCAGGGTATAAAAAGGCTTATATTTCATCATTAGTTATTAGTCATTAGTCGTTGGTGAACCACTGCGCTATACGCGGGTTTCCCGGTGAGTCAGTTGGCGGTTGCCTGTACCGTCCCGCCAAACTGAATTTCCCGTTGGGCTTAAAGCATGTGGTGAACCCGAAGGGTCATTACTCAAAGACAAAAGACAAAGGACGAATGACTAAACCTGGAAGTTATCGCCTAAGTAGTATTGTCGTACCAGCGGGTTATTATAAAGTTCTTCAGCAGTGCCAGCAGCGAGAATTTGCCCTTCACGCATGATATAAGCACGATCTGTGATGGCGAGAGTTTCACGAACATTGTGATCTGTGATGAGGATACCCATGTTGCGATCGCGCAGTCTTGCTACAATATGCTGAATTTCCGAAACTGCGATCGGATCAACTCCCGCAAATGGTTCATCTAAAAGCAAAAATTTTGGTCCGGAAGGTCCAGCCGCCAAAGCTCTCGCTAATTCTGTCCGGCGTCGCTCACCCCCAGAAAGTTGAATTCCTTTACTGTTAGCTACTTTTTCCAAACGCAAGTCCCGCAGTAAATTTTGTACTCTCCCTGACCATTCTAATCGTGGCACATTGGTTTGCTCTAGCACTAAAAGAATGTTATCTCGCACACTCAAGGAGCGAAAAATACTCGCTTCCTGCGCTAAATAGCCAACACCCAATCGCGCCCTTTTGTGCATTGGCATCCCAGTAATATTCTGGCTATCTAACCAAACGTTTCCTTGATCAGGTTTTTCTAAACCTGTGGCAATGTAAAATGTGGTAGTTTTACCAGCCCCATTCGGACCGAGCAAACCGACGATTTCCCCTTGGGCAACAGAAATGTTAACGCGATTGACAATAAGTCGCTTGCCGTAAGATTTGTGAACGTTTTCTAAAACAATTTTCACAGTTGATGTATCCTTTCTAAGCGATATTTCTAATTAGAACGCTTGAAAGGCGGTGTTTTTGGTGCGGGTGCAGCAGATGGTGCGTTGACGTTGCCATCGTTCACCAAATAGATTGATTCTACCTGGCGATTGTTTTGCGGTAATGCGACAAATCGTCCTTCGTCAATTAGATATGTAACTTTTTCTGCTCTGATGCTGTTAGCACCCTGTTGCAAAATATAAACGTTGCCACTGAAATCTATTCGGCGTTCTTTGCTAAAATATTGGGCTTGGGCAGCTGTGGCTTGAATTTGCCGAGCCGGATAAACCATTTGCACGTTACCACGCGCTGTTACTACTTGCGTTTTGGCGTCGTATTCTTGTGTATCCGACTTAATTTGGAGTGGGCGTCCTTGTTGTGCAGAAGTTTGTGCTGTGGCGCTTTGCAGTTGAATGGGAAAGGCTATAGTTCCCACCAGAGCAACTGGTAATATTAAGGCTAATCCAAAGCGACGCATGTGTAATTGGGGCAATTGATACCAGGGCATGATAGTAATTTATGATTTAAGATTTTGATTTTTACTTTAATTATCTTAAGTGTTTTATTGTAGTAAGCACGCTTAGTGCTTATATTTAAGCACTAAGCGTGCTTACTACGAAACAATAAGTAACGCAGTTTTAGTCGTGTGTTAGATAAAATACACAATCTAGACTAGTTGTGGATTAGGCACTGGTTAAAACTCTTGACGCTTTCTAAAACCTCATTGTTTCGTCATTACACATCTTTTGTGACGAAGCTTTGCCAAAACCCTATAGGAAAGATGGGGAGAGGGGGGGATAAAAGAATTATTCTCCTTGTCTCCCAGTCCCCTTGTCTCCCAGTCCCCTTGTCTCCCAGTCCCCTTGTCTCCCAGTCCCCTTGTCTCCCAGTCCCCTTGTCTCCCAGTCCCCTTGTCTCCCAGTCCCTAGTACCTAGTTCTCTGATTCATTAACTAGCAAAATTTTGGGTAAGGTCAAGGTTTCATCTTGACTCAAGTCGCCAGCGGCAATTTTCTCGGCTCCGGCTTTTTGTAGTGCGCTCAACAATGCCGCACTCTGATATAATAATTCGTCAACATCAATACCACTGTATGTTGATGGGTAACGTCGCAGGCGATTGCTTCCTTCTCCTAATAAAATTACTGCACCTCGCCAGTTACGATTACTCAGGTGATACAAGGCTACAGCAATTTGTAAAACGCCTTGATAAAAGCTTTTTTCTGGCTCTGATGCTTCGATCCATAGAGCCTCTAAAGTATCGTGACAGGCGTAGAACTGTCCAGAATTGAACTGTTCTACGCCTTGCCAAAAATCGTTGGGGATGCTTTCCATCAACCCATGCTGTCTCGCACTTCTTTGATTGTTTCTAAAGAAATTTCCTGCATTTCACCTGCAAACTCGTTGTCTGGGGTGAGAAACAGCATACAATGGCATTCTTTGCGCTCTCGCATGGGTACACAAGGACAGTTCCAAAATGTCGCGCTTACCTCAGCTGCTTTGTCTTCGTAGTGGCGGCAAGGACACAAAGGCGCACCTAAGTCGTCTTTATGCTTGGCTAGTCCTTCAATAACGACCGCAGTTACAGAGGGTTCAGAACAGAAGTAGGTTCCAGTACGCTTGGCGTATTGTTCGGAAAAATGGCGCATTGCCTCTAAGTTTTTATCACTGGATTTTGTGTTAACTTCTGGTCTTATCATAAGAAGGAACGTCTCATAATTTAAATATTTCTTTGCATTGTACCTCAGCCTCAGTCAGGTATTACTGGGGGGATTTCCCCATTGTGAGGTTTTTAAGTTTGCTGGACTTGGACAATCGCTATTATGGCTGCCGGGATCGGCAAAATCTGCAATATCATTGAAATCTAAAGTAATGTAGATTCATTAAGATTCATAAATTCTAACAATTAGAATTCATGATGAACTTAATTGTTTTTGTAGTTGGGGTTGCAGTGGGCGATCGCTTTGCATAATAATTCCTGGGTAATCCCAATTTACTATCACTTGTTCTGGTGTTGATGTATTCTGCCACAACATCCAACGACTGCCGTTAGGAAGAAATGCGATCGCCTCGTTTGGAGTCAACCAAATTAAAGGCGAGTTATTAGGCGCTTTTGTGATATTGTCTTCTCCTGGATGAGTTGCCGCTAAAGTTTCTAAAACCATTTTTTCGCCTTTGACTAAATCTGTGGCTGCTGTCCATAGTTGCACTTGCATTTGTTGCCGTTGTGCGTAGAAGTACAGCGATGCTGCGGCAATAACTGCTTGTTCAAAGTTCTCTTCTTCCCAAGTTGCAGCACTATCTAAGGCAATAATAATATCTTGTCCGTTTGTAACCTTTTCTAATTCTCGTATCCGTAATTTCCCGTAGCGGGCGCTGCTGCGCCAGTGGATGAAACGAATGGGATCGCCTGTGCGGTAGGGACGAAGCGATCGCGTTAATCCGGCTGTGGCTGTTTGAAACGGTTTACCACGCGGATCGGATGAAGTGCTATCATCTTGCCCAATTTCGTCTACTAGAGGGCAATTGGTCAGGGGTAACACAGTCGGGTAAACGATCGCTTTTGCCGCACATTCATGCTGACGACGACACCAAAACAATCCTAAAGGCGCACCTGTAGCTAGTTCGACTGTCTGCCAGCGATAAACACCCCGGCGCACAGTTGGGTGATTGTATACCCAATTATAACTGCCTTGGCTTTGAATCGTTTCGATTGGCTGCTGTATTGGTTTGCCCAAAACAATCGGCAAGATATCTTCGACTTGCAGCAAGTTAACAGTCTGTTTTGTATTGTTGCAGATTTCTAATTCTACCGTAAGTTCATCGCCTGCTGAGACTGGGTTGATGAAACGACGTTTGACAACTAAACCGACAAGCGATCGCTGTGGTAAAAAGGCTGCAACAACTAGCAGAGCAAAACTTACCCCACTAATAACATACAACCAACCAGCCATCGTATTTACACCAGCCCCAAAAAAACAAATCGCAATTCCCGCTAGTACCCAACCGCTATATGTAGGCGCACAAGCGTGGATTTCTAGCCAGTTGGTGATGGGTTTAATAATTTTCATAGTTTCCTTTTTAACCCAACACCACCTAAAATTCACAGGATTTCAGGGTTTTGCTACATACAAGCGTAGGGTATCAAAAAAGTTGCTGAAAGCGATCGCTGACAACACACCATAGGTAATGCGTGTTTCTAACCAATTATCACTATTCCATGCCGTTCAACTTTCAGCGTTTTCCAACTGCTGCAATAGCTGGCTGACCGATAAAACAGGCACGGCTGAACTTTGAAAACCTTGGCGATCGCGTGTCAAAATCGCCTCTAGTCCTTCACTGAAGATACTTTTCTACCCGCCGTTCTTCTAGCATTATTGCTACTTCTTCATCTGTTGGCGCTGGCTGGTCTGTTTTCAACAAACCCCGCATCCGTTTAATCGCGCTTGATCGATCAAGTTGGGATTTAGGGGTGTCTTGTAGGGATGCAATGATGGCGCTCACCAGTGCAAGGCGATCGCTCTCGGATAATTTATAAATCTGCTCCTTGAGTTCTTGCAACAACATAGGCTGCACCTTTGAAAGAGATGTCTTAATCCTAGTATGGAGGATATCGCCCCCCATGACCAGATTAGCTAGCCGTGCTAAATCTCACAGTTTAGGCAGGATGTATTTACATTGTCAATACGACTTTTGAAACAGGGATTGCGATTAAGTCAACCTGTAACTCTGTAAGAGCCAGGACTGCTGTGTATTATTAAATTATAGAACGGAGGTGGAAGATTCATTGATGCAGTTAGTCAGTCGGGAGCATATTGAAATCTCTTTTGATGTGCGGAGTGGAAAGCCCCGGATTGCTGGTACTCGCATTGCTGTAGAAGATGTAGCAGTGATGCATTTAAAGCTAGGATATTCCTTGGTAGAGATTGCTGGTAAGTATGACCTGTCACTGGCATCTGTTTATGCGGCAATGGCTTATTACTTTGATCGCCGAGATGAGATTGATCGCCGCACAGCAGAAGAGGATGAGTTGGTTGAGGTGCTGAAGCAAAATCATCCCTCGCGTCTCCAAGAGAAATTAAGACAGTTGAGGAATGAGTGAACGAATTCGCTTTCATTTGGATGAAAATGTCGATTCTGCGATTGCCCTTGGCTTGCGCCGTTATGGAATTGATGTCACAACAACCAATGATGTGGAATTACGTACTCAAAGCGATGAAGTCCAGTTAGGGTTTATTCAAGAAACACAGCGAGTACTGTTTACCCAAGATGCAGATTTTTTGATTATTGCGAGTTGCAAACTTGATCATCCTGGCATTACGTACTGCAAGAAAGGGACTCGTTCAATTGGTGAAATCATTGAAACCTTAGTTTTGATTTATGAGGTGATGACACCTGAAGAGATGGTGGGACGTGTCGAGTTTGTATGAAACGAAAGCAGCACCGAGAGGCTTGTATTGGTTCGGTTTCACTCCGCTCAACCCAATATACGGTGAGGGGTGATCGCACTGATAACCTTTCAACTGCGCTCTCACCGAGAAATTAGGGGTTTAACGGCTAAAATCAGCGACGGCTAGTAGTTTTTGTATCCACACCAGGGTTTTTCAACCGTTTGTTAGGTTGCAGCTACTTTACTTTACTTGCTGAAGGACGAATTCTGCCATCGATCACGACGATTTCTGGTGCTCTTTTACCACTACTTATCTCACTCTGCCGGAACTTGATTAGCTCATCCAAAGCTTTTATAGATTCAGTCGTAATGATAATCAAAAAAATACTATGAAAGGTTCGTTCAGCAGCGTTGTAGATGGGAAGTTGCTTCTCGTAACCTGACTTAATATTATTTGAGGTGTACTTGACTTCAACATTTACACGTGCATTGTACCCCCTAGAAATCTTAAAATCGACAGGACCTCTACCTGCATTGGGTTCTCTGCTTAAATCTAGATTGTTTGCAGAGCAATAAGCATCAGCAATTCCGAAGAAAAGGAGCTGAGCAAATCGCTCGTTTCTTAATTGTCCTGAGTCATTCCAAAATGTTACTGATAGCCCATTGGACTCAACTAACGTTTTAAAATGACTACATATATTGAGAACCATCTGAAGAATATTTTCAAGAGTTATCCCATTCTCAACTCTTAGAGATAGAGGAAACTGTTCAGCATACTCTTTCGCAATGTCATACCAGATAAGCTGCCCCGATTGATCTTTTTCAAAATCATATTTTTCGGCAGGTTTTCCCTTATATTGTTCAACCAGATCCCGCAAAAGTTCAGGATAATTAAGTAGGATGTACTTCAACTCACGTTTCGTTATCCTTTTTGTGGCATTCTTCCAAGTATCCCCAATAATCTCATTAACACGATTACGTAACTCTTCATTGTGAGCGCAAACAAGGTCAATATCATCCCAACCACACGCAACGGGAAGATCATTTAGAATATCTTGAGGAATCAAGACTGTGGGACGATTATTACTTGGAACTGCTGGCAACAAAAATTCCTTACCGCGTGCTTTTACATGACAAGTATTCAAATTGAGATTCTTGGCAACCCTTTCTGAGTAAGCCAGTAAGTCTAGAAGAATGATGCAGATTACCATGTCGCTGATTCGGTCAGCACCAATATTTTCTTCGATAAGTCCGACTAACTCAAAGATAACTGGATCAGTTATGCCTGCTTCTATTATTTCCCAAGCCGTGTTTGTTAGTTTATAAGCTATTCCCGATCCAATTCCACTACCTGATGTGCCTTCTGTAGAATACCCTAAAGAAACAAATGGCAACTCTGGAAATATCAATCGTTTGTGAGCAGCACGAAAAAATGTATCCTCAGAATGCTTTGTTGTCTGTAGAAGACGGATAATATCTTTGAAATGGTCTTTGAAGTTCTGGTATGAATTGTCAAGTTCTGGAACTTTAGTAGCTTCAAGAAGGTGGGGATCAACATAAAACTTTGAGTCAATATCTATAAAACCGTTGAATGCTCCCTCTTTTTTTAGAGCTTCCTCAGAAACTCCAAAAACCTCATTTATCTTCTTAGGCATAAGACTGTCGCTGACACTGCCAACAGTTTAACTCTCAGAACCTAAAATAGTACAAATGACCTGATACCAATACCGTTTAAATACCGCCCCAGCCGAGGCTGAAAGCAACCTAATTTGTTATTACACGACGAAAAATTATCGATATCCACGTTATTTGGCACATATCAATAATTTTTCTCGATTTAATTCAATTTTTAGGTTTACATAACACGCTAAGGATGGGGAGTATTGAAAAACGCTGTAACTAACAAATTAAAAAGCCCGTAGATACGGGCTTTCTAAATCAATTAAGTAACTTTAATTACCGTTTCGCCAACTTCTTCGACATCTTCCGCAGACGAACCGATTGGGGTGTAACTTCCACCAATTCATCGGAGCCAATGTATTCCAAAGCACGTTCTAGGCTCATGTCTATCGGTGCTTGCAACTGAACCAATTCATCGCCACCAGCAGCGCGGTGGTTGGTCAATTGCTTGGTCTTACAGATATTTAGTTCCAAATCTTGGGAACGATTGTGTTCTCCCACGATCATGCCTCTGTAAACCTTTGTACCTGGAGTAATAAAGAATGCTCCTCTATCTTCGGCATTCCTCATGGCGTAGAAGGTAGAAACGCCCTCTTCAAAGGATATTAAAACACCTTTGTTACGAGCTTCAATCTCGCCACTCAGTTGACGGTAGTCCAAGAAACTGTGGTTCATGATGCCTTCGCCACGAGTCATCCGCATGAATTCACCCCGGAAACCAATCAAACCACGGGCGGGAATGACAAACTCTAGTTGGGTGCGATCGCCACTACCTGGTTGCATATCTTGCATTTCGCCTTTGCGTTGTCCGAGGCGTTCAATACAGCTACCCACACCATCAGCAGGAATGTCCAGTACCAAGAGTTCGTAAGGTTCGCAAGGTTGACCGTTGATTTCACGGTAAATTACTTGTGGCTGGGATACTTGAAATTCAAAACCTTCTCTACGCATGGTTTCGATTAAGATACCCAGGTGAAGTTCACCACGACCGGAAACTAAGAATTTATCAGGAGAATCTGTTTCTTCGACGCGCAAAGCGACGTTAGTTTCTAGTTCGCGGAAAAGGCGATCGCGTATTTGTCTTGATGTCACCAACTTACCTTCTTGACCAGCAAAGGGCGAATCATTCACCCAGAAGGCCATTTGCAAAGTTGGTTCATCCACCTTAATTAGTGGCAATGCTTGCGGATCGTTCGGGTCAGTAATCGTTTCCCCAATATAAGCATCAGCGAAACCAGCCACCGCAACAATATAGCCTGCGGTTGCTTCTTCCATGTCTACGCGCTTGAGTCCTTCAAAGCCCATCAACTTGGTAATTTTGCCCTTGACAATGCTGCCATCTTCTGTAACTAAAGCTGCTTGTTGTCCTGAGCGGATAGTACCGTTGTGAATTCTGCCAATGACAATCCGTCCTAGATATTCTGAATAATCTAGGGTTGTAACTTGCAGTTGCAAAGGCTTAGAAGCATCTCCTACAGGTGGTGGAACATGGCGGAGAATCGCATTAAATAAAGGTTGCATATCTACCGATTCTGCTTCCAAGCTTTCCTTGGCGAAACCTCCCATACCGGAGGCAAACAGATAGGTAAAATCACACTGGTCTTCATCTGCCCCTAATTCCAAGAACAGATCCAAAACTTTATCAACAGCAACGTGGGGGTCAGCTTGACCACGGTCGATTTTGTTGATCACAACGATGGGACGCAGACCTTTTTCCAAAGCTTTCTTCAGTACGAAGCGCGTTTGGGGCATGGGACCTTCGTTGGCATCGACAATCAGAAGACACCCATCAACCATCCCAAGTACGCGTTCGACTTCGCCGCCAAAGTCAGCGTGTCCGGGAGTGTCAACAATATTGATCAGCGTGTCTTTGTAGCGAACTGCTGTATTTTTAGAAAGAATAGTGATACCTCGCTCTCTTTCAAGAGCGTTAGAGTCCATGACGCAATCCGGAACGTCTTCGCCTTCGCGGAAAATGCCGGATTGTTTGAGGAGTGCATCAACGAGGGTTGTTTTGCCGTGATCTACGTGGGCAATAATGGCGACGTTACGGATTGGAAGCGTCATAAAAGAGGGCGTTCTGTGAACTATAGAGGAAATTTTCAGACTTACTTGTAATAAATACTGAGATGATCTAACAGAATTAGGAATTCAATGCAAACTCTGTAAAGAACCTTTAACAATTCTAGCTTAAACGTCACAATTCCGGCGAGTTTTCGCAACGAAACGCCATGAAGCAATTTAAAATTTAATTTTGGGTTGAAGTCAAGTTTGTGCTTTCTTTATGGGGATTATGTGTATTTATTGTTACCTTACAAATAGGTTTTACAGTTAGTTAATGTTGCCTGTGAAGCGGTTAGAATGCCAAACTGATTACGAAACAGGCACAAGTGTTTGTTTAACTTGGAGATAATCACTCCGTAAGGACTCTATATCTGTTTGAGAAAGGGCAAATTTAATTAAGCGCACCAATTCCCCCCAAGTGCGGAGTTGAGCAACAGAAACGGCTTGCATGAATTTCTGCTGATAGAATTTAAACCAAAAGTCTGGTGCTTTTTTGGTTTCGCTTTTCTTCCACCGCTTGCGCCAACAGAGAAAATCTTGAGTTTTTGGCGCTTCGGCTTCTATAATCGGTGGCAAGTCGGCGTAACTGACAAACCGAGTCTTTCCTTGGGCTACTACCAGAATTACATATCGCCACAAGCGGATATCTTTGATTTGCTCGACTTTGATGTTGAGGAGTAAAGCGATCGCCTCTGGGGTCACAAATCTTGCTAATGGATTAACTGTCTCTGATTCAGACTGCGGTGTTATTATCATAAGTAGATCTCACAAAATTGATTAAATAAACGCTCACGAGATGCTCACGAGACGCTCACGTAGTGGCTAATTTGGTCAATGTGGGTTTTTATGTTAGCGATCGCTTTAGTTTGCGAGACCGGGGCGATCGCTTTTAATATATACTAGATTCAAGCTGAGACTTAGGCGCTTGTCAAGTATGGGAATGGTCAGGTTAAGAATTAAAGAGTTTACAGATAAAGAAGGCTGGACACTTAAGGAATTAGCTGATCGCTCTGGAGTCCCATACGGTACGATTAAAACTTACGCACGACTGCCAGAAAGAGCAACTGTTGACCTAACTGCCTTAAAAAAGCTGGCTTCGACTTTTAATGTTTTATTAGAAGATTTATTTGATGTGGTTGAATAGTTGATGTGCTGGTAGTGATGCGGTGTTATCATGACTTAGATGCTCACAATGATTAGCTAATTAGGTATTTGTGGGTTTTATCGAGTGCGATGTCTAGCGACAAGCCCTTCGGGTTCAGCAGTCGCTCATGGGGGAAACCCCCAAGACCGCGCGGCTTCACCGCTACGCCTCTACGCTTTTAATCTGTAAAAATATTAAAGTTGAAATTTCGGCGCTTGTCAAGTATGGGACTAGTTAAGTTACGTATTCGAGAGTTTGCAGGTAAACAGGGATGGACTCTCAAGGAAGTCTCAGAACGTTCAGGAGTCCCATACGGCACGATTAAAACTTATGCCTTGTCTGATGGAATGGCAATGGCTGATGTCACTGCACTATTCAAATTAGCGCGGACTTTTAATGTTTTGATTGAAGATTTGGTTGAGATAGTCAAAGAGTAGGCGAAAAGTGTAGTTAGTTGTGGTGATGCGTAGACGCGCTCGCAGTCACTTTTGAACTTATGCCATAATTGACACCAATATTTTGGCATTGTCAGTAATGGCTTGGGAATCAGGGAATCAGTTGCAGAGCGGCAAATACACAATTGACAAAGAATTAGGCGAAGGTGGCTTTGGTATAACTTATCGCGCTACAGATAATAATAAGCGCTACGTTGTCATTAAGACCTTAAATGATACTGTGCAACGTCGTCCGGATTTTGCCAAATTTCAGCAAGATTTCTTGAATGAAGCAATAAAACTAGCAAGATGCACTCATCCCCATATCGTGCGGATAGATGAAGTCATCCAAGAGGATGCGCTGTGGTGCATGGTGATGGAATATATTGATGGGGAAGATTTAGCAAATTTGGTTGAAAATCAAGGTGCTTTGTCTGAAGTCAATGCATTACGCTACATTCAGCAGATTGGTGAAGCACTAACCGTAGTTCACAATAACGGCTTGTTGCATAGAGATATCAAACCACAAAATATCATGTTGCGTTCTGGTAATTTGGAAGCTGTGTTAATTGACTTTGGTATTGCGCGGGAGTTTAGCCCGAATTTGACAAAGACGCACACGCAAATGTTATCTGATGGCTTTGCACCGATTGAGCAATATGACAAAAGAGCAAAAAGAGGTGCTTATAGTGATGTTTATGCTTTGGCGGCAACTTTGTATGCCATTTTAACAAGAGAAGCACCAACAATGTCTCCAGTAAGAGCTATTGGTACGTCGTTGGTGGAACCAAAAAAGATTAATTCTAGTATTAGTGAAAGGGTGAATCAAGCAATTATTAAGGGGATGGAAATAAAGCCAGAAAATCGCCCTCAGTCAATAGAGGAGTGGCTGAAACTTATTTGGCTTGATCAAAGACAAGCAAACAAGCAACAAGCCTTAATTGGCATAAGAGTATTGGTTCATCTTGCAGAAATTGGTGATAAAGAGTTCCGAGACGGTGAGTTTGCTGGTACTCGTGGTCAGTCTCGCCGCTTAGAGGGATTTAAGCTCCGCGTTATCTCCGTTTCTGCGCTTCGTTATTAAATCAACACCACTCTACAATAATTTTTCTAAAGGCAACATAAATCCCGGTACAACATCTTCACCATTCAAAATTGCTGTTGCTGGATATTGAGTAATTGAATTATCTCGGCGATAAACAAAAGCTTGCTGATTTTGACGGTCAATTAACCATCCCAAACGTACACCATTGGCAATATATTCTGCCATTTTTGCCTTGAGTTTTTCCAAGTTGTCATTTTTAGAACGAATTTCAATTACAAAATCAGGTGCTAAATTTATAAATTGGTCTTCTTGCTCATCCCAACCTTCAGGTAAGCGTCCTTTAGCTACAAAAGCAGCATCAAGAGATTTTACAGCAGTATTGGGTAATCTAAAACCTGTACTTGAACTGAAAACTTCACCCAAATCTTGACTTTCCACCCAAGTTAGCAGATAAGCTCCTGCTTTTATTTCTCTATTTCCAGAAATTCCCCCAGTTGGCGGCATAGTTTCCAAAGTTCCATCGGCATTACGTTCAAATCGCAGTTCTGGATTCTCTGAACTCATTTGCATCAAATCTTCATCAGAGTACCAAGACGGCAAAATCGCTTTTTCGCTTTTCATAACTATGCCATAGCAAGCTAGATAGATAATACAATTTTAGCTGAGATGCTCTTTCGTCTCTTTCTTTGCGTTCGCCCTGCTTATTGGCGGTTTCTTCTAAAACTAATCGTGCATTGAAAAGGATTTTCAGGTAAAGTGCGAGCAAATAACATTATGGTTGATAAAATGCTTTCAGAACGCTTTACCGAGGCTTTAACCTACGCTACACAACTTCACGCAAACCAAGTTCGTAAAGGTTCGGGTGTTCCTTATATCGCTCATTTGTTAGGTGTTGCCAGTATTGCCTTAGAATATGGGGCAAATGAAGATGAAGCTATCGCAGCCCTTTTACATGATGCCATCGAAGACCAAGGAGGAGCGAGAACCAGAGAAGAAATACGCCGTCGTTTTGGAGACAATGTAACAGCAATTGTTGATGGTTGCACTGACTCTGACACCATACCTAAACCACCTTGGCGACAACGCAAAGAAGCATATATTGCTCATATTTTCACTGCATCGCCATCGGTGTTACTTGTTTCGGGAGCCGATAAACTGTACAATGCTCAATCGATTTGCAAAGATTATCGCGTCTTGGGTGAATCACTTTGGGAACGCTTCAAAGGTGGCAAAGAAGGTACTCTTTGGTATTATCGATCGCTTGTAGATGCTTTCCACAAAACAGGATCGATCCCAATCATTGAAGAATTAGAACGGGTAGTTTCAGAAATAGAAGTTTTGGCTGGTTGCAAATAGTCAACACCAAGCGAAGGGTATATTCTTGCAACCATACCCGCATCAATCTGCGGGTGGGTGAGGAATAGTAATTGAACCAAATTCAGTTGGCTTGCCGTTTTTAATCGCATCGAAAGTACCTTTAATAGTACCTGCGATCGGCACAGCAACAAGTGTCCCCAATAACCCAGCAATCTCAAATCCCATCAAAATAGAAACAAAAATCCAGATAGGATTAAGTCCGATAAAATCGCCGAGTAATTTGGGCGCTATCAAATTATCTTTAATCTGCTGCAAAAAAATCGCCGCTATTGCGACTTGAATTGCTAGCAACCAACTTTGCAGCAACACTAAAATTACCACCAAACCGATACCAAGAGACGCGCCAATAAAGGGAATTAATTGGGATATGCCAATAAGTATGGCAAACAACAAAGCAAACGGCACCTTCAGAATCAAGAAAATCGGGGTGAGGGTGATTACCATGAACAGCGCTAGTAAAAGTTGGCTGAGGAAGAAGTAGTGGAAATTGAGGCGCAAAGATGCAATTAAAGGAACTCGAATATTAGCCGGTAGGAGATTAACCAAACCAAACCAAACGCGATCGCCATACAAAAGCATGTAAAATGCCAGTACGACTATTAACACCATATTAATTAATCCTGATAGCAGTGTCCCAGCCACACCTACAGCACTAGAGGCTAGTTGTTGTACCACATTCTCAATACTGACATTGATTTGATTGCTCACAAACCTCAAATCTAATGCCAAACGCCGCTGTCTCGCCAACGCCTCAAACTGTTGTAAATTTGCTTGACTAGCGCTTAATAAACCAGGAATCTTATTTAACAGTTGAACCGTTTGGTCAATTACTATCGGCACTAAGGTTACGCCCAGAATTATAAAGAGCGTTAAAGTTGCCAGTAAAACTATAGTTACTGCCTGAGTACGCGTAATTCTAGCGCGTTCAAAAAACTTTACTGGATAATTCAGTAAAAAAGCAAGAATCGCCGCAATGATCAAGATGGTAATTGGATGCTGAAATAAGCGATAAACCTGAGATACCAGCCAAATATTCAGAGCGATAATCGGACCGCTCAGACCATAGAATAACAGACTTTTAACGGAGGCTGAACGGCGCATATTATCGACTGGGGACTAAGGATTGGGGAAGCTTGAACTGGGTGAAGCAAGAAATTTCCACACAACGAGTTATGTGATGAAATTACATGCGGGTCTATATTGGCAAGCTTGGTAAGACTCAACTGGTGCTGATGAATATGATAAATATTTTTAACAAAGGTGTGTAAGCATAGCTGATAAAAAGGAAGCAAATCATCATGGACAAAACTATAGCTGACCTTCGCAAAGATTATACCTTGGAAGGTCTGAGCGTCTCGGAAGTTGATTTTAATCCTTTTAGACAGTTTAAAAAATGGTTCGATCAGGCACTAGATGCCCAACTTCCCGAACCGAATGCCATGACTATTGCCACTGCTACACCAGAGGGCAATCCGTCGGCAAGAATGGTGCTACTAAAAGATTTTGATGAGCGGGGTTTTGTTTTTTACACTAACTATAACAGTCAGAAAGGACAAGAATTAGGAGCAAATCCGCAAGCATCCCTGGTTTTTTGGTGGGCGGAACTAGAACGACAAGTCCGTATTTATGGGCAGGTGGAGAAAGTTTCTGAATACGAGTCAGATGAGTATTTTCACAGTCGTCCGTTAAATAGTCGCCTGGGTGCGTGGGTGTCTAATCAAAGCGAGGTGATAGAAAACAGAGAAGTTCTTGAGCAACGCTTGCAAGAACTTCAGGTAAAATATGAAAATCAAGAGGTGCCGCGACCGCAGCACTGGGGAGGAGTGCGAGTGATCCCCGCAAAAATTGAGTTTTGGCAAGGACGCCCTAGTCGTTTGCACGATCGCTTGCTTTATACTTGCTTGGATGATGGAAGTTGGAAAATAGAGCGTTTGTCACCTTAATCGTTTTCGTCTAACCAAGGTGGTATTGCACCTACTAATTGTTTGGGTGGTTCTATTCCACGAGAACCACCCGGCTCAGTTTTGCGAGGTTTGCCGCTATTTGGCGGCTTGATATCTCTTTCGGAACCACCGTTTTGTTCTTTATTTTTGTCATCGCTCATTTTATACTCTCCTTTTTATTGGGCATTGGTAATTCTTCTTTGTCCCTTATCCCCTTGTCCCCAGTCCCTAGTGCCTTGAGAACTTCCTCTGCGTGCGTGGTAAAATTGTTACCCGTTAAGCTGGTAAGTTCGGGTACTTCATTCAACTTCTTCAGCATTAAGAATTTCAATTCCGTATAATTTTCACAAATGCCTTGTAAATCTGGATCTTTACCCGCCCATTCCCAAAGGGTGCGCTCATAATCTCTCAGCAAAGCGTAAACTAAATAACGGCGTGCTAATGAAAGCGCGGTTTTTACCTCAGCATTAATTCGGTGAGCGATCGCATACCAAGCCGCCAAATTATATAGAAAGCGAGTATTTAACTCTGATGTCTCATCCCACCCTTTCCTCAGGTTTTCTATTTCGTCTTTCGCTTCCTGAGTCAAATTGACATCACCTGTGATTAGCCCAGCCATCGCTTTGCCAATTCTAATTCGGCGCTTGACAGATTCATCTTCACATGCATGAAGGGCGCGATCGTATTGGAGTATCGCTTGACGTTGCCAATTAATAGATTCTTTGCTTGAAATTTCTCGTCCCAGGCTGCTGTATGTATCAGCTAAATTTTCGTAAGGTTGAAACCACTCAGGATACAAAACTATTGCTTGCTGTAAATCTTCAATCGCCAAATCGTAAAACAATTTGCCATGATTTGGGGCGCTGGCTAGATTAAGAGCGCCAAAAAAGTTATAAATCTTTGCTTGATAGCGATCGCGTTTTCGTCCCCAGTGATACCACGGTACAGCAGCCACCATTTCGCGTCGGCTGAGTTCTAATGCCAACCAGCGAATAGCCGAGCCTAATAGCTTTCTGTAGCGGTCTTTCAGTGCTTCTTCGGATAGTGAATTATCAACCGACTCCCAGACCGTATACAACTTAGAAGAAAGACGACCTTGAATATTAGTGATTTCAAAAGTAATTCCCAGCCGATCATATTCTTTACCTTGGCTTTGCAGAATGCTAGTTACTTTCGTGCCGAATGGTGGGAATATCGCTTTCAACATGTTCATCGCTGGATGCATTTGGTCTGGTGTGAACTCGCTAAGTGAAGTCACCAAGTCACCAAGTCGTTGATCTGGGGTTGTTTGCGGTAATGGTAACTTATCAGGAGGATGATAGGTTTCCGGTCCTTGGTTGATGATATGCTCTTTCACACGTTGCCGCACGCCTTTCATTTCCCCCACAAGTCTTTCTCGCGCTAATTGCGAAAGACCTGGTAACACCTTGTCCATTTCATCGGCATCAGAAGCATTTATGAAATTGTCTACAATCAACTGAGATGAACGCTGAAAAAGCATTAAGATGATGCGATAGAGGATCAAAAGACTTAGTAAAGCCGCCACGACCTTTACCAAAATCAAGAAAATCCTCGTGACGTTTTTCTCCGCCACTTCGAGGTCATCTGTCAACTTGGTAATAGAGATCCTTGGCTTATTAGATTGACTTGGTGTTAATGTTGCAGTCGGTGTTGCTCTGGCAATAATCTGTTGACTATATATGGATGGTCGCCGATATGCCGACAATCCATAACTAAAGACAAATAAGACGGCGAATACTAACAACAGTCGTACTTTCACAAATTTCGGCTTGGTGATATTATGTCTGCTTGATTGTTTGGTTTGGAAGCATCCCATTTTTGCAAAAATGCCTAACCAACAGGCGCTTAAGCCTGGACGCGGCTGTGCGTTGTTGGGATGCTCCCTCTCGTTCCCAGCCTTAGCGCTTGAAACGAGGAACACTCAGCATTCAGAACTATTCACTAGCTGTTTTGGTAGCAAATTGAATGCTGGGGTCTGGCATAAAACTATACCGTAGATATAGCCCACCGCAAACAAACAAAATAATCAACAAAGTACCAATACCGAGAGGACTGGGAAGCCAGAAAACTGCTTCGATGTGGTTTAATTGACCTGGCGTGAGCTTCCATACCAGTTTATTTTGATTTTTTTCGGGAGCGATCGCGCTTTCGGTTTGTTGAATGCTTTTTGCCCCCCAAGGAGTTTTCAAGCTAAATTCTAAATCGAGAATCGAACCTGCATTCGCTAAAACGTTACCATTGCTGGCAATTAGAGAGAGCGATCGCAAATCAACATCGTAAATCAACCGATTCCGCACTAACAGTAAGAAATTGTTTTGAAACAAAAGTAAGTTTGACTCAATTTTTGGCAGTTCTGAGTCAGATGTACCTTTAACTTCAGCTTTTTGATTAATGTTGGGATTGAAAAATTCGTTAAACTTCGTTTGTAATTCCTTACCATTACTGAAAGGAATTGTCACAATAATTTCTTCTTGGGAAAGTCGCCGCACTTTGCCTTCTTGTTTGCGGGCGCGGCGTTCGATGCTATTTAACCATTCGTATACTGAGTCACCGCTAAAAGTGGTTAGCCGTTCTGCTAACTTAATATGTTGCACCAGTTCGCCGCGATTCGAGTTTTCAAAGTTTACCCCCGCTTCATACTGTACGCAACCAGAAAGCAGCAGGGATGCGAACAGCACAAGGCAGACAAATCTTAGCCGTGCAAAGCTTTTTGCTAAAGCCGATAAATTCATCACTATAAATCTCCACAAAAGTCAACTAAAGGATGAAGTATAAATGATAAAGGATGAAGTTAAGGCTTTAGAGAAGTTCCGTCCAGCTTGAAATTGTACCGCAAAGCTTTTTTCCTCCTTCTCGTTCTCAATCGCACAAACGCACTCGCGTTCATCCTTTACACTTCATACTTTTTTACAGACTCAACCAAACCAAGCTACCCAAGATTAAACTAATGGTAATTAATGCGACCCAAATAAAGCGATTATCTTTAGTATTGACTTGGCTTAAGTCAACGAATTCTCGCTCAGTAGGCTTTTTGGGTTGGGAAGATTTTGTACCAGCAGCGAGACGGATTTTGCTTTCATTATCAGACAATGCGCCCAAATCAGGAATTTCCGTCATCCATTCGCTTGGTCTTTGTAGCTTGGGTGCTTTGAGAATGTAAACCAAGTTTCGCGCTTGTTTGCTGGTTTCGGAAAAAGGATGGCGTTTGAGTTCTTCGCAAAGGGCGATCGCATCTTCAGTGCGTCCAGCAGCTTCATAAGCTGTTACCAGCCAGATTTGTATCTCTCCCCCCAAGCGAGAATTACGATTCGCTAGAGCGATCGCTTTTTCTAGATTTTCCACCGCTTGTCTATATTGCCCACTTTCAAAAGCAGCTTTCCCAGACTGGTAAAGATTTTTGGCAATTTCTAAACTTTCTGCACTCACGTTTTGCACACAAATCAGCACTTTCTTAATTGTGCCAATGTGAGTAATATTTTTAAATCTTTCTCAAGCTGGTAACGTCAAACTAGATAAACTTCTAAAATTGTAGTAGGTATACGTAGATTACCGGAATGCACCACACGCCGTCAGGCTGAAGCCTGCGGCTACACTAACTAAGTCCGCTTCGGTTCTGCGGACTTTAGGGAAATCAAGGGTTTCGTAACCCGCGTAGGCGGGTTTTGTTCGTATAGTCCCAGGCTTCCAGCCTGAGGGCGACTTATCAAATCTAGGCGGTCAAAATATGCTTAAAATCAAGCATTGGCAACTCAACTGGCTGGGATTAGGTTCTGCTTTGGCACTGATGAGTTCTATATTTCCTGTTGCAGTCTTACCTAACTAGCAACTTGGGTTTATTAAGTTATTTCGGATCGGAGGACGCAAGCTTCTCGTTTAGGAATTGTATAATTTGCTGCATATTTTTTTGCATCAATCGCTCCCACGTAGCGGCTGGTGACAGCTTCGCTACTTTTACGCCTAATAAATCTTTATAAAATTTGGAAACGCCTAGATGTTACAGTTTACAACTCAATGGTGGTGTAATTATGGTCATAACTTGAAAAGAATTTGTGCAATTGATAGGATCTAAACCCGTCTTTTAGCCAATCCCACACGTTGAATTCAAAATAGGCATCAATGAATAAATTGATAAACCATACAATAAACCATCCTAAACCCAACAAAGGAATTAGTATCACTAACAAAACAAAATAAACCCACCCCCAAAGCCAAATTTGATTCAGAACAACACATACGCCTATCAACCATTGCAGTATCACCACTTTCCTGTAATTAGAAGACTCCTGGAACTTATGCTGAGACTCCTCTTTGCCTAAGTTAACAAAATAAACCTGCGCTGGGAAGTGTCCTTTATAAGTAGGGGTTGGTAAAGGAGCATATTGACTCTTCCACTTTCCTTTTTCTCTTTTCCACTTTACGCGATTAGCAAAATTTTTATAGGGATTTAAATACCACTTTACGCGATTAGCAAAGTTTTTATAGGGATTTGAATAATTTTTACTTTTGCTTTCATCTATGTAAATCTCCTTCTGAATGCTGAAGCCATAGTACCCATCACTATATATGAACCACAATCGGTTTATTATCTCTAAATCCTCGTAGGGGAAATTCAAGAGTCCAAAATTTTCTTTGTAGATTAATCTATAAGTTTCGTCGTCGGCGTAACTCCACGTTTTTGCAACTAGTAAGTCGCGTAATGTAGCGAACTCTTGTCTTTGACCAATAATAATATCTTGGGTAATTTTTTTTACCTCATCGAGAACATAATCTAAGCCATGTTCATCAGAAATTGAAAATTGTACAAGTATTTCTTCAATGTCTTTATATACCTCAGGATACTCCGTTTTAATCTCGTTTATTGTTACGTTGTGTAAAAGAAAAAATATCCTGCCACTTTTTTTATGCGCTCGAGCTCGAATTTAATCCATTTAGTAAGTTTTAAGTAATGACGGCTGAGTACAACAATTCCTTTGTATGATTGTTCGAGACCTTCTTCAATTTTCTCTTGTAAATTATCCCCCCAATTAATATTAGTTTTGTCATACCACACTCTATATCCTCGTTTTGTAAGTTTTTCTTGTAGTAAATTAACGTACGGTTTGTCTTGAGATGAGTGACTAAGAAAGATATCACAATGACGATGCATAAAAATCTCTCCATAAGTGTGGAAAACTATTAATTTTAAACAGTGATACTGACAAATACCGCCTAATTATTTATTATTTTTTGAACTTACACCAACAATTACAGCCAATGCATTCGCGTACTGTTCCAAATCAGATCGCAGGGCTTCTAACTCACTTCGCAACTTCGGCTCTTCAGACCAATTGCGCTCATGCTCTTTTAGGGAGCATCCCAATTTGGCAAAAAGATGGGAAGAAGACAAGAATATTGGCGATTGTAACTCGCGAATAAAAGGGGAACTGTACATCAACACCGGAATTCGAGAGAATTAATAATGTTCAACAAGCAGATCAAGTTCAATGACCCCGGAAGATAAAGAACTTTTAGATACCCACGTAAAAGCGATCGCGAAGATTCTGTATAAAAACACGCCTTCGGAAAAAATAGAAACCTTTGAAGGCATAGAAACAGCCGTTCGCGATCAAGTTCTGGAACACGTCAGTCCGAAAATTGCCTTTTTTTTGTCGGAGAAAAGACTGGAACAACAAAGGGGAAAACACGGACAATAAGGAGTTGTGTTGGTAAGATTAAAATCACTAATAAACAAGCATCTCGTTTGGGAATAGAACCGTATCGCCGATTTAGCCCATTGCTATCTAAGTGCTGTTTATTACTTGCAGCCAACGATACTGAACAGGATAAATTAGCTCGATTTGAGCGGATTAAAAAGGCGATTATAGCCTTAGAAAAACAACAAGCACTTTTATTAAAGCAGGGTGATCTGGCTGCATCCGGGGCTTGGGTA
>JAHHID010000094.1 GCA_019359015.1 Spirirestis rafaelensis WJT71-NPBG6
TCCCTCTAGCTGTGAAACATCACAGTTACCCGTGATGCTCCTTTGGGATTGGAACAGGTTTTGGACACTAACCTGGAGGAAAATTTTACTTTCCTCACTCAAAACGTGCGACATCGAATCGCACCAATCGGCATTTATTGTACCCTTCAAGCGGGGAGATTAGTCATTTTGTCATTGAGAATTGGGAATTGGGCAATTTCATGAGGGGGAAAGGGGAGCCACTGCGCTATCGCGGCTGTGCCGACAGTCACGCATGTGGCGTTAAAGGGCAAAGGAATAAAAATTGTCCCTCACTCCCCCACTCCCTCCATCTCCCCTGTACTGTGGGAAGATTATTGATGGGTTACGCAACAAGTCAAAAATTTAGATGCCGTATTTGAGCAATGCCATGTTCAACTTATTAAAATCCTGGCTGAAAAAAAGCCTAATTGCAGTGTTGTTGGTGACAATAAGTTTAGGCATAAGTACAGCTGGGTGGACTCCCACCAGTAGAGCCGCGCTACCAGCTGGAAATGCAATCACCGATGGCAACGCTTTGTTACGCTACGCCCTTCCCATAGATAATAAACCCGTGCGGGACTTGCAAGCGTCTTTAGAAGACATTGCCGCTCAACTGCGAGCAAATCGCCGCTGGGGGGCTATTTCCAAAGATATCAGCAAAGCATCGCGGATTCTCAATAATCCCTCCAAAATCCTAGCAAGTGTCCCTGAAGAACGCCAACCCCAAGCAGAAGCTTGGATTGCTGAGTTAAAAGCTGGCGTGACTTCTCTGGATGAAGTCGTTAAAACCAAAGATAAAGAAAAACTTCGCGAAGAACGAGCCAAGCTGCTAAATCTCGTTACTTTGTTAGAAGAGTCAATGGTGAAGGAATACCCCTTTGAAGTGCCTGCTGAGTACAGCAACCTCCCTCAACTCAAAGGTCGTGCCACCGTAGAAATGAAAACCAACAAAGGTAATCTTACTATGGTTGTGGACGGCTACAGCGCCCCTGTCACCGCCGGTAACTTTCTTGATTTGGTGCAAAGAGGCTTTTATAACGGGTTAGAATTTACCCGCTCTGAAGAATCTTACGTTTTGCAAACCGGAGATCCCGCAGGTAAGGAAGTTGGTTTTATTGACCCAAAAACAAATAAATACCGCGCTATTCCCTTAGAAATTCTCGCGGAAGGCGATAAAGAACCCACCTACGGCATTACACTAGAAGCCGCTGGACGTTATATCGATATGCCAGTTCTACCTTTTTCTGCCTTTGGTGCATTGGCGATGGCTCGTCCGGAAAATGAAGTTAATGGCGGTTCTTCGCAATTTTTCTTCTTTTTGTTTGAACCAGAGCTTACCCCAGCCGGACGCAATTTGTTAGATGGACGCTATTCCGTTTTTGGTTACCTCACCGAGGGTAAAGAAGTTTTAGATCAACTTAAAGCTGGTGACAAAATCGAATCGGCAAAAGTCACCCAAGGATTAGAAAATTTAGTCGAACCGCAAACAGCATAGATAATTGTTAGTGGTTAGTAGGAGCGTGGTTAAGAGTAATTTTTCACAACTAACAAATAACAACCAACCAGCAACTAACAACTAACCACTAACAATTATCCACTATCAAAATATGCTAGTTCGAGATATTGGTGAACAAGGTCTTTTAGAAAGATTGCAGCGCTTCTGTCCACCAGAGATTGTCGGCGATGACGCAGCGGTGCTGGTGACTAAACCGGGGGAATCTTTGGTGGTGACAACGGACGTGCTGGTTGACGGCGTGCATTTTAGCGAGATTACCACTTCTGCTGAAGATGCCGGTTGGCGAGCTGCTGCTGCTAATTTATCAGATTTGGCGGCAATGGGCGCTTCTCCACTGGGAATAACTGTTGGGTTGGGACTTAGGGGTGAAGTCAGCGTGAGTTGGGTTGAGGAATTGTACCAGGGTATAACACAATGCCTGCAAAAATACAATACCTCAATTGTGGGCGGTGATGTAGTGCGATCGCCTGTCATAACTTTATCTATCACTGCTTTTGGTCAGGCTCATCCCCATCGAATTATCCGCCGCAATCAAGCTGCATTGGGGGATGCGATCGTTGTCACAGGCGTTCATGGAGCCTCCCGCGCTGGCTTAGAACTGCTGTTACATCCAGAATTGAGGCAAAACCTTCAACAAGGCGATGATACGGCTCTCATCCGCGCACACCAGCGCCCACAACCTCGTTTGGATGTCTTACCGATCCTCTGGGAAATTTTACATTCTTTCTCCTCAGCCCTCTACGGGAGGGGAAACCCTGCCCCTACTCCCCCTATCCCCCCCTCTCCCCATCCCCCCCTCTCCCACTCTCCCCTCCTCACCATCGCCGGTATGGACAGCAGCGACGGTTTGGCAGATGCAGTTTTGCAAATCTGCCGCGCCAGTGGCGTTGGCGCTGTTCTAGAATCTAGGCAAATTTCTTTACCAGATGCTTTCAACTACTGGCTGACAAACGAGCAAGCGCTAGAATACGCTATTTACGGTGGCGAAGACTTTGAATTAGTGCTGTGCTTGCCGTCATTACCAGCTTATGAATTAGTTAAAAAACTTGGTAACGGTGCAGCGATCGTGGGAACAATTACATCTGGCTCCAAAGTCATCTTACACGACCAGAACGCAAAAAACCCCGACCAAGTTCTGACTCTTGGTCGAGGGTTTCAACACTTTAGTCAATAGTCCAAAGTCAAAATATTTGCCCTTGACTCTTGACTGTTGACTAATTAGTCCACTTCTCGGCTACTAGCTCTGCCAAATCCAAGACTCGCTGGCTGTAACCCCACTCGTTGTCATACCACGCCATAACCTTCACCATGTCGTTGCCCATAACCATTGTCAAGCTAGCATCGACAATCGAAGAAGCTTCAGTACCTTGATGATCGGATGATACCAAGGGTAGGTCGCAATAATCCAAAATGCCTTTCATTGGACCTTCAGAGGCTTCTTTCAGGGCTTGGTTGACTTCTTCGGTAATAGTGCGCTTCTCGACGTTAACGACGAAATCCACCATTGAAACGTTGGGGGTGGGTACGCGCAATGCCACACCATTCAGCTTACCTTTGAGGTCTGGTAGTACCAACGCTACAGCTTTTGCCGCACCTGTGGAGGTGGGTACAATGTTCATTGCCGCAGCACGAGCACGTCGCAGATCCCGGTGGCTAGCGTCTAACAGACGTTGGTCGCCGGTGTAACTGTGAGTAGTGGTCATTGTGCCTTTGATGATGTTGAACTTCTCGTGCAACACCTTGGCAATGGGAGCTAAACAGTTGGTAGTACAGCTGGCATTACTGATGATGTTGTGTTTGTTGTGGTCGTAATCGTGATGATTCACGCCAACCACAAACGTCCCATCTTCGTTTTTGCCTGGGGCAGTGATCAGAACCTTCTTGGCACCTGCATTTACATGCTTCATTGCCCCTTCTTTGCTGGTAAATACACCTGTTGCTTCAATAATCAGGTCTATTTCCCAGTCTCTCCAGGGCAAGTTTTCTGGGTTGCGATCGGATACGCACTTAACGGTCTTACCGTTAACGATGATAGAATTATCATCGGCAGAAATGTCAGCATTCTGTAACTTTCCTAGCATCGTGTCATATCTGAGCAGATGCGCGTTGGTTCTAGGGTCTGAGGTGTCATTGATAGCAACTATCTCGATGTTGCTATGTTCTCTACCTACCCAGCAGCGCATAAAGTTACGTCCAATGCGCCCAAAACCGTTGATTGCAACTCTAATCACAGCGTCTTGCCCCTCTGTATTTATGCCTATACATTAATATCGTTGACCCTGATCATACAGCAAACGGGGGGGGTATTTATAACTATAAAGTGCTAGAGCAACAAAAAAATACATATTTTATTTAGATTTATCGAAGTAGAGGTTTTGGGCAGCGATGTAAGATCTGACCGATTCCGGGACTAAGTAACGAATTGACTGGCGTTCGCCGCACATCTGCCGAATTATAGTTGACGAAAGTCCCACTAAAGGTATATGCAATAATTGCCAGTTAATGGTATAGGATTGTTTTTGCAGTTGTTGCTCTACTTGCTTGCAGATCAACTCGCTTTGAGCTATATTCTCACCACCGACTAGTCGGGGTGCGACCAACCAATCACACATTTGTACTAGTTCTCGTCTACGATACCAACGGGGCAAAGTAAGGAAAGCATCCAAACCAATAATCCAGTACCAGTGAGTATTAGGGTAAAAAGTAGATAACTCAAGTAGGGTATCAATCGCATAGGAAGTTCCGGAGCGATTCACCTCAACTAATGAAACAGTAAATGAGGGGTTGTCTGTTGTGGCTAGTTGGAGCATTTCTACTCGATGCTCAAAGGAAGTCGCTTGTTTATGAGGAGGATTTAACGATGGCACCCAAATTACGTATTCTAAGGGTACTTGGTACAAAGCAGCCTCGGCTAGAATCAAGTGTCCCCAATGAACAGGATCAAATGTGCCGCCGAAAATTGCAATAGACCGCATCTGCTTAGTGTGAGTTTTATTTCAGTTTAAAAGCAGTTTCGCATCTCAATGTACTATTGAGCGATAATTCCAGTAAGGAAGGCAAAAAATGTATTTGAAATTACAGTCATTTATTTCCCGATGCGGCGGAAATTTGCAGAATAAACATAAAAACAGTTCAGAAAAATAAAAAATCCCTTACCAAGGTAAAATCATTCTGAACATGCAGATGTTTAGCGAAAAAAGCAACTGAATCATCAGATAAAAAATGATGCAGAAGCAGTAACGGTAAAATCAAATTCCTGTTATGATACGCGTGTCATTTGTGAATATTGGTGTGGTGTGGTGTAAGAGGATTAAACAATGAGCAATTCTGTAGATTTTAGTGGTAGACCATTTCACTTTATTGGTATTGGCGGTATAGGTATGTCTGCTCTGGCATACGTTCTGACAAAGCGCCATTTACCAGTATCAGGTTCGGATCTTCGTCCAAACCACATTACGCAAAAGTTAGAAGATATCGGTTCTCATATATTTGGTACACAAGAAGCAAGCAATCTCGCGTTTTTTCACCATGAAAGTGAGGTAAATACTGAGAAAAATACAGTAGTATTAAACTCATTAGAAGAATCGCCTACTGTAAGTAAAGGAATACTGCCTCAAGTTATTTGTTCAACAGCAATTAATACAAATAATTTAGAATACAAAGCAGCACTAGAATTAGGTTGCCCAATATTTCATAGGTCTGATGTACTAGCCGCACTAATTGCCGAATATTACAGTATTGCAGTAGCGGGAACGCATGGTAAAACAACAACTAGTAGCATGATTGGTTATATGCTACTGCAAGCTGGTTTAGACCCAACGATTCTAATAGGTGGCGAAGTAAAAGCTTGGTCTGGCAATGCCCGATTGGGAGAAAGTAAATATCTAGTAGCTGAAGCAGATGAATCAGATGGTTCTTTAGTAAAACATGCCCCAGAAATTGGCATCATCACCAATATTGAATTAGATCATCCCGACCATTACGACACATTAGAGCAAGTAGTGGAAACCTTCCAGACATTTGCTCATAGTTGCAAATTATTAATTGGTAGTATTGATTGTAAAACGGTAAAAGACTCCCTAAAACCAACTATCAGCTACAGCTTACACTTAGAGAGCGAAGCTGATTACGCTGTCACCAATATCGAATATCGCGCGGATGGTACCACGGCTTTAGTTTGGGAACAAGGCAAAGCCTTAGGCGTGTTAAACTTACGTTTGCTAGGTCGCCACAACCTCAGCAATTCTTTAGCAGCAGTTGCTATTGGTCGAGTCTTAGGTTTAGAATTTGGCAAAATTGCTGAATGTCTCTCCACTTTTGAAGGTGCAAGACGCCGCTTTGAATTGCGGGGTGAAGTGGATGGTATTACCTTTATTGACGACTATGCCCATCATCCGAGTGAAATTCGCGCCACTCTCGCTGCCGCACGTCTCCAAGCAAGACCAGGGCAAAGAGTAGTTGCTATCTTTCAACCACATCGTTACAGCCGCACGCTCACGTTTTTAGAAGAATTTGCCGAATCCTTTACTCATGCTGATTTGGTGGTCATCACTGACATTTACAGTGCAGGTGAACCAGATTTAGGGCAAGTCAGTGGTGAACAACTGGTGGCGAAAATTGCTCAACACCAACCCCAGGTGACTTATCAACCGACTTTACCCTCAGTGCGTGAGTTCTTGGTTTCTAGGTTACGTCCTGGAGACTTAGCTTTGTTTTTGGGTGCTGGGAACTTGAACATGGTGATACCTGAAGTAATTACAACTCTTTGCGAACCAGCTAAAGCTAGATCCTAAAAGCTGACACTTGTTGGTTAATTCGTCAGCATTGTGTCTGTCTTGCGAGAGTTTCGTTGCTTCACCTTTTTGCCGTATCTATACGGCATATAAATGTAAAAAAATCACCAATTGAAGTTATATGACAATTTCCCAGGCAGCTGAAAACGTCTGCAAAATTTCTACCTTAGCGACAAGTAAACAAGAAACAGTTAATTCTATTGAGAGCAAGAAAGTTTACGTAATCGGTAGCGATTTTGCAATTAAGTCTCAGGCTTCCCTCGCAGCGGTTACTTCCTACAGAGTTGGCGGACCAGCCGAATGGTACGCAGCTCCACGAAACTTAGCAGCACTGGAAGCAAGTGTGAAGTATGCAAAAGAACATGATTTAGCAGTAACAATACTAGGTTCGGGATCTAACTTGTTAGTAAGCGATCGCGGTATATCCGGTTTAGTTATCGCTACTCGTCATCTGCGCCACAGCCACTTTGACCCCCAAACAGGTCAATTAACAGTTGCAGCAGGAGAATCAATCCCCAGCTTGGCATGGCAAGCAGCAGATTTGGGTTGGGAAGGATTAGAATGGGCTGTTGGCATCCCCGGAACCGTCGGCGGTGCCGTTGTCATGAATGCTGGGGCACACAGTGGCTGTATCGCAGAGATGTTAGTCAGTGCCGAAGTGCTTTCACCCAATGGCACGTTAGAAATTCTCACCCCCGATGAGTTGGATTACACGTATCGAACTTCATTACTACAAGGAAGCGATCGCATAGTCACCCAAGCCACCTTCCAACTCAAACCAGGGGCAGACCCCGCCAAAGTTGTAGCCGCAACAAAACAACACAAACAACATCGTCTGACCACACAACCCTACAACTTCCCCAGCTGTGGTAGCGTGTTCCGCAATCCTAAACCTCATAGCGCAGGCTGGTTAATTGAACAAACCGGTCTTAAAGGCTATCAAATAGGCGGAGCGCAAGTAGCACAACTCCACGCTAATTTTATCGTCAATCGTGGCGGAGCAAAAGCTAACGATATCTTTGGTCTGATCCGCCACATCCAGCAGCAGGTACAAGACCGCTGGTCGATTTTGTTAGAGCCAGAAGTCAAAATGATCGGAGATTTTCAACCAGTTTAGTTAGTAGTTGGTGGTTAGTAGTTACTGGCAAACGGAGCAACTGACAACGCTCCAACGCTCCAACTAACAACCAACTCTAGGTAAAAAAAACAGGCAACTGCAAAAGCGCATCTATAATTGAATTTGATTTGTTATTCAACGCACACGCGGACAATCAGTTATGGCAGAAAAAGGACAGGGTTTTGGCTTCGGCTTGGGAAAAATGAAGGAACTGGCTGAAGCTTTTAAAAAAGCGCAGCAAGTTCAAGAAGGCGCGAAAAAACTCCAAGAAGAATTGGAGCAAATGGAAATTTTGGGAGAGTCTGGTGGTGGTCTGGTCAAGGTGATTGTCAGCGGAAACCAAGAACCAAAGCGCGTGGAAATTTCCCCAAGTGCTCTAGAAGAAGGTGCGGATGTACTTTCCGATCTCGTGACAGCAGCAATGAAAGATGCTTACAACAAGTCTACGGCTACAATGCGCGATCGCATGGAAGATTTGACCAGTGGGCTAGAGCTTCCCGGATTTTAGTAAAGTTTCAATAGTTAGTGGTTAGTAGTTAGTGGATAGTGGTTAGTAATATTTTTTACGAACAACAACGCTCCAACTAACAACTAACGACTGACGCGCAAAATGGATTTTTATGCCTTATAAGCTGCTTTTTGTCTGCCTGGGGAACATTTGCCGTTCACCATCGGCAGAAAATATCATGTATCATTTAATCGAGCAGGCAGGCTTGAGCGAAAGCATCCTCTGCGACTCTGCTGGGACATCCAGTTACCACATTGGTAGCCCACCTGACAGACGCATGACTGCTGCGGCTACTCAAAAGTTGGGAATTAAACTACGTGGTTCAGCCCGACAGTTTCAAAAGTCAGATTTTCAAGATTTTGATTTGATTTTGGCTATGGATCGAGAGAATTATGAAAATATCCTCTCTCTCGATCCAACTGGGCAGTATTCCCATAAAGTGCGCTTGATGTGTGATTTTTGCTCTAAGTACACAACTCAAGAAGTTCCAGACCCTTACTATGGCGGTTCAGAGGGATTTAATCAGGTGATTGATTTACTCGTAGATGCTTGTGAAGGTCTGCTGAAACACGTCACCAGCCAGTAATCAACAGTGCCATTAGCCGTTATTTAACTAAACCGTGCGTAATCGCAAAACGCACTAGTTCGGCGCGGTTGCTAGTTTCGGTTTTCCTTAGTAAGCTGCTAACGTACTTTTCTACTGTCCGAGGACTCAGATGTAACTGATTACCCATCTGAGCATTAGAAAGACCATGTGTTAACAGTTCGAGGACTTCCTGTTCTCTAGAACTGAAAGATGAAAGTGCTTCGGACTTCTGAAAATGATTAACATAATTATGAGAGTCCGCAACTTTAGGTGTAGAATTACCTGGATTTTCTTGATGAGAAAAGCCATACTCTGATTGAATGATTTGCGATCGCTCTAAGAGATTGCGGATCGCTGCGGCTAACTCTTCTAACTCAAAAGGCTTAGGCAAATATAAATCGCATCCTGACTGATAGCCCAAGATTCTTTCCTGGGTCTTAATTCTTGCCGTTAACAAAATAACCGGTAACAAACGAAAGGCTGGTTTTTGACGCACCTGGCGCACCAATTCATAGCCATTCATTCGTGGCATGACAATATCGGTGACAATCAAATCAGGATGGTACTCTTCCACAATCTCCAGAGCCTCTTGACCGTCATCAGCTGTAATTACTATGTAACCAGATAATTCAAGATAATCGCTGATAGACAGACGAGTGCCCAGGTCGTCATCCACTACAAGGATCGTCAAGGGCATGGACAGTACACCCCTAGCATTTTTTTTACTAAGCAATTTGCTTTAATAAGCAATATCAGTAGACTCAAGCAACAATAGTACTCTTATGTTTCATACAGGACTTACGCAACTGGCACATTTATCTGAAAACTGTCACATAGAATTAATATGGCTCTAAGGTTTATAAATCAATGCTTACAAGCATTTACGGCAAATTGAAATATATGTGCCAGTTGACCTTATATTGTGACGCTTGCGTAAGTCCTATCATACTATGACAGGATTAACAGCTAATAACTGCCTCAAGGTTGATTTATAAATAAAATCTTAAATTATTATAATAGGTTAATAAATTTTAACTTATCTTTAACTCCAAGTGTGTAATCCGGGCAGATAGTTTTGTAATTTTTCATCACTCACTGCCTTCAAGAGGGCGATCGCGCTAACTTATAACTGTAAATTAATACCTACTAAATAAATTACCTCGCAGGTTAACGTTAAATTAATAAGATAACACTGATATCCAGTAAAACATTTATAGTGGTTTAATATCCCTCTATAAGTTTAGCAACAAGTAAAGACGAATTTTTAGGCAAATTTGACGCAAGCAAAATACTCAATGAGCGAGAAAAGCGACAGTTACAAAGTTGTAAGCGATAATCGGCAAGCCCGTTATTTGTACGAAATCTTGGAAACCTACGAGGCTGGAGTTCAGTTGACAGGCACCGAGGTCAAGTCAATTCGTGCGGGAAAGGTAAATCTCCAAGATGGCTATGCTTTAATTCGCGATGGCGAAGCATGGCTGTTGAATGTGCATATCTCCCCTTACACTGCTAGTGGGCAATATTTTAACCATGAACCGCGCCGCACGCGCAAGCTGCTGCTCCATCGTCAGGAAATCCGCAAGCTAATTGGCAAGGTTGAACAGCAAGGTTTAACTTTAGTCCCTTTAAAAATGTATTTGAAACGAGGTTTGGTGAAAGTAAGTATCGCTCTAGGCAAAGGTAAAAAGCTGCATGATAAGCGAGAAGATTTGAAACGACGGCAAGATCAACGCGATATTCAACGGGCGATGAAGAATTATTAAGCCGCAGGGTGACAAACAGAAGTACTACACCACAAGAGAGAAACAACTTCACTCTAAGCAGCATTTGTCTATCCTCAGCCTGAGTTTAGAAAAACTTGAGTTTATAGCCATAGATTGATTGAATTTATCTTTGGACTAGATAAATTGGTGAGTAACAAAGGAACCGACGAGGAATATTCACTATGAAAAGTAATCTCACCAAAGTTCTTGGCGCTGGCGTTTTCGCCTTGAGTATGACAATGTTGCCCTTAACTTTACCTGCACAAGCTCAAGTTAATGGCGGAACCACCAACACAGACGGAACCACTGGAACCACAACAACTGCCCCAACCACAACAACTTATGAAAGAAATGATTTTGATTGGGGTTGGTTAGGATTAACAGGTTTGTTAGGTCTAGCAGGCTTGGCTGGTAAAAAGCGCAGCGAAGATACAACCCGTTATCGTGACCCCAACGCCGTAGGTACTTCGACTTACAGAGAATAATCAGATATTTGCCGCTTCAGTTGCTTATTTTGGACAAAAATAGGGTAACCATAAAAAAGAAGAAGAAAGAAGGGAAAAAAGCTTCTTTCTTCTTTTTTCAGTTTGTTATATCTGTCCTATATTGGGACACATATCGTAGAGACGTTCCGACGGAACGTCTCTACAACAGTTGCATAGTTTTAGCGTGCAGGTAAAGGCGAATTTACTTCTTGACCTTTGTCTTGAGGTGTATATGTGTAATAGCTGGCAATCAAACCAACTACTAGCCACCAAACGCTATTGACTTCAGGACGATAAAAGACAGTATCTACTGTGCCATGAGCGAGCATACCTGCCATTGTAGCGATCGCTCCAATTAACCAAAAGCCATCGGCACTTCTCAATTTTCGTAACCGTTGCATTTGTAAAAATGCTGTATTAAAAGTTACGATTAGCAACCACATGAAAGCGGCTAAACCAATAAAGCCAGTTTCTACAATTATCTCTAACAAAATCGAATAGGCACTCAAAGCAGTATAACGAGGGCGTTGGTAAAGTGGGTAAATTTTATTAAAAGAGCCGTGACCAGGACCAATACCGATAAGTGGGCGATCGCGAATCATTTCAAAAACAGCATCCCAAACATTGCGGCGAAAATTATTACTGCTGTCTTTGCGATCGGCAAACATACTCACAACCCGCAAGCGTACTGGCTCTACAAATATCACTGCTAACAGCAATACTCCTATCAAACCTCCTAAAATAATCGGTAGCGACCAAGTTCGCCAAAAAGGAGGCATTTCTATAGTCCACCAATAAACCAACAATGCCATCACAGTTAAAAGTGCCACAACTAGCCCAATCCAGCCACCACGACTAAAAGTAAAAATTAGGCAAGCAGTATTGACAAAAAACATCGTTAATGCCAAAGCTTTTTTGAGCCAACCTTGCCATACAAACACGGCAACTAAGCTGAAAACCACAGCGGGTATAAGGTATCCAGCAAGTAAGTTGGGATTACCCAAATAACTATAGACCCTTGTAGTTTTAGAAAAAGCAGATTCTTGATCAACCCAAGTTGCCAGCGGAGGAGCACCGAAAAACCATTGCCGCATCCCATAAATACTGACAATCAGAGATACGTGCAAGTAGAGAACAATCATCCAAGACCGGAGACGGGGCGACCTCAACACCCTAGCACAGAGGGCAAACAGCAACAAATAGAGCGTTAACGTTGCCAAGTCATTCACCGCCACCTTTTTTACTGGTGATAATGCCGTAGCGACAGCAGCAACAGCCCAGTAAAGCAGTACCAACAGGTGAATGGGAGTAACAGTCGGCTGATTTGCTGGCGTTGCTTCATCTGATAAAGTCAACAACAGCCAAAATGCCACACAAGCCGTGAGCAATAACCCGATGAGTGTATTCGACACAAAAGGCGCAAGAGCATACACCAGGCTGAGTAAGGCAGCCGCAATTGTGTCTCCCCATTGTATCAGCACACTACCTTGCCGCCAGGAACTCAACAACCCGACTACAAAACGGTGCAGGTAGCTAGTGGTGAGATATTGTTTGAGCGGCAAGTAAGATAAAGTGAATCTTTGCCAGACTAAATTCATAAAGAAAACTGCGATCAATTAACAATCCGCGTAGAACTTGGACTCGATCATAATGCGAGTAGTTCCAAAAAGGTAATAATAAAGAAATGCAAATTAGGAATTAATCGCGTTTGAATCACTTCCGGTATATTTTATTAAATATAAGCGATCGCTATAAATCAATACGGTTCAGTTAAGGCTGAAATGCTTATTAGTGATGTGGAATTTAGGAGCTTCAACTCGTTGTCCAGCACCTCTGTGTTTTGGCTTTTTAGAACGAAACTTTGATACAGGTTTTTTCACAACTAAGCGGGTTATTTCGGTGAACCCGTTCGGGTAACAATGTATCTAGAATCTCTACAGTCAACCAGGTGAAAAAAGGGGAAGTTCTTGGCTTTTGAGGCGTTGAAACTTAGGGATAGCACTTTAAGGAATGACTCGTAATGTACCAGTAAAACTCAAGCGTAATGGAGCAACCCCAGCACTGGTTGCAGCTTGAAACATCAACACTCTTACTGACCAATGTCCTAACAACCAACCATATACCTCTTGCACCACCTCCCGTGGTTTTTGAGAACGGACATGAGTTTTTCGCCCCAAAAGGTGTATTTTTAATTCGTCAATGGTGTTTTCTATTTCCCATCGCTGATGGTATTCCCTCGCCAACAGTTCAGCAGGAAATTTATCGATATCCAACAAGCTTGTGATTAAGCGATATGTAAGTTGTTCTTCAGGGTTTTCTGGATGCTCAATTGTATACTCAATTACTCTTACCAGTATTGGTTGACAACCCTTTTTTCGTAACTTTACCGATGGATAAATCCACGACAGATATGAGCCATCTTCCAATGGTTTTTCTGAAAGAAATTTAACATTGGCAGGTATTCTTCCTAAATAATCACAACCCTTACAACCAGTGACTTGTACCATTGTGTAGGAATGTAACCCCCTATCCCACATCAGCAACATTCCTGATGTGACCGACCGTAATAATTTTAACGCCCGCACTCTTTCCCCTATGCGATAGGGGCACATCAATGCATCAAAGATTAAGTGTGTTCCTGCTTCTACCAATATGACTAACCTGACTTTGGGAAATGCTGCTTGTGTCCCAGGACGGCTACTAGGACGACCAAAAACTCTTGCATTTTCATCGCTGTCTGGAACATCGAAACAAGTGCCATCTATCACCACAATTCGTAGCCCATTTAAAAACGCTCCCAATGTTTCGGTCGTCGCTATTGGTCGTACTAACTGGTGAAATAATTGACTCATTACCCTTGCCCCTAATCGCTGCCGAGCTTGGGTGATTGCTGATTTACATGGCACTCGCGCTTTTTTTGCCAACTTTTACCCATGCCTCCGACATCCCATCAATTAAGTTTTTAAGTACATCCCGCATCGAATCTCTCGACCACAGACTCATTGCTATTACCAGACTTACTACTAACTGTGCTGGTAGCGATCGCTTGCGCTCTTCATTGGTTTGGGTATTGGCGGTAAGCGAAGCCATGCCGTAGGCTTATCGCCTGTTCGATTGCCGTTGCTGGAATAGCCATCTCGATTGCTTTAAGCACGTTACCACTTTGTATATCTGGAAACACCAACGAGAAATCCTTAAGATGCACGGCACTTAATTTCCATTTTTGGGAACAATGCCTAATTTACATGACTTTGAGCCTTAACTGAACCGTATTGCGCTATAAATGAGAGTGAATTTTGACTAATTGACTTTGAGCTTACCTACGGTTGTTTGTAATTCCTGAGCAATGTCTACAGTTTTTTGCAGAGATTGAGAAATTATCTGGGAACTACTAGTATTTTCTGATACTTGATAAATTTCTTGCAAAAGTTTTGTGACTGCTTGCGATGTTTCCACCTGAGATACTGTTGCTTGAGAAATAGATTGCGCTAACTTATCAAGTTGCTGAGATAGATTCAAAATTTGATTAAGAGATTTTTTAACATCTTCTATAAGGTGCGTTCCTTTCACCACTTCCGAAGTTCCCAACTCCATCGCCTTGACGACTTGTTGTGTATCCCGTTGCGTGCTTTTTGCTATTTGCTCAATTTCTTGGGTAGCACCTGTACATCGTATAGCTAGTTCTCCTAACTCTGTAGCAAATACCAAAAAACTGTTATTGTCTTGATTAATTCTGGCAGCTTCTAATTCAGCATTAAATGCTAGGATATTGGTTCGCGTTCCTATCTCGTCAATCAAAGAAATTATACGGTTAATTTGTAGCGAAGATTCTCCCAAACGCTTTACTTTTTTTGCCATATCATCAATTGTGGAGCGCAAAGTAAAGAAGTTCCGGATCGTCAAATCCATTGCCGTTTCGCTCTCTTTAGCATTAAAAGAGGTTGTCTGAGCAACTTGTGCAGCTTTTTGAGCGTTTTCTGCCATTGATTGCAGAGAACCTGTCATTTGATGAACATTATCTAAACTGAGGTTGATTTTAGTGCCTTGTTTGAGGTCTTTTTCAAATAGTTGCCTAATTGCATATTCATTTTCATTAACAGCTATATTTACCTGAGAGGTAGATGATTGTACTTCCGCGACAATTGTTCTCAGATTATCGACTATTGTGTTAAAACTCTCAGCGATAATGCCTATTTCTCCAGATATCGCTTCTGGCTTAACTGTCAAATCGCCTTGAGATACTTTGTTGATATCTTTAAGCAATTTGAGAATTTGCTGTTGTAGTAATTGTTGTTGTTGAGATTGCTGATCTGAAACAACTTCAGCATCAGAATTGGCATTTTGAATTTTTTCGATGAGTGATGCTTGTTCTAGAGCATAGCCAATTGGAATTGCCACCTGCTTCAACAAATTAATTTCTAATTCTTGCCATTGACGGGGATGAGAGCATTGATGAGCAATGAGCAAACCATAAAGTTTATTGTTAATCAAAATCGGTGCAACTAAATTTGCTTTGACTGCGAATTTTTCCAGCTCAGCTAAGTAACAATCATTCAAACCAGCTGCATAAATGTTTGCCAGAGCGTGCACACGTCCTTTTTGATACTTTTCTACATAAGTCTTGGCAAAACAAGGATCGCCTATTTCTGCTCCCAAAGCTACGGGGAATTCAGGATTTAGCGATTCAGCAATTATCGTGCCTTGCCAATCTTCATCAAATTTGTAAACAATAACTCTGTCTACTTCCAGAGCTGCTTGTAGACTCGTCACAGCAGCATTTAAAATGTATTGAGTATTCAGGGAGCCACGACAACGCCCAGTAATTTCATTAACTAGTCTTGCTACTTTTACTTCATCTTCCTGTTGGCGGACTTGGTTAGTAATCCTGTCTGCTAATTGGTTGAAACTGAGAGCCAATTGTCCAATTTCATCAGATGAAAAAATTTCTGCACGAGCAGTGCGATCGCCTGCTGCATATCTTAAGGCTGTTCCCTGTAGATGCTGAATCGGTTTAACAATTGTCTGTCTCTGAATCAAAGTCCAAATCAAGGTAATCGCTAATGCGAAAATAACCGTCAACAGTTGCACCCAAAAACTATCTGCAAGCAATTTATTCAACGCTGTTTCTGGAGTTACCCGCACTAAAATAGCCACAGGTTGCTTACTAAAAATAGCAATCGGCTCATCATCTGCTTGGATAATTTTGTAAGGTACAGCCTTTGTGGCCACAGTGTAAGTTTGATTGTCAATTTTCATCCGTGCCGTGACTGGCTCACCTGCGGAATTTAATGCTGTTTCTAGTAACGATTTACCTGTTTTAAGTAAGTCAAAATTTGATAGTTTCTCAGATTCCCCCTGAGCTAAAGATGTTGCTAACCTAAATTCTCCAGTTGGTTGATGAAAATAAACTGCGCTATAGCCACTACCAGTAGTTGTCAATGTACTTTTCAAAATTGAGCTTTTACCATTGACTATATCCCCAGAAACTAAAGCACCGATTACTACATTTGTTTCCGGATTTTTGACTGGGGTAACTGTGTAACGAATCAGTGCATCTTGATTTCTAAATCCACTTGGTAAAGGTGGCGATTCTCGGCTCAGTTCCGACCATTTGACAATGCGACTAGCTTTAATCTGTTTTGGATAGTTGAAAACTTCACTAACTAAATTGTCGGGATTAAAAATTTGCCCTTGCCGATCAGCATTGGCATTGACTAGAATCTTGAAATCCTTGCCGACAAGAGTAGCATATTCTATTTTTCTAGCTTTGATTTCATTTGTTAGAATTTGCTTCACTTCTGCCTTAAGATTGGGACTTAAGGATTGACCAGAAGCATTGAGCTTTGCCGCTTTAATGATTGCAGTATTATCTGATTGCCCTCGAAAACCAAAGCCCATTTGATCAACTTTAATATTGTAAGCCGTATCTGTAACTGCAACTTCTGACTTAGCTTGTTCCAGTGACAAAGCTTGAAGATTAGTTGTAGTTAAAAATCTACTGACAATACCCAGCCCAAAAATTGATATTACTTCCGAAGCAATTAATACA
The DNA here is from genome assembly GCA_019359015.1 of Spirirestis rafaelensis WJT71-NPBG6. GTDB lineage: Bacteria > Cyanobacteriota > Cyanobacteriia > Cyanobacteriales > Nostocaceae > Hassallia > Hassallia rafaelensis. The sequence goes on from JAHHID010000094.1 coordinate 16,818, forward strand.
ATCAACTGTTTACGAGCAATAGAGAGATTAGTAAAGTTTTGCCATAAAGAAGGTTTTTCTCGCAAAAAACTAATCTTGCTGAGAGATTGTGCAAATCTTTTTAATCCAGAATCTTGACGAGAGCTATTTAATAAATCTTTTGACGAACTAAGTTGACTATCTTCTGTTGTTGAAGAACGTTTACTCACTTGAATTTTCCTCTTAATTCAGTAACTTATGAATCTTGTTCGCAGCACAAATTGAACAGTTATAGCACTAAGCTTAATAACTGCCGAAGAGATAACGAATACATATTTACACGCTGATATTGACTTAAGCGATAATTAAAACACTAAGCCTGTGAGCGTAAATATGCGTTATCAACTCTTGAATCAATCCAGAAGTGAACAACTATGCATTTCACTGATTTGTAACCGGGGATCTAAATTGGGGCATACGTAATATCAGAAATAAAATAAGTATGCACTCTGATATCCGAAGAAACTTCTGCCGCATTCGCCTGATATAGCTCATGAATCAAGTATTTAATCTATCATACATATAAATTTACTACAATAAAACATAAGTGTGAAGTTCTACTTTTGGCAAAATTAGCTTTAAACAAAGACACATAAGGTCTTTCCGCTAATTACTAAATCCAGGCTCCAGGAGCCATCTGATACTGAGTCTACGTAGGTATAAGTTAATAGCCTTATCATATCAGCATGGCTGAGTGTTAATAAGATATATTTATTTCAGAAAATATATGCTGCCAACTGTAATGATAAAAGCAAATCGCAGCCAGCAAAAAATAAAATATTTAGGTATAGCCAACATCTCTGGTACTGGCAATGATGGTAGTAAAACGCTCTGCTTACAGGACTTTGCTGCTATATTCAAAGACGAAAAATCTACAGTCACGTCTATATAACTTCACACATCTTTGATAATAAAAGCATATTGCCTATTTATTCTTAGCCAGTTTGCGCGATCGCAGTCGTCACCAAGAGCAAATTTTGCTTTCATCAGTGACGACTAGTTTCGCAACAATCAATCTTAAGTTTTTATCACTCTCAGAGGAGTAGACTAAATAGCTGATTTTTCGACGCATTCAACGAAGATTCAAGGTTTCAGCGCCAACATAACAAACATGAAGCTGAATAAACTTTTTTGCAATCCTCAAAGGCGAAAAAATAGGATCTGCCTCAAAGATCCCTAACTTTTTCTGTTGTCGCCATTTTTAATGGTAAAGAAAGCACATAGCGGTATCCTGATTCTGGTGAACCTTGAATCGAAATTTGCCCACCATGCAATTCTGCTAGATGACAACTAAGCAATAGACCCAAACTTTCGCGAGACATGCTTCCATGCGGCTTATTTAAATCTAAGTTGGAATCAACACCAAATTCGTATGAATTTGAATCATCCAATTCTACTAATGGCAAACTCCTTACTTGCTCTTGATTTTTGTGATCAATTTTGTAGCTTGCAGCCTCAGTTGTCATCTCCAGCAGCGCCATTGGATTTAGACGAAAATAAGGATCAACCTCGGTTATACCGTCTCCCAGCCACGGATGCGATACCCAGACAGTAATGTTGAGTGTATCTTCTTTGTAAGAAACATGAATGCGAACAACGCTACCTGTAGCAGAAAGTTGAATCACGCTGAAAACTAGGTGATAAAGCATTTGTCGCACCTTGTCTTTATCCAAAGTCCAAATGCGACCGCGTCCAGGTTCTATCGAGAGGCGAATATCTTGCTCGCGGCGATTCGCTGCTTCTTCTAAGGTATTGATAGCTTGTTGACACAGCATTTCAATATCCATAGGAGCTAGATTCAGCAGAGTCGGGCTTTCATTCACTGATCCAAGTTCGGTAATTTCATTTACCAACGAAAGCAAATATCGACCACTGTGTTGGATAATCTCTAGATATTCTCTTTGCTTAGTCGTCAAAGGTCCATAAATCTCGCGTCCCAAAACACCAGCCATACCCAACACAGATGTCAACGGTGTACGCAACTCCTGAGTTAGCTGCCCCAATAGTTCCACCTTCAGTTGCTTGGTAGGATCGCAATCTTTGTCTACTAGAGGTGTGGTGATTCTAATTTCGCTGGGAGCCTCATGCTTAAATGAGAAATGAGAAGCCCCATTGTGAGTGCTTTGTGGGTTTTGTTGCAAAAGTCGATTGCGCTCAAATTCACTCATGCACCAACGAGCTATGATTTGTAAAAATTCGATATCTCGATTGGAAAATTCATGCTCATGAAGATACATGACTGCCAGCGAACCCAGACAATGCCCAGAAGCATCAATTAGCGGTGCTCCCATGTAAGCGCGAATGCCATAATCCCGCACCAATTTGCTACCAGCAAGTTCTGCATCGGTGATTTTTCGCATATCGGTGATAACCACTATTTGCGAAGTCTCTACCACTTGGCTACAAAACGATTCTCGGCGTAACAGTTGACGATTTTGCGCCAGCTGATTCATGATTCCCAGCCTAGATAAGCCTACCGCTGACTTGAACCAATGACGTTCTTGATCGACAAATCCCAATATGGAAATTGGGGAATCCAAAAAGTGAGCAGCAGTTTGAGTGGCTTCTTCAAAAACAGGAATCGTTTCTGATTGCCGCAGACCTAGCTCGAACAATGCTTTTAGTCGTTGTTGTTCTTTGGTTTCCTGGGAAGCCCAACCATCCTTGAGGGCAAACAATTTGTTTTCCGGCTCTACCATTGCCACTGTTACCTTGATAATTGCTTGAGACTGTAATTTATATAACCACTATTTATGGGTTATCGTTTGTTAATGTAAGCATTCCCCAATTTTGCTGCTGATAAACAATTTTGGTGCAAAATTTTTTACCTTACTTAAAACTATTGAGTGCTAAGTCAAACAAGAAATACTTTGAGAATGCGATTTGTGGATTTTTATGGGATCTTTTCCATCCTGGTGAGTAATACGTAGACGCATAGTGGTGAGACAGCGCTGCTGACGCACATAAGCGTAAATAAATCTCCAGCCCAACGGGAGAATCAGTACGAATATTGAGGGCTGATATTTTATTAGTTGTAAGTGCCTGGGGAAATGGACAAGAAAAAACATCCACTTGTTTTCCCACCACAGGTATGTTAATCCAACACAGTGGCTTTCTTTAAACTCACTGCTCTACCTAACTTTAAGTTTTAATGCCAAAAGCGCGTTAGTTTTGGATTTGAGGTGGGTACGATAACGTTAAGGATAAAAGAAAAAAGTTTTCTCATTCTTAATATGACAGCGGAAAGTTCCCGTTTATCTATTCAACTCCATTTACTCAAAATTACTTTTGTGATTCAATTTAATGAGGCTGTTTTATCGAAAATCCTGATAGCGATCGCTATCACATTAAAACAAACTATATAAAGTGACTTTTTGAGGAAATCACCCCAAAAAATATTAAATATAATTTTTTATTTTTTGGATCTAAATTAAGAAAACCTGCCCAAAAGTTAAAAATAAAACTATATTTTTGTAAAAGTGAAAATTTTAACTAAATATAACTTTAATACAAAATTCATCAACACTTCATAATTAGTAATTACCCAAAAGTTGGGTCTTCAGTCAAAAATGGATCAGATGTGAAAAAAACCGGATTTTGAGATTAATTTTGAGGCTTTCTGAAAAAGAATAATATGACAATTAGAATTCCTTTTGTAGACCTGAACTTACAACACCAATCGATTAAAACTCAATTGCAACAAGCAATGCAGGGTGTAGTTGAAAAGGGAGATTTCATTTTAGGGCAAGCCTTAAAAGAATTTGAGATAGCATTTGCAGCGGAGTCTGGGACAAAATACGGTGTTGGTGTTGCTTCCGGAACTGATGCGATCGCTCTCGGCTTGCAAGCTTGTAATATTGGTGTCGGCGATGAAGTAATTTTACCAGCAAACACCTTTGTCGCCACATTAATTGGCGTGCTACGTGCGGGAGCAAAACCGATTTTTGTAGATTGCGATCCCAAAACAGCCTTAATTGATTTAAAAGCGGCAGCAAAAGCAATTACGCCGCATACCAAAGCGATTATCCCCGTGCATCTTTATGGACAAATGGTATCGCCACAGCTGCTGTTAGACTTTGCCGATACATACAAAGTGCTAATTTTTGAAGATGCGGCACAAGCCCATTTAGCCGAACGCGATGGATATCGCGCTGGTTCAGTGGGGATAGCAGCAGCATTTAGTTTTTATCCGAGTAAAAATTTAGGCGCATTTGGGGATGGGGGAATAGTACTAACGCGAGATCCAGATGTTGCCCAGAAAATGACACGCTTGCGGAATTACGGCGCATCCTCGAAGTATTATCATACAGAAGCGGGTACGAACAGCCGTTTAGATACCATGCAAGCAGCAGTGTTGCTAGAGAAATTACCATACTTGCCGAATTGGAATAGCGATCGCCTCAACATTGCCCAACAGTATGATGCTGAATTAGCAACCTTAAATCGGCTAGGCATCATCCCTATGCAAAACCAAAGTGCTACAGGACACGTTTATCACCTTTACGTAATTAAAATAGATGATTCTTGTCTGCTTGAACGCCAACAAATCCAGGAACAACTGACAGTAGCAGGAATTCAAACAGGCATTCACTATCCAATTCCCTGCCATCTCCAGCCGGCATTTACCGACTTAGGTTATCAAATTGGAGACTTTCCCCAAGCAGAAAAGCAGGCAAAGCAAATATTATCATTACCCATGTATCCAGGCTTGAGCCATAGCCAAGTCAAAGAAGTTGTAGCAGCCTTGGCATCAATCCTTAGTGGCGAACAACAACAGTTATTGTGCATTTAATCACCAATGGCTAATTGCTCATTATCATTTAACTATGATCTATTAGCCAGTCTTCCATTAAGTAAGTAGGCGAAAAAACCTAAAATACTGTCCTGGCTCGTAGTGAGCCAGCGCGGTCTTCTCCCTCATAGAGAGGCTAGCCCCAAGGGGAGCCACCTCCGTGCGCGGGTTGCCCGCGTTGAGGAGAGTAGCGTGGTCTCCCCCATGAGCGACTGGCGTTAGCGACTCAGGAGCGTCACCCAAAGGGTGAGCGGTTTACCGCTCATATCTTCGGTTTTAAGCGGTATCCCTTATTACATTCAGTCCTTTGTTTATTTATGCCCAGCCACTTAGCAAATTTTAAATATTTAATTTTAAATCGGTGAAAATTATGACATTCCAACGTCAGATTCAAAACAGAAACGCGCCACAATTGTTCAGCTTCGCCATTCTAGGTGTATTAGCGCTGCTTTATGCCCCGATATTGCTGCACTGGTTCGATGGTTGGCTAAACAAAAGTATTAGTACAGAACACGAATATTTTAGCCACGGTATTATTGGTATACCCTTTGCGGCTTACCTTAGCTGGATAAACCGAAAAAAATGGCAACGACTCCCAGATGTCAATCATCCTTTGGGTGTAGCCTTGTTGATAATAGGGGGAATTTTTTATCTTAGCGGTGTCACGGAATGGGTTAACCTTTCCTTCCCCGCCATCGTAACAGGATTGTGCTTGTGGTTAAAAGGAATTCCCGGCTTTAAACTGCAAGGATTTCCCCTGCTATTAGTGTTTTTGGCAACCCCAACAGCATTACCTTACCTCATCGCTCCCTACACCTTGCCTCTGCAAAGCTTCATTGCTGGTACGGCTGGCTTCATACTAAGTCAGTTTGGTATGGAAGTAGCTGTCAATGGCACAAATATCTTCGTCGGGGGACGCATTGTGGAAGTTGCCCCTTACTGTGCAGGATTGAAGATGCTATTTACTACGTTATACGTCTGCTTAATGCTGCTTTATTGGACAGGTGCTTTGTCATCACGTCGCACAACTGTTTGGTTTTTATCTACTGCTGTCGTCGTCAGCGTCACCGCGAATATCATTCGCAACACTTTACTGAGTTTCTTTCATGGCACAGGACAACAGGCAGCTTTTGAATGGCTGCATGACAGTTGGGGTGGAGACTTATATTCTGCCATGATGCTGCTTTTATTAGTGCCTATTCTCAATCGACTTGATAGATATTTCTCAGAACCTTTACCAATACCAGAAGGCGAAAAGTGAACTACCTACACTGACCTGACGGTACAGTGTAGGCTTCCGGTTTCAACGACAACAGCCTTTCCACCTTGCGGTTTATTGGTCTTACGTTGCCTCGACACGGCAAGAACGGGGTTCCCTCCGTCCATAGATAATATTATCCGAATACCTTGATTTCTGATGTTGAGTGCTGCATTACTATCACGCTCATGATGAGTTCCACATTTTGGGCAACCCCATTCGCGTATGTCGAGTGTCAACTCATCAAGAACATGATTGCATCTTGAACAGGTTTTTGAACTGGGGAAAAACCTTCCTATTTCTACAAGTTGTCCATCTTTGACTTTTAACTTGTAATCCAAAAAGTTAACAAACATTCCCCAACCCACGTCGGATATTGATTTTGACAGTTTACGATTCCGTACCATCCCTTTAACGTTGAGATTTTCTACAACGATGATTTGGCTTTCGTCTACCAGTTTCCTACTTAACTTATGTAGGAAGTCCTGACGGGAATTTGATACTCGTTCGTGAACTTTGGCTACTAGTTTTTTATACTTGCTTCTTGAGTTACTTCCTTTAATTTTACGAGCAAACTTTTTTTGTTTCCGAGCTAGATTCTTCTCATGACGTTTAAGGTGCTTTGGATTGGAATACTTGGTAACTCCATTACCATCATGAACGATAGCAAAGTCTTTCAATCCCAAGTCAATGCCAAGCGTCTTGTCACTTATTGATTGGCTAGTTTCACTCTCTACTTCACACAAAATTGAAGCAAAATATTTATCTGTAGGAGTTTTGCTTATAGTAACTGTCTTGACCTTCCCTTCAATTGGTCTATGAAAGACTGCTTTAATGACACCTATCTTGGGAACTTCCAAACACTCACCAACAACTTTAACGTTCTGAGGGTATTGAATTGATTGCTTATGGTGCTTTGATTTAAATCTTGGGAACTTAGCCCTACCCTCAAAAAAGTTAGTGTAAGCCTTGTTCAAGTTGATTGCTACACACTGCAAAATAGCAGAATAGCAATCCTCTTTTAACCAAGGATGCTTCACCTTTAATTTTGGAAGATAAGCCTTGTAGACACTAAGCTTTATAGTTTTACCTGTTTCTGAATAGTGTTGAATGCAAGCATTGAGGACATAATTCCAATACCACCTTGCACAACCAAACGACTTGGCTAGAGATATTTCTTGCTCAGATGTAGGATATAGCCTTATCTTGATTGCTTTCAACACTTTAAATCACCTCCTTGCTGTACCTATGACAGCATTAATGTCAGAACTTACGCATTGACAAATTAGACAATAAGTGCCATATGGAAAAGAAGAAAAAATATGCGATCGCTAATCACTCTTGGACTGGAAAGACGGATAATTTACGTCCAGAGCGTATTTAGGGTT
>JAHHID010000095.1 GCA_019359015.1 Spirirestis rafaelensis WJT71-NPBG6
GGAAATATATCCTCAAATAGTCTCCATTCCAGGTCACTCAATCCTTCAAAACGTCCTGCCATAAAGTGATACACCTCTTTTATTCAAGAAGTAGATTATCACGTTTTGGCATTAGTGGGATAGGTTCTTGCAACTTCCCTTCAAGCGTGGTGCTGCAATTTATGCTTTGCGTTCTAGGGTGCCAATTCTACCTGTAGCGCTCATCGGTACTCAAGATTTGTATTTTAGAAAGAAATTAACTGTGCGTTTTGGGGAACCGTTAATTTTTCCACAATCTCATCGACCAAAGCCAAAAGAGATACAAGCAGTTTTGGATGAATTGCAAGCAGCGCTATGCGCTTTGTTGCCAAATGATTATCATGAACCAGAAGAACCAAAGCGATTACGTCACTTTCTGAATCGAATGTTTTGGTAAAAAGTAATATGTAGGACTTAGGCATTTTGCGTAAGTCCTATTTTCGCTTTACTTTTTATTAATCAGGAGGTTCGGTGAAGACAACTTCGTAGAGATGAAACTGATTTTCAGCTAAACCTTGCCAATATTCACTTAAAGGTTTGTATTTTGGATCTTTCAATAGTTCTTCAAAATCGGCAAAGCTGCGCCACTGTCCGTAGTTTACATTATGTACGCCATCAAGCGATCGATGAAAATTACCAGATATAAGTCCGGGATTTTGCAAGCCTAGAGGTAAATATTCTCTTTCTAATTCCACCAGACGCATTTGATTTTCTGGCTTGACTTTAAATTCAGCTAGGTGAATTAAACCACCTTTGGCAATTTTGAGTGTGGCATCATCTGGGAGAGAAACAACGACTTCGTAAACGTGCGACTCATGAATTTTAAATTCAAAAAGCTTTTCTCCAAGTTGACGCAGTTGGGAATTATTTATGAATGCTTGGTAATCTTCTTGAGTTTTCCATTGAGCGTAATTCATCACTCGCACGCCATCTATACTTTTGTGGATGCTAGATGAAACAAAACCCGGTTGGTGTTTTACCCCTTTTTCCACAAATTCCACAATATTATCAACAAGTTCTTGCTGTCTTTCTGGTTCTACAGCAAAGATAATTATGACCGTGATGACATCGTTGTTTTTGGCAATAGTCGGCATTTTGAAACCTCTCGTAGTGACGACTGAAGTCGTCATCATATTATCAGGTAAGCAGTGAAGCGCTTACTACGAAAATGTTTTATCTTTTACAGCCAATATCTTCTACTAACCGCGCAATTAATGCTGTCCAGCCGGTTTGATGACTGGCTCCCAAACCGTGACCAGAATCGCCACAAAAGTACTCGTGATAAAGAATTAAGTCGCGCCAATGAGGATCGTTGGCGAAGTATTGATTATGACCATGCCAAGGGCAGCGTCCTTCTTCGTCGGGAAGAAATATCTGCGTTAATCGGTGTTGCAGTTCCTCCGCTACTTGGGAGAGGTTCATCATCTGTCCAGAATTTGTGGGACATTCAACTTTTAAAGAATCACCGTAGAAGTGATGGTAACGTTCTAAAGCTTCGATGAGTAGATAATTTAAGGGAAACCAAATTGGTCCACGCCAATTTGAATTTCCGCCGAAAAAGTTGCTGTTAGATTCTCCCGGAAGATACTTGACACAATACTCTTGATGGTCAAATTTTAAGATATAAGGATGATCTAAATGATGGCGGGATAAAGAGCGAATGCCATATTTTGACAGAAATTCGGTTTCATCTAACAAGTAACGCAGCACTCTTTCTAAACGTTCTTGGGAAGGAATTGCTAACAACATGCGTCCATGATCCCGCGCTTTTTTCATGCAGGAAATGTGCTGGGTTACGTCTTTGCGATTTTTGAGAAACCACTGCATTCGTTTAGAAAACCCTGGTAGACGCTCGATTAAGTCAAAGTCGATAGTTTCTACGGCAAAAAATAGCACAAGTCCGACAAGCGATCGCACTTTCAAAGGTATAGATTTACCATTGACCTCAAGCTGATCGTAATAAAAGCCGTCTTCTTCGTCCCACAATCCAGTCCCACCGAGTCGATTCATCGCATCAGATATGGCGATGAAATGCTCAAAAAACTTTGATGCAATATCTTCATAAGCGGGGTCTTCATTAGCTAGTTCTAACGCCATCGCTAGCATGGTTAAGCAGTAAAATGCCATCCAAGCGGTGCCGTCTGCTTGTTGAAGATTCCCTCCAGTGGGTAGCGGTTTGGAACGATCAAAAACTCCGATGTTATCCATTCCCAAAAAGCCACCGGCGAAGATATTTTTCCCTTCAATATCTTTGCGGTTCACCCACCAAGTAAAGTTCACCAACAATTTTTGAAAGACACGCGCCAAAAAAGTGCGATCGCGTTTTCCCTTACATGCAGTAATCTTATAAACACGCCAACAAGCCCAAGGCAATACTGGCGGATTTGTATCCGAAAAGTCAAATTCATAAGCTGGTAGTTGTCCCTTGGGATGCGTATACCACTCCCGGAGAAACAAAATTAGCTGCTGCTTGGCAAATTCTGGATCGATTTTGGCAAAGGCGACAATGTGAAAGGCTAAATCCCAGGTAGCATACCAAGGATACTCCCATTTGTCGGGCATGGAAATTACATCGCGGTTGTACAGTTCAGTCCAATCGACATTACGTCCATTTTTCTCTCTTTGTGGTGGTGGTTGGCTAGGATCGCCTTCTAACCACTGCTTCACACCGTAATGATAAAATTGTTTTGACCACAGCAACCCTGCGTAAGCTTGTCTGACTACTCGATTTTCGTGTGGGGAAAGGTTGCAAGAAACACGTTTTTTGTAAAATTCTTCTGTTTCGTCGATGCGTTGTTGAAATATTAAGTCAAAATCTTTGTCAAATGGCTGTTGTGGTGCTTCGTCTTCGGCAAATAGCCGCAACCTGATTGTAACTTCTTCGCCAGCTGGTATTTCCAAACAGTAGTTTGCAGCGGCTTTTGTACCGACCATTTCCGGATTGATGGGATCTTTAATACCGTTGACAATATATTCGTGAAAAGCATCTTTGACGTAAGCGCTCTTATTTTCTTTTACACCAAACAGCTTGACTGCGTTTGTCTCATTGTCGGTAAATAAGAATTTTGGCGGTTCGCTACCTGGGAACGGTTCAACCGCAAGATGAAATTTGCCGAGTGTTTCATGAGAAAGCAAAAGTTCCCCATCTTTTTTATACTCGATGCGGGGTTTTGACCAATAACTCTCGCCGGTGCGACCCCAAGACCAACTATTTTTAAACCAAATTGTCGGTAAAAGGTGCAGTGTGGCAGATTTTTCCGCACGATTGGCAACAGTGATTTTAATTAAAATGTCGTTAGGACTAGCTTTGGCGTATTCGGCAAAAACGTCAAAATAGCGATTTTCAGCAAAAATGCCTGTATCGAGAAGTTCAAATTCTGATTTCTCTTGGCTGCGGTGCTGGTTTTCCTCAACTAAGCGCGTGTAAGGAAACTCGCTTTGCGGATATTTATAATTAGCTTTTAAATAAGAATGGGTGGGTGTTGAGTCGAGATAAAAGTAATATTCTTTAACATCTTCCCCGTGATTTCCCTCACTGTTGGTTAACCCGAAAATACGTTCTTTGAGAATTGGGTCGCATCCGTTCCACAAAGCGATCGCAAAACAAAGACGACCTTCGCGATCGCATATTCCCAAAAGTCCATCTTCCCCCCAACGATAAGCGCGACTGCGTGCGTGTTCGTGAGGAAAGTAATCCCAGCTAGAACCATCCGGTGAATAGTCCTCGCGCACGGTTCCCCACTGTCTTTCTGCTAAATATGGTCCCCACCGCTTCCAGTTTTTCTCTCGTCGTGCATCTTCCTCAAGACGGATTTCTTCAGCATCAAGGTTATCGTCGTGGTTCATCGATTAAGTGTCAAATAATTGCTTTTGTTTCTCAAAGTTTCCTTCATCGTTGAGTCTTTTTGTATCTTGCGCGAGTATTAAAACTCGAAGTTTCATGCTCTGAACCCGAAGTTTCATGCTCTGAACTCGAAGTTTCATGCTCTGAACACGAAGTTTCATGCTCTGAACACGAAGTTTCAGGTTCTGAGCACGAAGTTTCAGGTTCTGAGCACGAAGTTTCAGGTTCTGAGCACGAAGTTTCATGTTCTGAGCACGAAGTTTCAGGTTCGGAACACGAAGTTTCATGTTCTGAGCACGAAGTTTCATGTTCTGAGCACGAAGTTTCATGCTCTGAACACGAAGTTTCAGGTTCTGAACTTAACTGGCGAGTATTACTCTCATCAAAAGTGTAAAATGACCTATCTTCTTTATCTTCTTCCTTCTTTTGTGGGAGACGCTAGGCGATCGCTTGTAACCACAGCGAGGACTTCTCTGTCTCAAACTCTCCCAACCTCTGTGTTTTCTGCGCTCTGTGCGGTTCGTTTTTTGATTTTAAATACGTAAGCCGATCTAACTCACTTTACTGCTAAACAAGCAGTGCGATCGCGGTCTACTTGCAGTCTTCGTTCTTCAGCAGTCATAGTTTTAGATTTATTACATATGTAGTAAGCGCTCTTCGCGCTTACTACATATGTAATAAAAACTCTAAAGGCTGACTGATGGAGGTAGCAGTACCGTATCAATTACATGGATGACTCCATTTTCAGTTTCGATATCTGGCTGAACGACCGTGGCATCATTCACCTTGACACCATTGGAGGCATCAATCTTGACATCGGAACCTTCAACCGTCGTCGCTTGACTGAGCTTAACGACATCAGCCGCCGTGACTTTGCCAGATACGACATGATATTCTAAGATTTTTCTCAGGGTGAGGATATCTTGAAGCAGTGCTTCCACTGTTCCTGATGGCAACTTAGAAAAGGCATCATCACTTGGCGCGAAAACAGTGAATGGACCAGGACTCTTGAGTGTATCTGCAAGACCAGCAGTCGTAACTGCCGTTACTAAGGTGGAGAAAATCCCCGCACTCATGGCAGTATCAACAATATCAGGCATAGTTTTAATGATATTTGTGAGAAATTGACAAAAAAATGTCAAACATCCTCTAGCCTATGTCTTAGGTAGATTTACACTCTCTACCGCTGGGAGGAAATAGCAAGGTTTTTTGTAACAGCCGCTACTCTTGCTCTACACAACTTTCTTGGCTAACAAATTGCTTGACTCTTGTTGGGTTTAATGTAGGGATGTAGATTTTCTTATACAGCAGTTTGCAATGAAATGAAGTACAGCAGCCATATCTCACGCGCTAGATATAAATCTATTTTCCTTCTGACTCCTAAATTCTGCTGTATTTGTATTAAAAATGAACAATAAAGCAAAATCCCCCGTTAAAAAACGGGGGATTAGCTTAACAATAAATTCAGCCTAAGGAGAAATGAGAACTGGATTTTAAATAAAATCCACAATCTATGGCTCCAAAATCGATTTAGCGTCCAACGCCTACATATTGGAATCCTGCCCGCACCATTGTTTCAGGATCGAGGAAATTACGACCATCAATCATTACCGGGTGGCACATCAACTTTGCCATTTTGGCGTAGTCGAGATTGCTGAATTGTTGCCATTCAGTCACAAGTACCAAAGCATCACAACCGTCAGCAAGGCGTTCCGCGTCGGTTTCTACCAACACACCAGAAAGACCATGACGCATTCCGGTTTGAGAAATAATCGGATCGTATGCCTTAACTTTGGCTCCGAGTCGGTTCAACTGCTCAATCAAGTTGAGTGCGGGAGCGTCGCGCAAATCGTCAGTATCCGGTTTAAAGGTTAAACCGAGTAATCCGACAGTTTTACCTTTGAGGATTTTCAGGGCTTGTTGGAGTTTTTCCAGAGCAATCAAGCGCTGACGTTCGTTGACGCTGACAGCGGCTTTGAGCAGTTGAGCTTCATAGCCGTAATCATCAGCGGTATGAACAAGGGCAGAGACATCTTTGGGGAAGCAGGAACCACCCCAGCCGATGCCAGCTTGCAAGAATTTGTTACCGATACGAGAGTCTAGACCAATGCCTTTTGCTACTTGGGTAATATCAGCACCGACGCGATCGCAAATATTAGCTACTTCGTTAATAAAACTAATCTTGGTTGCCAAAAAAGCATTAGCAGCATATTTAATCATTTCTGCGGAGCTTAAATCTGTTGCCAATACAGGCACTTGAGGTAAAGATTTATTCTCAGCAAACTGGCGCTCGACAATTGGGGCATACAATTCTTTCATCATGCCGATCGCTCTTGGAGAGTTACCACCTAAGACAATGCGATCGGGGTTAAAGGTGTCGTACACTGCCGAACCTTCGCGCAAAAACTCTGGATTGCTGAGTACATCAAACTGAGATGTATATTCAGGCAATTTCTCTTCACTAACCCCACCTGCGGGAACTAGTGTTTTTTGGCGTTCAGCGATGCCATCCATAACAAGCATCCGCACCCAGTCACCTGAGCCAATGGGCACTGTAGATTTGTTGACGATGACCTTATAACCACCGTTAAGATTTGCGCCAATACTACGGGCTACAGCCTCTACATAACGAGTATCACTTTCACCAGTAGGTAAAGGTGGTGTTCCCACAGCAATAAACAAAATTTCCCCGTGAGAAACGCCTGCACTGATGTCGCTGGTGAACTCAATATTACCCGATTGAATGGCAGACTGCATAATTTCCGAGAGTCCAGGCTCGAAAATTGGCGACTGTCCAGACTTCATTAACTTGACTTTTTCTTCGTTGTTGTCTACGCAAATTACATTATGTCCAATATGAGCCAAGCAAGCGCCTGTCACCAAACCAACGTAGCCAGTACCAATTACACAAACACGCATTTTTTTAATTCCTTGCTTTTTTGGGATTAGTTGTCAAAGAGAAGTTTTCACAACTCAAAAGTTCATAAGTCCAGAGTCTAAAGCCTAAAAATGGCTTGACTAGTGACTATTGACAAATGACTGTTGACTACCTTTGATGCGATCGCGGAAATCTTCTACAGTCAGTTTTAACCCCTCTTGCAGAGGAACGGTAGGTTCCCAATTTAACAAAGTTTTTGCTTTGGTAATATCGGGACGACGCCGACGCGGATCGTCAGAAGGCAGAGGCTCAAATTTAATCTGTGCATCCGGATTTATCAGGGTTTGCACAGCTTGGGCTAATTCTAAAATGGTATATTCACCAGGATTGCCTATATTTACTGGACCAACGTAGTCACTCTTCATCAACCGTAAAAATCCTTCGATTAAGTCGGAAACGTAGCAAAAACTACGGGTTTGGGAACCATCCCCGTATATTGTCAAAGGTTCGCCCCGCAAAGCCTGAACGATAAAGTTACTTACTACCCGACCATCATTTTCTAACATCCGAGGACCATAGGTGTTAAAAATACGGACAACGCGAATATCAACTTTATTTTGTCTGTAGTAGTCAAATGCCAAAGTTTCGGCAATTCGTTTGCCTTCGTCGTAGCATGAACGCAGCCCGATGGGATTGACGCTACCTCTATATTCTTCAGTTTGCGGATGAACTTCTGGATCTCCGTACACTTCACTCGTTGAAGCTAAGAAAAATCGTGCTTTGACACGTTTAGCCAACCCCAGCATATTCAACGTGCCGATCACGTTGGTTTTCACTGTTTTGACTGGATTGTACTGGTAATGTATCGGCGAAGCCGGACAAGCCAGATGATAAATTTGATCCACTTCTAACCGAATTGGTTCGGTGATGTCATGGCGGATGAGTTCAAAGTGTGGATGATTCATCCATTTGAGGATGTTTTGTTTATTACCTGTGTAGAAGTTATCCAAACAGATAACTTCATGGCTATCAGCCATTAGTCTGTCGATCAGATGGGAACCAAGAAACCCAGCACCGCCTGTCACCAAAATTCTCATAATTTACCAGTTACTTAGATATTTTTGCAAAGTGCGATCGGCGCTAGCCTTTCCTTCTCTTCGAGACGCTCCGCGAACGGAACGCACTCGCGTTCGACTTCTCCAACGGAGTACGCCGCAGCGCTTCCGCAGAGCGGACGAGGGGCGCGAACGCTATCGCGCCTGTTTATAGAGTGCCCAGCCTGATAACAAAAATTGAGCGCTTCCACGGGTAACTAAAAAGGTATTTTTCTCCGCGATTTAGTTTTAGATGCAATTAAGCACTTTATTACTTCGCAATTCACTTAGCAAAATAACAAACATTGCTCGCGTGATCTGGGCTTTTGGGCTAGACTTTACAAAATCTTTAAAAATATAAAGTTTTGAAACAGGAAAATGGGCAATGAGAATAAAGCCAAATCTCTTTCTATGCCCCATTACACAGCAGCTGTAGTATTGGGAACTGCTCTAGATAGAACTGCTGTGGGATTACGTTCTGGTTCGCCAAGCATGACGATAGAGCAGGTGAGTTGCCTTGCTAACTGGGTAGTAACATCGCTAATGGCTAATCCACCAGGACTTGTGCGATTACGTATAAAAGGTAATACTACTAAATCATATAATCGGGCTGCCTGCAAAATTGCTTGGGCAACGTTTTCATGGGCAATGATTTGAACTTCTGGGGGATTGGGCAAAGCTAATTTAGATACTAATAACCCAAGTTGCGATCGCCGAAAAGCGATTTTACTGGAACTTGTACGGCGATCGCATACATTTAACACCGTAACTTGCGCTTGATTTGCCTCTGCTAACATAATCGCAAATTGCACAGGCTGCAATGAGGGTGCCATTAGGTTTTCTACTGGCACCAAAATTCGCTGAATTTTTCTCGGTGATTCTACTAAACGTGCCACCGCTACCGGACAATGAGACGCCCAGAGAACGCTGTCAATTACATTACCAAATAAACGCGCTCTCAACCCAGTCCGTTTACCCCAACCCATAACAATTAAACTAGCTTTTTGTTCGCGAGCCGCTCTGCTGATACCCTGAGCAAAAGCATCATCAATTCGCAGTAATGGTTCGGCTTCTACGCTCAATACTCGACTTTGAGCGGTGGCTTTGGAAAGTAACCGTTCACTACGTTGCAGAGAAATTTCTAATTGCGGTGCATCCATGTGAGCCGCAGCAGTGGCGATCGCTAATGGTATAATCCTGCCATTTTCCTGACGTGCTAATAATGCCGCCATTTCAATCAAATATTGCTGAGTTTGCGGATTATAAACAGGTACGACTATAGTAAAATTGCTGTCTAAAATTTGTAAATTTTGATATAACTCTTCTGTTGACTTGTGCTCCTCAACAGATGATGAAGCCAAACCAACAGCAAGGCGACTGGTAATCAATGGTCCGACGGTTGATGTCACCAGCATCAAGATAACGACACTATTTAATACCTCTATCGATAACAACTCCGCCCGATATCCCACTAATGTTACCGCTAATGTCGCACCTACTTGAGGTAGACTCAGCGACCACATCATTAACATTTCTTGCCAGTTATAGCGGTAAACTAGTTTTGCCAAAAAAGCGGCGAGAAATTTGCTGGAAAATAAACTAATTACAATAAATAGGGTTAGCTTAAGCGTGCTCAAATTGGTAACAGCGGGCAAGTTAATTAATAAACCAATCTCAACAAACAAAATAGGTATGAACAGCACGCTACCAACGAACATCACCTTTTCTTTGACTGGTCCAGAACCGACGGCGCCATTTACCGCCAAACCTGCTAAAAAGGCTCCAAGGATTTTTTCTACTCCGATTAATTGGGCGCCGACAGCGGCAAGAAACACGCAAAGTAATACAAATAAAAACTGGTTTCCCTCATCGTCTCCAGACCGCCGGAAAAATTCTTTACCTGCCCAATCAAAGCCGATTAATACAACGATTAAGTAAATAATTAAGGAATTAAATAAAGTTATCAATCCCCAATAGCTGAATTGTCTGGTATGAACGGCTATACAAAAAGATAACACCAACAGTGCGCCGATGTTAGTAAAAATTGTGGCTCCAATGGTGACACTGACGGCTTGATTTTTGACTATTCCCAGGCGATTGATAATCGGATATGCCGTCATGGTGTAGGAAGCTAACAAAGAGCCAATTAATATTGAAGCATTGCCGCTAAAGCCAAAAATTTTCCCGATTAATGTTCCTAATGCTAGAGGAATAAAAAAGGTGAAGCTGCCAAATCCAAAAGAACGACTTTTCTGACGGCAAAATTGTTCTAAGTCAACTTCTAACCCCGCTACAAACATCAAGTAGACTAACCCGATATCTGATAGCAGGTTGATAGTTGGCGAATCAGGCTGGAATACATTCCAACCTGATGGACCAAGTACTAGCCCCGAAAAAACCAAACCGACTAACCTAGATAGTCTTAGCCGCTCAAAGAGAATCGGTACGACTAAGATAACCACTAATAAAATGGCAAAGGGAACAATTGGTTCCTTACCGAGAACTTGATTTGTCGGTTCTAGTGCAAGAACTTGGGAGATGAGTTCCATAGGTAGGACTTGTATGTTCGCAAGCTTGATGAAGCGACAATTGCCTTGGGGCAATTGTTCGCTATGAAAATAAATGAAAAGCCACCCTGGAGAAAATGAAAAAGTGAGAAAATTTTACCTACTAGATCATTGAGGTGATCGCCTGTGCTAACTACCTATGGGTGGATTTGGCTGAGGATAAATCGCAAGCGATCGTAATCGTCTTTGAGCAGCACACTCAGGGTTCTGCCGGCTTTGATTAACCATTGTCGATCAGCTTTGCGTAACTGGTACACTTCTCGAATCGCAGCTGCGGTTAATGAGTCTACTGGCGCACCATTTACAAAAAGTAATGTCCGCAAAAAATCTAGCTCTTCAGTGAATTTAACGATCGCTTCTGGTTCGCACCGATAAACAGCTTGATGAATTTGTGGCGGACGCGGTGGTAGATACTGATACACCCGATTGTTAGAACTTATGCTGTGAGATGCCTGTTCAAATCCGACGATCGCCGCCCGAAATTCCGTTTTCAGCATTGCGAATATCTGGGGTTGTTCCTCTCGCAAATCCTGCAACGACAATCCTAAAGCCCTTGCTCTGTGTACGGAATCTATGGGCGATGTCGTTGCATAGTACACCAACCCATAAACTTGATTGCCCGATTCTTCATCCACAGAACAAACCCAGCTACCAAATGGTGGCATGGGTGGAAAGCTCAAATCTTCTGGTTCCAGACACTGTGCCAAAAATTCGGTAGTTGTAGTTTCGATCACCTCGGCAATGTGGTTAGGGTGGCGATCGCCTGTGGCAAACTGTGGTAAAGGAAGGCGCATAGTATTAATAAGTCAACAGTCAAAAGTCAACAGTCAAAATGCTATGGACTGTTGAACGCCAGATGCAAAGGCTGTCCGCAAAGCATGAGCGCCAGTCGAGGAAATGGGGAGCCACTGCGTTGCGGTGAGACCAGCGCTGCGTCCGGAGAGCCACTGCGTTGGTGAGGCACTGGCTCCTCTTGACCATTTACTATTTCGCTTTTTTCCGTCCGGCGGTGGTTTCTACAATATCTAATTCGCTGAGGCGAAAAGTAATTAACTTATCCCAGTTACCACCTTCAAATAGTACGGCTACCTTGCCATCACTCACCCGTTGTACGAGTCCCTCGTAGCGATAATAAATATCTGCGGGATTCTTGACACGAACAGTTGCTCCTGGCAGGATCATGATTTTAACCTCGCTTGTTTCCTTTTAATAGCTTAATACTTGTTAGTTGTTGGTGGCAGCCTTGTTGGTAGTTGTTCGTGAAAAAAGTACCACTAATCACGCTCCCATTAACTCATAATTAATATCTCTGCCTCTGTTGACGAAAATTCGCTACTGATTCTACTAGTCCCAAGGCGATGAAGTTGCTCAACATGGCGGAACGACCGTAACTCATCCAAGGTAGGGGAATTCCCGCCACCGGTGCTAAACCAAGCGTCATGCCTACGTTAACAATCACCTGAAAGACAATCATCGACAAAACGCCAATAGCCAACAACGAACCAAAATTATCTTTGGCGGTTTGAGCAATATGTAATAAGCGCAGACAAGTAAAGCATAAGACAACCAACAATAGCAAACAACCAATCAAACCGAATTCTTCACCTACGGCAGAGAATATAAAGTCTGTATGCTGTTCGGGAACGAAATTTAGTTGAGTCATCGGACCTTTATTCAAACCCCATCCCCAAATTCCGCCAGCACCAATGGCAATCCGAGATTGAATCAGGTGATATCCTGTTCCCAGGGGGTCACTATCGGGATTGAGAAATGAGGTGATCCGACCTTTTTGATAATCTTTCAATACATGGTTCCAGAGGAAGACTCCTATTTCGCCCCCTAGCATGTTCAGACCCCATGCACCGATGCCGCTAAGGGCAAATCGACGCCAGGGCAGAGTCAAAAAGCCTACTACACCCATAGCCACTGACCAAATTAACCCTAAAGGTCCCAAAGATAGTTGATTGAATAAAACTATTGGCTCTGATAGGGGCCAAGATGTACTAAACAGAATCGCGGCGATAATGGGAGAAATCATCAATATTAACCAGCCTGGGTTGGCATTTGCCCAGTACAACATTCCTAAAACGATCGCTCCAAATACCAGTGATGTTGCTAAATCAGGTTGTATAAATACTAATGCCCAGGGAACGGCGGTAATTGCCAAAGCGCGGAAAACGTTATCTATTTGAGAAGCGCTGCGCTTGTGTAATAAAGCTGCTAGGGTGATAATTAATCCTATTTTGGCAAATTCCGAAGGTTGTACGGGAATCCCTGCGATACTAAGCCACCGTTGTGCTCCTTTGGCGCTTTGACCAGCTACCATGACGGCGATCAAGCTGATATTGATTAGTGTATAAGTTACCCAGTGCCACTGAATCAGATTTTCGTAGCGAATGCGGGCAAGGGTCAGCGCGATCACGGTACCAATGCCACCCATAAGCCAGTGCCACCACCAGTCAGTGAGTCCTTGGTTCAATTCTGTACTTTTGATCATGATGCCACCAAATATAGTGATGGCAATTGGTAAGCCAAGTAGCAGCCAATCTGTTTGCTGCCAGGGTTTAACCCATTGCTGCCAGCGGACTTTTGGCGCGGACTTTTTGGAGAGCGACCTTTTTAACAACATTGTGTGAGATTTTAGACTTAAGGTTTTAGATTTTAAATTTATTCAGCACTTGAGATCTGTATTCCCCGGTTGCGGATGGGGAACCAGACAAAAATTAAAATTCTATGTCAGGGCAGCAACTGATACTTTGCCTGCAATGGTGAGGGCGATCGCATACAATGCTTTTGCTGAAGCTGAATCTGGTTCGCCAACAACAATTGGCACACCGCTATCACCGCCAACTCGCGTACAAATCTCTAGTGGCACGCACCCCAGTAACGGTACACCCAACTCTGTGGCAGTTTTCTCACCACCGCCAGAACCAAAGATGTCATATTGCTTATCGGGCATATCTGGGGGTATAAAATAACTCATATTTTCCACTATCCCCAATACTGGTACGTTCATCTGCTGAAACATCCGCAAGCCTTTACGAGAATCTAACAGAGCGACGTTTTGCGGTGTAGTAACAATTACTGCTCCCGCCATTGGTACTGCTTGTGTCAAAGTTAGCTGGGCATCCCCCGTACCTGGTGGCATATCCACAATCAAATAATCCAGTTCTCCCCATTGCACTTGATAGAGAAATTGCCGAATCACTCCATTGAGCATTGGTCCGCGCCAAATCACCGGCTGATCTCGGTCAATTAAAAAGCCCATTGATACTAATTTGACGCCGTGATTAAAAGCAGGTTCCAGGATTTCGCCTTTTTCGCCAGGGCGTACAGTAATTTGGGCATCACTTAGCCCTAGCATAGTAGGGTCGTTGGGACCGTAAATATCGGCATCGAGTAAGCCAACTTTTGCACCGGTTTGTGCTAAAGCTACCGCCACATTCACGGCTACCGTACTTTTACCTACGCCGCCTTTGCCGCTAGAAATGGCGATAATATTTTTTACACCACTAATGCCAGTGCGGTCAGGTAAGCTTTTTTGCTGAGGTGTTTCTGCTGTGACTTCTACAGCTATATCTGTAACACCTGGTAGTTTTTTGACCGCTCTGCGGCAATCATCAACGATAAATTCACGTAGAGGACAAGCGGGTGTTGTTAATACTAAAGTGAAGCTAACTTTGCCACCGTCAATTTTGACGTTGCGAATCATGTTGAGTTCTACCAGACTTTTGCGAAGTTCTGGATCTTCCACCGGTCGCAGCACTTCTAAAACCGACTGAGAATCGAGGACATCATACATCGTGTTTTCACCCTTGCCGCTGTAATAAATCTTTGCAAATAGTTTTTATCATCTACTTGCATCTTAACTTTATGAAGGTATTGTTAGTTGTTGGTTATTGGGTGTTGGGTGTTGACTGTGGTAAGCAGTACTCAGTAAAGCGGGGTAAAGAGCGCCCCTACTAACTCCCTGCTGGCAATCCTGCCTTTTCTACAGCATCAACTAAAGCGCGTGCTACGCGATCGGCATAGGGACGGGAAAACGACCAGATCAAAGGCGATAACCAACCGCGTAGGGTAACAGAATAAGACAAACAAGTGCCACAAACTGTCGATTCTATTTGATAAGTCACTCGTTCTTCTACACCGGGAATCGCCAGCACGCGCACAGTTAAAACTTCTCTGGGATTGACGCGTTCCACAAAAATGCGGATGGGAATCGGCGACAAACGTGTTACCGCTTGATAAATCAATCCGGGTTTCGGTACTAATCCGTAAGGAACGTTGGTACTCTTTAGCAGTGGATGCCAGGAAACGTCTGCTAAATCCACTACTTTTTGCCATAGTTCGTCTGGTGAGGCAAAACTAATTTCTCGATACGTTCGCACCAGAGAAAGACAAACCCGACGCCGTTTACGGTGGATAAATTTGGACAACCAAGCTTGCATTTTTATAATCCTCTTCCTGGCTACACATCTGGTTACTCTGGAATAGTCGGCAACTACAGTCAGTTGCTGTATCAAACTTTCGAGAGAATTGACGCACGCGATCGCAAGTTACTATTCAGGACAACTGGGGAATAGTGACTGGGGACTAGGCATTAGGGATTAGGACTGAAAAAAGAATTATTACTAATGCCCGATGCCCACTTGGACGATGCCCGATGCCCCAGTCCCCAGTTCCTAGCCCCCTTTATATCTTTGTTTATTTTTTTGTACGCTCTATGCCCCTACACGCAATCTCAAAGTAATATCTTTTAATTGCAAGTTGGTATCACACTAGAATGTTCACATAAATTAAGCATAAAAAACTGAGTCGGTATATAAGCCTATACGCATTTGAGGGACAATATCTTTAGTTATGCCCATAAGCATGGGTGAATGCTTGACTGTAACGCCCCCAAGTAAGTTGGGCAATTTGAGTCGGTTTTTTTGGCGCGTATTGCTTGCAAATGTTTAAGTTGAGAGATTTGTTGCTTTTTAGAAATTGTAATTTAGGTTGCTGAATTTATTATGTTGACCAACTCCCTTCATCGCCAAACCGAATCATCTAAGTCTTTACCGCCAAGTGACGCTAAGGCTAGGGTGAGTCAGTTTATGAAACAGTTGCAGGACAAAATTGCTCAAACCCTGGAAGACGTCGATGGTCTGGGTAAGTTCCAACAAGATAGTTGGGAACGTCCAGAAGGAGGTGGAGGGCGATCGCGTGTTATGCGCGAGGGTGCAATATTTGAACAAGCTGGCGTGGGTTTTTCTGAAGTTTGGGGAGAACACCTACCACCCTCTATTTTAAGCCAACGCCCAGACGCAGAAGGACACCGCTGGTATGCCACGGGTACTTCAATGGTGCTACATCCTCGCAATCCTTATGTACCCACCGTTCACCTAAATTATCGCTACTTTGAAGCAGGTCCGGTGTGGTGGTTTGGCGGTGGTGCGGATTTAACTCCTTATTACCCGTTCGCTGAAGATGCAGCACATTTTCATAAAACTATCAAATCCGCATGTGATAAGCATGACTCAGAGTATTATCAAGTTTTTAAGCGCTGGTGTGATGAATATTTCTATTTGAAACACCGTGGCGAAACGCGGGGTGTAGGTGGTCTATTTTTTGATTACCAACATGGTCAAGGTGAGTTATATCGCGGTCCGCATCCGGATGGTGAAGCGGCTATTTACAGCAATCAGTTAGGTGCGCCAGAACCACGCTCTTGGGAAGATTTATTTGCTTTTGTGCAAGATTGTGGTAATGCATTTTTACCATCTTACGTGCCAATTGTTGAACGGCGACATAATACAGAATATGGCGATCGCCAACGGAATTTTCAACTTTATCGTCGGGGTCGGTATGTAGAATTTAACTTGGTTTATGACCGAGGCACTATTTTTGGGCTCCAAACCAACGGACGCACCGAATCTATTCTCATGTCTTTACCTCCCCTGGTGCGCTGGGAATACGGCTATGAGCCAGAACCTAATTCCCCCGAAGCTGAGTTATATGAAACCTTTCTTAAACCTCAAGATTGGGCAAATTGGACACCGAGACACACTTAAACTATCTGAGTTAAACTACTATCATGAAAGCACTTAGAAAAAAAAAGTGACAGTTTTGCCTGTTGCTTGTTAATCTCAAGCATAAGCATTGGACGTTTTTTCAACGGGTGAGCCAACTAATTCACTATGAGCTTCTGAACTTTGTATCAGTAGCAAGGTGATAAAGATTACTTATAAAAAATCTGTTGGCTCACTAGTCCAAGCTAAATACAGCCGATGTCAATTTTGACAGGAGCGCCAACGGGAGGCGAGCGTGATTCATATAGATCAAAAAAGTTATACAACTCAAGATGGCAATACCGTTATTGTCTTGACTCCATCCGGTCGCCTAGATATTACCACAGCTTGGCAATTTCGCTTGAAATTACAGGAATGTATCTCCAAACTAAGTCGCCATGTAGTTGTTAATCTCGGTCAGGTGAATTTTATTGATAGTTCTGGTCTGACATCTTTAGTCGCGGGGATGCGTGATGCTGATAAAGTGAAAGGCAGTTTCCGCATCTGTAATGTACATCCAGAAGCAAAACTGGTGTTTGAAGTGACGATGATGGATACAGTTTTTGAAATTTTTGAAACTGAAGAGGAAGCTTTAGAAGGTGTACCTCGCAGCATCGCTAGCTAAAAAAGAAGTTAAGAGTTAGGAGTAAAGAGTTAACTCATAGCTCATAACTCATAACTCATAATTGATTACGCTTGGTGTAGCGATAGGGACCCATAATGGCTCCCCAAGTCGCTTTTCCTTCCGGGTCAATTCCTTTGTCGTAGCTATAAAATTCGTTGTTAGTGGCTTCAAAACCTAAGGAAACTTGGATAATATTGCCACTATAACTAAAGCAGCAGCGAGCCTCCGGTGGTGCAGTAGCTGTAAATTTGTAGCTGTTGGGACTTATTTCTTGGTGCGTAACAGAAAGGATGCAGCCTGGTAGTAAATTTAATTGATCTGCTGTGAGCGTATTAAGTAAAGCGGGTTTTTGACCAGCGCATTTTAAGGCATCAGGATCTTTAGGCATATAATATTGCACTTGTATAGCATCAGCCTCAGGATGACGCTGTAAGCGCATAATTCGCTGTCGGTAAGGCTGATCTAATTTGAGAACATTAGCTTGTTCGGCAAACAGGGCAAAACTGTCTTCAGAAAATAAACTAACAGGTCTTTGCCACATACGTAAGTGAACGTACCAAGCTGGATCGGCGATCGCTTGAGAGCTATTATCAAATTCACCTGCCAAATATTCAGCTAAGGCAGTTAATGGCGAGAAGCTCATATTGATGCAAAAATTAGGAAATATCATAATTTTTGCATAGTTTTGTCAGGCTGATGATTTGCCGCTTTTGCGGTGTGTTAAAAGATAATTTCACTCTTGCTATTCATCAAGCAGCCAATACCTGTGTAAACCTCAACTTGGCAAAGTCGCCGTGAAGCGAGAGAATAAAGATACGTCGCCCAAAAGATTTTCTTTGTGAATAACGTCCGTACTGTCTCTGATACAAAGCGAACATTCTATAACCGCCATACGCGCCCGATAAATACTATTTATCGTCGAGTGGTGGAAGAACTGATGGTAGAAATGCATCTGCTATCAGTAAATGCTGATTTTAGCTACAATCCAATTTATGCCTTGGGCGTCGTCACTACATTCGACCGCTTCATGCAAGGCTATTTGCCAGAAGAAGATAAAGAGTCAATTTTTAATGCCCTG
Source organism: Spirirestis rafaelensis WJT71-NPBG6 (assembly GCA_019359015.1). Lineage (GTDB taxonomy): Bacteria > Cyanobacteriota > Cyanobacteriia > Cyanobacteriales > Nostocaceae > Hassallia > Hassallia rafaelensis. The sequence goes on from JAHHID010000095.1 coordinate 18,155, forward strand.
TGTCAGGCTATAGAGGAAGATCCGCAACGTTACAGACAAGATGCACACCGTTTGCAAGCTTTAGCGCAAAGCTATCCAGCAAAAGATTTAATTGGGTGGTTAAGCCAAACGACTCACTTAGATCGAGATGCTGACTTGCAAGAACAGCTACAAGCGATCGCTAACAATCCCAATTTTAAATATAGCCGTTTGTTTGCGATCGGTTTATTTTCTTTATTAGAACTGTCAGATCCAGAATTAGTCAAAGATGAAAAACAGCGCACTGAAGCACTGAAAACCGTTGCTAGTGGCTTACATTTATCCGATGACAAATTCACTAAAGATTTGGATCTATACCGTTCTAATCTAGATAAAATGGCGCAAGCACTAATTGTGATGGCAGATATGCTTGCAGCTGATCGCAAAAAACGCGAACAGCGCTTACAGGAATCAACCACTAAAGTTGCTCCTCCATCTATCAACCAGTAATTAAGATTTATTAAGTTAAGAGTTATGAGTGATGAGTTAAGACTTATTAAGAATTCCTAATTCTCAACTTTTAACTTTTAATTCCTAACTCTTAACTCCTAACTTTATACTCCTAACAGTTTGTAAATCAAGCTGTTGATGATAGTAAGTGTGAAAGCACCTAAAACAGCACTCCAGATACCGTAACGCAAACGAAAGCCTTGTACTAACCAAGCCGCAATACTAAAACAAATAACGCCTATTATAAATGTGAAAAAGCTAGATAATAAGTCAAAAGTGACTAAATTTGGCACAAAAAATAACAGGCGTAAAATTGGTCTAACTATTGCCGTTACAATACCGAGAATTGCCGCAGAAAAAAAGGCTTTTCCGGGAGTGTCAATTTCAACTCCCAAAGGCAACTTGCTGATAACGAACAAGCTAATTGATGTTACCAGCCAAACAATTAAAAGTGTCACAATATTCATAGCCACAAAAGAAAGCGTGAATGGTGCTCGGCTAATAATTACTGAGTCTATCCAACAGCAAAGATGTTTGAAGCTTAAGTAGTTATCTGTAAGTTAGCAGGAATTTTTTCCCAAGCAAGATTAATTCTGTATATCTTTAGGTTTTGTTTATAGGGAAATGGGGAGATGCAGCCAGATGAGCGAGAGGAGATAGGGGAGTAAGGGAAGACAAAAAAGTTTTCTTTTTGTCCCCCTTGTCTTCTTGCCCCCAATAACTCATCTCACCTTTTAGCTGGCGTGGGATTTGCTTGTTTTGCAGGCGCTTGGGGCGCTGGCACTTGGGGGAAAACCGGAGAAACCCCATTGGGGGCAGGATTGAACCCTTGCCCAGGCAAAGGCTGAATGGGCGTATTTGGGGGTAGATTGAAGTTCGGGTTGCCTTGTGGATTAATGGGAGCAAGTGGCGCGGTATTTGGTACAGGTGCAGCGCCTGGATTAACTGGGAAAGGCGAAATAACAGGCGGTGATGAGTTTGTGGGTGGTGATGAGAAAGTAGGCTGAACTACAAAAGAGATTTGAGTACCTCCCTGTTGTCTCCATAAATCTACCATCTCCATGACATCGTTATAAGCTGTTGACTTAGTAACTTTTAACGCCAAAATGCCATTAGGATTTTGTTTGAGATAATTCCGGAAATTTTCCGTTAACTGCTCTTTTTGTAGAGGCTGTCCGTCTAGGGAAGTTTGACCGATCGCATCGATACCCAAAGTTAGTATCTGGGGTTGAGACTGTGGTTGTAAATTTGAAGCATTAGGTACTACTGTACCCGTGTTAGCTTTGGGCAAATCAATATTAATCGCTTCTTGTCGAGTGAATTGCAAAGCCGCCAAAATAAAAAATGTCAGGATACAAAAAACGACATCAATTAAGGGAATGATTTGAATTTGGACTTCTTCAACTGGAGTATGCAGGTTAACTTTCATCGTCTCTTTCTCATGTCGTACTTGAATTATTGATTATTGCTCTGGATCTGATGAACGTGGATCAGATTCGGTTGGTGGGGGAGGAGGAACTTCCGTAAACTTGTTTCTACCTCTTTTGCGGGGTGCGGAGAACTTTTCGGGTGAAGAATCTCGCTCTCGACCAAACGGCAGCGCCAATTCTTGTGGATTATTGCTAAAATCAGGCGGTGACTGTCGATAAAGCAGTTCCATATCATTCCCCGCTTTGCGAAAAACTTTCACTTGATTGACGATAAAACTTTGAAATAGGCGGTAGAATACCAAACTAACGATCGCCACAATTAGCCCTGCTGCCGTACTAATTAGAGATTCCCCGATACCAGTAGTCACCCCAGCTGTCGATGCGGTTCCCAAATCGCCAATCCGAATAGATCGCAAAGCCTGGATCAAACCCAAAACCGTACCCAACAATCCTAATAATGGCGCAAGGGCAATCACGGCTTCTAAAAGTTTTTCACCCCGACGCATCCCTGCTAATTCATCTTCTGCGCTTGCTTCCAGCGCCAGTCTAAACGTTTCCGTGTCGGTTTTCGGCAGGCTTAAGGGCGCGAAAAGAAAGCGTCCGATAGGTTGATTCGTTGCTTGTCTTGCAATATCCCTAGCCGTTAACCAATTTTCACGGGCTGCATCTAATACGCGATCAACTATTTGCTTTTCCTGCGTTAATATTCTTAACCAAAACCACAAACGCTCGAAAATCACGCTCAAAGACAGAATCGACAGGGCAAGCAAAGGCCACATAGCCGGTCCGCCCTTTTCTATCAAATCTAAAATATCCACTGTTTTCGGTTTCCTCCATTTATTCTGTGTGCAAGTATCCCAAAGCACTTTAATTTTAGAGATTAATGCACCACAGCCAAGACTTATGTTAACTATCACAAGATAGAATTTGGCTTTGCTTGAGAGTAGCGCCTTCACTCACTAATTAGGGCGGTTATTCCCACAGGAAGTTTAGGGCATAATTTGCCAAAATTAAAGTTAACTGGAGGTCTAAAACATGAACTTCTCAATTCAAGCAGTTTACAGTTGGTATCGTAATTTACTCCGCAACCCAAAATACCGCTGGTGGGTTATTTTGGGAACGCTGCTTTACTTTGTTAGCCCTTTTGATGTCGTCCCTGATTTCTTTCCAATTGTAGGAGAACTTGATGATGTTTTCCTTTTGACACTACTAGTTACGGAAATGTCTCAGGTAGTGATTGAAGGTTTTAAAGCCCGTAAGGGAGATGTAGATACTACAGCTGCTACTACTGCTGAGGCTTCTACCTCTAACGCCGACACTATTGATGTTGATGCTGTCTCTGTCAAGTAGTTATCGCTTAGAAATAAAACTTAATCTACCCCCCTTGTCCCTCTGTTCACAATTTCACTTAGTGAGTAGAGGGATATTTGTAGTAAGCTTATCGCTTAAAAAGAAAGCGCTTTCTACGTAAAAAATTATAAAAAGATTAATTTTAATTACTTATGAATAATAGCGATCGCATAAAAAAGCCGCATATCATTGGACTGTTACCGGCAGGGGGACACGCAACACGGATTTCACCCTTACCAGTAAGTAAAGAATTATATCCGATTGGCTTTCGGTGTGTAGGTGATGAATCTAACCTGCGACCAAAAGTAGTTTGTCACTATCTGCTAGAAAAAATGCGCTCTTGCGGAATTGATAAAGCTTATTTTATATTGCGATCGGGTAAGTGGGACATTCCCGCCTATTTTGGCGATGGTGAGATGCTTTCCATGAATTTGGGCTATTTAATTATGAATTTGCCTTTCGGTGTCCCCTTCACTTTAGATCAGGCTTATCCGTTTGTCGGTGATGCGTTGGTAGCCTTGGGTTTTCCTGATATTCTCTTTCAGCCGGAAGATGCTTTTAAATTAATTGTTGCACGCCAACAGGCAAGTGATGCCGATGTGGTTTTGGGATTATTCCCCACAGATAAACCGCAGAAAGCAGGTATGGTTGACTTCGATGATACAGGTAGAGTCCGTTTAATCATTGAAAAACCTCCGCAGTCAAATTTGCAATATATGTGGGGTATTGCTGTTTGGAAATGGACTTTTACAGAGTTTTTACATCAATATCTGATTACTCTCAAGGCTAAAAGCAACTTATCACAGTTACCAGAAATACCCATTGGCGATGTAATTCAAGCTGCTATTAAACAAGGTTTTAACGTAGAAGCCGAAGCTTTTCCCGATGGTACTTATTTGGATATTGGTACACCTGATGATTTAGTGCGAGCAGTGCGCCAATTTACTGCTTAGACTTTTAAGTATGGGATTTCCCTTTCCTGTTTCACACTTCTACCTGACGCCAATAAACTCTATTTTCTCGCTGCATCAACTGATAGCCAATCAATTCTCTATGCTTTGGTCGTTCCATGATTACTTTATGCGATCGCGACAAGCAGATTTGGATAATTGGACGATTGCGTTGAGTCAAAGCATTGCAGATGGACTAGAAGAAAAAGATATTCAACAAGTAAAGCTATTAGTGCAACGGTATGGCACACCACAAACTGTAACGCTACGTGTTTTTAGTCAACAAGGTAGTCTATTAGCCACTTCTAACCCCAAGTTAGACAGCCAGGTTAAAGATTGGTATCAAGTTCCTGGAATGCGGGAAGCTCTGCAAAATCGTGTACAACAAGGGGTCGCCAAAGGCGTTTTATCAAAAGACGATCGCCTCTACATCGCTAGACCCATTGAGCGTAACGGTCAATTTTTGGGTGTACTGCGAATGTCTATGACTCTGGAGCAGTTTCAACGACAGTTTGCTAGGCTAATTTGGAGTATTTTGGGAACTCTAGCAGTGACGATTCTAATGTGTGCATTAATTAGCAATCGCTTTGCTCGCAGTCTCTCAAAACCGATTGAGATGATGCGAAACTTTGCTATTCGCTTGGGTGGCGGTCATTTTGGCGATAAGCTGATAATCCATGAGAACAATGAGTTGGATCAATTGGCAACCGAACTCAACCGAATGAGTGAGCGGTTAGCTTCCCTAGATCAAGAGCGTAGGGTATTTTTAGCCAATGTCTCCCACGAACTGCGTACCCCTATAAGTAACGTTCAGGTGACAGTAGATGCACTCAGAGGAGGAGCCTATGAAGAACCAGAATTACGCGATCGCTTTTTCCAAACTATCGAAAGCGAAACCAAGCGTTTATCACGATTGATTCATGACTTGCTGGATTTAGGACGTTTGGAAGCAGGAGTTGCTAAACTAGAAAAGCAAGCCATCTCGCTGCATGGATTGATTAATCGTGCTGTGAATGCACTGGAACCGCGAATGCGAACTCTGGGAATTTCTACACAGGTGAACGTAGAAAACCTAATGATAGAGGGCGATCCAGAGCGGCTATTACAGGCGATTCTCAATTTGTTAGATAATGCGATTAAGCACTCAGCAGCTAAGTCTCAAGTATTTATTTCTGGATACAAGCAAGGCAAACAAGCTATTATTCAAATTCAAGACCAGGGAAAAGGTATAAAAGAGGGTGATTTACCCCGAATTTTTGAGCAATTTTATACAACAGACCCCGCACGCAAAGGTAGTGGCAATGGTCTGGGGTTAGCGATCGCCAAGCGGATTATTGAAGCCCATCAAGGCAGTATTATAGCTAGTAGCAGCCCTAATCAAGGTGCAACCTTTACTATATACTTGCCGCTGAAAGTCACAACTAATTCGTAATTCTGGCTGGGTATTTATTTTTATGGTTCTGTCTAAACTAGATACAAACGGTATACGCCAAGTCAAACCCAAGCTTGGGTGTAAGATAATAAATATTCACGGCGGCGACAAGCGCCAGTAAACTGAATTTTCTCGCTGCATCAACTGATAGCCAATCAACTCTCGTCGTAACGTAGCACAGTCTGGGTGGTAGCGCTTGAGAATTTCATTTACTTTGGGTTCTGGGTAATTGATATCAAATCCGGTTAAATGCACGTAGTAAAACTTCTATTTGTTAGCGGCCACCAATGGTAATAAGTTAGACCACGGATTAGGTCGTGGTTATCAGATATCACTTTGCAACGTTGAAATAAAGCC
>JAHHID010000096.1 GCA_019359015.1 Spirirestis rafaelensis WJT71-NPBG6
CGATAACAATTTTCTAGTTCGTCAATACTTAGATGAGGTTCTATGGAAATGCGTCTTGGCATATACTTCGTAATCTAATCCACTTAGACGATTATACTATGTGCAATCAACCGGATTTGATATTACCCGTGCTGAGGCGCAACGTGTCGGTATAGAAAGACAAATTATCACACTCTCCCAACAGTCAAAGATTTACACACAAAGAGCAAGTTCTTTGCCACAGCTAGAACAGTTTCAACGGGAGCTAGAACGCAAGCTGAAAGCGGCTCAAACCACTTACGAAATACTCTTGACAAAAGTCCAAGAAATTTCTGTCGCAGAAAATCAAAAGATTCCTAATGCTCGTGTCATCTCCTATGCCTTAATACCAGATCAACCAGCAGGTCCCCGCAAAGCTCTGTTTATTGTTGGTGGAGCAGGTTTCGGTCTTTTCCTAGGTATCATTGCTGCCTTTAGTTTAGACTTGATGGACCGCTCGGTGAAGACAGTCAAAGAAGCCAAAGAAGTCATGAGATACACCCTTTTGGGAATCATTCCGGGGTTGAGTCGGAATGGTAAAAATCATTATTCTGTCACAGGAATAGATAGACCTCTTCCCAAAATCATTGGCAGAGATATTCCTCACTTCCCTTTTGGTGACGCATACCAAATACTGCAAGCGAATTTGAAGTTTCTCTGTTCTGATAAACCGCTTAGAAGCATTGTGGTATCTAGTTCCGTTGCCAAAGAAGGAAAGTCTGAAGTAGCTGCAAATTTAGCTGTAGCTATGGCTCAGATAGGGCGTCGGGTGTTGTTAGTAGATGCAGATATGCGCCATCCCATACAGCATCATATCTGGGAACTAACGAATGCTGTTGGGCTCAGTAATCTCATTGTAAATCAAGTCTCTTTAAATGCTGCGGTCTTAGAAGTTATGCCGAACTTATATGTACTTCCATCTGGAGTTTTGCCTCCTAACCCAATGGCACTATTAGATTCCCAGCGTATGGCAACATTAATTAGCAATTTTACCAGAGATTACGATTTTGTAATTTTCGATACCCCAGCTTTATCAGGAACGGCAGATGCTGCTGTTTTAAGCAATCTCACTGACGGTATCTTGCTAGTAGTTCGTCCTGGAGTGGTTAACTTAGACAGCGCTAATGCAGCGAAAGAGTTTTTAACTCAGTCAGGTCAAAAGGTTTTAGGGATAGTCATCAATGGTGTGAATGTTAAAAGAGAACCTGACAGTTATTTTTATTACACCAAGGATGCGATTGAGTCAGCTATTACCTCTACCAATGATTCTTCATTGACGAGACAAACTTGATTCAAAGTGATTGAAACAAGCTTTTAGAACTGCAACTTATTGATTCGCTTGCATTTGTTGTTCCCCGTTCATTTTCTTATAAAGCATTTTCAAGCTATGGATACAAAAACAATGAAAACATCTTGCGTAATTAATAATTATAATTACGCTGGCTTTCTCGTGGAGGCAGTGTCTAGTGCTTTAAATCAAACAGTTAAATTTGATGAAATTATTATTGTTGATGATGCCTCTACAGATAATTCTGCTGAGGTCATTGCTCAATTTGCCCAAGAAGCCAATGTTAAATGTATTTTGAAAGAAACAAATCAAGGACAACTATCATCCTTTAACGAAGGTTTTTTAGCTGCGACTGGAGATATTATCTTTTTTTTAGACGCAGATGATATGTACGAGCCTCAATATTTAGAAAATGCCTTAAACTTTTATACGAGACATCGTGAATGTGATTTTCTGTTTTGTGCATATAACAAATTTGGGGCAGTAGAAGGAACATTTCAAACTGATACAGTTGATTTAGATTTAGGTTATTCAGTAATTAGAACTTTATGCATTGGTGAATGGATTGGTTCTATAACTTCAACATTATCGATGCGTAGAGAAGTACTAATAAAATTTTTACCCATTCCATATATAGAAGATTGGCGTGTCAGAGCTGATGACTGTCTTGTGTGGGGAGCTTCTTTGGTAGGAGCTAAAAAGTTTTATATGTCTAAACCTTCAGTGATGTACAGAATACATAAAAATAATCACTACCATAATAGTAAATCTTTAGCCACAGACAAAAACTATGAATACAAAAGATTCTTGAAATGTAATTGTTTATTTAATTATATAATTAAAAAAAATAATTTTAGTTTGCCCTTATCTTTAGCTTTAACATCTTTGGATGAATTTAAAACAATACCTTGTCCAAAAATCAACGATTTTATTACCTATCTAAAAATAATATTTATGTTTGAAAAAAATCTTTATTCAAAAATTAAGGGCATAATTTCTTTGTTTAGCAACTTAGGTAAACAAATGATGACTGGGAAGTTACAAATAGGGTAAGCAATATGTAAATAATTGAGAAAATTCATCTATTTTTTAAAATCCATAACCTAGCAATATTTTGCACACCAAAGATTGATTGAGAATGTTACATAGTCAAATGAAAACGTAATGCTAAGGAAATTGAAAATTCCAAACTTATCACAATTTAAATCTCGTTCTGGACTGCGTGCAATTATTGCCAACACAGGTTGGTTGTTTAGCGATCGCATTCTACGTATGGGTGCAAGCTTGATCGTAGGAGTATGGGTAGCACGCTACTTAGGAGTAAAGCAGTATGGTCTGTTTAATTATGCTTTAGCCTTCGTCAGCTTATTTAGTCCAATTTTCACCCTCGGACTAGACGATGTATTAGTTCGCCATCTTGTATCTAAATCATCTAACAAAGAGGAACTTTTAGGAACCACTTTTTGGCTAAAACTGCTGGGTGGAATTGCCTCTGTGTTACTAGCAGTAGGCTGTATGTTTTTCTTAGGTGAGAAGGAAACACTAAAGATATGGCTAGTTGCGATTTTAGCAATGACAGGAATTTTTCGGGCTGCCGATACTGTTGAACTATGGTTTCAATCACAGGTGAAGTCAAAATACACTGTAATCGCTAAAAACGCAGCTTATCTGCTAAACACTCTAATTAAAGTAGGGCTAATTTTAACAAAAGCACCATTGTTAGCTTTTGCTTGGGTAACATTAGCAGAATTTGCGATGAATGCAATTAGCTTGATCATGATTTACCAAGTCAAAGCATCTTCAGTGTGGTTGTGGGAATGGAGCTTTTCTGCTGCCAAAACTCTTCTGAAAGAGAGTTTACCTCTGATTTTTTCGGGATTTGCTATCCTCATTTTTATGAAAATTGACCAGATAATGTTAGGTCAAATGATAGGAGATAGCGAAGTTGGTATTTATTCTGCTGCTGTCCGAATTTCTGAGATTTGGTACTTTATCCCGACAACTATTGTTTCTTCCGTTGGTCCTTCAATCTACGGAGCTAAAGAAAAATCAGAAACTCTTTACTATAAGCGGATAAGACAATTACTTCGTCTAATGGCATTTATATCTATTGCAATTTCTCTTTAGTGCTAATCAAGAATGTTCGTTCATCAATATACCAACGCAAGCAATGGAATTTCCCTTAAAGCATCCACCGTTTATTGTGCGTAATCTAGAAGCAGATATTTTTACACAGAAAACAGTCTATAAAGCAACTGCTTTGGATATTTTCAAAGAAAGATTGAAGAAAGCAATAAACTACTCAACAGCCAGTAAATAATGATGGCTTTAGTAAATTGAAAAATGAATCTGAGGTTGAAATTTGAAGGTTAAATTATCGGAAAAACTATTAACTATCTTGCTAATTCTCATTTCTGTAGGAACCTTGGCGATACGTCCTGCACAAGAGATTTCTCTGTCTCCGCTGGGAGGGAGTATAGTAGATAATTTGCTGAATTTAATTTCATATGCCATTTTATTTTATTTCCTAATTTTATATTGGAAAGGTTTTTTGTATGTAATTACTAGAGGTAAGCTTCAGTTTTTCTTACTAGCAATAATCTTATTTTCTCTTTTATGGTCGGAAGACTTAGGTACTAGTCTCACTTATATCAGAGGTCTAATCAGAATATATTTACTCGCAATTTATTTGGCGATGCGTTATAGCCTTAGAGAACAAATGAGGCTAATAGCTTGCGGACTGGGTACAGCAGCATCATTATCTATATTCTTTTCGGCACTAATGCCAGGTTATATTCACAAAGCACCCGAATTAGCAGGTATGTGGAGCGGAATTTTCGGTCATAAGAACGAGCTAGGATACATGATGGCTTGGAGTGCAGGAGTTTTTTTGCACCTTGGTCTGAGTATCAACCGATATCGCTGGTTAATGTGGGTGCTATGTGGAATATCTATATGCCTAATTATCCTCTCGCGTTCAACAACATCTTTGACGATTATCTTGGCAATGGTATTACTTTTACCCTTCTATAAACTCCTTAAACAAAATAATTATAAACTACAAGCAATTATGAGCATCATAGTTTTAATGCTACTGATAAGTTCTTCAATATTCATTACGAATAATGCAGAAGGTGTAGTCGGTGCTTCTGGTAAAGACCTAACCTTTAGTGGACGTTCTGACCTCTGGGAAATGATAATTGCCAAAATTTGGGAAAGACCTTTGCTAGGTTATGGATTTTATGGATTTTGGACTACTAGCGCTGCATCTAATCTCAGAGCAACTCTTAACTGGGCTAGTAATGCTCACAATGGCTTTTTAGAACTGTTATTAGAATTAGGCTTTTTAGGCTTTTTAACTTTTGCCGCAGGTTTTATCCGGTTTTTTGTCATGGCAGTGACTCGTATTGTTTCAGTGGCGAAAAAACCAGAAGATTATTGGCCTATGCAAATGCTACTCATCATCGTCATAGTCAATTTTTCAGAAGCGAGATTATTAACTCCCAGTTGGAATTGGTTAATGTATGTCACAACTTCTTTATCTCTGACTCTTGACTATGAAAGAAATCGAAAAAATATTGCCTTAAATAAGTTTTCATCGCCAAGTAATTTTAGCAATCAAAACGTTAATAGAAATGAAGATTTTGCATCTTAGTACTCATGACACTAGTGGCGGTGCGGCTCGCGCTGCATATCGCTTGCACAAAGGTTTACAATATATAGGGCTAGATTCGCAAATGCTGGTGCAAGAGAAGCTGAGTGATGACAAAACAGTAATTGCACCTAAAATTAGACTCTTTCAAGGCATCGCTAAGACAAAGCTGACATTTGAAACTTTACCGTTAAAGCTCTATCGTCAAAGAAGTAATACCTCATTTTTTACTCAATGGTTGCCAGATAGAGTTGTTCCCCAAGTTGCTCATATTAATCCAGATATTATTAATTTGCATTGGATTAGCGCAGCTTTTATGCAAATAGAAACTCTTGCCAAGTTGAAGCAACCTTTAGTTTGGACTCTTCATGATAGCTGGGGATTTACTGGTGGATGTCATGTAATTGGAGAATGCGATCGCTATACTGTATCTTGTGGAGCCTGTCCTCAACTCAACAGTGGTAATGATTGGGATTTGTCCCGTTGGGTATGGAAGCGCAAAGCAAAAGCTTGGAAAGATTTGAATTTGACTCTTGTTTCTCCAAGTTCTTGGTTAGCTAATTGTGCTAGTTCTAGTTCCTTGTTCAAAAATTTGCGAATTGAAGTCATTCCACATGGACTTGATACTGAAACTTTTCGACCTATCAATCAAGTTTTAGCACGCGAAATTCTCAATTTACCTCAAGATAAAAAACTAATTCTTTTCGGAGCCTTACAGGCAACAAGTGATAGAAATAAAGGGTTCCATTTATTGCAACCATCACTGCAAGAATTGAGCAAATCCGGCTGGAATGATAGCTGGAATGTCGTTATTTTCGGTGCATCTCAACCGGAAAATCCCCCTGATTTAGGTTTTAAAACACACTACTTAGGACACTTGCATGATAATATGTCTTTAGCAAGTGTTTACTCAGCAGCTGATGTGATGTTGGTGCCATCTCTTCAGGAATCTTTTGGACAGACAGCCTCTGAGTCGCTCGCTTGTGGTACTCCAGTTGTGGCATTTAATTCTACTGGTTTAAAAGATATTGTTGACCATCAGCATAATGGTTATTTGGCGAAACCTTATGAAATTGAGGATTTTGCCAAAGGAATTACTTGGGTACTAGAAAATGCAGAGAGACACCAGAAACTGTCTTTCTATGCTCGCGAGAAAGCAGAACGAGAATTTACTCTGCAACTTCAAGCACGTCGCTATTCAGCTTTATTTCAGGAAATCCTAAGAGAAGCTAAAACAACATCAGTTTCAACATCAAGCTGACAAATCAGAATCAGTCTCTTTGAGTTTTAGAAAAGACTCGAGCTACTAGTCATATAGAAAAGCTCACTGCCATATTTATTTACCTAATTTAAAAAATTGAAAAGCAAAAGCCTATCTTTTCTGACTAACAATTTGACATTCCGCAGGTTAGCGATCGCTTTAAGGAATTTTCTTTTCCTGAGTTTCAGCACCCTTAGCCAAACAAGCAGTTCTTGATTCAGTTCACATTTGATTAAGTAAGGAAAAAGACAAGATGTCAGTGCCTATAGCTTTTATTCTTTGTTTGGTAACTGCGTTCTAATTCCTCGTACTGTTGCCAAAAAATTAGAGAATATTGATGCAGCATTCATCCACAGTTTAGGAGACTTAGATTACGGGTTAAGGGCAAGAAAATTAGGTTACTCTATATGGGTTGCACCTGAGTATGTCGGAACCTGTAGTAAAAACTCAATCCGCAACAGTTGGGTAGATACAAAATTACCTGTTTTAGAACGCTTAAAAAAGGTAGTTCAAGTCAAAGCTTTTCCACTCAAACCTTGGGCTATATTCTGTAGCCGTCATTCTGGCGCATTTTGGTTAATTTATTGGTTTTTACCTTATCTACGCGCCATTATTGGTTACAAAAACTTGGCAGCATCTCCTACATTTGCTGAAGATATTTCACAAGGTAGTTCACAAGGTTAAGGAATAAAAAAATGCAACGCCGGCTTGGTTTTTTAGCAGCAGCACCTCGGATTTCAACACATCCTGATGCAGAGATGTCTGGTCCACGTTCCCGAATTTTGGGAATCCTCAAGGGGTTTAAAACAGTAGATTGGAAAATCGAAACATTTATTGTGGGAGATAAAGTCTCAAAAAAATGGTCAGCCAAGGGTTCTGGGGAAATAATTAGTAGGGGATTTTTCCACACCTTAGCAGTAGATTTTATGCGTCTTGGGCTGGGTGCTATCAACTCTTGCAGAAGCTGGCAAGAACTCAAGAATCAAGTAGATTGGGTTTATGAATACGCTGCAACGCTGCAATGCATGGGCTGGATATTCCAATCTCAAGGAATACCCTGGATTTTGCAAGCAGAAGCTTTACTTTTTTATGAAGCTAAGGCAGAACGCAAAGCATTAGTACTGGATAGTTTAGCTCGTTGGATGGAAATTAGAGCATATCAAAAATGCGATGTATTAGCCTGTGTTAGTGAAACTTTAAAAGAAATACTGGTGCGTGATTATGGTATTAATAGTGAAAAAATTGTCTTAGTGCCAAACGGAGTTGATATTGATTTTATTAATCCAGAAATACATCTAACACAGCGAATATTTTCAGGATTTACCATAGGTTTCGTTGGCAGCTTATATGGTTGGTGTGGCTTAGATTTACTAATCAAAGCAATATCAGAATTACGAAATGATGGTTTGGATATATCCCTAGTAGTAGTAGGTGATGGTTCAATGCAATCTGCTTGGGAAAAGCAGGTTGAAGAACTAGAGCTTTCGCCGTACGTAGCCTTTTTAGGTCGAGTTTCTTGGCAGGATGTGCCACAGTATATCGCTGGCTTTGATGTTGGTTATTCAGGGCAAGTTGAACTACAGATGGGGAAAATGTATCTGTCACCTATGAAACTTTATGAATACATGGCAATGGCTAAACCAGTCATAGCATCAGCTTTTGAAGATGCTAAACGTTTAGTTTGCGATCGCAAAACAGGTTTCTTATTTCAACCAGGTGACAAAGATGATTTAAAACGTGCCTTGGTGGAAGCTTATCACAAGAGAGAAACACTACCGGAAATGGGACGATTTGCTCGCATGGAGATAGTAAATCATCACAGTTGGACAGCTAGGGTGCAGGCTTTAGTCGAAGGTGCTGAAGAAATATTGGAAAAAAAGCGATCGCATACTCAGCAATATCAAGTCTCTACTCATACAATCTAATACTGAAAACAGTCATGATGCAGACTTCGCCTTACAAATATCTTGGCGTTCAAGTGAATGCACTCTCAATTCCTGAGTTGAATTCGTTGATTGCGGAATCTATTAAGCAGAATCAGAAATGGATTATTGCCAATCACAACTTGCATAGTCTTTATCTTTATCATCATGACCCAAAAATGCAAGCTTTCTACGCCAAGGCAGACTATATCCATATTGATAGTATGCCTCTAGTGTTCATTGGCAAGCTGTTAGGTTTCCCACTCAAGCGAGAACAAAGAGTAACCTATGCTGACTGGGTATGGCCTCTAATGGCGGAAGCAGCTAGTAAAAGCTGGCGCGTATTCTATCTAGGTTCAAAGCCAGGAGTAGCTGAACAAGGAGCGAGTATTTTGCGCCAGAGGTTTCCTGGTTTACAAATTGCTTGCGCTCACGGTTACATTGACATGTGTCAAGACAGTAAGGACAATCTTGCTACTCTGGCTGCAATCAATGCTTACAAACCTGATGTATTAATGGTGGGAATGAGTATGCCACGCCAGGAGCATTGGATTCTAGATAATCTAGAGCATATTCATACCAACGCTATTTTGCCTAGTGGAGCCTGCATAGACTATGTAGCTGGCGTGGTTGCCACTCCACCTCGTTGGATGGGAAGGTTTGGCTTGGAATGGTTGTATCGCTTGTTAAGCGAACCGAAAAGACTTTGGAAACGTTACTTACTTGAGCCTTGGTTTCTAGGCAGATTATTCTTACAAGAAATTTCGAGTTTTCCAAGTCAAGCGAAATAGAATGTTGCCATTTTCTAATTAATTCGATTGGAATTATTTCTTTCTTACAGGTTTGAATTGCAGTAAACATAAGAACAATTCATGATTATGATTTCCACCAATCTATCCATAGATAGTTTAAAACCGGACTTACGTTCGCCTAGAGGCACAAGAATACAGAGAGGATTATTTATTAGACTGCTGCGTGTAGTCATACTTATTCTTCTAGATGCTACATCTATGTACTTCGCATGGAATTTAGCAGTTTTTTATGGCGCTCCCTTCGAGTCTCCTTGGACGCAAAATATATCGTTTCTACTGCTAAATCTCAGTTTACCAATTGTCATATTTGACACGACGGGTCTTTACAAGGCTGGTATTTATCGTCGTGACTATTTGGCTATCATCAAAGCAATTTCTCTGTCATCTTTGCTATTGTTATTTATTGCCTCTCTCTATGAACCAAATGGCTATATCTCACATTCGACTCTTCTACTGTATTGGTTCCTGTCTGTAGCCTTCATCTGTACTGTTCGTTTTCTTTTTAATGTTTCCACTAACTTTCTGCGTCAGAAAGGGGCAATTCGCCATCCGGTTTTTATTATTGCTGATGCTCAAGAAAAAGAGCATAACATGAAGTTGATAGAACAAGATGATTGTTATACAATACAAGGATTTGCAGACTCTAAATGTCTGGATTTAGCTAACAGACAGACAACTTTTGAATCTCTTCGCAACCAAAATGTAGAAGAAGTTTTTGTTTCTTGGAGTGCCATTCATAATCGTTTGTTTCTTTGCTGGCATTTTTACAATGCTGGGATTACTCTGCGCTTGCTACCAACAATGGGTGAATTTTCTCTCCCTAAATCTACATTTGGCATGGTTGGAGATGTTCCTTATCCGACAATTACTGCACCAATTCTTGTCGGTATCGATTTTTGGATCAAGCGGTTTTTTGACCTTTGTTTTTCCATAACTCTCATCTTGCTGCTTTTGCCTGTGTATCTATTGATTGCTCTCATGATTAAGTTAGATTCTCCCGGTTCGATATTTTTCCGGCAAAAGCGTGTTGGTTTACACGGTCAAGAATTTAAGATTTGGAAATTCCGCACAATGGTTGCAAATGCAGAGAAGATTCAAGCTTCTTTAGAAGCAAAGAATGAAATCAAAGATGGTATCATTTTTAAAATGAAAGACGACCCTCGCATTACAAAAATTGGTAAATTTCTGCGCCTTTACAGTTTGGATGAATTACCACAACTATTTAATGTTTTAGTTGGGCAAATGAGTCTTGTCGGTCCTCGTCCTTTACCTATCCGCGATGTAGAGAAATTCAAAACAAAGCACTTTATCCGCCAAGAAGTTTTGCCTGGTATCACTGGCTTGTGGCAGGTTTCAGGACGCTCAAATATTGAGAATTTTGAAGATGCAGTCAAATTAGATATGGATTACATTGAAAATTGGTCGATATGGCTAGACTTAAGAATTCTGTTGCAAACTGTTAGGGTTGTTCTGCAAAAGACTGGTGCGTATTAAGTACACGTTGCGATGGAAAAGAGGGGAAAAGAGGAAAGGAAAAAAGGGGAAAGGGACGGAGTTATTTTAAATTAGTAAAAATATTTAAAATTACTTCTTCCCCTTTCCCCTTCTTGGTAATGTAATTGTTCACAGCAAAAAGCAGCGATGGCGCGGTGTAGCCTCGCCATCGCTTGTGACAGTTGCGGAAGTCCTGCGAATTCATAAATAAACATAAAAGCCTCTAGCTTTTCTTTCTGAGTAGATATGGAAAAGGAGAGACAAATAATTATTGACTAATAACTAATTTTTGCATTAAAGTTTTTGCGAGTTGAGCGATCGCCTCCCAATCTCCACTATTTACCAGCTTTTTTGGGAATAATTCACTACTCAAACCAACTGCTACCGCTCCTGCGGCTAAAAATTCTGGGGCATTTTCTAAAGTAACGCCACCTGTGGGAATCAAGGGAATTTGTCCCAATGGTCCTTGTAGACTTTTAATATAATTAGCTCCTCCCACCGCTTGCACGGGAAAAACCTTGACACAACTTGCACCTTGTGTATATGCGTTAACGATTTCTGTGGGAGTCAACGCCCCTGGTATAATCGGTACATTATTCGCGACTGCGGCTTGAATCATAAGTGAGTCAACGTGGGGTGTAAAGAGAAATTGCGCTCCAGATGCGATCGCCTCTTCCATATCATTAAGATTTAACAGCGTACCAGTGCCAATGATGCAT
The DNA here is from genome assembly GCA_019359015.1 of Spirirestis rafaelensis WJT71-NPBG6. Lineage (GTDB taxonomy): Bacteria > Cyanobacteriota > Cyanobacteriia > Cyanobacteriales > Nostocaceae > Hassallia > Hassallia rafaelensis. The sequence continues at coordinate 11,167 of JAHHID010000096.1, forward strand.
TCTGGTAATTCTAAGCGCAGTTGGGCAATTAACTCCGCAGCGCGATCGCTATTCCAGGTGATTTCGATTAACTGCATTCCTCCTGAAGCGATCGCCATTGCCATTTTACGTCCCAGTTCAAATTCTGGAGCGCGAATTACGGCGATCGCTCGATGTTTTTGCAGTTGTGATAACCAAATTTGATTAAACATTGTAACTGTGAGTGAAAAATAGCTGCCGAAATTCAACAGCGCTAACAGTTGTTTTGGCAAACGCTACAGGCTATCATATTTTTCTTTGCTTGCATATCCAAGAAGGAATTCAGAAGTTAGAATTCAGGAGTCAGAATCAAGTTAGTTTTATTTTATACAGAAAAATATTTAATACCGCCCTTCTTAGGCAAGGGGTATTAAAACATTTATTCATCTGCACTCATATAGAATTAATTCTGACTTTGCGCTTCGTACAGACGCTATACCCTTGCGTCTCTACAACTCCTGACTCCTGAACGGCAGATGACGGCAGGTGCCTCAAGTCGGCAGAGCCGCCCAACGCACTGCCTCCTTTATGCCGGGGAACCCGTCCACCGCACTGCCTCCTCCTGACAAACACGTTTATTCTGCACGCAAATGAACCTTCCTCAATTGTTACCGAAAGCTGTTATGACGTTGGTAGTCGCAGCAACGCTTGCTAGTGGTGCAAGCAACTTATTCCCATCCTTAGCACAATCGCGACCAACACCAGCGGATAAATCTGGGCAAAGTTCTCAACTAGTTTACCAATTGCGCGGGCATATATGGAATGTTGCCTCTCTTGCTTTAAGCAAGGATGGGCAAATCCTTGTTAGTGGTAGTTTCGACCAAACAATTAAGGTGTGGAACCTAAATACAAAAAAACTGCTGGCTACTCTAGATGGACATCAAGATGGAGTTAATGCGGTTGTTATTAGTCCAGATGGGCAAATTGTAGTTACTGCTGGGGGAACGGCACAAGCTAATACTGACAAGAGTATCAAATTGTGGAACCTCAAGACAAGAAAATTGCTTGGCACTCTACAAGGACATTCTCAAGGCATAACTTCCCTTGCGATCGCTCCAGACGGGCAAATTCTCGCTTCGGCTAGTTACGACAAGACTATCAAATTATGGAACCTGAATACAAAAAAGCTGCTTGGCACTCTACAGGGACATTCTAGCCGGGTTAGTTCTATTGCCATCAGTCCGGATGGACAGACTCTAGCTAGCGGTAGTGGTGCGGTGGATACTACAGATAATAGTATCAACTTATGGAACTTGAAAACAGGAAAATTACTGCGTACCCTGACTGCACATTCCAGCGCAATTAGTTTTCTTGCTTTTAGTCCCGATGGGGAAACCCTTGTTAGCGGTGGAGATCCTTCGATTAAGATATGGAACGCAAACACCGGACAATTGCGTCGTACTCTAAATTTATCTTCAATTGGGGGCATAACTGCGATCGCCATCAGTCCGGATGGACAGACGCTTGTTAGTGGTGCTTTAGATACTTCGGTTAAGTTGTGGAATTTGTCTAGCGGAACGCTGTTAAAAACGCTGGTGCAGTCTCCTAGCAACAATCAAAATTTTGATCGTCTTGCCCCTAGTGGTATCACCTTTAGTCCCGATGGCAAAATTCTTATTATTGGTCATGGTGGTGAAGCAGCTTTGTCTAATTTTCCGATTGACATTTGGCGTATATCTTTCTAATACTCGATATACATCTATAGATAGAATTTATGCGAGAAAATAAAAAACGATCACCTAACTTAAGTAATAGTTTTTTTCATTTTATAAGTCTGTTTTTCTACCTTAAGTCGTATTTTAATCTGTAATTTCAGCTTAACCATAGTATTTTGGGTTTTAGGCAAAATAATCAACCATTAATCTTCATCAACATCAATTAAATTCTGTCGCCAGCAGGAGGTAAATAAACAAAGTAATGTTTACGCTATTCCTAGATAGATATTTTAAACATCTTAGGAACAGCACTATGCCTCTCTACAAACTCGAAGACTTTGACCCCAACTATAGAGATACCTTTGCCGGTGATGACATTAAAGCTTTGGATCTCTACACCGAAGGTGGAGAAAAAATTGGCTCAGTAGCTGATGCTTTAGTCGATCCAGAAGGTCGTTTTCGTTATTTAGTCATTAGTACAGGAATTGCTTCTTTAGGTAAAAAGATATTGCTTCCTATTGGTCTTTCCCGCATTGACTATAATGAAAACCGCGTCTACGCTGATGGACTCAGCAAAGCACAAGTGGAACGTTTACCTGAATACAAAGACAGCATAACCGTTGATTACGATTATGAAGAACAGGTACGCAATGTTTATCGTCCAGAAGCTACACAAGTTAATTACAATCGCGACACCTACAATTATCAGCAAGAACCTTCTTTATACAACTTGAATGAGCAATCTCATCAAACTTTGAGACTGTATGAAGAACGATTAGTTGCTAGTAAAACTCGTGTCAAAACTGGCGAAGTAGCAGTCGGTAAGCATATTGAAACTGAAACCGCACGGGTTTCAGTACCAATTGAGAAAGAGCGAGTTGTCATTGAGCGAATTACTCCAACAACAAGCGAAGCTGTAGTAGATTCTCGTGAACTTCAGTTCCAAGAAGGTGAAGTTGCACGTATAGAACTGTATGAAGAAACCCCGGATATCCATAAAGAAGCGTTCATCCGTGAGGAAGTTAGAGTCCGCAAGGTTGTAGACAAAGAAACGGTTGAAGCACAAGAAACAATTCGTCGCGAAGAGTTAGATATCGACACTGAAGGCGATTTGCGTGTTAATGAAAGCGGTTCTAATGTTAATAAAGCTCTTTAAAAATTGATTAAGAAATTTATTGATTGCATTTAATAATGCAGACAGGTAGAAAAGTAATATTTCTGCCTGTCTTTTTTATTGATAAAAAATAATGATTGTAAATACTGAATATACTGCATTAGATCAAAGCAAATATAATTTGCAATTATAAAAATTAAAATCTATACCATTTGAATGCATAGATGATTAATTGAATTCAGTCGTTAGAAAGAGGAAGATAAAAAGATAAAAAATTATAATATAAAAGTAGGATTAAATAAAGTTGGAGTAAAAATAATATGCCTCTTCACAAGCTAGAAGATTTTGACTCAGACTATCGCAATGCTTTTGACGGTGAGGACATCAAAGGTAAGAGCGTATATACCGAAGGAAGCGACGAAAAGATTGGTAATATCAGCGACGTTTTAGTAGATGAAAATGGACGTTTCCGCTATTTTGTTGTTGACTTAGGCTTTTGGATTTTTGGCAAGAAAGTATTGTTGCCAGTTGGTCGTACTCGCGTCGATCATAGTGCCGATCGCGTGTATGCATTAGGTATGACCAGACAGCAAGCAGAAGATTTACCTGAGTTTAGCGATCGCCTTGCAGTTGATTACGACTACGAAGAAAAAGTGCGCGGTGTATATCGTCCCTCTACAGGAACTACAGCTAACCGCTCCTTAGACGCATCCGCACCTCTAGATACTTCAACACCTTTAGATGCAACAACTGGTTTGGGTGTTGGAACCGGTTTAGGTGTTGGAACTGGTTTGGGTGCAGCTGCATATCAGCCAACAACAGGGACAGATAGAATTGCAGACCGTCCCACTTACGACCGCGACACCTACAATTACCAGCAAGATTCATCTTTGTATGACCTGAACGAGCAGGATCACCAAACCCTGAGATTGTACGAAGAACGCTTGATTGCTAACAAACAACGTCGTAAAACCGGTGAAGTAGCGATAGGTAAGCACGTTGAAACCGAAACAGCACGGGTTTCTGTTCCAGTAGATAAAGAACGCGTAATAGTTGAGCGAGTAACACCCGCTGATGCTGGTAGAACCGTTTCTCCTGATGCAACTGCTTTCCGCGAAGGTGAAGTAACACGCATGGAAATCTACGAAGAAACTGCTGACATTAACAAAGAAGCATTTGTCCGTGAAGAAGTGAGAGTCAGAAAAGTTGTTGACCACGACACTGTAGAAGCTAGAGAAACTATCCGTCGTGAAGAATTGGATGTGGATGCTCCTAATCTTCCCATTGAAGAACGCTAATATCTGCGGTGCAGACTTCAAATATCAAGACAGTCCGTTTTCCGGGCAGTCTAACTAATTAAATACAGTACAGGTGAAGCTTTTTAATTAGCTTTGCCTGTACTTGTAATCAATTTGAGAAAAAAATTTAATTTAGATTTTTACTAAAAATTAATTCATAAATTTTTGCATATGAATAGCCAAAGTGTGCTACAAAACCCAGAAAATACTGACAACGCAACTCGTATTATGTCCTTGTTAGAAACCTTACGACAAAAAGTACAAAACTTCGCTGTGCTAGACATGGAAGGTCAGCGAGTAGGTGAGGTCAAAAATCTAATTTTAGATGCCAATCGTCAGCTAAACTTAGTTGTATCGGAAGATTCTAATCCGTTTAACAATAATCGCTCATTTTTAGTACCAAGTAAGCTGATAAAAAAAGTTGACACATCTACAAGGTCTGTATATATGGAAATAGATAACTTAGCAACATCTAATCAGGAATATTTAGGAAAAGAAATACCAGGAAACGAAAAATTTTTAGATAATTCCAATACTGTTACAGAAGCCAATAATTCATTTGTAAATAGTACAGTCGAGGCGAAATATAATTTAGAAGATGTGGTAGAAGAAGATATTATTCGTTTGCTAGGTGAAAGGTTAATTGTTGACAGTAGCAAGCGAAAAATTGGTGAGGTTATTGTTCGCAAAGAAATTGAAACCAGGATGGTACAAGTACCTGTCCGCAGAGAGAAGCTTATTGTTGAACAAATCAGCCCAGAACACAAACAACTTGCAGAAGTTGATTTAGGGTTGACAGAAATCTCTGGTATTGATTTGGCTGGAAACCAAAGACCTGAATTTGCTAATCTTGACGGTAATTTAACTGTGACTGGCGATTTTAGTTCGCCGAAAATAGCTAGTTTACTTTTAAATGCGATCGCTCTTGAGCGCAATCACAAATGTAAGCAGGTGCGAGTGACAATCGTTGTTCAAGATGAGTCAACTCAAAATAAATATCAAGAATGGTTTAATCGCTGTTCCAAAGGTGAAGAACCAAAGTCTGGAAAATAGATGTAGAATTTTGTACTAAGCGCGAAGAGCGCTTATTAATAAAATTAAGTAGAAAAAATCACTTGTTGGTTGTGGTAAACCGTTGAAGCGCTTACTACGAAAACATACAAAAATATTCACTTTTTCTTTGTGGGTAATCGCTTTAAAGCAGAACTCAGATTTTTAAACTTGATTGCATAAATCGTCTCTAATTTTTAAAACTTATAAACTATTTTATACTTGAAATTAAAAAATTAGAGTGATATAAAGACGTATATTCAAATCTAAATGTTCGCCTCCTGGTCGATGATATGAAATTTGTGCCTTTCTCTGCGTGAAATTTTTATACTTACTTAAACTTGGGTGTGTAACTTTGCTGAGTAAATATAGCCAGCAACAATACTATAAATGTTAACGCTCTAGCTAAATATAAAGGATAAGAGGGGGAAAGGGGAAAGGGGAAAGGTATGGAAATAAAGCGCAAACTCAGCGGGGTCGGTTTCCGTCCCGTTGACGTTTGTAAGAAGAGCTATTTAAAAAAACTCTTGATTTTTATTAACCTTTCCCCTCTTCAAAAAGCCCTTTTTTCCTTTCCCCTTTTCCCCTCCCTTTGGTAATCAACCGTGAGAAGTGATTTCTCGCTCTTGGTTCTTACACTTTTTCCTTTGCTTGGCAACGTTAACGCGAATATACTTCACAGTTTATCCTTCAGGTGACTGTTGCGATTAAAGTAATAATCAGTAAAGACTTGCGTCCAAACAGTTTTTTTGGCTATTACCAATGAAATTTCGAGCGCACAAACCCTCAAGGAACCAAAAGCAGCGTCGGCTTCCACAAGTTAATATCAAGATCCGGGATGGAAGGTTCCAGATTATAGGCATGAATACCTGGCATTCATACTGGCGTGACCCGTATCATATGCTAATACTTATTCCTTGGTATAGCTTTTTACTGCTGATTGCTGTCGTCTATGTGGTAACTAATGGCATATTTGCATTGGCTTATTTAGCAGGAGGAGATTGCGTCGAGAATGCGCGACCGGGTTCTTTTTTGGATGTGTTTTTCTTTAGTGTTCAAACTTTAGCATCCATCGGCTACGGTGCGATGTATCCGAAAACGACTTACTGCAATTTTGTTGTCACAATTGAAGCAATGGCAGGTCTGGTGGGAATTGCAGTGATGACGGGATTAGCCTTCGCTCGTTTTTCTCGACCGACTGCCCGTGTGATGTTTAGCCGTGTCGCCATAATTACGCCTCATGAGGGAATGCCAACCTTAATATTTCGTACGGCAAACCAGCGCGGGAACCAGATTTTAGAAGCGCAGATGCAGGTATACTTAATCCGTGACGAAGTTACCGCTGAACAACAGTTTATCCGCAGGATCTACGACCTGCAATTGATTAGGAATCACTCTCCTAGCTTTACTTTAACTTGGCTGGGAATGCACGTGATCGATGAGTCGAGTCCACTTTATGGGATATCACCCGAGTCTTTAATTGAGACAAATACAACGGTTACAGTCTTATTAACTGGCATTGATGAAACCATTGCCCAGTCAGTCCATGCTCGTCATGATTATACTGGACGGGAAATTCTCTGGAATTATCGGTTTGTAGATGTTATTTACCGCACAGCCGAAGGGCATCGCTACATCGATTACAATTTCTTCCACGATGTATTGCCTTTAGATTAGATTAAGTAGGTTGAGTGCCTTGTCTTTGGTCGTTGATCGGTGGTTGTAATGGTTTGACAACAACCCGACCATTTTCAACCACTGTACAATTTTTCGGCTTTTGGTATTGGTAGTTGTTTGCGACACCTGGGCACTCTTTTTGATGTTGGATATTTTGCTCTTGTTGTTGCTTAAGCACAACGACACAAGGAGCGCATGAGGCAGATGACATATAAGGTATTTTGAGCTTCTATATTAATTATCCCTCTGCTGGCGATGATTTTACCGAAAAACTTGCTTAGTGTTTAAATAACTTAAACTTTGATGGCGATCGCTCATCCTTTAAGATATGAAAATGCCTGCACTCTCTAGCTTTGATAATTGTCATATTTCAAAGGATGTAACGTGATAGAGGTGCTGATTGTTTATGCAACCGATCATGCTACTACGCAAAAAATGGCTTCGGCGATCGCTGACAAAATTCCGAGTATAATTTCTATTTTGCACACTTTATGAAAAAATTTCTGAGATACCTGAGTTTCGGGTTAATATCCACAGTTTTAACTGCAACTCCATCAATTGCAGCTGACCAAATCGCCTTTGATTATCCTCCCTTTGGGGAATTTACTTTAGCCACCGAATCTCTAGAAACTTTTGCTAGAGAAGGCAAAATTAATAAAGACTTTGCGTTTTATGCTCAACGCGCTACTCCTCAACAACTTGCTCAACTACGGGAATTACTCCAGCAAAAATTTAAAGTCACTCCTACTTTAGTATCTCAGTTTAGCTACTCACCTTTAGGGGAAAAAGTAGTGCAACGTTTGGGAGAATTAATCCAAACTGATACGCGAAAAAACGGCTTTTATGCAATACGCGCTGCTTTGATTTTAGCTGCTGCTGATCCCCAAGGCTTAACTGTTGTTAATGTGTTGCGGCGATTTCCTAGCAAGAGCGTGCGGATAAATTTCACTGAGGGGTTGCAGGTAGTCTCAAGCTTGACAGACTTGCTCAAAAGAAGAGATGCGACCGTTGCTTTTATTCAAAGAGAAGCAAATGCAGAAGCTGAAGCTGCAAAGGTTGATTTTTCCAAACAGCCAGATTTGCGATCGCCTGGGAATTTTCGCTTTTCAAAAATAAGTCTGCAATTGAAAGACCAAACACGCGATCGGCGTTTACCCGTCGATTTATATTTACCCACTCCCCCCCTCTCCCCCTCCTCCACTCCCCCCCTCTCCCCCTCCTCCACTCCCTTTCCTCTGATTGTCATTTCTCACGGTGTCGCTTCAGACCGTTTTGCATTTGTCTACCTAGCGCAACATCTAGCATCCTACGGTTTTGCTGTAGCTGTTTTGGAACACCCTGGTAGTAATGCAGAACGCTTTCAGCGGTACTTTTCCGGTTTGGCTGGTCCACCAGAACCAGCGGAATTGATTAACCGACCTTTAGATGTCAAGTTTGTGCTGAATGAACTTCAACGCTTGGAAAAGTCCAATCCGCAAATGCAGGGTAAACTAAATTTTCAGCAAGTCGGGGCATTTGGTCATTCTTACGGCGGTTATACTGTTTTCACCCTGGCTGGTGCAAAAATTAACTTTGAGCAAATCCGTCGGGATTGCAATCCGAATAAATCTTTGAATTTGTCAGTATTTTTGCAGTGTCGAGCAAATGAGTTAAAACCAACAAATTATGCTTTAAAAGACGATCGCATTAAAGCTGTTTTTGCGGTTAATCCTTTCGTCAGCAGCATCTTTAATCAAACCGGGGTGAGTCAAATTAAACTTCCTTTGATGCTTGTGGCTGGTAGTCAAGATATTGTCACTCCCGCTGTACCAGAGCAAATTCTCCCTTTTACTTGGCTTGGCAGCAAAAATAAATACTTAGCAGTGATTGAAAATGGTACACATTTTACTGCTTTAGCCGAACCAACTCCACAAAATGATGTATTACCTGTACCGCCAGCTTTGCTCGGTCCAGATCGTAGTGATGCTCATTCTTATCTTAATGCTCTTAGTGTAGCTTTTTTTGAAACTTATCTTTTGAATCGTCCTGAATATCAGGTTTATTTGCAGCCAGCTTACGCCAAATATATCAGTAAAGCTCCTCTCAATCTTAGTTTTTTACAGTCTTTAAGGACAGAGCAATTAACTCCTTTCCTAAATGGCACACGGAAATAGAAAATCGGGAAATGAGATTTTCGTTTTTTTAGGGTTTGTTGTTTTTGCTTTTAGCGATCGCTATTAAGAAAACAATTTAAATCGCGCTAAGTGAGTTTCAATTGCCTGTGAGAGAATTTTATCTAAGTCGGTGCTATCTGCAAATTCTAAAATTTGCGATCGCGGTAAGTCAAAGGCAAATTGTCCCGGTAAATCTGGACGTTGCATCTGGAAGAGTAAAATTTGTTCAGAGCGCTTACTCTGGAGCGCATAGCCAATTTCAATGCACACGTTTGGGCTGGGTATTAGTTGAGCGCTTTCTTTTCCGTCGATGCTAGCAATGGGTGTAGTATCAGCGATAAACAACAAACTTCTGCGGATTTTTCGCATCATTGTGCGGTTTAGTCTTACAGGACCATCGCTAGGACGGTAAGATTCAACTAAGGTTAATGGTAAACGCGATCGCAAATTCAATATTTCCAAACTATTTTGCAGCCCTTGTCGCAAAGCGTCACTCGCTGCGCCATACTCAGTTTGGTAGCATAAAAAAATTGTTGGCTCTAACTGCGCTAAAATAGCCTGTTTCGTGAAATAAATTTCATGACTAATTAAGTCAATGTTGGCTACGCAATAGCCACCACTACCTTCAATATAAAACTCAATATTTTCACCTTCCAGATAGCGTCCAAACCAAGTTGATTGCTTAACTTCGTCACTTTCTTCTAAAAAATCTGCTCTTAATCCCGATTTCAGCAGGCTTTTTTTACTTAAGCGAATATCTGGGGGACGTTTTTCCAGTTCCCGAATCGGTTCGTAATCCTGAAGATACCATGCTCTGAGCGCAATAATTGACATAAGGCGCTATTTCAAATGTCTCTTACTATTCAACTTCGTACAAGCTTACACCCAGAGGTGGCACAAATAACAACAACACCCAAGCTTCTACTAGCTGCGTTATTTCCTCTCCTTGTTGCTTCTAGTCAGGGATGCACTAACTTTCATCACTTCAAATAAATAATGAAAATCAGTAACAGTGCCCCCTAAACTTCGATATTTGAGGAAATCTCGGCGTTTGCGTTGGGTGTTGTTGTGTTGTTACGAGACAGATGTAAATCAATCAGCGTTTTTACCTCTTCTTTTTGTTTGTTTCAGCTGTTGTATCTGCCAGGGAAGCTTCTTAGCTTCTACTATTAGATTAGCACCTTTAAAAAACAAGAAAATTGTTTGCAACTAAACTTTACTTTTGGGGAGACATCTGACTAATCATATCGTCTTTCGCTCCGGCGATAAAATTAGCAAAACGCTCTGCCAGCGGTGGTACAATAACTAAAGGATTGCTAAAACCAGAGAAGATATGAACATTTGTAAATCCGGGAATAGCACCAATTAAAGGTAAACTATTGTTGCTAAAAGCCACTAAGCAATGATGCCAAGTACCTGGTACATTTTCCAAGGCAGGTAAAACGTTGCCGATGCTTTTTCTTAACCATTCTTCACTTTCTTTAGCATCTACTTTGGCGTTTATATCGGTGAGGGTGCGGCTAATTTGTCCAAAGCGCAAACTACCATCGACAAATTGAACTGCACCCGCATCTAAAATTGGTGGTACTATTTCATTATTGGGTTCATCCCATAATTCATCAACTTGAGTTGACTGAGTTTCTAATTTAAACCTTTGTAAATTTGCTGGCATTATTAAGGTTTGTAACTGCACATCAACAGGTGGAGTTTCAATCATTTCTGCATGGGTAAAATAGAGTTTGATGGAAATACCCACTGATTTTAATAGCTGTCGGCTGAGTCCCCCAGCGCAGATGACGACGTTACCACTGTGATAAGTTGTGGTTGTTGTTTTTACGCCATGTGGTAATATTTGTAATACTTGCTCAATTTGAATTTCACCGCCAGCACGTAGAAAAGCTTGGATGTATGCTTGTGCTGTTTTTTCTGGGTTGATATGTCCGTGTTTGACTGTTAAAGCGCCGGCGATCGCTTGTTTATTCAATAGTGGTTCTAATTCACAAGCTTCTTGTATAGTCAGTAATTGGGGAGGGGTAGCAACATGCTTGTATAATGCTGCTGTTGCTTGTGGATCGCTATTTTTGGGAATAGTTAATAGTAAATCCAATTCCCGAAATTCGATGTCAGCGTCTAGCTCTTGTGAGAGGATATGATAACGGGCGATCGCTTCGGTTGATAATTGGCGGGTTAGTGGTGTAGTAGCAGACCAATAAGCTAGACCACCATAACTATAGCGAGTGGCGTTGTTAGCGATCGCGTTTTGTTCTAATAATAGTACTGAGAAGTTTTTTTTGGTTAGTTCGTAGGCAAGTGCAGCACCAGTTATTCCACCACCAATTACAATCCAGTCGTAGGTTTTCATTATAATAATCTCACGCAGAGGCGCAGAGGCGCAGAGAAGAAGTAATGGATATCCGTTGTGAAAGTTCAGCAGATTATGCCGCAATAGCTGAGGTTAATATATTAGCTTTTGGGCAAGAAAATGAGGCAAAGTTGATTGAGGAAATTCGTGGTTCTCAAGGTTATATTCCTGAACTGTCTTTGGTTGCAGAGCTAGATAATCTTATAGTTGGTCATATCCTTTTTAGCTATATTGATTTAATTGGCGAAGAAAGTTTACAGGTACTCGCTTTAGCACCTTTGGCGGTTATTCCACAGTTTCAAAAACGAGGAATTGGCAGCGCACTTGTACAAGCAGGGTTGAGAAAAGCAAATGCTATTAAAGATGCTTTAGTTATTGTACTGGGTCATCCGCACTTTTATACGCGCTTTGGTTTTGAACCTTCAGTTAATTATAAAATTACCTCTCCCTTTCCGGTTCCAGACGATGTTTTCATGGTTAAACCACTGCAAAACTATCAGGAAAAATATCAAGGAAAAGTTGTTTATCCTCCAGCTTTTTTAACTGTGTAAGTCACTTCAAGAATGAAGGGCAACATCCAATACGGTTCGGTTAAGCTTTAAGCGGTATTGAGTACAGAAGAGGCGAGTGTATAAAATAAAAATGTAGTTATGTTCACAGAGAATTGTAAGATTGTCCTGTTTACAACGAAAGATGTTCTCAGGGAACAAAGTTAGTTACCTTGTAACTAACTTTGTTCCCTAAATTGCTTATGTGTTGTAACTGTCAAGATATCGCTTACGTTTCTCCTGAGTATAGTGAGTTTATCAGAGAGTACTATAAATTCCAAAAGTACTGTTTGCAAACCTCACAGTTACTTAGAGTAATTAACATTTTAATAGAGTCAAGAAATACTCAAATCTTTGGCTTGTACACACAGGCTGTAGAGACGCATATAGCTGCTATAAGCGCATTCATACAGCTTGTTGCATTGCATGAGATGCTTGTCCAAAAATCCTGGAACAGTTCCGACGGTTGATATCCAGGCACTTTTGTAGCCGAAAATTTTTGTCGCGCTTGGGTAAACTGTCTTACTCAGGCTACTAGTCTGTCAATAAACAATTGAAGGATAAAGACGCTTAAGTTTAATTCGTGCATCTGCGGTAGTAAACTGCCTTTTCCCCAGTGCGTGACAAATTATTTCTGCGTGCTTCCCAGGCTGCAATC
>JAHHID010000097.1 GCA_019359015.1 Spirirestis rafaelensis WJT71-NPBG6
CTCATCCTCGTCAAGAACTTTGAGAGAACTCTAGAAGACAGCGACTGCCAAGGTTAATCTTTGTTTTATTCGGCTGATGGTTAAGAGACTTGCAACCCCTTCTTAGATCTCAAATCGGTTCTATACATACAGAGCTTACCTCCGTGGGCTAATAAGACGCATCTTCATAGAGAAATGGTATCAGCAATGTTCACTTTATTCCATCTTCACAAAAACGATATTTTTGTGAATTTATCGCAAAGATGAAAAAATTATACCGAATTACGTCAAGTCTGCTGAATAAAAGTAAGGGGGATAACGTAAAAATACTTAAATTTAAGTATTCGTGCTTAAGTTAATAGCACAAGTGTCAGCCAAATTCGTAGGTTTCCCATTGGGCAATTGAGCAATTAGCTGCTAGGTTGTATCAGTTTGCCTGTATTTATTTAATCAAAAACGACAAGGGATAATTGAGCATGACCCAACAAAAGCGAGCGTTAATTACTGGTATTACTGGTCAAGATGGTTCATATCTGAGTGAATTTCTGCTAGATCAAGGTTATGAAGTTCACGGTATAATCCGTCGGACTTCTACTTTCAATACAGACCGCATCGATCACATTTATGAAGATCCTCATAAACAAGGAGTGCGGTTATTTCTTCACTACGGAGACCTGACAGACGGTACCACTCTGCGCCGCATTTTAGAAGAAGTCCAGCCAGTAGAAATTTACAATCTGGGTGCTCAATCTCATGTACGGGTAAGTTTTGATTCACCCGAATACACGGTGGATGCAGTTGGAATGGGAACTCTGCGTTTGTTGGAAGCGATTCGTGACTATCAACATCGCACCGGGATTCAAGTGCGATTCTACCAGGCAGGTTCTTCGGAAATGTATGGTTTGGTACAAGCTGTGCCACAAAACGAAACAACACCGTTTTACCCCCGCAGTCCCTATGCTTGTGCTAAGGTTTACGCTCACTGGCAAACGGTGAATTACCGTGAATCTTACAACATGTTTGCTTGTAATGGCATTCTGTTTAACCATGAATCGCCCAGACGGGGCGAAACATTTGTAACGCGCAAGATTACAATGGCAGTCGCCAAGATTTTTGCAGGTAAGCAGAAAAAACTGTACATGGGCAATCTTGATTCCAAACGGGATTGGGGCTACGCCAAAGATTACGTAAAGGCAATGTGGTTGATGTTACAACAAGATCAGCCAGATGATTATGTAATTGCTACTAATGAAACTCATACAGTGCGCGAGTTTCTGGAACTAGCGTTTGGTTATGTGAACCTAAAATGGGAAGATTATGTTGAGTTCGACCGGCGTTATCTGCGTCCATCTGAAGTAGACTTGCTAATTGGCGATTCTACCAAGGCGCGGCAAAAGTTAGGCTGGGAACCATCGGTAACATTTAATCAGTTGGTATCGCTGATGATGGAAGCAGATTTGCAAGCACTGGGTTGCACTTCACCGAATGGACATGGTTCGCAAATGCCTCATGATATTGCTACGATTCGTCAAGAACTGGGTGTTCTCCACTTCTGATTAATACACCGATGAGGAGAAAAATATGACCGCCTTAGAACTAAAAAATAAACGGATTCTCGTTACCGGTGGGGCTGGGTTCCTGGGGCGTCAGGTGATAGATCATCTGTGTAAGGCTGGAGCCGATCGCCAAAAAATCACAGTTACGCGATCGCGTGACTGCGATTTACGCCTCCTAGAAAATTGCCAACGCGCAGCTGACCAACAAGACATTATTATCCACTTAGCAGCTCACGTTGGCGGTATAGGTCTAAACCGTGAAAAACCCGCAGAGTTGTTCTACGACAACTTGATGATGGGTACACAGCTGATTCACGCTGCTTATCAAGCTGGAGTAGAAAAATTTGTTTGTGTTGGCACTATCTGCGCCTATCCCAAATTTACTCCAGTGCCATTCAAAGAAGATGACCTTTGGAATGGCTACCCAGAAGAAACTAACGCCCCTTACGGAGTTGCCAAAAAAGCGCTTTTAGTTCAACTGCAAGCTTACCGCCAGCAGTACAACTTTAATGGCATTTATCTTCTGCCAGTAAATTTATATGGACCAGAAGATAACTTTGACCCTAGTAGTTCCCATGTCATCCCAGCCTTAATTCGCAAAGTTCATGAGGCGCAAATAAAGGGAGAAAAGAAACTGCCAGTTTGGGGTGATGGTAGTCCTACCCGCGAGTTTCTTTATTCAGAAGATGCAGCGCGGGGCATTGTCATGGGCACTCAACTTTACAACGACTTTGAACCGGTTAACTTGGGAACTGGTTATGAAATCTCCATCCGCGATTTGATTAATCTTATTTGCGAATTGATGGAGTTTGACGGCGAAATTGCCTGGGAAACTGACCAGCCGAATGGTCAACCCCGTCGCTGTTTGGATACCGAACGAGCAAAACAAGCCTTTGGTTTCACTGCTCAAGTAGACTTCAAGCAGGGGCTGAAGAATACTATCGAGTGGTGGCGTAAAAACGCCGCATAAATTTAAGTAGGGCATATGCCCTACTTTTGTCATGGTTATTTAAAACCAAGCTAACTATTATTGAATATTTTTACTCATTAAGGCTAAAAGAATCGCACCATCCTAGCAGTACATGCAGCGGTCCTTGTCAGGTGGTGACTGTATTGCAAAGTTTAATTAACCTCCCAAATCTCGCAATAAGGCTTCTACCCTTGCTACGCCATCTGAGTCATTGCGCCGTTGATACAAGTCACGGGCTTTATTAAGTACATTACTCGCTTCTTTGGCTTTTCGCCGTTGCTTGAACATTGAACCCATCAATTCATAAGTTTGGGCATTGTTCTTATCAATGTTGATCGCTTGGTCGTAAGCCCACATAGCTGCTTGATAGTCTCCCAGACGGGATTGTGTCACACCTAATCCCAAGTAGGCATTAATATTGTTGCGGTTGAGCTGTATCGCTTTACGGTAAGCGTCTTTTGCCCCAGCAGTATCTCCCAAATTTCCTTTAATATATCCTACAGCATAGAAAAAATCGCCATTGTTAGGGTCAATGCCAAGAGCACGACGGTAAGCGGCTAACGCTGCTTGGAAATTTCCTTGTATAGCGTACAAGTAGCCCATGCCAGAATGAATTTTGGCATTCTTTGGCTCCATCGCTACTGCTTGTTGATAAATAGAAATCGCGCCATTATAGTCTCCAGCATTCACCAGCCGCCGCCCATCTTCTAGCAATTGCTTTAACTCTGCGCTTCTAGCTTGCGCCACTGTTACCTGAGCCTGAGCTACAGAGGGGATTGTAGCTGCAAAACTACCTAATAAAATAAAACTTAGTAAGAATGATGTCTGCTTGTACACCGTAATTATCCTGAAGTATTTGGCAATTTTTTTCACACGAGGTGTAATTGCATGTACATTAAAACAAAAATATTCAATTTTGAAAACTGTATTTATTCTGTTTTCATGTTTATTATTGATGCATTTGACTTATCCGCTATAGTTAGTGCCGTTGCGCTCTTTGTCTTGGCTGATACCATTTTGATTTGAAAAAGTTACATATGGTGGCGAACAACAATATCGTCATCACTATATCTAAATACTGTATTCCAAATCTAAAATCCGGTTAGAAGCATAAACAAACGTAACGCTCAAGAGGCTAATTTATGATTTTAACTACGACCGATGTAATTCAAGGGTCTGTCATTCAGTCATATTTAGGTATTGTGACGGCAGAAGTCGTCTACGGCAGCAATTTCCTACGGGATTTTTTCGCTAGCATTCGGGATATTGTTGGTGGACGCACCGGCAGCTATGAGCGCTTATTTGAGCAAGGTCAACGTAAGGCACTGCAAGAGTTAGAGCAGCGGGCATTGCGTTTAGGGGCAGATGCTGTTGTCGGGATTGAATTTGATACTGGCACTATTAATGTTGACCAGTCAGGTGTTTTGTTGCTAATTACCGCTACTGGCACTGCTATCAAGCTGCGTTAGTATCAATTGTTTGATTACCTGATGTGCAGCTTTCTATTTTTGTTCCCTTTTTATTTAAGGGAACTAGAAAAAGTTAGCTGCATATCCCAACGTGGGTTCAGCCCATCGTCCAAGATTGATTTTTTATGGTAATAAAAATTTTTATACTTTTATTAACTATTTTCTGTAAATGCATTACTGTACTTATACCAATTCTCTGTAACAATGCGCGTAAGCTTGCCCTAGCTGGGCTTAAGCTTGGACGTGGCTGTGCGCGATCGCGTCTTACTCCAATATAATTGGATGTCTTGTCTGCGACACGCAAAGAGCGTTCTACAAGATGCCCTCTAAGCATGTACACTCGTAACCTTTGCTCCAACTTCTCTTTGCCCAACACACTGGCTCGCCTAAATAAGCAAAGCCATAACTAGCGGGCTAATTTGAGCTTCATCTTCATGGAGAAATGGTATTACTATGCATCATACAGATTTAATGATTAACTAGGTGTAATTAAGGCAAAGCTGAATAAATTAATGCTTGAATCCAAAGGATTTTGTTTTTATTTGCCAATAGTGATTTTAGTTTATTAACGAGTTATATTTTTTTACACTCTACTTACTTAACTATAATGTAATTATTTTTGTAGCCTAATAGTTTGGTTTTAACTTACTAATTGGTGAAAAAAATTAATTATTAATTCATAGTTTAAACATCTTCAAAAAGTTATTATATTAAGTAAGTAAGTATTAAAAGTTTACAAAATTTTATTACTAAAGATAGAGTTTACAAATATTTCTCTTGATAGATATGAAAAATCAAGAATAGCAATTTAATCTTATACATAAGCAAGAGTATAGCTGAGAAACAAATTACTAATCAAGTGAGGAAAAAATAAGCTATGTCATACGTAAACAGAGTTGGTGATGATGTTATTAATGAGCCTGCGGTTGTAGGTAGAGTTGCAGATTACCACGATCGCGTTCGTTGGGGTCCGATTATTTCTGGTTTGCTAGTTTCTCTAGCTACCCAATTAATTTTAAGCGCCTTATTTGCAGCGATCGGCGCAGGCAGTATTGCGAATTCTGGCGCACCCAGAACAAATGCTCCTAACGTTGCAGGAGATGTGGGAATTTGGTCAACTATTGGCTTGTTAATTTCTCTATTCACCGGCGGTTGGGTGACAGCTCGCGCTTGTGGTCCGATGAACCGCAGCACCGCTCTTCTCAATGGCGCAATTCTCTGGGCTACCACTTTAGCAGTTAGCTCTTGGCTCTTGGCAAGTGGCGTATCGGGTGCTTTTGGTGTTGCTGCTTCTAACGCTGGTGAAGTGATTAATCAAGTGCAACAGCAGGGTGGTGTGAACGTACCCCAACCCCAAGCCAATGTAAGCGCTCAAGAAGCTCGCAATATTGCTGGTGCAACATCTAGAGGTTTGTGGTGGTTTGTATTCGGTTCTTTGCTGGGTTTAATTGCATCAATGATTGGAGCAGTTACTGGTGCTCGCAGTCCCCGTACTAATAACTACACCTAAAAAGTGGTCTGCAAATTAAATAACACCGCATGAGATAGCACCTAAAAAAGGTGCTTTTTGCTGTTTTTTATAGTTTTTTTCTAAAAAAGCGTTGCTAAATATTAATATAAAATCTTAATTTCTCGAACGAGATGTTGCGGATTTATTGTAGAGACGTTCCACACAGAAACGTCTCTACAAGGGTTTTCAGACTTTACCAATTCAGGTAGGCAGACTCAATTCCTTTCTCTCGGCGAATCTTGGCATCTTTCTCAAACCAAGCAATGACTTGCTGCGTTGTTAAATCTTCAATTTTCACATCATACTCTTGGGCGATGTGCTTCAAAAGTTTGAGGGATGAAATTGTTAATCTGGTTAAAAACTTTTCTGGGGAGGAAAGCAATGCGGCGTCAACTTTGGCTGACTCTTCGAGAGTTAAGAATTGTGTTGATGGCTGCTCTTGTGGTGGTAAATCCATAACCTCTAACTAAAACTTAGCGGACAATTGGTAATTTGTAATTTGTAAAACAGATTACGACGTAGCGATTATTTGTATTTTAAACTTAATGTAAATATAAATTTATTAATCTAATTTTACTTTGAATTTCGCGCCTGGACTAAATAGCCGCAACGGTGTTCCCCGTTGATAATCCAATGGGTACGCTCTACTGTACAATCTGGAAGAACGGCGGCGAACATTTCTAATTCATGACCGCAAATGCTGGGGAAAGATTCAGCAACATTGGAAATCGCACAGTTATGCTCCATTAAAATAAAGCGATCGCCTTCGTCAGAATCGCCTAATTCGGATTCATTCGATTCTACTGGGTAACACTCTGCCATGAAGCCTTCACCTTTTCTCAGTTCTACTAAGTTTGCCACCCGTTCTTGTAGCGAACCTTTACCTAAGCGATCGCGATATAAGAGTGCTTTACGTTCCCACTGTTTTCTTAAAATCGAGCTTACTTGGTCGCGTCCCACCGTTTCTGCTAATGTATCCAACAGAGAAACAGCAAATTCACCATAGCTATTATCACCTCGTTGCAGGCGATCGCGTCCTTCACGACTCAACTGATAAACGTGCTGCGGACGTCCCATCCCTTCTTGTATCGATGAAGAATATAAAATTAGCTTTTCTGCCTCCAAATCCTTGAGATGACGGCGAATCGCTTGCGGGCTAATATCTAAAGTCTCGGCTAGCTCAAAAGCCGTTGCCCGTGACTGTTTAAGGAGATATTCTAAAATCTCTTGCTTGGTTGAGGACTGCTGGGTAGTCGCCATCTTAGTCCTGAAAAATAATTAGGAAATTTCACTTTGACAACATTCTTGTTGTTAATGTAGCCTAAAATGGAGATAACTTAAACAATTAACCTGTTGTTTTACTCTCCATCCTTATTGTAACAGCCGTTTAACCACTCTGGGTTAACGACGAAGGGAAATCGGCTCACAGCCCGTCTCCCATCCTTAAAGAGACACCTAAAAGCGAACACGAGAGAAAAGAACTGATGAGTGCCACTGTCAAAACCTTAGTCAATCAGCCCTACAAGTATGGCTTTGTCACCAATATTGAGGCAGACACCATTCCCCGTGGGCTAAACGAAGATGTTATCCGCTTGATCTCCAGCAAAAAGAACGAGCCGGAATTCATGTTGGAGTTTCGCCTGAGAGCCTATCGCCAGTGGCTAAAAATGACAGAACCCACTTGGCATAGCGTTCAGTATCCGCCAATTAATTATCAGGATATCATCTACTATTCTGCACCGAAACAAGCGAAGAAAAAGCTTAACAGCTTGGATGAACTAGATCCTACCCTTTTAGAAACCTTTGAAAAGCTAGGTATTCCTCTATCAGAACAGAAGCGGCTAGGAAATGTTGCCGTTGATGCAATTTTCGATAGTGTTTCTGTCGCCACTACATTTAAAGAAAAGCTTCTCAAAGACGGTGTTATCTTCTGCTCAATTTCCGAAGCATTGCAGGAATATCCCGAACTAATACAAAAGTACTTGGGTAGCGTTGTTCCTGCCGCAGATAACTACTTCGCGGCACTCAATGCTGCTGTATTCACCGATGGTTCTTTTGTCTATATTCCTAAAGGCGTAAAATGCCCGATGGAATTGTCTACCTATTTCCGGATTAACAGTGGCGATACGGGACAATTTGAGCGTACCCTGATTATCGCGGAAGAAGGCAGCTATGTTTCCTACTTGGAAGGCTGTACGGCGCCGATGTACGATACCAACCAGCTACACGCTGCTGTGGTGGAACTTGTCGCTCTTGACAACGCAGAAATTAAATACTCCACCGTACAAAACTGGTACGCCGGCGATGAAAAAGGCAAAGGTGGTATTTACAACTTTGTCACCAAACGCGGTTTGTGTCAGGGTGTAAATTCTAAGATTTCCTGGACTCAGGTAGAAACTGGTTCTTCTATTACTTGGAAGTATCCCAGCTGCGTGTTGGTGGGTGATAATTCTGTGGGTGAGTTCTACTCGGTAGCGCTGACAAATCATATGCAGCAAGCCGACACGGGAACCAAGATGATCCACGTCGGTAAGAACACTCGCAGCACGATTATTTCTAAGGGAATCTCTGCTGGTAACTCTAGTAACAGCTATCGCGGTTTGGTGAAAATTAACCCGAAGGCAGAAGGAGCGCGAAACTATTCGCAGTGCGACTCGATGCTAATTGGGGATAATGCTCATGCGAATACTTTCCCATATATTCAGGTGCAAAATAAGGCGGCGAAGGTGGAGCATGAAGCTTCTACTTCTAAGATTGGCGAAGACCAATTATTTTACTTTGCACAGCGCGGCATTTCTTCAGAAGACGCGGTTTCGATGATGATTAGTGGCTTCTGTAAGGATGTGTTCAATCAGCTGCCGATGGAATTTGCGGTGGAAGCTGATAAGCTGTTGAGTCTGAAGTTGGAAGGTAGTGTTGGTTAATTCTCGTTACCAGGTTCAACCTGGTAACGCATTCCATGAGGCTCTGCCTTATATCTCCCTAGGCAGCAGCCCAAAGATGGCATTCCCAGTCTGAGACTGGGAACGAGACGAGAGAAGAAATAAGAGAGAGAGAAGATGATTATTGAAAATAGTGAAGTTGTGCTGTCAGTAAAGGATTTGACGGCTAATGTTAATGGCACACCGATTCTCAAGGGTGTAAATATTGAGGTTAAATCGGGTGAAGTTCATGCGATTATGGGACCGAATGGTTCTGGTAAAAGTACTTTTTCTAAGGTTTTAGCTGGACATCCAGCTTATGAAGTAACTGGTGGAGAGGTGATTTTCCAGGGACAAAATTTGCTGGAAATGGAACCGGAGGAACGCGCGAGAAGTGGTGTATTTTTGGCGTTTCAGTATCCATTAGAAATTCCGGGTGTAAGTAATTTGGATTTCTTGCGGGTCGCTTATAATTCCCGTCAGAAAGCGCTAGGTTTAGAAGAAATTGATGCGTTTGATTTTGATGATTTGATAGAACAAAAGCTGGATGTTGTGAAGATGAATCCGGCTTTTCTGAATCGAAGTTTGAATGAAGGTTTTTCTGGTGGTGAGAAGAAGCGGAATGAAATTCTGCAAATGGCACTGCTGGAACCAAAGTTGGCGATTCTGGATGAGACAGACTCTGGTTTGGATATTGATGCGCTGAAGATTGTGGCGAATGGAGTAAACCAACTGGCAAATCCGCAAAATGCCACGATTATGATTACTCACTATCAGCGGTTACTTAATTATATTGTGCCTGATTATGTGCATGTGATGGCTCAGGGGCAGATTCTGATGTGTGGTGGTAAGGATTTGGCGCTGGAGTTGGAATCTCGCGGTTATGACTGGGTCTTAGAAGGAACTGAGGTAGGTGTGTAATGTCTATTGAAGTTTCTCCAAGTCCGATTTCTAACACTTTGGTGGATAAAGATCCTTATCTAAGTGGGTTGTTAGATAAAGTAGTTGCATCAAAATCAGAGGGTTGGTTGCAAGAGGTACGGGAAAGTGCTGCTGATTGGGTGCGTCAATCAAAGCTCCCTACTACCCGCGATGAAGAATGGCGTTTTGCTGATTTGTCGTCTTTGCGCGAGGTGCAATTTAATGTAGAGACGTTTTTACCAAATATTACGCCTTTTAGTTTACCAGAAGCGAATAATAGCCGTTTGGTTTTTGTTAATGGTGTTTACGCACCTGAGTTATCAGCTGTTTCTGGTTTACCTGATGGGGTGGTGGTTAGCAATTTGGCTAATTTACCTGCGGGTTATGATGACCGGGTGCGGCAATATTTAGCACAAGCATCAGGCGATCGCGAGGTGTTTACGGCTTTGAATACTGCTGGCATGACTGATGCGGCAGTGGTCTGGGTAGGGAAAAATGTGGTGGTGGAAACACCGATTACTTTGGTGTTTGTTACTGCTGGAGAAGGAAGGACGATTTCTTTACCGCGTTGTTTAGTGGTGGCAGAAAGTGGTTCGCAGGTGACTTTGGTCGAGGAGTATACGAACCGCACAGACGCGCAAAGCGCAGAGAAAGAAGGTGTATACTTTACCAATCCGGTGACGGAGATTTGGGTTGAGGAGAATGCTCAGGTTAGTCATACTCGGGTTGAGCGAGATGGTGCTGAGGCTTTTCACATCGGGAAGACTGCGGTAATGCAAGCTCGTTACAGTCGATATACTTGTAATGCGATCGCTTTGGGTGGAAAGTTTTCACGTCACAATTTAGAGATTTTCCAAACTGGTGAGCAAACGGAAACTACTTTAAATGGGTTGACGATGATTAAAGAGAAGCAACTGGCTGATACTCACAGTGTAATTGCTCTCAATCATCCGCACAGTGTGAGTCGGCAATTGCACAAGTGTATTGTAGGCGATCGCGCTCATGGTGTATTCAATGGCAAAGTTTTTGTCCCTAAACTGGCACAGTTAACTGATGCAGCCCAATTAAATCGCAACCTGCTACTATCATCTAAAGCCAGAGTTGATACTAAACCGCAGCTGGAAATTACAGCGGATAATGTGAAATGCGCTCACGGTGCGACTGTTAGCCAGTTGGAAGATGATGAAATATTTTACTTGCAAAGCCGGGGTATCGACGCAAATGATGCCCGCAACTTATTAATTAATGCTTTCGCGGCTGAAATTATCAACAAAATACCGATTCCTTCTTTGCGCGAAACCCTCACGCAAACAGTCAGTAGATTTTAGATTGGGTATTGAATAGTGGTTAATACTGAACTAACAAATTCTCATCCTTAATCCAAAATCCTAAATCGCACGCGGATCTACAAAAAAACATCCGCGTTTATCTGCGTTCATCTGCGGTTAAAATCATAAATCCTAAATAGTATGACTTTCACCCAAGCAAAAACTCTCGCCGAAAAAGTTCGCGCTGACTTCCCAATATTGAATCAGGAAGTCAACGGCAAACCTTTAATTTACCTCGATAATGCTGCTACCTCGCAAAAACCTTTGCTGGTGCTAAACAGGCTGCGGGATTATTACGAGCAGTATAATGCCAACGTGCATCGCGGAGCGCATACCCTCAGCGCTAAAGCTACCGATGCTTATGAAGGAACACGAGACAAAGTTGCTAAATTTATCAATGCTGCATCTCGTCAGGAAATTGTTTACACCCGCAACGCTTCTGAGGCGATTAATTTGGTAGCCTACAGTTGGGGAATGAGCAATTTGCAACCCGGTGATGAGATTATTCTGTCGGTGATGGAACACCACAGTAATATTGTACCTTGGCAATTGGTCGCGCAAAAGACGGGTGCAGTGTTGAAGTTTGTCGAATTGACATCTGAAGAAACTTTTGATTTAGAACAGTTCAAAACTCTGCTTTCTGATAAAACCAAATTGGTGTCAACGGTGCATGTTTCTAACACTTTGGGTTGCATTAACCCGGTGCAAGAAATTTGTGCTTTAGCGCATGAATATGGCGCAAAAGTATTAATTGATGCTTGCCAAAGTGTCCCTCATATGCCCGTTGATGTGCAGGAAATGAATTGTGATTGGTTAGTTGCTTCCGGTCACAAAATGTGCGCCCCAACTGGGATAGGCTTTTTGTATGGCAAGTTGAAAGTGTTAGAATCGATGCCGCCGTTTTTCGGTGGTGGAGAAATGATTGCGGAGGTCTTTTTAGACCATTCTACCTACGCAGAATTACCGCATAAATTTGAAGCGGGTACACCTGCAATTGGGGAAGCGATCGCTCTCGGTGCAGCGATAGATTATCTTAATAGTATTGGCATGGATAAAATCCACGCTTACGAAGCTGAATTAACTGCTTATTTATTCGAGCAATTGCAGCAAATTCCCGAAATTAGAATTTATGGTCCCAAACCCGATGCTAACGGTGAAGGTAGAGCTGCGCTTGCTGCATTCACCACTGGAGAAGTCCATCCCAACGACTTATCTACATTATTAGATCAAGAAGGTGTAGCTATTCGTTCCGGACACCACTGTACTCAACCATTACACCGTTTTTTAGCTCTTCCTGGAACCGCAAGGGCAAGTTTATCTTTTTACAACACCCGCGAAGAAATTGATGTTTTCATCAAAGCGTTGAAAGATACCCTGGAGTTTTTCGGTGGTTTGTTTGGTTAACTTGAGAAAATATTTAATTAGTGATTGTGTCAATTATTAGCAAGAGTCATGCTTGTAATTGGCACAATTTTAATATATGGGTTTATGAACAAGAGCAAGTAAGATGATTACTACCTCAAACATTGCCGAACAAAGAACAGTGCTACACAACATTAGCTGGGAAACCTTTGAAACCTTGCTAGCAGAAACAGGTGAGGATAGAGGTTCTCGATTTGCTTATGATTGTGGAACTTTAGAAATTATGACTCCACTTTTTGAACATGAAAATCCTAAAATCCAATTTGACCGCTTTATATTAATTTTAGCCGACGAATTAGAAATAGAAATTAAAAGCGCGGGTTCGACAACATTGAAGCGAAGAATCGCAAAACGAGGAATAGAACCAGATAATTGTTATTATATCCAGAATGAATTAGCTATTAGAGGTAGAGAAACTCTAAATTTAGAAACAGATTTAGCACCTGATTTAGCAATTTAAATTGATATAACAAGCAGTTCAGTTAACAAATTAGGAATTTATTCTGCACTTGGTATCGCTGAACTGTGGAGATATAACGGGCAAGATTTAAAATTTTATCAGTTAATAGAAGGGCAATATGTTGAATGTGAATTTAGTATTGCTTTTCCTATAGTATCGGTGAGTGATATAAGCAGGTTTATTCAGCAAAGTAAAACTATGGGGGAAATTGCTTTGTTGAAACCTTTTCGCTCTTGGGTGAGGCTCAAAAAACTAGTGTAGCTTGTTAACAAATAATTGTATATTTTTCAGAGCTTTTGAATAATTAGTACTAAGAAGTTTAACATCTGTGCCATGTGACATTTTGTTGCACCTGAATAGCGATCGCATTACCCGAGGAAAACACCAAGTTTACGCGATCGCCTATAATTCCACTACTCTTCATAGCAAAAAAATTAAACGATTATACTACTGTGACGTAGATTGTAGTTTGGTACTAATTCACGGTAAACATTAAGTGTTTCTTTATTTACTCGTGCAGCACTAAACCGCTCTAAATTTTGTTTCCCTTGGTATTTCCATTTTTGCATTTCCCAAGGGTTGCTAAGTAACTTTTTCATAGCAGTTGCGACAGCAAAGCTATTTTTAGGTGGCACCAAAACACCAGCTTTTCCATTATCCAAAGTCTCAGGAATGCCGTCTACATCGCTGGCAATAATAGCGCAACCAGCTTCCCGCGCTTCTGTGAGAACCAAACCAAAAGATTCATGGTATGAAGCGAGGACGAAGATATCAGTTGCTAGCATATAGCGTTGAGGTTCGCTTTGAAAGCCCTCAAAATGAATGCGCGAAGCAAAAGCCGTATTTTGCACTTTTGCCTCAAACATTGCGCGATCGGGACCATCCCCCACCAAATATAGATGAGCATCGGGAAAATCAGCGGCTATTGTTACAAAACCATCGATTAACTCGCCAATTCCTTTGCGTTGATACATCCCCGCTACTGTGGCGATCGCCGGACGGTGTAAGGGTAAGGGTTGGTACTCTATAATACTTCGATGGCGCGGACTACCCAATGTACCATTTGGGACAACTCGCAATTTTTTCTTTGGTATACCCCGATGTACCATCGAATCTGCTACTGCATTACTAACTGCAATTACGCGATCGGCTAATCCCATCAGTACTGCACTACGCTGAAATTCATTGTGTACGGTAGTAATTAAATTATATTCAAAGTTATTTTTAAACAGCCCTGCTAGCACAGATCCTGTCATCATATGTGCATGGACGATATCCGGCTGAAACTCTTGTATGATTTCGCGATAATGCCCAGCTGCTTTGATTAAATTTAACGGTGTTCTGGACTGATCCAATTGAAAGTGTTGAGCACCATAACTTGCTAGTAATGCTTCATATTGTCCACCAGCAGATGCCATAGCAACATTGTGACCATCTTTTGCTTGCAAACAAGCTAAGTCTACTGCCACATTGACAATACCATTACCGATTTTTTGTATATGATTAGTAAGATGTAGTATACGCATTTAAATTACTCCACAGCGGTCGCTGACATTAAATTGATTAAGTTTACGACTTGAGACGCAACCTCTACTTAACTTTTAAAAATAAAGAAGTTTCAGCTATTAGGATTCTACTTTGAAGAAGATTTCATAAGAACCCAAAAATCGCTTGATAAACCCTGGAGGTAGACCTTCAAGTTGAGAAGAATATGAGGCGATCGCTCTATTTTTTTTGTCTTGAACCGCTGCAATAGATAGTCGATAAGCATCTGCTATATCCTGCAACTTCAACATAATAAATAGTGGTGCTCTCCAAAATAACCAGATGGCATACTCTAGCAGATCAACTTCGATTTCTGCTTGAGCGATCGCTTCTTTGACTAAACTATACGAAGCTTCATGATCCTTATGACAATCTTTTTGATGTGGAACGTAGACTTCGCCCGGTTTATACTTATGAAGCAGTTCAGCTATTTGCTCAATCGTCTGTTGTCGTTGCAATGCTTCTAAATCTCGCAATGTTCCATCCGTCTTATCCAAAAAGTAAATTTCCGATGGTTCAACTCCCAAAATTGTTAATGCCGTCACCGCTTCTTTTTTGCGGATTTGGATGATTTTATCTTTAATTTGCGAATCCTCGCCAACTGAACCTTGTCCATCCGTCAGAAAAGCTACTACTACTGGTATTCCCTGTTCCCTTTTTAAGGCAATCATCCCACCACAACCAAAAGTTTCATCATCTTGATGCGGAGAAAACACCATCGCAGACTTTTTGCTAAATGTTAGTGGCATACTTCCACGACGCAAAATCCACCTAACTACTAAGCTAGAGTGCATATATTGCACTTGATAAAGCAAGGTATTTGGAAGTAATTTTTCTACTCTTTGGAGAATTTTTTTATAATCCATAATCATCTCTTTTTTCGGAAATTTTAATAAAATAAAAAATAATTGTATTTTTTACTTTCATCCATGCATATTTGTCTTGTTTTTATTTCTTGCTTTTACATAATACCAGTTTTCTTAATATCACTTTCATGTTTTTATTTTTTTTCAAAAGATCATATCTAATTTTCACAATCACTTTACCTTTAGTTAACTTTAAATAATTTTTACGTAAGAATATGCCAAGCAACATTAGCTATTTGCTTGGTGACTAATTTAAATATTTAATTATCAAATTTAAGCTTTTTCAGCCGATACCAAGTTTATAGTAACATTTATTCTTAATAAGATTCAGTGGATAAATATTAGTTAAAACTTACTTTATCAATATTTACATAATTTAACAAACAAGTATTAAATATTACATTTTATAGCTTTGCGTACAGAAAATAGGGGCAGATTTGAAGATACAATCACTACCCCATTTTTGATATTAACAGTACTAGGCCATTGGAAGTTAAAAGTTACATTATATTTTCTAGTTGAAAAATACCACTACTGTGCGTAATATTTTCCCCATAATGATACTAAGAATGTCTAAAAACATACTTAAAATTTAACTATTGATAAATTAAGTCAGGCATTCGGTGTCAAGTTAGCCGATTGGAAACTTTCATCCAAAAAACTTGAGATGAAAATTATTCTTCTCAAACTCCGAATACCGACTTACAAAACTGTAGCAGATTATGTATTTATTTAGATGTGTTATGAATCACTTTGGCAATTTATACACAATCACCTTTCCTTTCCAATCTTCCTCAACAAACACTAAGTACTCACCATTTGAACGGCGAAAAGCGCGGATACCGTATGGTATATCAATCCAACCACTTTCGCCTTTCACCTCTGGACCAGGTTTTAACTTTTGAACTTCCGCTCCCGTTCCTGTCTTGTAGACATATACTTCTGCGGTTTTCACTGTGACGGCAAACACGTAGTCTCCTGCTACACTCATAGCAGCCGTTGACACTTCGCGTTTACCAGTGGTGTCGTAGGGAACTACAGTTCGCCAACGAGGAGTGGGATTTCCTTTGCTCCAATTGTCAAAACGGGCAATTTCCGACCCAATAACTCCGGTATCGTCACCGACTGGGGGGTGTTCTTTAGTGAAGCCAGACAAATACATAGTGTCTGTTTCTGGGAAATACTCAATTCTCCGGATATCAGTGAATATACTTGGTGTTTTTTGCTTCTGGAGCGATTTAGAGGTGTAGATTGGGTTGCCTTTAGTATCTAATCCTTGCAAAGGATAATGCCGAATGCCGATACCATCTAGAGTTCGCAAGGTTTTCCAAACATCTCCTTTACTGTCCACCCACAATCCCCCTAGGTACGGATAATCTTTTGGGACGGGATCGTATTCGCCATTGTCAAACGCTCCGTTACCATTGCGATCGCCCCAAATCCATTCTCCTTGTTTTGGTAGATTAGGAGGCCAACTTACAGCTATTGGTTTTCCATCTTTTTCTGGTGTTGCCCCAAACATTCCGGCAGGTATGGCAATTTTGCCATCACTGTTTGGATTGAATCGATAAATTTCTATAAAACTGGCAAACATATCTGTGAGAAACAAGAAAGGCTTGCCTTTGATGCGGCGAAAGAAGACTGAAGTAGGCGATGTATGCAGGCGTGGATCTTGCGGGTATTTGAAAGGATTTATTGTGTAAGCTTTGTAAGTCCATTGCTGACCGGCAGGCTTACTATAATTCATTACGAAGTGTTCTTGTTTAGCAAATACCTCAATTCCATCAGTAGCTGGGTCAGTATCCGCATTATCCACAAAGTGCAAACCTAACAATTGCCACTGTAGTTTTCCGTTAGGCGAAAGCTTCCTTAAATCCGTGCCTGAGTTATTGAAACCATTACTATTTATATAGATATTACCTGCGGCATCTGTGCCTACTCCTGTAATACCGTAAAATTTCAAATTACTAATTTCCCCAGCCGTACCTTGATATATACCGCCCTTACTGCCGAAAGTTCCCGTCAATACTGGTTTGTTTTTAATGTTGTAAATCAGTACTTGTTGGCGTGGACCGTTTTCTGCGATTAAAAGTCTATTTTGATTATCGATGGCGATCGCTTTTGGCTCAACTACATCGGCAATTTGTTCTGGTAATTGTTTTCCTTGTTTGGAATAATGCAGAATCTTGGCAGGATTGCTACCTTTTTTCGGCTGAATAATCCACAAATTTCCTTGACGGTCAACGCTTATCTGTCCAGGATTAGTAAACCTAAAGCTGCGAATTTCTGCTCCCGTCTCGCTATTGTAAACTCGAATTTTATTTTCAGCGGAATCGCTAACATACAGATCGTTTCCTGAAGTTGCCAATCCAGTAACTTCACCTTTGGTACTGACAATCAACATACTGCGATCGTGCCCGCTTCCTCCTTTAAAAGGAGCAGGCTTTCCAGACAAGTCATAGCGTCTGACGCAGTACCAATTTGTTTTTTCTGGTGGGTAATTTTCTCTGTTACCTACCGGACCCTGAATCATGGCAAGGTAAAGGTATTTACTATTTGCTGTGACAGCTTTGCCCCCGCTACGGCTCCAACCGTGCGTATCCAAAGATAAACCAATAACATCGCCATCTTTGTATATTCCGGCTTCTCTGCCGGCTTCCTCCCAAGTGCTGTTGGCGTAAACTGTACCATTTGGGGCAACATACATCGCTTCAATATAGTTTTGTACCCACTTATCGCCACCGCCAAAAGTATTACCTATCCAAGAGGTTTTGTAGGTGTTTGCTGAGGCTCCATTAGCAGCTAAGTATGTTGCAATTACAATTGAAATAATAATTCCAGCTATCAGACTAACTAAAAAAGTGACAACTTTACCCCGCTGATAATTTATTGACAAAAATAAATTATTGATGTGCTGATTAGACATTTGCATTCTGTTTGGTTGCTTTTGATGATATTTTTTCTCTGTCACAGTTATGGTTTATTATAAATGCCAACTTAGTAATTATTCTTCAAGCATGCTTATGAAATAAAAATATTATTAAATATTACTTTCCCAATCATATACATTCTTTAAATAATCATTTAATTGTTTACTCAATTTTCATTTTTTTATCTCTAAATTACATCCAGTTTAATATTCTAAATCATAGTCAACACTAGATATATACGATTAGAATAATTGATGTTTAAAGAAGCTATAACATCTGTTATATCAGTATATATACATTAAATAATCAGATTGTCAGATTTTATCGGTCGTCTTTACAAAATCTTTATTGAATCGACACGAGTGTTTAAATTAGATTGTTAAAAAATTTATAATAAATATTTTCAATTTCCATGACATCAAGTGACTTTTTAGATAAAACTCTAAATCAAAATATATATTTATTGAAGATGAATTTGCTTTTGTACTGACCCTTGGACGCTTGAAAGAGTAATTTTCATGTGGTTCAGACTGCATAAATACTATTCTTGAGTATTAAATCGCACACCAGCTAAAATCAGATTAATTGCTTGTTCGGTGTATTGCTCAATCATTTCTTGACTTCGCAAATCTAAATCCGGTTTTGCATACTTAAGATTTTCGTAGGCATCGAAATAAAAAGTACAGACTGCGGCAATATGAATTGCAGTTATAAACGGGTCAACTGAACGAAAGCAACCTTCCTTAATACCACGTTCTAAGATACTAATAACTTGCTCAAAACCTTCTTGCCAGTTTGTCTGTTTGTAAAACTTGCCTTGATTTTGATTCGCTTCTTGAAATAAAATCATCCCTAAGTAAGGATGCTGGACTCTATAAGCAATAGCTGCTTGAATAACCTGCTTTAAGGCTTCTTCGGCTGGCAAATTATCCAAGTTAGTTTCCCGAATCATGTCGTTTATTGGAAAGTCGAGTCGGTGCAAGACTGCTTGATATAGCTTTTCCTTACTCTCAAAATAGTAGTAAATCATGGCTTTGGTCACACCACTACGAGAAGCGATCGCTTCCGTTCGCGCTCCAGAAAGACCATGCTTGGCAAACTCTTCCATTGCCGCATCCAATATCTGCGCTTTCGTCGCTTCTGCATCGCGCACTTGTCGAGGTTTGTTGGATGAGGATTCTGATTTCGCTGAACGACCCACGGATCACCATGAAAGAGACGAACATCATCTTAACTAAAAAAGCCAAAGGTTTGATCGCCGACGGACACGGGTCAAAGCTTTTTAAGACTAGTTACTAGTTGACAGACAAGATAAAATTGCTTACATTAATAACTAACTAAAAAGTTAGTTAAATAATTTTTGCATAATTTACTCAGTAGGTTAGGTAGAAAAACTTACGCCGGAAACATTCCCGTAAGTTCACAAAATCTAACAGATTTTCCTGTAGTCATAAAAGGAAGAAAATAACAATGTCTATGCTTTTTGGCGCTCCTTGGCTGTTAGCACACAAATTGATGTTAGAGGTAAACAAACCGAAAAAAGTTTCCCTCTACGGTTGTGACTATGTGTTATGGAAAGATGCAGCAGGTAAAATAAGTGCCTTACCTAATGCTTGTCCTCATATGGGAGCAATGTTATCTGAAGGTTGGTGTCAGCAACGTGAAGACAAAACTAGCGTTGTAGTTTGCCCATTTCATGCTTTAGAATTTGACAGTGAAGGTTGTACTATTTTGCCCGGTTCAAATAAGAAAACGTTACCACAATTGCAACCGTTAGAACTAATTGTTCAAGATGATTTTATTTGGTCTTATGGCGGATATGAACCGAAAGTACCAATTCCAACAATTTTGAATGAAATAAGTGCTAAGTATGACTTTATCGGACATACAGCAGACACGAGCGTGGAAACAGACTTGCTCACCATGCTGCTAAATATGCACGATTACAACCACCAAAACGGCACTCATCGTCCTTTATTTAAAATTGAAGAAGTGCAATTTGAGAAGTTTATTGACAATGGGCATCAGTCTCACGCTTTTTACCATATGCCCACAGCACCTACAAGTTTAAGAGAAAAAATCAGCAATCCTGATTTGTTGCTACTACCAAAAGTCCTAAAAGCGCATTTAGAAAATCACTTCCCGTCTTTGATAATTGGACATTTCCAAAACTGGGCAGGTAAAGTCGCTCAATGTCATTTGTTTGTACCCGAATCGCAGATGCGAACACGCACTTATGTATTGATGTTTGGGCAACCAAAACATCCAGCATTTAAAGCATTGGGGCAGAAGTTTCTCGACTTTGCCAAAGTTATTGTCGAACAAGATGCAGATATTTTGGCGAAGATTTACCCAAATACTCCTCAGAAAATTAAACTCAATAATGAAGTGGGAATGGATTGGGTGAGACGCAATTTTGCCAGTTTCCCCGAAACTGTCGAGCCGAATCTTTCTAAGTAGTTATACAGAACTGCGTTTCCCTAAAATAACCAAAATGTGATATCCTTTCTACCACAGTATTCGCATCGAGGTTAAGTGTTTAATCTTTGGTCGTAGCTTTATTTTCAAGATAATAGGCGATCGCATGGCAGTTGCATTTGGCGTTGCTACAAGCAAATGCTGCGGCGATCGCCTTTCTGCATCCGTAAATTTACCATATGATTTGCATAAAATAGAACTTTGTTTAAAAATTATATTTCTCATTGTAATTATGAAGTAATTGTAAAACTTGCTGATAAAGTATATATAGTTATCAAAAATTAAATAATTGTAATGTTACTATTACTTAGTATTATTTAGGTTACTGCTTTTCTCTCAAGTTTTCAAAATCGTTAACTTAGTTTTGGAGGTAGGAGTGCATTTTATTAAAAATAAATACAAAAACAAGAATACTACAGTAACTGGGAAATTAAATTTTTTCAGATTAAAAACTATAGATTTTTCTTACGTTAGAGGTGATGTTTTAGCAGGGATGACTGTATCATTAGCATTGATTCCAGAATCTCTGGCTTTTGCTGCGATAGCTAAAGTTGAGCCAATGGTAGCTCTATATACTTCCTTTTGTATAGCCATCGTTATTTCCGTATTTGGTGGAAGACCGGCAATGATTTCCGCTGCAACTGGTTCGATGGCTTTACTCATGACATCACTAGTAGAAAAACATGGAGTTGAGTATTTATTTGCAGCCACTATTTTAACTGGGATAGTTCAATTTCTCATGGGAGTTGGGAAGTTAAGCAAATTTTTTAGTTTTATTCCCCAATCAGTTATAGCAGGTTTTATTAATGCGCTAGGCATATTAATCTTTGTAGCTCAAGTTAAACAATTTGCTGGACAACCTTGGCAAATGTACGTGATGGTAGCAGCTACATTAGCGATCATTTATCTTTTACCTCGTATTAGCAAAATTGTACCATCACCGTTAGTTGCCATTGTAATTATGACAATCGTGGCAATGGCGACAAAAGTAAATGTTCGCAGAGTCGGAGATATTGGTAATATTACAGGTACACTCCCATCGTTTCATCTGCCGCATATTGACTTTTCTTTAGAAAGCTTTTTAATTATTCTGCCTTACTCGTTAACGCTCTCGATAGTCGGTCTTTTAGAATCCTTATTAACGGCAGATTTGCTCAATGAGTTAACAGAAACCAAGAGTTCTAAAAATAGAGAAGTCAAAGGTCAGGGGATTGCCAACATCGTCACTGGCTTTTTTGGTGGAATGGCTGGTTGTGGGATGGTTGGACAATCAATTATTAATATTAGGTCTGGAGCCAAAGGGCGTTTATCAACTTTTGTATCTGGTGCTTTTTTATTAACTTTAATCTTTGTTTTTCGAGATATAGTTAAGCAGATACCGATGGCAGTATTGATTGGTATCATGATTATGGTGGCTTTTGAAACCTTTAGTTGGAAATCATTACAACAGTTAAGAAAAATGCCGCTGAGTGATGCAATTGTCATGCCTATAACGGTAGCGATCGCTCTCTTGACTGATGACCTTGCTCAAGGTGTTCTGGTTGGCGTAATTATTAGCACTTTTATTTTCGCTTGGAAAGTAGCCCAAATCAAAGTAATAAAATCATTCGATGCATCTGGCGCGAAAATATATACAATATCGGGGCAACTTTTCTTTGGCTCCATTAACAGCTTTGTTGAGTTCTTTAACTATGCTGAAGACCCGGAAAAAGTGATTATTGACTTTCATCATGCTCATCTGTGGGATCATGCCGCTGTAACTGCAATTACTCAGGTAGTTGCTCGATATCAAAAATTAGATAAGCATGTAGTTCTTGTTGGTTTAAACCAAGAAAGTCAGTCATTTATGAGTCAGTTAGGATCGGAAGAATTTGTGAAGTTAGCGTGATTAGACTTATTGCAAAAGTCAATAATTTCTGCATTGAAGCACAGATCAATACAGATGAACAGGGAGCATGCCAATTTTGTACCCGACAGCCTAGAAGGGTGCGGCTACACGAACAAAGCCCACCTACGTGGGCTAAAAGCATTTTAGGCTGCGTAGGCAGTCTTTGTTCGTGTAGCCCCAGGCTTCTAGCCTGTGGGTCTTTTTACAAAATTGGCATACTCCCGATGAACACAGATAAATATCTCTGTTTATCTGTGGTTAAATTCAAAAAAATCTATTGAGTGCAAGAGGTCTATTGCATAACAATTCCAAAGCAATGTCTATGAAAGACTCTCCTAAGTAAGTTCCTTATTTGCCCAATTGGTTTCTTGCAAAAATTCATCGAATGTAGTCAAAAGTCCAGGAAACTCTTGACGCAAGTGCTGCACATCAGCTTGATAACCCTTGCGGCGATACCACTGAATCAAAGCGTACAATTCTTTTTGAAATAGAAGTAAGAATATCCACGCAGGTGTTTCTTTGTGAACAACACTTGTCCCCTGCGCTTTAGAAAATGCCTCGGCAAGTTGCTTTGGAGTCAGCACATCGCCAGCAAGTTCAATTTCTTGAGCGATGTACTTGTCAGGATTTTTGATCACGTAAGCAGCAACGCGACCCATATCTATAGTTGTAATTAGATTTGACACTCCCACTGCTTGAAGCAGTGGGATTCTTGTTTCAACCAGTCAACTTACTTAGAGGAGTTTCCCCACCTAAGCAGAGGTTGTTCTGTCCACAAGCTTGAGATTCCGTATGCCCTACGGT
>JAHHID010000098.1 GCA_019359015.1 Spirirestis rafaelensis WJT71-NPBG6
CCAATGGTGATGGCACTTTCACTATCACAAACGGCGCTGTAGGTGACTTTGCTGGTTGGGCAGCAACCAGTGGTGTCCGAGTGATCACAGGCGACTTCAACGGTAATGGTCGGACAGACATTGCTTTGGTCCGTCAAAATGCTGGATGGGGTTCAATTCCCATCGCCTTCTCCAATGGTGATGGCACTTTCACTATCACAAACGGCGCTGTAGGTGACTTTGCTGGTTGGGCAGCAACCAGTGGTGTCCGAGTGATCACAGGCGACTTCAACGGTAATGGTCGGACAGACATTGCTTTGGTCCGTCAAGATGCTGGATGGACTACTGTACCAGTAGCTTTCAGCGCTGCTTAGCTTAGTGAGGTTGCACTTTATCGCCCTCAGGCTCGAAGCCTGGGGCTATGGCTATACAAACAAAGCCCACCTTTGTGGGCTAATTAGGCGCATCTTCATATGAAAATGGTATCAATTAGAGAACAAGATAGGTTCGTTAACGACTTGCCAATTACCTGAAATCTTCTGAAACGTAACTTGGATTCCACTTAGTCCTAAAACAGGCTGGCTGGAATCCTGAGGGCAGATATCCGCTTTAAGCGTTAGTCGGACTACATTATCCTCTATCCCTGGAGGTTGAAAGCGTAAATAAGCAATATCACCTTGTTCGTGTGCTTTTTCGAGTAGAGCTTCTTGTGGCAAGATGCGAACAGGTACTGATATTTCGGCGATAGAGACAGAATTTGCCAAGTTTTCATCTATTAAAGTG
Organism: Spirirestis rafaelensis WJT71-NPBG6; assembly: GCA_019359015.1. Taxonomy (GTDB): domain Bacteria; phylum Cyanobacteriota; class Cyanobacteriia; order Cyanobacteriales; family Nostocaceae; genus Hassallia; species Hassallia rafaelensis. Next base: position 763 of record JAHHID010000098.1, read on the forward strand.
ACTGTTGATTTTTGCAAGAGAAAAGGCAAATCTGGAAATCGAACCGACTGATCAATACCAGGTAATCTTTGCCCAAGCAAAATAGCCTTTAATACTAGCTCTTGAAGTTGTCCTAGAACTTCATCTGAAACTGTTGACTGCAAATGGGATACAGACATAAAATTCTCCTCCAAATTATCCTGATTCTGTAGCTTCAACAAAGGTTTGAGAAAGAGAGCATTGATTGATGTATCCTGTTGAACAGCAAATATCTTGAAATTGGAAAATAAGATTCCAGAACATATTCCAAGAACTATTGCAGAATAAATTATTGAGAGTAGTAAATTCATAAGACTAAAATCTCCTATTCAATTCAACCCAAAACTTTTTCGAGTTTAAATTATGCGCGTTTTGCGGTAGAAAAAGATTAGTTCGCCAAGGACAAGCAATTTCTAAGCGTTATTAGCACTATTAACCAGCTTTTCTCCTTTCAGCATCCGTGAAGCTGCTTCTAGTAAAGCTTCTTCGAGATAAGGTTTGGTGAAGTAGCCACTAGCACCTAGTTGCACTGCCATTTGTCGGTGTTTATCTGCACCGCGCGAGGTGAGCATAGCGATCGGTAAATGGTTGAGGCTAGAGTCTTTCTGGATGCGAGAAAGCAACTCCAGACCATCGCAGCGGGGCATCTCGATGTCGCAAAATACGATATCGCAGGGGAGACCAGAGCGGAGTTTATCCCAAGCTTCCTGACCATCACGCGCTTGTTCTACGCGATAACCTGCTTTGTTAAATGTGAGAGAAAGCAACTCGCGGACTGTTATTGAGTCATCGACAATCAATACTGTGGGGTCAATCTTAGTAGCAGGTGTTTCTGGGGGAGTGGAAGTATTTTTTTGTTCCCACAGACTGAGACTACTTTGTTTGGGTGTGCGTCCTTGGAAGATGTCAATTATTTCTAGCACATCAGCGATCGGCATAATCCGACCATCACCGAGGACGGTAGCACCAGCAACACCAATCGGTTTTGGTGCCGGTCTTTCAAACTGCTTAATTACAATTTCTTGTTCGCTGAGTACCTGATCTATTTGTAGAGCAATCAAGGTATTTGCCGATCGCACGACAATCACAGAAATCATATCATCGTCGCGATTTCCGCCGTAAACGTTACCTCGGCTAAGTAACCGATTGAAAGTCAAAAGTTCTTTCAACGGTCGAAATGGTAGCATTGTATCGCGCCAAGATATAAATGATTGTCCTTCGGCATTTGTCTGAATATTTGTCGCAGGTATATCTAAAGTATCTTCCACACCGTCCATCGGGAAGGCAATTCTCGCTTTGTCGGAGACGCAACACAAAGCTTTACAAATACTCAAAGTCAGCGGCAAACGAATTGTGAAAGTAGTTCCTTTGCCTACAGTAGAATCTGTAGTTATTGTGCCGCGAATTTCGCTGATTGAAGTGCGAACTGCATCCATACCGACACCTCGACCTGATAATTCATCAGCTTCGTCTTTGGTGCTAAAATTCGGTTCAAACAGCAAGTCATACACTTCTATAGGAGACATGCTTTCGGCTTTTTCGGTGCTAATTAAATTTTTAGCGATCGCCTTTGCTTTAACTTGATCTATATTAATACCTGCACCGTCATCCTTGACAGAAATAATCGTTTGGTTTCCTTGGTGGAAAGCGCGGACGGTGATTGTTCCCACAGGTAGTTTCCCTTGCTGTTGCCGTACTTGTGGAGTTTCAATACCGTGAGCGATCGCATTATTGAGCATATGATTTAAAGGAGTCTTCAAATGCTCTACAATCATTTTGTCGATGAAAGTGTCTCCACCTTCAATTACAAGTTCCACTTGTCTGCCATGCTTGATTGCGGTGTCGCGCACTCCTCGTTGCAAACCATCGGTTGCTTGAGAAAAAGGCTCCATTCGCGCTTTTGTCAATCCTTCTTGTAATTGGGTAGTTACTTGTCGAAACTGTCGCGCTACCCGTTCGGTTTCATCGGTAATAAAGTCAATGTCGCTAGCTGACTCTCGCACCCGCACGATCAATTCAATCATTTCCTGAGAAAGTGTGTGGAAGGGAGTAAAGCGATCCATTTCTAATTCGCTAAAACCCCTGTCGGTATTTGAGTCAGTAGTTATGCGGGGAGAGTCTTTATGTTTGCGATTGGCTAATAAAGAAGCTTCAAGAAGCGATCGCTCGTATAATTCTTGCATCCTCGCTCCCACATCTGAGAGCTGTTGTATCTGATGCAACAAGTTGCCTAAGGATTGCCGCTGACGTTCTTGATCCTGTTCTAAGGTGTTGCGATTTACTACCAACTCCCCAACTAAGTTACTCATATCGTCCAGATGCTTCACCGGCACGCGCATTGTTTCTTCAAATCTCGGAGCACGACGCGGAGGACGCTGATTTTTCCATGTGCTTAATATTACAGTTGGTGAATGCGATATCGTTTGATCTGCTTCTTTCAGTAGTTTATCTAAATCACCAAATTCATCTGTTAATTCAGATGATGCAGTCTTACTACTAACATTATTAACAGGAATTGCAGTTACCGTTGATGCTTTTTCCTCATCCAGCAATTCTTCCAACTCAGCAAAATCCATGTCTGATATCGAGATATCAGGGTTAGATATTACTTCCTCTTCTAGTACTAATAGTCCTTCCAAGTCAGCAAATTCATCTAAAACAGAGGCTAAATTTCCCGTATCTGCATCTTCTATTTGCTCTGCTTGCGCTCTGATATACTCTAAAGCAGCAGATTCATTTTCTATTATCTCAAATTCTGAAGTTCCCTCACTAAAAGCATCTTCAGATTCTGGTCTCTTCAATAAATCTTCATCGTCTGCTATTTGCAAGACAGGTTCTGAAGTTTTTGATGTACTTTCTTGAATAACCGTTTCTGGTAAAAATTGCTGATTTGCGTCTAACAGTAAATTTTCTCTAGCAAACAAATCATTATCATCACTTTCTACAGTTTTTGGTGTATTTTCTTCAAAATCTATTTCTGGTAGAAATACTTGATTTGCCTCTAGCAAGAAATTTTCTCCTGAAAATAAATCATTAATTAAATTCAGTTCTGACTCTGCTAAATTTTCATCAGGAGAAAAACCTGTTTCTGTAAAGTTATAGCCAGTTTCTAAGCTATTATTTACCTTCGGTGCAACTTCTATATCCGTCTCTAACTGTGGTGATTCAGCAGTTTCAGCAAAATTGATATCTAATACAATTTCTCTGGCAAATAAATCTTCGACTAAATCTTCTGCTACTAAAGAACTGTCTGTAGTATCAACCTGGACATCAGTTGATTCATTTTTGGGTGTATCTTCAAATATATTTAACGAATTTTCATTGATATTTTCTTCAAATCCAGCATCTACCAAATCAATTTTTTCTTCCGCAATTGGTTGAATAAACCCCTCAGATGTAGTAAATTCGGGAATGATATCCACCGCTTCGGGAAGCATCGTCGGCAATAATTGCTCTGGCTCCAATTGGCTAGTATGCGGTTCAGGGAGGTTGTAAATATCTTGGGGAGATTTGCGATCGCTAAATACATCTGCTGAATCGGTTGGTGTAAATTCAGCAAAGAAATCGTCACCCACATCCGATGGCAATATCAAATCTCTCTGGATAAAAGTGATATCTACATCTTCGAGATCAAAACTTTCTTCTGACGCTTGCTCACTCCTACCAAAAATGTCACCTGAAGCAGCAGCAGCAAACAAACTTGCCTCTAAAGCTCTTACTGTATCCTGCTCACCTTGCGGATTAAATTCGTGCTTTTGTTCTTCTTTGCTTTCCTGACTCCAAAAGTCGTTAAATTCCTCTTCTGATTGAGAAAATTGTGCGGGTGTTGCCAAGTTAAACGAATCAAAGAAATCGCCTGATTCTGATTTGGTCGTGGATGGTATTGTCTCCTCTTCCGCAGCAAACAGATTATCTAAAGAAAAGTTTTCGTTCTGGCTTTGAGTAATTTCCTCTACCAGATTTGCATTCGCTGTTTCTGGCAAAACCTGCTCAAAATTATAATTTTGCTCAGTGGATAGTTCTTCTATGCTATCAACGTCATTCAAGGAGGAAGTTTCCCCTGAGGTAAAAGCTCCATTCATATTCTCAGCTTCTGGTTGAGTTACTTCTCCTATGGAAAATAATTCATGGTCATCCAGTGTTAATGCGAATAAATTGCTTAATAGGTCTTCTGCGGGTTCATTATTAAAGCTAATATCATCAGAGGAAGACGCAAATTCAGGCAAAATTTCCTCAGAAATAGAATTCTCACTCAACTCAAACTTTGTAATAACTGTTTCTGTAACTAGTGATGTTTCTTCTGGTAAATTATCGTCAAATAACTGCAAAAGAGCTAAATTTTCGGTTGCAGCAATGTTGGTTTGGCGAGAATCGTTGTTAGCTTGTTTTTCAAAGGAAAGTAAATCTGCAAAATCGTTATCAGCAACGACACTGACGATGCTGAAATCAATTTCAAATTCACCTTCTGAAGTAGCATCTAAAATTTCTACTTTTTGCCAAGTTTCATCTAAGTCAGGAGTTTCACTTTCAAAAATGTCTGCAAGAGCATTTAACTCAGCTATTCCAACCTCTAGTGTATTAAAGTCAATACTTTTATTATTCAGCAGTTTGTCATCTTGACTATTGTTGCGATCGCCTGAGAATATGTCTGCAAAATTATCTTGGTCTAGGTTCGCAGATGCGGATAAGTCAGTTAAGCTACTTATGCTGTCTTCACTATCAAAGTTTAATGGTGTCGATAACTCACTTAAACTGCTGATACTCTCTTCACTATCAAAGTTTAATGGTATCGATAACTCACTTAAACTGCTGATACTCTCTTCACTATCAAAGTTTAATGGTATCGATAACTCACTTAAACTGCTAATACTCTCTTCACTATCAAAGTTTAATGGTGTCGATAACTCACTTAAACTGCTGATACTGTCTTGTGGCTCCAACTCGAAAAGCTGTAAATTTACACTATCATCGACAAAATTATTTTCTGTCGGTGTGGCTATCTTAAGATTATCAGTGCTGAGAGTGCTAGCTGATATTAAATTTCTATCTGTCGATGGTTCGCCAATAAAATCATAACTTATTTCTAATAAATCAATTTCTAAGACACTGATGAGTGCTTTTAGTTGTGGACTGATTGCAATTTCGCTGTCTCTATTTTGTGTAGCTAATTCCAGAGCTTGTTTAATTTCGGTAATAACAGTTTTTGCTAAAGCTAAAAAACTGTTTTCCGGAAGTGCGATCGCACTTCCGGCTGAACTACACAAACCACACCAATTCGACAAATTCAACGAGTCGCCAAATCTGGCTAACTCGTAACAGCAATCTTGAAGTTGTTGCCGAGTTTCCAATGTTGCCGATTGCTTAAACAATTGCAACATCTGCCGTAGTTGTTGTAGCACCTGAGCCTGAAACTCACCCACAGTTTTAATTTGCGGTACTACATGTAACTCATTTGTCGAAAGCGTTTCCTGTGGATCAAATAACAGATTTGATGCAGTTATTTCTATATCAATTGTTGCTTGATTACCACTTTGTTGTACAAGCAATTCCAGATGCTCATACAACCATTTAAACACCGGCTCGGTTTCTGACATCAAAGTGTTAGCAACCTCTTGTGTTAAACCAAAAGGTCCAGTCAAATGCTCTAACAGCGCTTTCAAAGTATCAGAAACACCGAGAAACAAAGATTCTAACTTCTCGTCAACTTGAACCGGATGCTCTTTGAGAATTTTGAAACAGTCCTCCAGACGATGAGACGTCTGCTGAATGCTACTCAGACCAAGCATCGCCGCTCCCCCTTTTATAGAGTGAGCCGCCCGAAAAACTTCGTTAATCATTTCCGGGTCGTTCAGGGTACTCTGGAGATTTAACAACCCCTGCTCAATCGTATTCAGGTGGTCTCTTGCTTCTTCAATAAAGTAAGCTAAAATGCGCTGTTGTTGTTTTGGCAGCATAGTTTTTTAGTCAATAGTCATTGGTTAAGAGTCAACAGTCAAGAATCAGCAGTGAATATTTCGACTTTGGACTATTGACAAATTACCTCGAATCGATAGTTTCCACTCGGAAACGTTCAACAGAGGAGATTAAGTTACCGGATACACCTACTAAGTGTTGGAGAGCACCAGAAACTCGCTGTGCTTCTTGGGAGGTTTCTTGCGCTGTCAGTTCCACAGACTGCATTACCTGAGCCACAGCGCGAGATGTTTCTGTTTGTTCCACAGTATCGGTGGTGATAGAACGCACAAGAATATCAATACGATTTGCCACTTGAATGATATTTTCAAGCGATCGCTTGGCTTCTTCTGCTAATTTTGTACCTTTAATAACCTGTTGTGTGCCTTCTTCCATTGCCGTCATTACAGAACTAGTTTCGCTCTGAATTTGCCGCACAATTTCTTCAATTTCTTTCAACGATTTAGCCGATCTATCTGCAAGCTGGCGCACTTCATCAGCAACGATCGCAAATCCTCGTCCGGCTTCTCCGGCTCGCGCTGCCTCAATACTAGCATTGAGCGCTAGCAAGTTAGTTCTGGAGGCAATTTGCGAAATCAATGCCACAATTTTAGAAATTTCTTGGGAAGATTCCGCCAAACGCTTGACTTTGCGAGTACTTTCTGCAACAGTTTCACGAATTTCCAGAATCCCTGCCACGGTGTTTTCTACCGCTTCCCCACCTTTCAACGCAAAAGCGCTAGCCTCACGGGTGACAGTTTCTGCTTCTCGTGCAGCTTCCGCTACCCGCTGAATCGAATCTGTCATTACCTGCACAGAATTGAGCGTTACTGCCAACTCTTCTGCTTGTCGCAAAGCATCACTAGATAATGCTCTAGCAAAGGTTTCTGAGTTGGTGGCTCCTTTTGTCACTTCCCGCGCTGCTACTTTTACCTGTTGGACGATATCCCGCAAATTTTGAATTGTTAAGTTAAAAGCGTCCGCAACTGCTCCCAATACATCAGCCGTCACCTCAGCTTGCACCGTCAAATCTCCCCTCGCAGCTCCTTCCACATCGTCTAATAACCGAATCACTTGGCGTTGGAGATTTTCTTTTGCCTCCTCTTGTTCATTAGCTTTGCGTTGAGCTTCATTTGTCGTCGTGAAAATTACCCTAGCCATTTCGTTGAAGCCAGCGGCTAACTGTCCGAATTCATCTTCTGAATACACCTTAGCTTGGGCATTGAGATTTCCTTGACGCACCGCATCAAACTGAGTTTGCAGATCCTTAGTTGTGCGGCGAATTTGCTTGAGTGTGAGATTTCCCATAAAACTGGTAGTGCCAAAACTAGCAAATCCAGCAGCTAGAGCCATTAGCCAGCCTGTATTTCGTACTCCTTCCCGTTGTTGAGGGGCAGACAAACTAACCGCGCCGAAGCTCACTACAGCGACAACTACAGCTGAAATTACACCGACACTTCCCGCAATGATCCATTGTTTTTGTTCGAGGGGAGCATTTTCTAATGGCGCTAACAAGCCTTGCTCGACATTAACAACAGGTTCTATTTTCGGGATATTTGTTTGGGTAAAAGCGGGGACTGCTTCTTGTGAACCAGTGATGCTGAAGAGTTCCGAATCTGCTTCGGGTAGGGTCTCGGACAGGCGATCGCTTGTTTCCACAATTAAGGGAACTTCCGAAACTTTTTCGCGAAGGTCACTACTGCTTTCCAATGAACCAGAAACCATTGACATTTCGCCGAAACTAGAACTTCCTCCTGTAATCTCAAAACCAGGAATGTTTCCTAAATCGTCAAAAGCATCAAAGTCGTCTAAAAACTCGATGTTATTGCTTTTGGAAGTATTTCCACTAATTATACTATTTGTATCTTCCTCATCTATTAATGCATCTGAGCCAAAAGCAGACTCAAAAGCCTCAAAGTCAAAATCATCATCATCTAATCCGTTTTCCTTTTTGGGAATTGAGTTTAAATCTTCTGACTTTTTCTCAAAAGGAATATTTCCATTTAATGATGTTTTAAAACTAGTTTCTTGGCTGGTGTATCCCGAATTCTTTGTTGGCATTGAGCCATTCTTGCTGGATATTTCGTTGATGATTAAAGTTTCATCTTCAATATTATTTAGTTGCAAATTAAACTCTTCATTAATTAATCCTTGGGAATTTTCTTCAACCAAAAAATCAGAAGATTTTTCTAAGCTATTGCTATTTGATGCCAAATCAAGGTTTTCAAAAGGCGAGTTGCTACTGTTATAGCTATTAATTGGTAAATTTTTATCAGTAGAATCTGTGCCACCTCCTAGCTCTTTACTAGGTTCTGAGATATCTTCCCAGAAAGCTGGCAAATCTAACTTTGATTGTTCCTGCCAAGTACTTGAATCTAATTGTGATTCATAATTTAAGGCAAAAGGATTATTGCCATCGGTATCTTGCCGATCTATTGACGTAGCAAATATAGTACTGTCTGTGGGCATTTGAAATGGGCTACTGGAAGATAGTTCTTCGCTCACGTCCACAGCTTCTGGATGCTCACTAGAAAAGCTTGAATTCAAGCTATTATCTTCATTGCCTGCCCCCCAAGTAATAGCCTCAGGTTCACTAAAAGAATTTATCTCCTCATAATCTACCTCAGCAACTTGTTCTTCTTGCAGTTGATATTGATTGATATTCTCAAGACCATTACGAGCAAAACTAATAATTTCTTCCTCGTCACTTAACTGCAAAACATGAAGGTATTCTTCTTTTGCCACGTCATAATGTTGCAAAACGTAGTAAACGTGACCCCGCAACAAATGGCAGTTAACATCATCGGGTAAATTTTGCACCACAGAGTCAACTAAAGTAGCGGCAACTTCATACTTTTGTTGCGCGTATGCCGTACAAGCTTGTTTATAAATTTCTAAGTATTCGTCTATATTCGCTTCCATTTCCTGCCTCCCAATTTCATCCTGCCCACCGCGCACTCCGCAAAATAGCCATTTGATCTAGCAGTCGCAAACACTGATTTTTTTGAGCATCTAATAACCACTCTCCCCGTAAAAAGGGAGCCATAGCATCCGGCACGTTATTTGGTGCGATTAGATGCTGGACATCAAGCCAGTCCATACCACCGATTTGTTCTACTGCTAAACCGACTATTGTGTCTTGCTCTTCTATAGCAATCACCGGAATTTCAGCTTTGTCGGTATTTAACGCTGTTACTTCTCCTAAAAATTGACCCAAATCAGCCACCCAAATTACTCGACCTCGTAAATTTAGAGTACCCAAAAGTAAAGGAGAAGCATTAGGAATTGGAGTAATTCTATCGGGACTTAGTTCAATTACCTCGCGGATGCCGGTGGCTGGTAGTGCAAACTCCTGATGCGAGGGAATGTAAAATCGTAAATGTAACTCACCTTCAGGACTTTGTACTTGAAATTCAGGACGGAAGTGGTCTTGACCGCTGCCTCCTAAAAAGTCCGGTAACTTAACCATGTTTTTTCCATCCTTATCCTCGCAGCAGTTGTTTAACTGTTCCCACCAACTCGGTTGGCTGAAACGGTTTGGCTATGTAGGCATCTGCACCTTGTTTCATACCCCAGTAGCGATCGAATTCTTCACCTTTGGAAGAACACATCACAACAGGGACGTTTTGGGTTTTTGGATCTGACTTTAGCCTACGGCAAACTTCGTAGCCATTCATCCTGGGCATGACAATATCCAATACCACTAGATCGGGAGCTGTGGTTTGAATTGCTTCTAACGCTTCTAATCCGTCACTGGCATGGGTGACTGATAAGCCACTCGCTTTTAGGAGGTCTGTAATCATCTCCCTTTGTGCCACACTGTCTTCCACAATCAGAACTGTACTCATAAATGCCTAATCTACCTCCTGATGTAGACGTTCCCCTATCTGGAGCATTTCCTAACTTCGCCGCAAGCATTTGTGTATAAATTTATTCTATTTTTCATTAATTTCCTAGATAATATCGTTTTACTGAAAATTGTTGGGTGTTAGTTGTTAAAGGAGAAGAAATAAAAATATCATGAGTTACTCAAATCACTCTTTCCCCTTTCACGGCAGATGCTCCACTTGGGGAAACCCCAAGACCCTTCGGGTTCGCCAGTCCCCCATCGTGACGGAGACCGCCAAGACGGGGGCTGGTCTCACCGCACTGCCTCCCCTTTACCCCTCTTATCCCGCACCCTTACCCTTTCCCCTTATAAGTGAAGTTTAGGTTGTGCCCCGAAACAACACTATAGTTGAGATATTTTTCTATAAGCATTAGTAATTCTGTGCCTGTAAATGGTTTTGTTAAATAATCTGTTGCCCCGACCATCCTAGCTCTAACGCGGTCAATAAATGCATTTTTACTAGTTAGCATGATAATCGGCACGAGCCGAAATGCTGTTGAATGTCGCAGCATTGCACAAATTTCGTAACCATCTAACTCTGGCATGGTTATATCGCATAAAATTAGATTTGGCTTAATTTGAAAAACGCGGCTGATTGCTTCTAGGGGATTAGTGAAAGCGATCGCTTCATATCCTTGTGGTTTCAAAATAGATTCTACAGTCTCACAAATCATAGCCGTATCGTCAATACAGACTATACGTGCCTTCGGGTTTAATAACTCTTGTTTCCTCTGTTGTATTTGTCTATCTCTACATGTACTTGAATATACTAAATGTATGCAACCCTGTTGCACGTATGGATATATTGCTTTAGCAACTGTCAAAACGTCTCGATTTAGATACCGAGCCAATTGACGCAAAGATGTTTTACCATCCACCCACTGCTGTAATTTATTCACCGTTGCTGCTGGTAGTGAAGAACGTAGCTCAGTTATATCAGCAAGCACCGGAAATTGATCCGGAGACTGAATATGCGGATAAAACAACTTCCACTGTTGTACCTGCTTGATAATTTTGCTGACAAGGGGAGCAATCTCTAAGGTAGTTAATTGCGGGGCGAATGCCAAACCTAAATCAAAAATGAAGCTACCTAGATGTAAACTCAGTAAGTCAAACAAAGTTTCATGCACCAAACCGTGGATAATAGTTTGCGCTACTTTTGGTTGAATAATATTCCGCTCTAAAAGTGTCCATAAATAGTTGTACTCTGGAGCATTTAGTGTTTCTAGGTAAGCAAGTTGCACTTTGTCAAGTCGTGCCTGAACTCGGTAATGACGCAAGTAATCGGCAATTCTTGTCAAACTGCTGTCGCTATGTTGGCAATAAATAATTTGACCATTCAGAAAAAATACGTACCAAGACTGTTGTTTACACTCAGACCAAGAGCGCTGTCTGATTACTTCATCTACACTAAGTTTATTGCTATTGTGACAACTGCGGGCTTCCACAAATAATTGCCCTGTTCGCTGCCCCAACTCAATCAATTGCAGAATACTACGAATATCAATTTCATTTAAATTTCCGTGCATTTAGCTAAAAGGCGCTCCTTGTAATTTTATTTACATTCAATGTTAATTTTTCCCTTATTTTCAATGTTTCAAACAGACTGAAAAAAGAACTACCTTTGTGCTGAGTTGTCTTGATACAGTATTTAAACGGGCATTATATTAATCTAGGTGGAAAAATTTTCATTTTTATTTGGGGAGATCGCCTTGTCTTCATGTATAAAAAGAAGACATTAGAAAACGATACCTTAACTTAAAACTTTAACCTGGTTTAATATACTTTTACAATGCTAGTGATAACACGGTAGTCATCACAACTGCTATCAGTACAAAATGTAAAGACGCGAAAAATTGGTTTTATAAATATCAAGATTTACATCTTGCACCAGCCTTCAGTTCTTATGCCTGAGAGCAACGCGGGCACACAAACCAAGCCTTCGTTTGTCTGGCTTTGCATGTTTAGCCCTACCCTTCCAGCGCAGTAGGTGCAAAATGTGAAAAGACCAAATCTCGCGTCTATAAATAGTTTTGTTTGTCTTATTTTCCTATATAGATGAAGTAAGACAAATTTACAAAATTATTGAACGTATAGCCCAATAGAGGGCGTTAAGTGCATCAAAAGGAATAACGGTGTGCTGTATTTAGCAGAAGTACAAAAACAAAAAGGCGGCTTACTCGGTGGTGGTTCTAAAACAGAACTGAAATTACTGGCTTGTCAACGGACAGACCAAAATTGGAGTAATGTTTCAGAAGAAGTAATTGCAATTGAAGACGCTAGCAAATTAAACGATGGCGCATTGGTGCTAGTTGAGTTAAATCCTCAGCGTCAAGTGCAGAGAATTCAAGAAGCAGGGCGTCCGCTAGTTAATATTTTGCAGAATTTTTCTCGTCAATTAGAAAAATTTAAACTCAAGGAAGAAGAAATTGACCAGTGGAAGGAGTCACTGACATTTCAAGCCCAAGAGTTAAATCGCCGCGAAATGGAAATGGAAGCGCGTGCGGAACAACTGCAACAAATGGATGATGATTTTCAACGTCTGGAAGCCGAAAAGCAAGAAGTTGATACATCAAAACAGGAAATAGAACGGTTGCGAGATGAATTTGAGCGCAATCGTGACGAACTCAAAGGTGCTTGGGAGCATTTGCGCGGTGAGCAACGCCGTTTAGAGGAGCATCAAGCAGAATTCCAGCAAGGCAATCTTTTGGATGAGGAGCAAAGCCGGGTCTTGAGTGAGTTACTTGATCGCCTTTCGAGTCAAGTTGCTTCCACCGAAACAGTACGCGACCATCTTAATTTTGCCTTGGAAATGGTGGCAAACCAGCAAGCTACTCTTAACCCACACTGGCAACAATTAGAATCTCTAAGAACTGTTGCTACTCAACAACAAGAGGAAGTTGATCAGCTTTCACACACATTTAGCGATCGCCAAATTGAATGGCAACAAGCCCAAGATGTAGTCTTGCAGCAAACAGCAGAGTTGAAAATACAGACAATATCTCTGACCACCAAACAAGAGTGGGCTCGGATGCTTCAACAGCAATTACAACACCAAGAAAATTTACACCAGCAGATTCAATCTTTGATGCCTACTTCTGAGTATCTGGTTTTTGGTGAGCAGGTTGATGTCGAAGCTTTGGAGAAAATGCCCCTAGAAGAACTACAACAAACAGTGCAGGACTCGCAACAAAAGTTGCAAATTGACTCTAGCTTTGTTCAAGAGCAAGAAGTAGAACTGAAATCAAAACAAGATACTATAGACGAACTGCAAAATAAGTTAAATCAAGCATCTGGCAATGACCATATCAATTTAGAAATCGAATTGGCAGATGAAAAAGACCTCTACCAGATGTTGAATGAAACATTGGTAGGGCAACGGCGCAGTTTATTAGAACGACAAGAGTCTTTTAAACAACACCAAACCGTATTGCATCGGCGACAAAGACGTTTATCTGGCAATCAAGACGATCAAAAAATAGATTTAGTACCAATTTTGCGGCAAATCGAGACGCAGCAACAACGAAAGTCGGAGGAACTGCAAAACTTAGAACGTGAGATTGAAGAGGTACGTTCTCAAATTGAGCTAGCCGAGGGAACGCTCAACAATCAAATTCACTTCGCAGAACAGAAGCGCCTAGAACTAAAAGTCCTGGAAGAAAACTTGCAGTCCTTGCGAATAACTACTTCTGAGTACTGGGCTAAAGTTAATGTTTACCAAGAAACACTACAACCAATTCAGGATTCTCTCGACGGTTTACGCCACAAGCTGCAAAACATGGGTGAATCTTTAGCTACAGTACAGGAAACTGGTGATTATCAACTTCAGACTATTTCCCAGATGCGCCAAACTATTTTGAGTTTGATTCAAGAGCCACAATTGTTAGCGTCTTAAAAACGCAAAAGTGTTCTTCTTTTACATGATTGTCTTTTACGTTTTACTTTCAAATATTATCCAGTCGTTTTCTACTTTAGCGATCGCACCCCCAGGAAATGGATCGGTTTGCGATCGGTTTGGTGCTGTAATTAAAGCTGTTAATTTTTCGATTTGTTCAAAACTAGGAGAATGAGGAAGTATTTGTTGTAAACAGTAACGCATGACGCGACGTTGCAATGCCAGTGGTGCTTTCTGCAAAACGCGACGATTGAGTTTTAGGGCGAAAGGAGGGGACAATAATAATTCTTTACTTACCTCCCCCACACCACGCTTCTCCCACTCGTCCACTCCTCCTTTCATGGCTTCAGAGCGCAAGCGATCCGCTGCTTGTTCTAAATATTCCACTTCGGCTTGCAGAAGTTCAGCGGTTTGAGCTAAGGCTGATTCAACTTTGGGGTTGAAATTTTCTTGCAAATATGGTAATAATTCTAGACGAATGCGGTTACGGGTGTACTTCAAATCTTCATTAGTAGAATCTTCCCAAATTGGTAGCTGCAAGTTTTCACAAAAATCTTTTGTTTGGGCGCGAGTAACTTCTAAAAGTGGACGCACTAACAGAATATTATCGCTCAATGGGCGTTGCCAAGTTAAAGCTTGCAAACCATCAGCACCAGTACCACGCATTAAATTGTAAAGAAGAGTTTCCGCGCGATCGCTTGCCGTGTGACCTGTAACAATATAGTTGTAATTATGTTTTTTTGCGATCGCATTCAAGGTTTGATACCGCCAGTTGCGAGCCGCAGCTTCACTATCTAACGCTTCGATAGCGGTTTCTAAATAAAAGGATATATCCCAGCTTTTGGCTAAATTTTCTACATGATTGGCATTAGCTTGAGAGTCACCACGCCAGCGATGATCGCAGTGAGCAATACTTAAATCCCATCCCCATTTGGATTGTAAATCTAACAGTAATTTGATTAAACATAGAGAGTCCTGCCCACCGGAAACCGCAACTAATAGACGTTGATTCCGTCCAAATAGATGACGCGAGCGGATCGTGCGATGTATTTTTGCATGGAGAGGAGTCCAAAAAGAGCGGCTCATTGTTGATTAATACCCGACGATTAAAATCGCCGCTACAAAAACGAAGTCCGCGTTCGCCCTACAGCCCTTTGGGCATCCTACGGCAGGCGTTGCCGCAGGCTAGGCGGACTCAGTTAGAGAAATTTTTAGATTATAGACTTTGTATATGGATCTTATCCCTTACCCACTGCTAGCAGAGCTGCAAACAAGAACGCCAATTAAAAATTTCCCCTCTTACAAAGAGGGGAAAAACAATAACATTCCTAAAAAAACCAACCGTAAGAATGCAAACCTTTACCCAAAAGATTTACACCCAGATAGCAAATCCAAACAACAACAAAGCCAGCAGCAGCTAGAATTGCCGGACGACGCCCTTGCCAACCACGAGTAATCCTGGCATGAAGATATGCGGCAAATACTAACCAAGTAATTAGCGCCCAAGTTTCTTTCGGGTCCCAACTCCAATAAGTACCCCAAGCTTCATTTGCCCAAACACCACCAGCAATAATGCCAATTGTTAATAAGGGAAATCCTAACCCAATGATGCGATAGCTTACGTTATCTAAGGTTTCGGCAAGGCTGAGGCGCTGCGGTGTGAGGGTTTGTTCAGAATTTTGGATTGGTGTTGCTAATACTGTATCCAAAACTGCTGTTTTACCGTTACCGTTGGCATTAGTTTCAAAACGGGCAAAGCCATTATTTTCCGTAGATGGTGTTGGTAGTTCAGAAACTAGTTCACCAGCTTTACGCAAGCGGTAGCCGTTGGTGCGATAACCACCAGTACCGACAGAACTACCTTGTAGTTGAATATTTTCACCGCGAGTAACGAAAAGAAATGCGATCGCTAACAGCGAACCTACCATCAAAGCCGCATAACTAAACATCATCACACTAACGTGCATCATCAACCAATTAGACTTCAGTGCAGGCACTAAAGGTTCTGATAATTGCATTCCTGATGGCAGTGTCAGGGTAGCAAAAGCGCTGATACACATCGCCGCAGGTGCTGTAAAAACCCCAACCAATCGGCTGCGGCTAGTATTCTCAGCAATTAAATGAACCGTGGTAATTCCCCAAGTTAAAAAAAATAACGATTCATAAAGATTGCTCAAAGGAAAATAACCAGCTTCGATCCATCGCGCTCCTAATAGGGTGGCTATGCACAAATTAGCGATCGCCATACCAGCTGTCCCCAAAGCGGCGGTTGCGGACAGATTAGGGAAAGCCGCCCCAGCCCAATAAACCATCATTGTAAGAAATAAAACGGCAAACGAGGCATTGTCCAGCCAGTTCTGGAGTACAACCAGATTCATACAGTGTTCTCCTGAGTGGATTCAAAGAAACAATAGATTTTAACTGTTTTGATCCTATCTGCTTCTGGGTAATAGCAGGGCAAACCCATCTAAATTTACAAAAGTTAAGTTCCAAGCAGCATTTAACAGTTACCAGTTACCAGTTATCAGTTACCAGTTTCATCCGAAAGGTTTAAGTCCCCCACCAATCTTGGTGGAAAGCGTTGGTGGCGGGTTTAAATCCCCCACCATAGCAAGCGTCACTGGTCACTGTTCACTGTTCACTGATTTAAATCTCGTTTTTCTATGTAGTTGCAGCCTAAATACGTGTAAAGGCGCTCACATAGACTCATACGCTATTTCGAGCCTTTAGTTCATCTTGTGGTTCAATTACCTGAAAATTACTCGAATTTATCAGACTTTGAGGCTTAACTGAACCGTATTGGCTTATGGTTGCGAAGATATCAAAAGAAGGGACGTTCTTAAGAACGTCCCCGTAGTGAAATTCACAAACATATCGATATTAGAGATATTGGAGAGGCTCTACAGCTGCCTCAAGAAATCAATCATCGCTTGTTGATCAGAAGGTGTCAGAGAACGGAAACGAGCGATAACTTCGCGTCCTTCACCCCGATGAGTTGTCGAAAGCTCACTCTTATAAGGTGGGCAAATGACATTCTCAGGTGATGTGCCGTATAAGCTGTAGTCGATAACATTGCCGATTCCATTGGTGACTCTGCCACCTTTAGGAACAGGGCATCCGCCACCGCTCAGCTTAGAAGTCTTAGAGTCATCGGGTGCAGGTAGGTCATGTAACTCAATTGCTGCCAGAATCGCATCGTCTACTGAGCGAACAACTAAAGGTGCGTTGGTCACTTCGCTATTGGTCGTTACAGTACCCGCAGGCGTGGTGTCACGGTTGAAGGTACTTAAGAAAACACGAGCATCATGCAGGAATGGCGGGCCGACTCTCCCAATTCCTGCCAGAGGTGGTGTCCGGAACTGATCACCGTCAGCACTACCTTTCTGGTTTGAGAAGCTATCACTACTCAGGTTGCGGGTGAGATCATAGGTCATGAAGGTGTTGCGGAATCTACCTTTGCGCTCCTTATTTCGATCATCGTCATCGGAATCTTTGCCGGATTTGTCACGACGAACAATTATTTCAGAGCGGCTGATCAGGATGGGGTCGCGGGGAGTTGGCGCAAACCGTTCAGCATCTATGGTTGGGCCTCTATGGATATTAATATCTGAGAACAGAGGGGCCCAACGGTAGCTGAGAGCATCTACAAGTGCTTGTCCATCAGGGCCCAAGGATGGGTCGCCAAGAGCCGGAGACAAACCAGTTCTTTGAATTGGAGTATGACAGCTGACGCAACCAACCATGCGATCTTTCTGGTTAATCGCATTGCCATCTAGACCATCGCCGCCTTTAGGCATCTTATCGGGAATCGTCCGGTTAGCAAAGGCAACCAGGTCAACACCAAAAAGCTGCGCCCCTCGTTGTACTCTACGAGCAGGGCTGTTGCCTCTGATAGGCCTGGAGGGATTTCGGGAATTTAGCACCGCCAAGAGATTGTTGCCAAATTCTGGGGGAGCCGTCCCGCGGATGAAATTGCGCTCACTAAATGGGATGCTGACAGGAAGCTCTGGATCATCGATTAAATTGCGGCAGCTGCGATTATAGGGGGCAATCGTGGGGTCAGCAATCACTTGCTCAAAAGGAGAGATCCGGTTGGTCATGCTCAGACTACCAAACGTCCCTCCCACAATAAACTGCATCATCTCTGCACCATTGGCACGTAAACCAAAACGCCCCAGTCCTTCGGCGAGTTGATTCTCTTGCCCACGAGGCGCATTCAGAGGAACTGTATTGGTCGCACCTGTGATGCAATCACCGGTACACTGAAAGAAAGAAGTGTTGAGGGAGGAATTGTCACCTCTGATATCGTTGGGGTCAGGCACACTGGCAATATCGACGTTTGGAATAGCCTCTACCAACCCACGACCAATATATGGGGGACCAGCAAGTTCAGTAATAGCACGTCTAAATCCACTTGGACTCAGTCCCGTAATTGGATCGACAGTTCCGAGGTTTTTATCTTCTGCAATGCTGGGGATAGCCTCTGGTTTGCAATCTATACTTGGGTCTAAAGCTTTCAGTTCTTCAGAAGGAGGGCGCACGTGTTGCAAGAAACCACCAAAATTCTGAGTTATACCGAGGAAATTTGGCACATTAGTCAACGGATCAAAAGATGTCAGAAAATCGACCTTTTCTCGTTCGGGGTGAAAGTTTCCAAAGACTGTAAAGGCTGCGGTTCGCCCCGTATTATTAACCGCATCTAATTCTCCACTGGTGTTTAGACTCAGACGACTTAAGTCAACAGAACCATCGGGACTGACCGGATCTAAGCGTCTACCGGGAGCTTGACCGCCATTTGTGGTATCGCCTGATACAATGCTGAAGTTTGTGGGAGTTGTCCTGCCAGCTCGACTGACGAGAGAAGTACCTGTAAGTAGTCCTTCATTGGGAACTGTCTCAATGTTATTCAGGTGACAACCCGCACATCGAGTTTGCATGGCTACCGACCCGAAACCGTCCTCAACTTTGTTTGGGGTAGTAAAGAACTCAGACCCTTCTATCACTCTTTCACGAACTGAGGTTGGTATAGAAGGATAAAGTAATGTATCCAACTGCGCCAAAGTTTTTACGGGGGTAAGTCCGACATCGCCATAGGTGTCCCGACGCACACGCTCCGCTGGACGCAGGGGGCGATCAGGAGGTTGAACCACAAAGTTGGTTGCAACCTCGGCTAGGCGGCGGGTAATTAAAGTTTCTTCGTCAGGAAGAGGAATCTGACCGAACACTTTGAGTGGGTTAACATAAGCAATCAACACTGAAATGCTCAAAGATAAACCCACTATCATCAAGAGACTCAAAAGCTTAAGTTTACGCATTATGTTTTTCAGCCTTATTCAAGATTGAGTAAGACAAGCTAAAGATCACGAATTCCATATTCGATTTGTAGCCTCTGTGTGCTATTAAGTATTGAAAGTAACGAGCTTTTGGTATCAATACTTAGAGATTGATTTGCCAATCCCTAAGGGTAATTACATATATACTTGACTAGAAAACTAAAGTAAAGTCATGTAGGATTCAAATAAATATTTCTACATAAAAAGCCCACCATGCTACGCGGTATTCTCATAATGGAGCGATCGCTATTTGAAGAGATTACCGCACTGCTTTATTGATGGGTGTACTACTTAGATTGTTCTTGGTTGACTCTTTGAAGCCCTGTCCATGCTGCGTTTAATTCTCATAATAATGAGAATTAGTTAGAAGGTGAAGAGGCGCAATCCGTTTCTTCACCCTCTCCCTACTGCGGGATTATCATTTTTACGGAATAGCTATACTTTTCGGACTGGGTAAAGGTGCAGGTTTATCACCTTTTTTCAATTCTATAAACATGTCGTAGCGATTACTATGACTGTCGCTGACGGCAGATGTTATGCCAATTGAGCGCGTTGCTTCTAATACAATTTCTTGATTGGAGAATAATGTTGGTAGGGGAAAATTTTTCACCGTGCGTTCCACATCTAAGAAAAACTGACCGTTTGTCGGATTAGGATCTGAGGGAACTGTTTTTTGGAATGGGAAAGTACTAGCTAATGTGTTGTTTGGTCTAGGAACAATTTTATTCGTAACAGGAGCACCCATAATTAGGTAAGCGACATCATTATCTAACCAGCCGTGGGTAGCAGTTAAGGTTCCATAAGGTCCAATCCAGTTGACAGCAGGTTTATCTGCTATTGTGGCAGGTTGAATCTGGAATTGATATTGATTTCTCATAATCTCATCCAGACGTTTTATAGATGCTTCAGCATAAGCGCGATCGCTTGCTTGTACCATGAATACAAACGCCGCACGAAAATTTTCTTTATAACCTTCTCTAGCAATTGATGGCATCACCGAAACCGAAAACTCGCTACCCATCCAACTTAATAAATCCCGATCTAAATCAAGTTCATTATTAGTAAGTGATTTCACTCCATTTCTAAGTGTTTCTGGTGGTACAGGCGAAAGTGGATTAGACTGAGATGTTAAAACGTAATCTGCCCACAACCGTTTAAGATTACCGCCAGACAGCATCATTAAGGTTTCTGCTGGTAAGCGCTTTTGCATACTCCCAGCCTTGTTTTCCACCGCTAGGGTACGTTGGCTATTTGGATTTAGCCAAGAAACCCCTTTTAAGCGTATTCCTTCTGACTCTAAGGTAATTGTCGCCGCTAAACCTTGGTTATTCTGAAGTTGAGCCAAAACTTGAGCGGGCAAAGCGCGGTTTGGAGAGGCAGTTGCTATTTTGGCAGCTATTGGCACATTTACATAAAACTGGGCGAAGGGTTGGTAATTAGCGATTTTCGGGAAATTATCTGCGAAGCCACCTGTTGTCGCCAGTGTTGTTTTATTTTTATAGGCATCAATCGCTCGTTCTGTGGCTTTAGGATTATCGGTGATGACTAAGAAACGTTCATCTAGTACCGCTGCGGAAAAGTTTTCTTTACTTTGCCCTTCCGTTTGTTTGATAGCAATTCCTTGATAGGTGCGCTCAACTAATTTGCCACCTTTGAGCATTTTGGGTTGTGCCAAGATAGTTTTAGCACTTTGTGGGTTTTTTATTGGCAAAACCATCACCATCGACTGTTCTTTGGTAGCAATTGCATCACTAGCTACCGATTTAGGTGCAGCTTTATTTATGTCTGGGGCAAGAATGGCAATTGTTACTTGATTACCAACCCAAGGACTGATATCTTTTTGGAAGTCGTAGCCGTTATTAGTGAGGAAGCGATCGCGCAAGTCCACTAAATACTTATCTAGTTCTCCTTGGGTTTCTTTTGTGCCAAAAGAGCGCAATTTCTGCCATTGACTGGGATCGGTGGTTAAAGAAACCGCAAATAAAGCATCTTGAGGAATAATATTTGCACCTAGTGGCAAGTCTCTGGAGAATAATTTTCCCTGAGTTAAAAGCCAGAATGCTGCACTCCCCACACCAATCAATAACCCAGCAGATGAAAGCGTCAGTACCAAAGACGGTTTCTTTTTTTTCTGCGTTGATAAGACAGATCCAACAGGTAGTGCCATTGAAACCTAATACCTCATAATTGCGAACTCATTACTTGCTTGAATTAGTACAGTAAACTACAAGGCTTACTCTTCTTCAGGACAATTAATTACACTGGTTGCTCTTTAGTAGAAGTTATTAATATTTGGCTAATCTACATAAAGCATTGTTTTCTCGAATTACTACTGTTTCATAAGTGGTGCTTCTGTAGCGACTTACCCTTTTTTATAGTATGCAGGAAATTTCGGACGACGCTTGCGTGTTTATCCCTATAGATGCCTGGACAATGCGTAAAAGCAGCTTTCACCCCCGCAATGGGTAGATTCTCGTAGATTGGACGGTGAGCGCCATTAAAAAGTGTCCGAGCGATAAATTCGTCACGTCAAGCACTATGAAGATATACCTAATACCAATTTAATATGAAGCTGCATAGAAAAGAGCTTCTAGGATAAAGTTATAAGGGACTTCCAAAAAATAAATTATGCCATTATTTAAAATGATAATCATTCTTGGGGGGGTGAAGGGGCTGCCGTCGGCAGCCCCTTCACCCCCTTTTGTAGTAATTTGAATAATGACTAGGTTTT
>JAHHID010000099.1 GCA_019359015.1 Spirirestis rafaelensis WJT71-NPBG6
CAGTAGGGGTTCTAGGATTATCCACTCTTCGTCTGTGAGGCTGCTAGAGTATGGCATAACTGTTGGATACAACTTTTGCGCTAACTTTACTTCAACACAGTAAAAGATGTCAAATGGGTTCTATATAGCAGCCCTAAATCATTCGTGAGAAATAGGAATCCCGGTTTCTTGAACAAAGTATTGTCCTAAGGGACATGGAGAGATCGCACTCTGCATGTGAAACGTCCGCAGCGCTACCTCACTGCACGCGCATCTGCGTTCGTAACCTGGGCTGAGACTTCTCTGTATCTTCATAGGCTTCATACATAGCCCGTGTACACGGGCTATGTTCGTGTAGCTACAGGGTTCTAGCGCTCTTTTATGAGTCTGGAGAAAGAATAATCGAGGCGACTGGAAGTCGCGCGCCACATGCTTCAAGCCGGGGAACCCGTCCAGCGCAGTGGCTTGGCTACACAGGCAAAGTCCGCCTGCGCGGACTAACGTGAAAATAGGGTTTCAAATTTCATCTGACGAGAGTAATAAAAGAGCGCTAGCCTGTAGGTGAGCGTGTATTTCCCTTAATTAAGATACTGAATACAATGCCTTTACCCATTCCCATTCCTGCATCAACCCGTCCCTCAAAGAAACTTTTGGCTGATATCCCAAAATTCTCTGCGCCTTGGATACATCCGCTGCCGTGTGACGCGCATCTCCCATCGCTTTTTCAATATGATTTTTCTTAATCGGTTTGCCGACAATTTCTTCCATTGTGTCCAATACTTCTTTTAACACCACCCTGCTACCACCACCAATATTGAAGATTTCGCCTACAACTTCCGGTAGGCTGGCAGCGGCTAAATTGGCAGCGACAACATCACTAATAAAGGTAAAATCCCGCGTTTGCAGTCCATCGCCATAAATAGGAATCGCCTCATCCTGCAAAATCGATTTGAAGAACTTATGAAACGCCATATCCGGGCGCTGTCTGGGACCGTAAACTGTGAAATAGCGCAACGCAACAAAAGGCACGCCAAAGTTTTTTTGATAAAGTCCACACAATCTTTCAGCTGCTAGCTTGGTAATACCGTAAGGCGAAACCGGTGTTGGACAAATTTTCTCGTCGGTGGGTAGAGTTTCCGCATCACCATACACGCTAGATGTTGAAGCAAATACTAACCTTTTCAGGTGTTTAGCATCTTTTGCCGCTTCCAATAAAATTTGGGTAGAGCTGATGTTTCGTTCAGTGTAAAGACGAAAACCTTGACCCCAACTGGCACGTACTCCCGCCTGCGCCGCCTGATGGTAAACTACTTCAACGTCTTTGAGGAGTGTTTGCCAATCTAAAAACTGAATATTTCCTTCAATTAATTCAAAGCCTGGGAAGCAATGTAAGTGTGCAACATTATTGCGCTTTAAACTGGGGTCGTAGTAATCGTTAAACTCATCAATTGCGATTACTTCTTCTCCTTGTTTCAGCAATGTTTCTGTAAGCTGAGAACCAATAAACCCTGCCGCGCCGGTGACAATAACTTTAACCATGTTCTGTGATTTTTTTATATTTTCTCAATTTGAATATACCTAGGTTAATCTTTACACCCAGGTAAATGCCATACTTTAGGATGATTTTTTTTACCAATTACTTGCAGATGAAACTGATTAGTTAGAAATACTTAAATACTGTGGTTTTGTGGAAAAGATATCAGTATATTTGTTGATTTTTTTATCTAACATTTTAACCATGAATATACTAATAAAATAATTTAAAAATTTACTAAAAAATACATTATAAATCAGTACTTCCTGATGGAGGAATACTCAGCGCTGAGTAAGGAATGATTATTATGGGCTACGTAATAAGCGTGAATAGCGCTTATATTAAGCACTTTTTCAGCACGAAGAGTGCTGACTACGAAATTATTTACCTAAGTTTTGGGAATGTTGAATTCTTGATAGGGGGCTTGCATCAGCGTCAGAATTGATGGAAAAATTGATTGGCGAAAAGACTTAAGGCATAATCATCGCAAGCAAGGAAAGCGCGTGAAAGTTTTAGTTGTTGGTAATGGAGGGCGGGAACATGCTCTAGCATGGAAACTGCTGCAATCTAAGCAAGTGGAGCAAGTTGTGTGTGTGCCCGGAAATGGTGGTACGGCAAGTTTAGAACGCTGCCAGAATTTCCCTCTGGCGGTAGATGACTTTGAAGGCATTAGCCATTGTTGTCTAGAAAATAATATTTCTTTGGTGGTCGTTGGTCCAGAAGTACCGTTGGCAAAGGGAATTACCGACTATCTTCAAAATAAAGGTTTAATGGTTTTTGGTCCGACGAGAGCGGGAGCGCAAATTGAGGCGAGTAAGGCTTGGGCAAAAGCTTTGATGCAGGAAGCGAGAATTCCCACAGCAAAAGCTGCGGTATTTACGGAGGCAACAGCAGCTAAATCATATGTGAAATCGCAGGGCGCACCAATTGTTGTCAAGGCTGATGGTTTAGCGGCTGGGAAGGGCGTAACTGTGGCGGCAACGGTGGAACAGGCACAGGCGGCTATTGATGCGATTTTTCAGGGGCAGTTTGGCAGCGCTGGGGAATTTGTGGTTATTGAAGAGTGTTTGACTGGGCAGGAGGTATCGGTTTTAGCGTTGACAGATGGGTTGACAATTCGTCCCTTGCTACCGGCTCAGGATCATAAGCGAATTGGGGAGGGCGATACAGGAGATAATACTGGGGGGATGGGAGCTTATGCCCCAGCACCGATCGCTACACCGCAAATTATGGAACGCGTGCAAAAAGAAGTATTAGAGAAAGCGATCGCTATCCTCAAAACCAAAAACATCGACTATCGAGGTGTTCTCTACGCTGGGTTGATGATTACGCCAGATGGCGAATTTAAAGTTTTAGAATTTAACTGTCGCTTTGGCGATCCAGAAACACAAGTCATTCTCCCACTGTTAGAAACACCCCTAGAAGAATTAATGATTGCCTGCGTCCAGCAGCGCCTAGGAGACATGCCGCCCATAGCTTGGAAAGCGGGGGCATCTGCGACTGTCGTCGCTGCCGCAGGCGGTTATCCTGGGGCGTATGAGAAAGCAAAAGTAATTACAGGCATTGAACAAGCTTTATCCGCAGGAACTAATGTATTTCATGCTGGGACAAAGTTGCACCAGCAGCAACTATTGACAGATGGCGGTAGAGTTTTAAATGTCACGGGTATAGGAGAAAATTTTGAGAAAGCGATCGCTTCTGCATACGCCGGCATCAAATGCATCCACTTTGAGGGAATTTATTATCGGCGCGATATTGGTTATCGGGTAATGGGGACTGGGGACTAGGGAATGGAGGGATGGGGGGATGGGGAATAGGAATTCTCACCCCTAATCTAAGCGCCTTTAACTCATAACCTCTAGTCCCTAGCCCCTAATCCCTAGTCCCTACTCCCTAGCCCATTAACATTTTTGTCAAATTAACTGTTAATTTTTAGTTGTTGGGGTTTATAAGAGAAACTACTAACAATTTGTTTAAAATGCTGGCTTTTTTAAAAACAATCCGAGAAGCGATCGCCAATTGGTGGTCGGAGTTCACTCTCCAGACCAAGCTTTTGGCTGCTGCCACTTTAGTGGTTTCTTTAATTATGAGTGGTCTAACCTTCTGGGCGGTGAATACGATTCAGCAGGATGCACGTCTAAATGATACCCGCTTTGGTCGTGACCTCGGACTGCTTCTGGCGGCTAACGTTGCACCGCTAATTGCTGACCAAAATCTCACCGAGGTCGCCCAATTTTCCCAACGCTTTTACAACAGCACCTCTAGCGTGCGTTATATGCTCTACGCTGATGAAACTGGAAAAATCTTTTTGGGAATTCCCTTTGGGGAACCGGAGCTAGAAAACTCCCTAGCAATTGAGCGGCGGATACAGCTACCAGATGATTATGCTGTCAATACAGACAAGCCGATGGTGCGACAACATCAGTCGCCGGATGGAGTCGTAACTGATGTATTTGTGCCTTTGATTGTTGAGAACAAATATCTGGGTGTAATAGCGATCGGCATTAACCCCAATCAAACCGCAGTCATTTCCACCAATTTTACCCGCGATGTCACCATTGCCGTATTTATCACGATTTGGGTAATGGTGATTTTGGCAGGAGTAGTCAACGCTTTGACCATTACCAAGCCCATTAAAGAACTTTTAGCAGGCGTAAAACAAATTGCCGCCGGAAATTTTCAGCAGCGAATTGACTTACCACTAGGTGGCGAACTGGGAGGGTTAATTTTAAGCTTTAATGACATGGCAGAGCGCTTGGAGAGTTACGAAGAACAAAATATTGAAGAACTAACGGCAGAAAAAGCCAAGTTAGAAACTTTGGTTTCCACCATTGCCGATGGTGCGGTGCTGATTGACAACAACATGCAGGTGATATTAGTCAACCCCACAGCGCGGCGAATTTTTGGCTGGGAAAATAGTCATGTAGAAGGTAGTAGTATTTTGTCTCATTTGCCCTCAGCAGTGCAAATGGAAATTACCCGTCCCTTGTATGAAATGGCAGCAGGTGAGTGCGAAAGCGCTGAGTTTCGCATCCCAATTAGCGAACCCATTAACCGCACCATTCGCATTCTTTTAACTACAGTTCTTAACCAGCAACGCGAGAATATTAAAGGCATCGCCATCACTGTGCAAGATATTACCCGCGAAGTAGAATTAAACGAGGCAAAAAGCCAATTTATCAGCAACGTTTCCCACGAACTGCGAACTCCTTTATTTAATATCAAATCGTTTATCGAAACCTTGCACGAATACGGTGAAGATTTGGGTGTAGATCAACGGCGGGAATTTCTAGAAACAGTTAACCATGAAACCGATCGCCTGACTCGTCTGGTTAATGATGTTTTGGATTTGTCTAAGCTGGAATCTGGTCGCAATTATCACTTTAATGGAGTCGATTTGGCGCAAGCGATCGACCAAACTCTACGTACTTACCAACTTAATGCTAGAGATAAAGGCATCGAACTTATTCAAGAAGTTGCCCCTAATTTGCCCCTAGTAGTCGGTAACTACGATTTGTTACTGCAAGTGTTAGCAAATCTGGTTGGTAATTGCCTCAAATTTTCTCTGCCGGGTGGCAAAGTTGCAATTCGTACTTACCAATTAGAATCAAAGCTCAACCACAGTCAGCCTGGTCAAGTGCGGGTAGAAATCTCTGATACTGGTATTGGCATCCCCCCAGAAGACCAAAAAGCAATTTTTGACCGTTTCTTTCGGGTTGAAAACAGAGTTCACACTTTAGAAGGCACTGGTTTAGGACTATCTATTGTGAGGAATATCATAGAAGAAAAACATCATAGTAAAGTCCATCTCGTGAGTGAAGTTGGCGTTGGTACAACTTTTTGGTTTGATTTAACAGTTTTTAATGAAGATGCAATTCCAGTAGTTGTTGAGGCTGCAAATGTAATTTAAAAAAGTCAAGAAGGATTGTTGATTATTAAGTTGTTTCCATCAAATATTCTGATCCAATCTTAGATAAATCTCAGATTCATGATTTATAGCCCAGTCAATGTTCCAATCTACAAATCCAAGGCTGCGGTAAAGTTTGGCTGCGGTTTCATTACCTCGTTTATGACTAGTTGCAATCAATTCGACTTCTGGATGCAGCTTTAAACGCCTTATTAACTCTAAAATTGTCGCTTGTCCGTAGCCCTGTTGTTGATATTTGTAGTCAATCATGAGACGGAGAATAAATCCAACGCCAGCCACTATTTCATACATTGTGAAGCCGACTATTGGCAAGTAAGGCTTTTCGTAACCCACAACTTTGGTATCGTAGATAGCCAAGGGGAACAAATTTGGATTCACATAAGCCTCAGCCAGTGATTTCACGTTGGATGCTATAAATTCTTTTTGCGATTCTTTTACTTCAAGACTGATGCATTCAAAGAAATTATCAACGGTGACTTTGCGTAAATGAACCTTAGCCAAACCTACTCCTTTATTTTGGTTTAATTATACTTCGGGACATTAGTCTGGCAAAAAGCAAAGGGAAAGGATTAAAAGAATGCAAAAATCATGCATCCCTTTGCTCTTTAACCTTTTTTCAGTCATAGTGCAAGTTCAATATATATCACCTAAATACAGCTATAACCAAACAAACAAATACTAAACTTAGTAATAATAACAAAGAGGAATTGCGTTCAACCCAGCTTTTCACAGTTGCAACAAAGCTGGTGTTTTCACGCTGTTGTTGTAACTGTAATTTGCTCTCTTCAATGTTTTGGTAGAGAGTACATTCTTTAGCATAAGGACGTTGAGGGAAGTTACAAGTATCGTCAGCGTGGTAGGTGCAACTGTCGCACAGATACTCTTTTCCAGTGGCACGATGTAAAGGAATGCCGGGATGTCCAAATGCTTTGAGAGTTGTGCGGCAATGGGGACAGGTGACAGCTTGACTGTCAACGGATTGATGACAACGGGGACAAGATACAGTAGCCAAAACTTGAACGTCAATAAATAAACATTCTGATCTTAGCTATTTCTAGCAAAAGATGGGTCTATTTGAGATTTTCCGGAAAGTATGAGCAGAGGTTACAAGCGAGCATAACTTTGCCAGACAGATTTTAGATTTTGGATTGGGTATTATTCGTAGATAAGAATAAATTCAATTTTTATTTTTACCTATATTTATCCCAACTTTTCATTAATTTAATTTATGATTGGAAGTCAAAGATAGATACAATTAAAATAAAAGTGTTAGTAAAAAATGATGGGAGCAGTTCACACTAAAGTCAAGTTAACCAATGCTGTAGATGAGGAGTTAGTAAATCGAGGTTTGCTAGCACCAAGGTTATTGCGCGAGCATGAAACTCAAGGGTTAGTTGATACAGGGGCAGTGTCTTTAGTAATTCCTACAGAGATTGTAGAGCAGCTAGGTTTGCGAATTAGAGGTCAGCGACTTGCTCAATATGCTAATGGAAGTGAGGAAATTGTGGGAGTAACCGGACCTGTAATCATTGAGTGTCAAGGACGTGAAACTGTAGCAGAGGCTTTAGTTGTGGGTAATGAAGTGTTGATTGGTCAGGTGATTTTGGAACAGTTAGATTTAGTGGTAGATTGCAAAAATCAGCGCTTGATACCGAATCCAGCTAACCCTGATTATCCAGTAGCCATAATTAAGTGTTTAAGCGATGTCTAGCGACAAGCCGATGCAGCGTCTACGCTTGTCAATCTAGTTCAGTTCGCTTGCTTATCTCTCA
Organism: Spirirestis rafaelensis WJT71-NPBG6; assembly: GCA_019359015.1. Lineage (GTDB taxonomy): Bacteria > Cyanobacteriota > Cyanobacteriia > Cyanobacteriales > Nostocaceae > Hassallia > Hassallia rafaelensis. Next base: position 7,214 of record JAHHID010000099.1, read on the forward strand.
AAAAACTATTATATATTTCAAAATTAAACGAAACGTCAACTTTAGTAAACAACCGATCCCAATCTCAGATTTGAGTGATAAGTTAAATAGTAGGACACCAAACAAACCACAACCAAAGTCAAAGGGCAAATGACTTAGTGTCCCCCGTCATCAGCCCAAGCAAATAACAGCATAAAAAATAAGTGGCACTGCCCCTAAGTTAAATAGGGAAGCCAAATCCTAAAACGGAAAAACGTAAATATGCTGAGTTTGCCCGTTGTTGTATCCACCTTAGTTGTTGACTGATTCTATTACTTAGCAAGTTTAAAAATTTGAGAATCGCAAATTTCGGAAAACCTGGTCAACCTTGACCAGGTTTTTGAGCTTTTTACTTATTAAGTCAACGAAATTAAACATTAAAACCGTGTAGACCCGCTACTATCTATCTAGATTTTATGTTTTTTGATGTTGACCTACTTAGTTTAGAAATTGGAAATAGACAAAACCCAATCTCGTAAAAGTGGGTTTAGTTGATGCGGTACTTCATCGTGGGGACAATGACCAGCTTGCAAGAAGTATTCCGTCAGTTGAGGATAGTATTGCCGAAACTTCTGAGAACGTTCTCTAGCATTCATCCAAGGGTCAGCTTCACCCCATAACATCAACAATGGACAACTTAATTGCTGCAATAATACATCATTTTTCTCTCCTTGAGGAGTGCTAAACATCGAAGCAAATACATCCACCGCACCAGGATCGTTAGAAGGTCGATGAATTTCTTCTATCAACTGGTCTGTAATCGCACTTTTGTCAAGATAAACTTTCTCTAAAGTTTGGCGAATTACCCAACGCTGTCGGACGTATTGAAATAAAAGAAACTGCGCTAACGGTTGTTGAAAAATCCATTTAACAACGTCACCAAATAGTTTTTGCAGTGTATCTGTTTGCTTGGGAGGCTGAATTTCTGGTTGTAAGGCTTCCGGTTCTGATGAAGTCTGATTTTCGCTAAAAGGTCCAGCACTGTTAAGCAAGACTAAACCAGCTGCCGCGTCAGGACGTTGTGCTGCTAGAGACAAACAAGCGTAGCCACCAAGGGAATTACCTGCTAAAACCGCTTTTTCACCAATCACTTCAGTGATAAAGTCATAAAGTTGATCACGCCACAATTCACCGCTATATTCCAACTTCGGTTTAGCGGAACGTCCGTATCCCAAAAGGTCGATCGCAAAAACTTCAAAATCGTTACACAGTCCTGTGATATTCTTACGCCAGTGGTCTGTGGAAGCACCAAACCCATGCACTAACAGCAAGGGTGGACGTTGAGAATTTTTTTCTCCCGCTCTTACGTAGTAAACGTTGTGCCCTCGCCACTGCCAATATTTTCCCGGAATAGGGGTTGTAGCTCGGCGTGTAGTTGCCTGCATGATATGACGAAATGTTAAGTAACCTTTAATAATTGTAGCTCGGCATTCTCAGGCGATAGGCTGGTTATTCAATGCCTTTTAGCACCAACAACTAAATTTCTATCTTTAGGCGTCCTTGGCGGGTTGCTCATTCAAATTATTTACGAAAATGCAACGATTGATTAGTGGAAAAACAAAACTGTTAGGAGTAATTGGACATCCGGTTGAACATTCGCTGTCACCGTTGATGCATAATGCAGCTCTAGAATCTTTGGGATTAGATTACGTTTATCTGCCTTTTCCCATCAAACCAGATGATTTGCCCAAAGCTATTCAAGGCTTTTCTGCTATTGGCGTTACAGGCTTTAACGTTACAATTCCTCACAAACAGGCGATAATGAGTTGTTTATCGGCAATTCATCCAATTGCTAAATCTGTAGGAGCTGTAAATACTGTTCTTCGTAAAGATAACCATTGGATTGGGACAAACACTGATATAGAAGGATTTATAGCTCCTTTGCAAACAACTTATAGGCGAAATTGGCAGCAGACGGTAGCAGTAATTTTTGGCAATGGTGGTGCATCTCGCGCTGTTATAGCGGGTTGTATCCAGCTAGGTTGTACGGAAGTTCATGTAGTTGGGCGCAATGAGCAAAAGTTAGAAGAATTTCGCAATAGTTGGGACAATTTATCGCCAGAAATAAATTTGCAGATTCATAAATGGGATAATATGTCAAGAATAATTCCGCAAGCACACTTGTTGGTAAACACAACGCCAATGGGAATGCATCCCAACCTTGAAGAGTGTCCTTTAACTGCTTCCCAAATGAGGGATTTGCCCAGAGGAGCGATCGCTTACGATTTAATATACAATCCTAGCCCAACACGATTTCTCCAACTGGCACGACAACAAGGTGCGATCGCCATTGACGGATTAGAAATGCTAGTCCAGCAAGGCGCATCTGCCTTAAGAATCTGGTTAGATTTAGAATCTGTCCCCGTAGATATAATGCGTCAAACACTAAGAAATCACCTCGGTTGGCGGTGAGGGGGGAGTAAAGGAGGGGAGGAGGGGAGGAGTGGGGGAGATAGGAATAGCAGATTTCTCCTTGTCTCCTTGTCCCCTTGTCCCCCCCTCAAGAACTCTCCCACTCCCTGCTACCTCCTCAACCAGCGCCAGTTATAACGATTCCATTCGTAAATTCCTTGAATTTCGTATTCAGTACCGTTGGTAAAGCGGATGATGCAATTGGTGTATGTATCATCGCCATTGCCAATTTGATTTACTTGAATTACTGTGCAGGGAAACCATTCGCGGGTACAGGGACCATTTTCTTGTACCCATTCCCATAGAGCATTGGAAATTTCGATGCGATCGCCTATCCTAAGTTTTAGTGCATCCTCAAAATAAGAATATTTTTCAAAATGATATGGCTCAACGCGATTTAGCCATTGCAAACCGTAGCTTTTGCGAACAAAATTTACTGTTCCAGAGTCCTTCTGTTGCAGCCAATCGTTAAGTAATTGTACTTTCCAAGTGCGATTGTGTTGCTCTTGTGTTTTGACGAACTCTAAAAATGCTTCTAATTCCGCCGGTGTAAGTTCGTCTAACGGATTGCGAAGATCTGCAACACCAGCATAAGAGTTTTCCTGAATTTCCTCAATCACTTGCAGTAATATCTGTTTCTGCATATCAGTGAGAGGACAGCTGGCTGCATCACAACTATTAAAGGCTGCTTGCAAGGCTGCTTCAATCTCATCAGGACTCATAATTTCATGGCAATTGAGCGAATATGTTTCTTAATTATTACAAATGTTAAATACAACTCTCCAACTCCCTTTGGAGTTAAATTCAAGGTAAGCTGGGTTTTAAAGTTGCCTATTGTTGAATTTATTTACGGTGTCTTTTATGCGGTTGCGCTCACTCACGGTTGTTTTCATTTGCTGTGTCATCGGGGTTCTTTCGTGGGTGTTTACTCCGCCCGCTGTAGCGCTGACACAGGTTAAACTATTCGATATTTCCTATCATGAGTGTCCAGCAGAACTGGCAAATGGAGCTGTTACGAGTAGCGGTTCTAGGGCTGCTAACTGCTTTATTGTCACTGGTAAAGCTCAGAATGATACTAACAAGACAGTTTACGATGCAGATATTTTTGGGCGCATCTATGATGCTAACGGCGATTCGGTAATGCAAAATCGTACCCGTCTTGGTTCAATTGCGGAAATACCATCAGGTATCAGTGATTTTGATTTGAGAATTTCTGTGGCTGCCAATCAGCCTACGCCATTGAAGCTGAAGCAGTTTAAAGCTGCCGGATTTAGCGGTCAAGTCCGGCGTTAGTAGGTTTTAGTCTGGGCTGGTTAGCCCAGACCCAAAATCTTTTACTTCAAAGTGAGGCAAACTGCAAACTTTGTGCCAAACTAACAAGACCACCGCCTACAACCTGAAGCAGTATAATCGCTAACATTGGTGAAAAATCCATGCCGCCTAATGGAGGAATGATTGAGCGAAAAAGATTCAGATAGGGGTCGGTGATCTGACTCAAAGCAGAAAATGGTTGATTATACCAGCTGATATTGGGGAACCAAGTCAAGAGAACCCTGATAAGTAGCAGGGCGCCATAAATCTGTACAAAAGTAGCTAGAGTAGTAACCAGTAAGTTCATGGATGTATCCGTTTTCGGCTAGGTGTCACGCATCGTCTTTATATTGATTTTAATTGAGCCTGGGTCATCGTGTGTGCGGATTGTCATAACATATACCACAAGTGGTATTTTCTCAACATTAGCTTTTTTAGGAGCCAATGCGCGGCGCACTCACCCCTACCTTGATTAGACGTTAGCGAAGCTCATCACCGAGCGAGGCTCGATCGCTTATTGACTGAGTAGAGTTAGTATTGACATTTCCCAGCTGCTTGCGGACTTCATCAATTGTGGCATTAAGCTGGGCAATTTTATCTTCGAGCGATCGCCGCGCCGTTTCTATTTCCATATCTTCATTTTCTGCGGCTTTCATAGTACGCCGTTTTAAAATATTTGTTTTTTTAGCCTCTGCTGTTCCATTGGTCAGTTCCGACTCCTCTTCTATTATTTCAAGATCGCGCCTTTGAGTAATCAGGGCACCCACAACGCCACCGACTACGCTGCCGACAATTGCCCCAGCAAAAAAACCACTAGCAAAACCATCACGCTGACTCATATCTTTACCGCCTTGATGAAACGCGCCTGCATCTCTCAACTAGTTAAAGTTAATTGCACCTAACTGTTATAGCTGCATAGTAGCTTAAGTCCCAAAGATGCGATCGCCTGCATCTCCTAATCCCGGTACAATATACCCCTGGTTGTTGACGGTTTCGTCAATTGTGGCGGTGTAAATTATTAAACCCGGATAAGCAGCACTTAGTTGTTGCAAAGCTGGGGGAGCAGCCACCACACAAACAATCCGCGTCAAAGTTGGATCGACACCCCGACGTGTCAATTCTGCCATCGCTGCCATAATCGATCCTCCAGTTGCTAACATCGGATCGGTAATTAATACTCGTGTTCGGGGGTCAAATTTTTCTGGCAATGTGTTTAGGTAACACGAAGGTTGCAGAGTTTCTTCATTTCGCACTAAGCCCAAATGATAAATAGAAGCCAAAGGTAGCAACGTCTGCGCTCCCTCTAGCAATCCTAACCCTGCCCGGAGAATTGGCACGACTGCGATCGGCATCTCTGGGTCAATCAAAGTCGCAGGACAGGAAGCTAAAGGACTCTCAACAGTTGTTTCTTGAGTTGGCAACCACTCGCGAGCAGCTTCATAAGTTAACCAGCGTCCCAACTCAGTCATCGCACTGCGAAATAAAACTGAAGGTGTCGCAGCATCACGAGCGACTGCCAGCCAGTGCTTAATTAAAGGATGGGGTGGAACATAAATACGCAATTGGAGCGTCATAACTCAATTTTTGGCGACTATCCATTATATAACAGCTGAAACCTCATAATACTCTTTCGGCACGTACCACTGAAAGCTAAAATTACATCTCCAAAATTATTGCAAGTATTTTTCAATAATAGTTGACATCTATTCTCAATCAAGCTTATATTGGTTTCAAGTGTTCTCCTCTCTTTAAGGATCGGCAGACGGGATTAGCCAGCAATATGACGGCTCGTCCCTCTTTTTTTTTAGGAATGGGCACGCTCGCAATGGGCAATGGGCATGGGGGAGGCAGTGCGGTGAGGCAGTACGGTCTTCTCCCTCATAGAGAGGCGCTTCTCCAAGGGGTCTCCCCAAGTAGAGTAACTGCCTATCTTCGTAGCGTTAGCGACGCAGGAGCGTCACCCGTAAGGGTCTTCTCCCTCATAGAGAGGCGCTTCGCCAAGGGGAGCCACTGCGCTATACGCGGGTTTACCGGCAGACGCGCATGTGGCGTGTCTCCCCAAGTGAAGCATCTGCCGTCATTGGGCAAGCGGGGAATTGAGTAAAACGTTATTTACATCCCGTGAGCATTTATGCATGATTGTGTGAGAAACTCTTTCCATGCCCCATGCCCAATGCCCTATGACCCATACCCTATGCCCCATGCCCTCATTTGATGTAATCGTCATTGGCTCTGGAATTGGTGGTTTGGTGACAGCAACTCAGCTAGCCGCAAAGGGTGCTAAAGTGCTGGTGCTGGAACGCTATCTAATTCCTGGTGGTAGTGCTGGTTACTTTGAAAGGCAAGGCTATAAATTTGATGTTGGGGCGTCGATGATTTTCGGCTTTGGCGATCGCGGCACCACCAACTTATTAAAACGCGCCCTTGAATTGGTAAATGTCAGTTTAGAGACAATTCCCGACTTGGTGCAGATTCATTATCATCTGCCCAACAACTTCGACCTGAAAGTTGATAGAGTTTATGAGAAATTTTTGCAAAATCTTACTGCAAAATTTCCTCATGAAAAAGAAGGGATTCGTCGTTTTTATGACGAATGTTGGAAAGTCTTTAATTGCCTCAACAGCATGGATTTGCTGTCTTTGGAAGAACCTCGGTATTTGTTGCGGGTATTTTTGCAGCACCCATTAGCGTGTCTCGGTTTAGCTAAGTATCTGCCCCAAAATGCCGGAGATTTGGCGCGACGCTATATTAAAGACCCCGAATTATTAAAATTTATCGATATTGAGTGCTATTGCTGGTCGGTGGTTCCAGCGGACATGACACCGATGATTAATGCGGGAATGGTATTCTCTGACAGGCATTATGGAGGAGTCAACTACCCCAAAGGGGGGGTGGGACAAATTGCCCAAAAATTAGTTGAGGGTCTAGAAAAAGCTGGGGGCGAAATTCACTATCAAGCCAGAGTGACAAAAATTATCCAAGAAAATCAACGAGCCGTGGGCGTGCAACTGGCTAACGGTAAAGTATACCTGGGAAAACGCATAGTTTCTAATGCTACACGCTGGGATACATTTGAAAATTTACTACCAGCAGAAGAAATGCCCCTAAGTGAAAAAAAGTGGCAACAGCGCTATAAAAAATCGCCCAGTTTTCTTAGTTTGCACATGGGGGTAAAAAATTCGGTGTTGCCCAAGGGCACAGAATGCCATCACATTTTGCTAGAAGACTGGGAAAAAATGGCTTCTGCGGAAGGGACAATTTTTGTTTCGATTCCCACTCTGCTTGAGCCAGATTTAGCACCGACACGCTATCACATAATTCATGCTTTCACGCCGCACTGGATTGCAGATTGGCAGAACTTGTCTGCGAGCGAGTACGAAGCGAAGAAAGAAGAAGCTGCGTGGCGAATAATTGAGCGTTTGGAGAAGATTTTTCCCGGTTTAGATGCGGGATTGGATTATTTAGAGGTGGGAACTCCGCGATCGCATCGCCGCTTTTTAGGTCGTGTTGATGGCACTTATGGACCAATTCCCCGACATAAGTTGCGCGGTTTGTTGGGGATGCCATTTAATCGTACAGATGTCCCTGGACTTTATTGTGTGGGGGATAGTAGTTTTCCGGGTCAGGGTTTGAATGCGGTGGCGTTTTCGGGGTTTGCCTGCGCTCATCGCATTGCTGTAGATTTGGGATTAGATGACAGCGGTTTTTAGTGATCCCTGAACAACAAGCTCGGCAAGAGCATATCCAGGCGATCGCCAAAATTCTCTACGAGGACACCTCAAAAGAGCGATGATCGCTTGGTACTGTTTCTCTTTTGGAGAAACAGTACTGTAAGTTAGTTTTTACATTTTGGCTTGGGCATCGGCAACGGTTGTTTAGAGCTTTCTGAGCTTTCAACTTTTTCAGCCTTTTTAGGCTTGGGTAATGGTGTTTCCGCGCTTTCAACTTTTTCAATTTTTTCAGAGTTTTTAGCGGCTTTAAAACTTTTAGACTCTTGCAACGCAAGAGCCTTCATTTTCTTGCTGGCTTTAAAGAATTTGGGAGCATCTTCTTGTGGCATCCCTAGTAGTGAATCAAAACCGAATACATTCCTATTCGGTAAGAATTTAGCCTTAACAGCTACAAATACAGGCTTGCCTTGTTCCTCTTTCTCTATCTTGGGATTAAACCTAAAAGGCTTTACAGGTGCATCTTTCCACAAAATAGGGATGTGACTACCTTTCATAAATTTGACACGCTTGTAAACTTCAGATTGCTTAACATACTCCAATCTTTCGTCTGTAAAATTTTTAAATACCGAAATACACGGAGTAGGGCAAACTGGTATAAACTGCCACAAACCGCTTATTTTAAATTCAAAATCATTTAAATCAACGCCAATACCAGCAGGTTGAGAACCTCGGTCAAATCCGACAAGCTGAAAAGCTACTTGATACGCTTTGTCTCTACCAGGGAAGTGAGTAATTTTTGGATACACTATTAATCGCTGATTGGTGCCTGTGGCTTCTATTTCTCTTTTTAGAGCGTCAAGCGCTTTGAATCCTTGTTTGTTTGGAATGTAAAGAAGAGCGTAATCTTTGCCTTGGACTGATATAATAGAGGGTTTTCCAGGTTCAGAGGCGATCTCGACATCGCCTTTAATGATTCCGACGGCTTGAAAGAGTGTTTGATTATTTTCCATGTTTATTCCTACTGAATATTGTAATAAGTCACTTTTTAGATTTTTGATTACTTATCACAAATAGGTTCTCGCAAGTTACATTTAGTTGCTACCATACCCGAAACGCTGATTTCTACACCAAGTCAGTAATGGCGATCGCTCGCCATTGCGACAAAAAAACAGCACTCTCTCAGGCGATCCTAATCATAAAACAACCAAGCGTAAAAATTTTCATGCTTGGTTTACTGATCATATCTATTGTTACTCGTGCCCCGCAGTTGATCGCCCATAAAGCCGACAAAAATTTTTATCCAAGTTATTCATTGATTAGAAGTAAAAGGTTGGGGATTGTTTTTTTGCTATGTATAGCGTGTTATGAGCGATGGTCAAGTGGGAAGCATCAGAAAAGAAGTTAATGCCATGTTTTGGTTTGAAGTAAAGGAACATAATCATCACAGTCAGCTTTATCACTAACTTTCAGGAACTAACGTAAAAATAAGGGTTTCAGCCCTTGTGAACAAGGAGTGTACTACAGCACTTTTTTAATACGCGATCGCTTCAAGGCTCCCAATGGTATCGGCTGAAATATTCATTAAAACGTGCTTTCTTAATGTCCAGGCGTTTTCCACCGAATGTCTATGTGGGAAGACTTATAAAAAACTTTGTGATCTACTGACAGGAGATTTTTTCACCTATGTCTGACGATCAAGAGCCTAATTCCGCAGCCCCACCCAGAGCTCATTCAGGAGATATTGATATCAAATCTGATATCATACCAAACATTTGGCACTACATAACATTTTCTCTAATTTTCCTCCTTTTTACAATATTGAAAGCAGAAAGCCCATCGGCGTGTCTTTCCGTAGGACGGACAGATACATTCTCCGATTTTAAGATTCACTACAAAATGCAATCATTTGTTAGCCCCTCATGCCCGACAAACCTTTATCAGGGCAGATGTAATTGAACTTTGTTGGGTTTTGCTCTGCCAGGAATTGACTAATAATAGTTATTAGTGACAACCTAAATAATAGGTGCTGCATAAGCTGAATATGCAGGCATCTATTTATTGCATAGAAAGATACATAAAAGTTATCGAACACTAGGAGAACCAGGATCTATGAGTGCGACATCAAGATACTGGCACATTTGCCGAATTAGTCTTAAGAGTCAAAGGGCTGGATATGAATACAGTTTAGTTCCCATCGCTGAGGAATTTTGTCACCAAAAAGTTCCTAATTCTCAAGCTAGGGAGATGCAAGCTTTTCTTTTCTCGTATTTTCACGGCTTTAACTCGGCTAAAGCTGATGTTGCAACTTGTGCTGAAGCTGGGTTTTGTTTGCGGTGCTATGTTAGCGAGCCGATTCTCAAAGCTTGTCAAAAGATAGATAGTCTGTTTAGTGGTGACAAGTCGTTTACATACAAGGATTTACTACCATTTGTACTGAATGATGATGGAAAAACGCCGATTATCTTAGATAGCGATCGCAAAACTCAACTTCTGCTAGATGCAAACGGTGAAGCGAAAACATCAACTTTTAAATTTTTTACGGTTGAGGTTTTGCGAACATATAACGCTGATGGCTCTAGCATGAGCTTAGATAATTGGGCATATTTGCAAACTAAACAAAATTCCGAAGTTAAAGATTTCTTATCAGAGTTTGGTTTTCAGAATCTCAGTGACTGGGCTTTGATGAATCGAGCTAGACCGAAACAGATTGAAAGGTTATCTGTACGCGATCGCCATTTAGTCGAAGTCTTTCATGCAGTTTATCGTCGAGACAGATGTCATCATCGCCAAGTCGGTGCTAAAAGATGTCCCGACCCTAACAGCGACCAACTGCAAGAAATGTTAAAAAGCTTGCAGGAACGAGGTGTCATAATTAACACCCCGGCTGAGTTGACAAAAGAACTAAAACATGTAGCAACTCAACTCAGACAGTATGACATCTGGAGTTACCGAGAACCTCTGGAAATTCAAGACCCGGATACAGGAAATTATACAACCAGAGCGGATTTACCTAATGATTCTCAAGATGAATTAGATGTAGAACAACGGGAAATTATAGAGTTTTTGCATGAGCAACTGAAAAGCTCGTTAGTTGAATCAATTAAACAACAGATTAGCGTTCGCCTAAGCGAGTTGCAAAAGAGCCGAAAATATGCTCCTCTCGCTAATCAGTTCATTCCGGGATTGCAACTTTATTACTGTCAGCAGATGCCTTTGAAAGAAGTTGGTCTTAAATTGGGTATGTCAAGTTGGGATCAAACTAGACGAATATTAAATCCCGGAGAGTTACTTTCCAAAGTTCGCACTCGGACACTACAACAAGTTATAGAAAAAATTTTATCAGAGGCTCATGCAAAAGGTCTAACTGAAATTCCCCCCAAAATAGAATATCTCAAAACTGTGGTTGAGCAAATTGAAGCTTTTGCTGATGCAGAAATTTTTCAAGAAGCGGCAGAAGAAATTAGAGCGGGAAAAAACCGTTCTATGGATAGCTTATATGCACAGGAACTTCGCCAAAATATAAATCATCAAAAATCTGCATGAGTACTAAAGATATGCTTAATTCCACTGATATAAGACTGTCGCTACCCGAATCGATTTGGTTAGAAGCAGAACATTTTGAAGAAGCGAAAAAAATTAGCGATGGTCAAAGACCCGCCTCCGGCGATCGCGTTAATCACGAAGCTGATAAATGGCAAAGTTATCTGAATGCACTAGCGCTACTTGGTTTTGAAGAATGGCTGAGTACACGCATCACCCAGCAACCAATCAAGCGTGATTCAAATATCAGCTATCTCACAGTTGGTGAATTTAAACTTTGTCTAATTGCTACTGAAAATCTACTTGACGAACAGGTAACTTTAGCAATAGATTTCATTGAAAAACCAGAATTAGCGGCTCATTTCTATGTATTACTTGAGGTATTAGAAGAGCAAGAAGAAGTAATAATTAGAGGGTTTTTGCGTTACGATGAACTAGTTAATTACAAAACAAAAGTCAAACTACAACCACGAGATGGTTTTTACCGAGTACCGCTAGCGGAATTTGATCCAGAACCAAATCACCTAATATTTTACTCGCGTTTTTTAGAACCCACTGCTATTGCTTTACCTCTAGTTACAGAAACAAAAGCAGAAGAAAATTTAGTTGTATATCTACAAGAAACTACAACTAAATTAAGCCAATGGTTACAAGGTGTAATTGATGAAAGTTGGCAAGTTATTGACACACTTCTTAGCCCAGAAGCCAATTTAGCTTTCAGCACTAGGAGTGTTGAAGTAGCAACAAAGCGAGGCAAATTGATTGACTTAGGAATACAGCTGAGTCATCAAACTGTAGCGTTACTAATGAATATTACCGAAGAAGCTCAAGAAAAAATATCTATTTCCATACAATTGCATCCAACCGGTGAAGAAAAATACTTACCACCAAATATCAAAGTTACTTTATTATCTAAAGCGGGGAATATTCTTCAGCAAGTCGAAGCTAGAGGTCAAGATAATTACATTCAGCTAAAGCTTTTTAAAGGCGAAAGAGGTAAACGCTTTAGCATTGAAGTTAGTTTGGACGAGCTTAGTGTTAGAGAAAATTTTGAACTGTAATTCAATATATCCTACAGGCTATAAGCCTGTGGCTATACAAACGAAGCCCGCCTTCGCGCGCTATGATATTCTAGCCCGCGTAGGCGGGCTTTGTTCGTATAGCGACACCCTGGTGTTGACCATATTCTCCATTCCCCAATCTATCTGGGTAGTGATGCATCACTACCAAATATTTCAGCGTTGTGAATTTGTCATAATCTGCTTGCCAATTAGCCTTAAAAATGCCGTGCCAAAATGTTGAATTTCTATAAAATTAGCCTGTTCTGGCGCTGTTTTGTAAATTCTAAATGTCTTCATAATACCCAAAGTAGCAGCACTTTCTAAAGGACTAACGAAGCTTGTATCTTGGTCAAGAAAATGCGCTTGCTTTGCCCAATAAGCCATTTGATTAGCATTCAAAAAATAACAGCCGGAGTGGGGATTTAAAGCTCGTTTAAACGTGATTGGTATCCCCATTATTTTCCCTTGGAGTTCCGGCTTTTCTTGTATATTTTGAAAGGGTGCGGTTACTCGTGGAAGCAAATCGCCATCAACATAGGCTTTATCGGTAAGATTATCAATGGAAACTTCGTAGCGGTTGGGTTGCAGTAGACTTAAATCACCAGCTTGTTGAGTAAACCAATTTAATTTTACAAAAAACAAAGGGTCATGAATGATTAAATCATCTTCCAAAAAACAGTAATAATCATACTTGCCTAAATTGTCTTTTAGCAACGCTTGACATTGAAAACCTAACAAGATTGGTTCGACTTCAGTTGGATAATGTTGATAAAAATGGGATGGTAAAGGTAGTTGAGCGACAAGATGACAATCTTGAGTAGTACAAATCATAATATCGAGTTTACTAGCTTGAGATTGGTTTGCGGCAAAAGCTAATCTTTGACCGATATTAATAATACTTTGAGACTTGCCAAATAGCTGATGTAAGTTACTAATGCTTTGAGTTAAAGCGTGTATGCGGGGTCGGTGGTCTTTCCTTTGGGAAGCGTGTTTTCCTTGGCTATCGGGTCGAAAAAAATGAGCGATGGTAAAAAGTATCCGCATTTTCTTACCTTACAAGATTTTGAGCTAGGTAAATTCTGTTAGGCTGCACATTATGCCCTGCGCCGAGCGCACGCTACGCGTGGAAGCCTGGGGCTACACAAACAAAGCCTACCGACCTAGGCTAAATTATATGCTTCTTCATATAAAAACAGTATTAGGACTTACGCATTCGTTACGAGAAAGCAAAACTTTGAGATTGCTTCCTTACGTAATAATGAGGAAAATACGTAGTCCCTGCTTTAAGACTGGTGGTAAGAACTATCCTAAGAGAAAGCTCTGCTAACAGCAATCAAATCGGATTCCTATATAATTAAATTGCCGATTTGTTTTCACAAAACAGCAATCTCTCTAATACCATTTTACGTTAAAAGTGATACATATGAATCTTGTAGAGACGCGAAATTTCGCGTCTCTACAGGTCTGTATTTGTATCAAGGTTTTTGTGAAACGGTATAAGGGGTTTGGAGGGGTCAGAACCCCGACTTTTTCAAAATGTTGAGGATATCTTAGCCTATCGAAATTAATGTGGTCATCCAGTTTTTGACGAAGTTAGAAGATAAAGTCGCTAACATCAACATTGGTAGCAGTGAAGTTTGCCAGGGTAATGGTATTTGTACCGAAAATCGAACCGGAAATCACCGTGTTTGCAGCATTTTGAGTAACTGTCAAAGCTCCGAAGCTGGTTGCGAATGCTGTGAGGTCAATTTTGTCTGCACCATTAGCGAAAGTGTTAATGCGATCGCTACCAAAGCCGGATGCAAAAATAAAGGTGTTGTTACCAGCATTACCATTCATGATATCGTTACCAGCACCACCAATTAAGATGTCATTTCCACCTCCCCCATTCATGATATCGTTACCACCTCCCCCATTCATGATATCGTTACCAGCACCACCAATCAGGGTGTCAGCACCAGCACCACCATCGAGATAATCATTTCCAGCATCACCATTGATATCATCATTGCCAGCATTACCAAAGATGTTATCCTTGCTACCTGTACCGTTGAGGGTGTTATTTTCAGCATTTCCAACGATTAGACCGATCGCATCAACGGCGATCGCATATTTCCTGGGGTGAGAAAAAGTCTGCTAACAAGCCATTTACCCCATCTTGAATGACTTCCATCACAGGAGCGGTTCTCGAACCCACCACCAAACAACCTGTACAAAGGGATTCGAGTAAGGACCAAGATAAAACAAAGGGACGGGTTAAATAAACATGGGCTGAGGAAGCTTGGAGAACTCGCAGATATTCTTCGTAAGGTAGCCAACCTGTAAAATGGATTCGATTTTGATCGATGGGGAATTTATCCAGCATCACATCTTTATAGGTTTTACCATCAGCCAGTTTTTTGCCGTAAGCTACCCGGTTTTCCCCCACAACTACCACATGACAATTTGGTCGTCGCTGCTGGAGTAAAGACACTGCTTCTATAAACTGCGGAAAGCCCCGATAAGGCTCCATTCCTCTAGTAGCATAAGTAACTATTTCGTCTACATGAGAAAGGTCGATGTTTTTGCTTGATAGGACTAACTTTGCTCCTGGTTTGGGACGGAAAAACTCAGTATCAATGCCGTCATGCAGAACATTAATTTTACGTTGATATTCAGAAGGGAACTGCTGACGCTGCCAATAAGTTGGAGAAAGACCGCGATCGCAACTATATAAATCTTGCAAAATTGGGGCATTTTTGATGCGAATCCGAGCTTCATCGTCATAACTCAGGGGATCATTGGGGTCAAAATCAGCATCGGAACCATGAGCGTGATAAAACCACTCGAAATAACATAAAAATTGAGCTTCAGGGAAAATATCTTTAATAAATAACGTTGGTCCCCAACCCGAATGACCATAAACTACATCAGGTACAAATCCCTTAGCCTTTAGCTGTTCTGCCATGCGAAAAACAGCCTGACCCTGAAGAACAGCATTTTCCAAAGGTCTAACATAGTGATGGGTTTCCGGTCGAGCTTCCCGTTTGGGCTTATAAAAAATCTTGTTAACACCAGGTAAACTTCCTTCATGACTTTTAGTACCAAAAAAAACCTGGTTACTACTGTCCTTAGCTAAAGCTGCGGCTACATGACGAAATTGAGCCGGAAAATTAGGATTTGACACTCTTACTGCTTGAAGCAGTGGGATTCTTGTTTCAACCAGTCAACTTACTTAGAGGAGTTTCCCCACCTAAGCAGAGGTTGTTCTGTCCACAAGCTTGAGATTCCGTATGCCCTAC
>JAHHID010000100.1 GCA_019359015.1 Spirirestis rafaelensis WJT71-NPBG6
TAGACGTTTCTTGAGTTCCTCTTCGCTCTCTGCGATTTCAATCTTGAACGGACGGCTCATGGGCATCTAAAATTATTGAGTTTGTACTTGCCTATTATATGCAGCTTCATATTAAATTGGTATAAGTCAATATCTGATGCTGGTTGGTCAACTTTTCGTCAATGGTTAGAGTATTTTGGACACAAATATGGGAAGGTAACAGTTGCTGTGCCTCCCCACAACACAAGCCAAAATTGTTCTAAGTGTGGCACTAAAGCTAAAAAGTCTCTATCTACGAGGACTCATGTTTGTCCTCATTGCAACTATGTAGAAGATAGGGACGTGAACGCCAGTATCAACATCCTTAAATTAGGACTAACTACGGTGGGGCACACCGGAAGCTACGCTTGGGGAGATTTGCCCTCTTGGAGAGTTGGCGCAAGCCTGCCCTCTTACGGCGAGTCAGGGAACCAAGAATCCCCCCTTTTATAAAGGGGGGAGTGTCAACTCTTGCGGTAAAATCAGACTTGTTATAAATTGTAGTTAGTTCCCTAACTATAAGGTGGCTAATTAGTAGCTGCCTTAGTAAGTTGACCAAATTTATAACAAAAGCAAATATGAAGAAGCTGAGTGTCAAGCAAAAAAACTGGTTGCTATTGTTCCACATAGCCTTTGGAGCAATTTGGTTTGGAACTGCTCTACGTATTGTTATCATTGCCTGGAGTAACCGCAACACTCCGAATGGCGATGAATTGTATGCAATAAATTCGATTCTCAAACGATTAGATGACTTTGTGATTATTCCCTCTGCTAACTTATCGCTCTTTACAGGTGGACTGCTCTGCTGGCTGACGATTTGGGGATTTTTTAAACATTACTGGGTGATTGTTAAGTGGGTAGCAACGGTAACACTGATTGTCACAGGTACTATCTGGTTGGGTCCGTGGGTAAATGCTGTAACTGCGATTTCTGAAAGCGACAGGTTACAAGCGCTACAAAATCCCCTGTATGTGTTTGACCAAAAGGGAGTGATTATAGGTGGGATTATTCAGACTTTTTTTGTTTTAGCAATCATTGCTATTTCAGTTCTCAAGCCTTGGGGTAGGCGCAATTTGAAGAAAGAGGAGGGGAAAGAAAGCGATAAATCGCTTACTACGACGAGCTAAAGTTTTATCTGAACGCCACATGTTTATCTTGCATCACGAGCCAAATGGAGAGTAGTGCAGTGGCAACGCCAGCAATAATAAAACAGGGAACATAACCTGAATTATCGACTATTCTACCAAACACTGCTGCACCGATTCCCTGTTCCATAAATAGGCTGAACACGAACAGCGAAACTGCTGTCCCTCGTGCTTCGGGGGATAGTTCTGTGGCTTTCGTCTGCAAGGTGCTATGCATCATATAAAAGCCCAATCCCATGAGGATGCTTAAAAGGATAAACAGCATCCAGTTATGAAAAGCTGCTATGGACAAGTAGCCAGCACACAGCAACCACCCTCCAACTGCAATCAAATTTCTTTCGCCAAGCTTGCGTATTAGCCATTTGACTGTACCACTATAAATTAGACCACCTAGCCCGAAGCCACAGAGCATAAACCCGATTGCTAAATAAGGTAAGTTATATCTGTCTCTCAGGAATGCACCAATGTAAGCGAATGCACCATAGACGAAAAAGCCTTCAATAAAGACTCCTATGATGATAGTGCGAGCGATCGCTTGAGTCATCAGTTGATAATAAGGTTTGAACGTTGCCAAACCCAACGGACTTGAAGTTCGATGCTGTTCTTTGGGTAAGCGGTGACTTCGACGCCACATCAAAGCAGCGATCGCTAAAGACACTACCCCAAATACCAAAAAAATGTCACGCCAGCTAAGATACTCCCCAAAGATACCCCCCAAACTGCCGCCGAGAACTTGACCTAATATAACTGCACTCAGATATCGTCCGATTGCTGTTTGCCGTTCTTCGTAGGCAAAGTTATCGCCAATATAAGCTAGCGATACTGGAATAATCCCGGCTGCAACCATACCCGTGAGAAACCGCAGCAATGCGAGTATGGCGATGTTTGGCACAAAGGCACAAGCAGCTGTCCCCACAGCAAATGCTGCCATTGCCCCCGTTATTACCTTGAGTTTACCAATGCGATCGCTCAAGGGACCGTAAACTAACTGAAACAGTCCGTAAGGAATTGTATAGGCGCTGACAATCACCGCTGCACTGCCAACACCTACTTTAAAATCATCGGCGATGACACGTAGCAGCGGGTCAATCACCCGCACGTCGGCAATTACTATGAAGCCCGCAGCGCCTAATAGCCCTAATGAGACGGGTGTTTTATTTGTCATCTGTATGGCACTTATGGCTGAACTGTGTTCGCCGATTGGTTAAATAACAACTCGCGCGATTTCTCAATATCAAGCGCCTGATTTTTAAATTTTTCTGCCTTTTGATAGGCGCGAATTGTTGCCGGACGTGCCTTAATTGCTTCAAACCAGCGCTTCAGGTTGGGAAAATCCTCTAATTTTTGATTTTGGCGTTCATATCCGGTAATCCAGGGATAAGCGGCAATATCTGCGATAGAATAATTGCCAGCAATAAATTCTCTATCTGCTAATCGCTTATTTAGCACTCCATATAAACGCCCTGTTTCATTTACATAGCGATTGATAGCATAGTCAATCTTTTCGGGTGCGTATTGAAGGAAGTGGTGATTTTGTCCTGCCATTGGTCCCAAACCCCCCATTTGCCAGAATAACCATTGCAGGGTTTCAACGCGATCGCGCAAATCTGCGGAAATCAACTTGCCGGTTTTTTCTGCCAAATATAGTAAGATTGCCCCAGATTCAAAGACGGAAATCGGTTCACCGCCAATTGCAGGTTCGCGATCGATTATTGCTGGGATGCGATTATTAGGGGAAATCTTGAGAAAATCAGGTTTAAATTGATCGCCAGTTCCTATATTTACTGGAATGATATTATAAGGCAGTCCGGCTTCTTCAAGGAACATTGTGATTTTATGACCGTTGGGAGTTGTCCAGTAGTAAAGGTCAATCATTTATAATTCCTCCTGATTTGCTGATGATTTTGTCGGTTATATCAAGTTTGGTCAGATTCCCGACTTCTTCAAAAAGTCAGGAATCTTGCAGCCCATCAATACACTCATAAAAGTGTATTTACTGAGTTAATTTGACTAAAACTTTATTGGTGCTAACCTTGGTAGGGATTGCCTAATGTGTCTACAAAGACGTTATAAGAGAATGGCAAACGACCGGGATCGAGACGTGGTTCTGCTGCGTAGCCAACAGGGACAAGGATGGCGATCGCTAAATCTGGATCATTCGCTGCACCGATAACTTCTTTTACTTTGTCTTCAATCCAGCCATTCATAAAACAGGTGGATAAACCCAGACTTTCGGCTGCTAATACTAAATGTGTCGCGGCAATTATCGCATCTTTGATAGCGTATTCCCGTCGCTTGTCTCCAAGTCCGCCATGAAACTGAGGAATGGCTGTTTTAAAATAGTTAACTGTGCCTTCATTCCAAGCACCAATTTGTAATGCCTGCTCAAAAACGGGGGTTAAGTCTTTTTCCCCTGCGTAGGGATCGGCAGCAAAAACAAAGGTAACAGGTGCTTGAATGATTTGTTGTTGATTCCAAGACGCTGCACATAAAGCTGCTTTTTGCGCTTCGTCTTGCACAAGTACAATTCGCCAATCTTGAATATTATAGCTGCTGGGTGCGGCTACGGTTAATTCAACCAATTGCTTAAGTAGTTCTGGAGATATGGGATCTGATTTGAAACTTTTGATCGAACGACGTTGAGCGATCGCGCTTGGCACATCTAGAGATTGAACTTGCGTGATTGGATTCATATATTTATGGGATAATGATCCGGTGAAGTCGGCACAAAGCAAGAAATTAGCTTCTTTCCAAAGCTTCGTTTGCTGATTGGTTCAGCTTTTTACAGCCAACTAGCATATTGTATGGGCAATGTGGCAGTATTTTTCTCGTCAAGTTCTTGTGCAGCGCGATAGGGCCAATAAGGGTCGCGTAGCATTTCCCGTCCTAATAATACAATATCTGCACGATTATTGCGGATAATTTCATCGGCTTGCATGGCGTTGGTGATGGCACCCACGGCAGCGGTGGCGATGTCCGCATGGTTACGAATCTTTTCTGAAAAGGGAATTTGCCAACCAGAGCCAAAGGGAATGTTTTTGGTATCGGGAGTATTGAAGCCTGAACTACAATCAATCAAATCGACACCTTCAGCTTTCAGCTTTTTCGACAATTCCACCGAATCATCAATTGTCCAACCGCCTTCTACCCAATCAGAACATGATAATCTAGCAGTTAAGGGCAGGCGATCGGGCCAAACTTCTCTTACAGCGCGTGTTGTTTCTAGCAAAAAGCGAATTCTATTTTCAAAACTACCGCCATATTCATCTGTACGTTTGTTAGATAGCGGTGAATAAAAGCTGTGTGCTAAATAACCGTGGGCAAAATGTAATTCTAACCATTCATATCCAGCTTCAAGCGATCGCACTGTCGCAGATCGAAAATTATCTTGTATTTGCTGAATATCTTGGTGTGTCATTTCATTGGGAACTCGCCATACTTTCTCATTATCAAAGGCGATCGCACTCGGTGCTATTGTCTCCCACCCACCTTCTTCATCTTTAAGAGAATTATCGCCTTCCCACGGACGTGCGACACTGGCTTTACGTCCTGCGTGCGCTATCTGAATTCCCGGTACTGCCCCATGTTCTTTGATAAACTTGTTGATGCGCTGTAGCGGTTCAATGTGTTTGTCTGACCAAATTCCCGCATCTCTTGGCGTGATGCGTCCTCGCGGTTCCACAGCGGTAGCCTCAGCAATAATTAATCCTGCACCACCCACTGCACGCGAACCAAGATGAACTAAATGGAAATCGTTAGCCATTCCATCATCGGAACTATATTGACACATCGGCGAAACACCGATGCGGTTACGTAATGTGATGCTTTTGAGTTGATAAGAATCGAATAAGCGTGGCATGATTTTTGTCCCTGTATTGTTTGTGTAGGTAGGATTCAACAATCAATGCTCTAGGTGCAGCAATATGCACCTAGACAATTTTTTCTTATTCACATTACTAGAATAGGTTAACTTGCGATCGCTGGATAGTCTGTGTATCCTTTTTCACCGCCACCATAAAAGGTTGTCGGATCTGGTTGATTCAATGGCGCATTTAAAGCAAAGCGTTGTGGTAAATCGGGATTCGCTATATACAGAGTGCCGAATGCAACTAAATCAGCCGCACCAGATGCCAACACAGCATCACCTTTGTTTTTGTCATAACCGCCATTTACAATCAGTGTACCTTGAAAGCGCTCTTTCAAATGACTGGTTGGCACGACCGTCGCGCCATGTCTAATGTCTGCTTCTATCGCTTCAAAGATATGCAGATATGCTAAACCAAATTTATTCAGCGCTTGGGCTGCATAACCAAAAGTTTCCAGGGGATTGGAATCACGGATATCGTTCATAGTACCGCTGGGGGAAAGGCGTACTCCGACTTTATTAGCACCCCATACACTAATTACCGCCTCTGTAACTTCTACCAGTAGTCGAGCACGATTTTCAATTGAACCGCCATACTTATCTGTGCGCTGATTAGTGCCATCGCGGAGAAACTGGTCAATTAAATAACCATTAGCTGCGTGAACTTCTACTCCATCAAATCCAGCTTCTAAGGCATTTTCCGCGCCTTTGCGGTACTGTTCTACAATCTCTGGAATCTCCCAAGTTTCTAAAGCACGAGGAGTAACAAAAGGTTTCATCCCTTCGTAAGTCATTGCTTGTCCTTTGGGTGCGATCGCACTCGGTGCTAGAGGCAAAGCTCCATCCGGTTGCAAATCAGGGTGAGAAATTCTACCAACATGCCACAGTTGCAAATAAATCCTCCCTTTGTGCTGATGTACTGCATCTGTCACCAACCGCCAACCCGCCACCTGTTCGGCTGAATGAATACCTGGTGTATTCGGATACCCCTGTCCTTGAGGAGAAACCTGAGTTGCTTCAGCAATAATCAGTCCGGCTGAAGCTCGTTGAACGTAATATTCGGCGTTTAGCTGATGTGGAACATTTCCCTTACCTGCTCTTTGTCGCGTTAAGGGAGCCATCACAATTCGGTTAGGTAATTCAAGTTCACCTAACTTGTACGGAGAAAGTAAATCGATACTAGTATTCATAAATTACCTCTTTTTTTTAAATGGGCAATGGGCAATGGATTTTCAGAGGGGAAAAGGGGAAAGGGTAAGGGGTAAAGGGAAAAAAAAATATCATGAATTATTTTTAAATAACTCTTCTTACAAACGTCAACGGGACGGAAACCGACCCCGCTGAGTTTGCGCTTTATTTCCATACCTTTGCCCTTTCCCCCTCCAAGATTGCCCCATGCCCCGATTACAGATACTGTGCTAAAGTTTTAGTCAGGGTTGTTTTTGGTACTGCACCAACAACCGTATCTACTTGCCGACCGCCTTTAAATACCAACAGTGTGGGAATGCTGCGAATTCCATAATGGCTAGCGACAGTGGGATTTTCATCTGTGTTCAGCTTCACCACTTTCACCTGTCCTACGTGTTCCCCAGCAAACTCATCAACTACTGGAGCCACCATCCGACAAGGACCGCACCAAGGTGCCCAGAAGTCCACTAACACGGGAATTTCACTTTCTAGGACTTCTTGCTTAAAGCTCGCTTCTGTTACGTTTGTAACGGATGACATAATAGTCCTCCTGTATTATTCGTTAATTCGATTTTATCGAACAAAATAAATATAGTCAATTTTTTGAGATAATGCAACTATGAGATTTCTTTATCACCCAGACCAAAAAGACATAACTTTATGGGGAGTACTATATGCGTTAGGCGACCCAGTAAGGCTAGAGATTGTGAGGCTGTTGGCAACGATTGGATCGCAACCTTGTGCGGGGTTCGATTTTGCGATCGCCAAATCTACGATGTCCAACCACTTTAAGATTTTGCGGGAATCGGGGGTAGTCTTTACGCGCAAGGAAGGCACTCAGCATATTAACATGCTGCGGCGTCAGGATATAGACGAACTGTTTCCGGGGTTGTTGGATGCAGTCTTGCGATCGGCTCAACCGATGCAAATTTGTCAACAGCGAACGGCTATAAAAAGCGCTTCACTTTAGATAATGGGCATTGGGCATTGGGCAATGGGCAATCTTGGAGGGGGAAGGGGGAGAGGGGGGGAAAGAATTATGTTTTTGTTTCCTTATGCTCCTTGTCCCCTTGTCTCCAAGGAGTCCCCCACTCCCCCACTCTCCCACTCTCCCACTCCCCTTTTCCCCTGTTCAAATCCCAATGCCCCATTACCAAATTAAAAAGGTAACTTTAGCAGATTTATAATATTTAATTCTTTCTTTTCCTGAGGTAAGCCTAATTTGATCGCCTTTGGACTACGAGGATAATTATAAGAATTGAAAATCATATCCCATATAGTGAAAAAACTCGCATAATTTGATGTTGCTTCTTTTATCGATTGAGAATGATGAGAGCGATGATAATTAGGTGTGACAATTAGATAGCTGAGATATTTATCAATTCTTAACGGGATAGCCCAATTACTGTGATGAAAAATTAGTTCACATGCCAATAAAATTTCATATAATAATAAGTTTTGTAGATTAATACCAAATAACCAGATTAAAAATAACTTAGGTACATTAGCTAAAATTGCTTCAATTGGATGAAAGCGATAAGCAGTAGAAGTATTCATTAACACTTCTGTATGATGAACTCGATGAAAACGCCATCCAAGAGATACGGTATGCATTAATCTGTGCCACGCATACATATATCCATCGAGCAATAAAAAAGACAAGACTATTTTTAAAAGAGGTGAATCAATGAAATGAAAAATACCGAGCCATGAAGTTTGTTGCCAAATGTAATTTAATAGTAAAGCTATGGTAAAATTATTTGCCAATACATTTATCAAGCCTAAAACTAAATTAGTATAAACTCTTTTATCGAAACTCTGTTTAAAGGTGAAAAACGGAAACAGATTTTCTAATATACCGAATGAAAGAACACTGGTGACAACAATAAGTGATTGCCAATCCATGTTGATATTCGTCCCTCTATAAATAAGCGATGCCTCCGGCAAGGACTCGGTCCTACGCCGTTGCTTTAAGTGTATATAATTTTTTAGTAATAAATAAGACTAGCTTGGCTATTAATTTTGTATTAAAGCTTACCTTATCTCCTTCTGCCCTCTGAGAAGACTGCCTTGTGCGTTTCTTCAGTGATAATTACAATTGTTGCTTCCCTCTTTGCCCTCCTGTACTTGTTTCCTTATGACCGCACCAGCAGCTTCTGTTTCGATGTGGACTCCCCTACGTCAGCCTGTATTTCGTGCCCTTTGGACAGCCTCAGCGGTGTCAAGTATTGGCACTTGGATGCATGATGTCGGTGCAGCATGGTTGATGACTTCACTTTCACCGTCACCGTTTTTAATTGCGTTGATGCAGGCAGCATCAAGCTTACCGTTTTTTTTGCTGGCATTGCCTGCGGGAGCGCTGGCAGATGTCGTTGACCGACGAAAAATGCTTTTGTGGACTCAGGGTTGGATGCTGATTGTCGCTACTTTGTTGGGATTTCTCACGCTGGCAAACATTACAACTCCGTGGATTCTTTTAGTTCTCACCTTTGCCCTGAGTCTCGGCAGTTCGATGAATATGCCTGTATGGCAAGCCGTCACCCCGGAACTGGTGGAAAGAGAAGAACTTCCTCAAGCTGTCACCCTTAGCGGCATTGTGGTTAACCTTTCGCGCTCGATTGGTCCGGCTTTAGCGGGGATAATTATCGCCCAAGCTGGTACAGGAGCAGTTTTTCTGCTTAATGCGGCTTCCTTTGTCGGGGTAATATTAGTAGTTTATCAATGGCGACGCACCCCGCAAAAAAGCGGATTACCGACAGAACGCTTCATCGGAGCCGTACAAGCAGGTATTCGTTACGTGCGCTACGCCCCAACCTTCCAATCAGTGCTAATTCGCACCTCAGCTTACATTTTATTTGCTAGTGCTTTATTTGCCCTTTTACCACTTTTAGGAAGGCGAGAATTAAAGCTCGATGCCTTAGGATACGGCATTATTCTCGGCTTTTGGGGTATAGGGGGATTAGCAGGAGCATTCATTTTACCGAAGCTACGGGAGCAGTTTTCTATAGATAAATTGGTGGCAGGCTCATCAGTATTGATGGGTATTATGTTGCTGGCGCTAGGGTCAGTGCGTAATTTTTACGTAGTATGTGCGTTGATGCTGCTGGTAGGAATTGCTTCCCTCAGCGCGATGGTTAGTTTTAGCGTGTCGGCGCAAACAGCCGTGCCTACCTGGGTGCGTGCAAGAGCTTTATCGGTGCATTTGCTCGTGTTCCAGGGATGCATGACTTTGGGAAGCCTCTTTTGGGGTGCTGTAGCCCAAAGCACAAGCATTACTGTAGCTTTGACTAGTGCCGGGGTAGGATTGATTGTGGCTGTGGCACTGACTGCACGCTATCGCTTGCGCTGTGCGGAAAAGTTGGATTTGCGGTCATCGCTGCATTGGGATCAACCGACAAACGCTTTTGAACCATGTCCGAATGATGGACCTGTGTTGATTAGTTTAGAGTATCGCATTGACCCAGCTAACGCAGAGGAGTTTACCAAAGCGATCCAAGCACTAAGTCAAATTCGCCGACGTGATGGAGCGATTCGGTGGGGTTTGTATCAAGATTTATCAGACCCAGGTCGCTTTCTAGAAACGCAAATTGTAGAATCTTGGGCAGAACACAAACGGCAATTTGAACGGGTTACTAATAGCGATCGCCTAATTGAAGAACGTGTGCGAGCGTTTCATATTGGCGAAAAACCGCCGAAAGTTTCGCAAATGATTTACTCAAAATATACAGATGGTCAGGGTTTGCGGCAACCGTGCGGATGATATGGCGTAAAAATTTGCGCTTCTTTAACTGTGTGTAATCTTTAGCGATCGCCCATTGTCTGCCCAACAAGCACCATTGGGTGACGCTTGTCACAAAAACGAGTTGTCGATGTTCGAGAGCCTCATACCTAGAACGGAGGATAAGACGGTTTCTTTCACCTATAAGTTATAGAACATAGCAGCATTGTCAAAAATGCATCGAATAAGAGCGGGAATGTCGCAAGAAGACACAAAGCGATTGTTCGACCGTTTTATAAGGATTTTGTTCAGAGTTAGAAACCATGACTATTTCACTTAAACCGCTTTGTATTCGGCAGAACATCCGAAGCGCGACATGTTCGTTGGCTTTCAAGCCAAGTCCCTTGCGGTGCTAGGTGGTATGGCGCCGCGACTGACAGACAAGTTGATGGAGATTTGGGCGTTTTTCTCTCAGCAGTCCGATCGTCCCTCTCGCGATCGCGAAGACAACGCGCTCTATCGCGCTGGTTATGGTATGCACGAGCGGGGAACCCACCAAGGATGGATTCGTTCAGGCAGCCTGTACGTGAAAGCCGAGAAGCATCCACTTTTCACAACCGCGATTATAGCTACTTTTGGCGTAGCAATCTGGTTGTTTGCGATTTCCGCTATCCAAAGCTAGTAGTGCGTCAAGGACTAATTGACGGATAGGTTTTCAGTAGAGACGGCGATTTATCGCGTCTGTCTAACCGTCAAAATGAGTTTGACAGAGTACTAGTACCGCTGCGCGGAAGTCAAAAGTCAAAAGTCAAAAGTCAAAAAGCTTACATTATAAGCTTTTCGTTGATTTGGAACGGTAGCTTTATTTCCGCCGCATTGTACTAGTGAATCTACGTGGGGAAGGGGAGAAACGGGAAATCTCCTCTTTACCCTCATTCCTGGTTGATTAACTTGCAACTGCAACTGGCTTTTTGCGGGTGGGACGCTTGCGGTCTGATTTTTTCTTCAGTCCAACCGCTTGAGCTTGATCGCTATCCGTCCCATATTGCCCCCGCACGACTTCTTTCATGGCTAATACAGTATTGTGAAATTGCCATTCTGCTAATCGCGCAGCATCGGCAGCAGCACGATATAAAGTTAGTTTTTCGGTTTCGGCTTGTTGAGAAGTCAACATAGCCTGATAAGCTTGCTGTAACTTTGTCGCAGAGGCATCAGTACGGGTTGTGTCATAGGTGCTGATGGTTTGCAAACCGTGCAATGAGTCAATATCTTGACTAATTAATTGAGGCGGCAAACGGCGTGTTCTATCTTGGGCAGGCATAATTCCATACGTGGTAAATTATATATTTAATGTACCCATTAAAACAAAAAATATAACAGTAAGGCGAGGAAAAGGGTAATTTAATGTTTGCAGGTTGATACAATCGCATTGTCAGTCGATGCAATCGCATTGTCAGTCGATACAATCGCATTGTCAGTCGATGCAATCGCATTGTCAGTCGATGCAATCGCATTGTCAGTCGATACAATCGCATTGTCACTCGATACAATCGCATTGTCACTCGATACAATCGCATTGTCACCCGATACAATCGCATTGTTACCCGATGCAATCGCATTGTCAGTCGATACAATCGCATTGTCAGTCGATACAATCGCATTTTCACTCGATGCAATATAATGACTAAACCGCAAGATGCTTTTTGGTACAGTGGTTCAGCTTCGCTAGCTAACTTATACTTAAGCTATGCCAAGGTTAGACATCATTCATAACGCTGTAAAAAATGCAATAATAAAGGACGGCTGGACAATTACAGACGATCCCTACGTAATTCAGTATCGAAGAACAATGCTATACGCTGATCTTGGTGCTGAACGTCCTATTGCGGTTGAACAGGATGGGCAAAAGCTTGTTATTGAAGTGAAAAGCTTCGTTGGCGCATCAAAAATACAAGATTTAAAAGAAGCTCTTGGTCAGTACGATATCTACCGCTATCTTTTAGAGGCAACAGCCCCAGACCGTAAACTTTATATTGCTGTTAGTGCAGTTGTTTATAAAAGTTTTTTTAATCAAGATGTGATTCAACTCATTCTTACTAAGCATCAGCTTCCACTCATTATTGTAGACATAGAGAAAGAGGAGATTACGCAATGGATAAATTAACCGAGTATCCCAAGCTAATCAGGCGTATTCTATCTGAGTATGTAGAATTATGCAACCGTCGTCCCAACGGAGACATTGAGACATTTTTGATTTTGGATGAGTCAAAGAAGCACTACATCTGGATGAACCTTGGTTGGCAGAACGGCGATCGCATTACTGGTATAACCGTTTATGTTCGCATTCGTGATGGTAAAATCTGGATTGAGGAAGATTGGACTGAAAATGGCATTGCAACTGATATAGTTCGTGCGGGTGTTCCCAAGGAAGATATTGTGTTAGCATTCCACGAGCCTAAAATGCGGCAGTACACAGATTTTGCAGTAGCCTCATAGCAGGACAGAAGTTTTAAAAGTATGCTGGCGAATAGCCCTCTTTTATTACTCTTGCCAGATGAAATTTGAAACCCTATTTTCATATTAGTCCGCGCAGGCGGACTTTGCTCGTATAGCCGCATCCTTTAGGGTGTCGGGTAGTTAACAATCCCTCTGAGATGCTCTATAAAGTTAATTTTTAATCTTTTAACAACTTACGATGAAAAAGCATTTTCAATGCCTTTAACCAAATTGTTTCTGGTATAAGTCGTTTAAATAAGTGCGTGAAGATTGCTTCTTCACCCACTCGGATGCGGAGTTGATGAGAAGCGCGTTTCTCGGCAATATCTGCAACTCGTCGCGCAACTAAAGGAGCGTTATTTTTAGCTTTTGGGGTGAGTTCGTCTTGCCATAAATGATAGTTTTCTGTCATTTGACGGTAAGTTTCGTTTTGCCCGATTCCCCAAATTAAATTTTTACGAAAGTGGCTTTTAGTTAGCCCTAACTCAATTAAGGTAACATCAACTTTGTGTGGTTCTAGTTCATGATAAAGACTTTCGGCAAAGCCTTCTAAGCTGTATTTACTGGCACAATAAGCAGACATTAAAGGAAAACCGATGTAACCACAAACTGAAGAAATAAAAATCACGTTTCCCTGTGTTTGGCGAAGTAAAGGTAGTAAAGCACGAGTCAGAAAAACTGGAGCATAAAAGTTAACCTCGATTTGCTGACGAATTTGTTCTTCACTTAAATCTTCTAAAGCTCCTAATAATCCAAAACCAGCATTATTTACTAGACAATCAAGTTTACCGCTTTGCTCGATTGTTTTGACTACAGCATCTCGTTGGCTTTTGTTAGTTACTTCTAATTCCAGAAGTGTCAGTTCTGGATACTTATCTAAAAGTTCGGTAAGAAGATATCTGCGTTGTTCTGAGTTCCGCATTGTGCAAAAAACGTGCCACCCTCGCTTGAGAAATTCTTCTACCATTCCTAGTCCTAATCCAGAGGAGCAACCTGTTATTAATACGGATTTCATTTGTTGTTAAATGTAAATAACTGATTTGACTATCGCAATTGTAAACAGAATAGGGAATTACTACACCCGAATAAGTCGGTGTAGTGAGCCACAACAGCCATAAGTCAAAATCAAAGATTTTTCAACCGATTCTGGAAGAGTGTTCGCAAGCACAATATTTCTTAACTACAATTCCTAACTTAAGAGTGAGCTTTCACTTCTTTTGCGTAGCTAATATTAAACCAGCCATAGGGCAGAGAATCTACTGCCTTTAGCCCCCAACTCATTTCTGGGGGTTTTTATTATATATATGTAGATAATTGGGTGCGAGCAAAACTTGAGATGTGGATGTTGCCCTATTGTATATGGATAGGTAACGCGGTAGGGCAAAAAGTGGTGTTGCCTAACACAGTACTTCTTAAACTAGGCTTCATGCTTGAGGAAGAAGCGGGAGCAACTGCGGTATAACTAACATTGAATCTGTGGAATCTAAGATGTCTACCTCATCTCTATTTTTATTGGCTCCCTAAACAAAATTGGGAGCTTTTTTTCATTAAAAAAGTCATAATTCAGAAATCATTCGTCAGAATAACTCCACCTCCTAAAGGAATATTTTCTTCTGGGAAACTTTACAAATGACTTGTCACAAGCATTTAAACAAAAACTACCATAAGTTGGAATATTGAAAATGTTGAATAAGCTTGTATATTTCAACACAAGATTGAGTAAAGTTGAATCCTTTCTTTTGATAGAGTTTAACAGATGTAATCTGAGTTTAATAGAAAGTATTATGTCTCGCAGTCAAGCGGCTGAGTAGAATTTTTATCTATTAACGAGCATCTTATATCGATTGAAAGTTTCCACTGTTTTTTTGGAGTAATGAATAATATGGAAAACATAAATACGGCGAAAATGACAGAGCGCTATTGTGCTTTAATCGTCGGAATTCTCTATTTAGTTGTAGGTTTGGCTGGATTTGTACCTAGTTTGGTTTCATTACCTGGTGCGGATATGTCTTATGTGCCGGCTAATGCAACACACACTGCTTATGGTGCGGGATTTGGCTATATATTTGGGCTGTTTCCCACCAATTTCTTGCATAACCTTGTACGCTGTGCTGTTGGAGTGTGGGGAATTGCCTCATATAACAGCTATAGCAGCTCACGCCTATTTAATCGTGCGTTTGCAGTTTCTTATGCCTTGATTGCCATCATGGGATTGCTACCTATTACTAACACGACGTTTGGCTTAATGCCGATCTTCGGTAACAATGTTTGGTTGAACGCTTTAGCCGCGACAGCCACTGCCTACTATGGCGTTGTTATACCAGCCAAAGTGATGGGTACTAATGTATCGGACAATTTATAAAAAAGGCTGACACGTATAATGTAGAGACTAGCAATTGCTACTCTCTACAAAAATAATTGGTATTGCTGAGTGAAAGTATGAATTAGCCTTACGCAGAGACGCAGAGAATAAGAGTTTGAGATATTGAATTTTTCAATTTCATACTTATATTTAGCAACGCCAAATAATTAAACAAAAACCATCCCGCAATTATGCAACACCTAGCTAACTGTTGCGCGTGATGATTCGGTATCAATGGGTTTGAGCAGGTAAATTCGCAACAGATGCCAACCAATTGAGAGTAACAGGGGTAATTTTTGCACTAACTTGACAATTTTTGGGCGATCGCTTGCGTTAATCTCTGCCAGTTTCAGATTATTCTCGGAACACTTTTCTAACCGACGGAAAAATTCTGGGTGATTTGTGTCCAATATCAAGGGAAACGCTCTAGCAGCGGTGTTGTTTGTCTCTTCAATGACTTTGGTATTATATTCGCGGGCATTTATGCCGATAGATTCATAAAATGTTGCCCGTTCAAATACTGTCAAGGTGTGGGTAGCAAAGACTGTCAGCAAAAAGAAACGTACCCACAACCGCGATTTCCAATTATTCCATAATTGGGGTTGCGATCGCAGCAGCGCTTTGAAAAAATCTCCATGTCGATTTTCATCTTGACACCAACTTTCAAAGTAGCGAAATAACGGATATATTTGGTGTTCTGGATGTGCTTCCATATGGCGATAAACCAAGATGTAGCGCCAATAACCTATTTTTTCAGATAGGTAAACTGTATAAATAACCCACTCTGGTGGAAAGAAGGTATAAGTACGGTTTTTGGTGAGGTAACTTAAGTCTAAGGAAAGATTAAAATCCGCCATTGACTTATTCAAAAATCCCGCATGGCGTGCTTCATCCCGCGACATTAATAGAAACGCTTCTGCTAAAATAGGATTTCGCTCTTTAAGTCGGCGTGATAGTTCTTTAAACAGCAAAAAACCGGAAAATTCTGATGTGCAAGAGCGCTCCAAAAAGTCAATAAAAGAACGTCGTGTTTCGCCATCAATGCTATCCCAACACTGTTGAAATTCGCTTCCACGTACAAAATGATGCCGATTATAATCGGCTCTTAGCTCCTCTAAAACTGCCAATAATTCAGGCTCATGCGCCGAAATATCCATTTGCGCGATCGCCTCAAAGTCAGTGGTGTAAAACCGAGGTGTTAATAATGTTTCCTGAACTGGTGCTTTAATACCAGGTTTCAGTAACTCAGGCTCTGGGGTGTGAAGATTAGCCATGAGAATTCTGCTTTTAATGTAATGCTTCTAAAGCTATATAAACATAAAAAATTTTATAGGTCTATCACTTGAAAAATAACTTTTAAATCGACAATTAGCTGGAAGTATCGGGTTTTTACACAAATTATTTTTAGCATTTGTAAAACAAAATACTATAACGAAAAAAAGGTAAAAATGCTTATCTTGTTAAAAATTCTGCTTGCGGTCACTTAGGATGTATCATTAACCAAAATCATCCAAATTTTTTAATTATTTTCTAGTTAGACAAAGATTAATAATTAAATAAATGAGGAAAAAATAAATATTGCTGGCATCTGCATCTACACTAGTGTATGCAGACTAAAGTCATGCATATCATTTGTCAATTTACAATAACAATTCTCTAGATCTGACATTCTGAGTATTGTTACAAACTAGGTTTCTTTGCGTAAGTCCTTGGAAGAAGTTGTTAATTGTTAGTAGTTCATCAAAACTGATATCCTGTAGCACTCTCAACAACATGTTCGCACCCGCTTTGGACTTAAGTCCAAGGCTAATAGCATAAGTCCATTTTAATGGACTGGGATTTTTCTTTAGTCTTCTTCAAAAGACTTTCGCTATTAGCGATAGGTTTATAACCTATGGTGGGTGTGGGTTCTAATTGAGAATGCAGCAAAATGTCAGTTACAAATAACCACTATCCTCTTCGTCCACTATTGAAACCTTGTATTTGAACATTCACAGAAGTAATAATGAGTAGCAACCTAGCTGTTAAGCTTCGCGCTGGAACCCAACAAGCTCACACAATGGCAGAAAATGTGGGATTGATGAAATGTGTTCTCAAAGGAATTGTTGATAGAGATATTTTTGCCACGTTTTTAGGCAATTTATATTATGTATATAGCGAACTGGAAGCAGCAATACAGAGTAATTTAAAACATCCCTTCATTGGTGCGCTTTACTTCCCAGAATTGAATCGCAAAGCTTTTCTAGAACGAGATATGGTATTTTATTACGGAAATAATTGGCGTTCTTTAGTTACTCCTTCTCCCGTAACTCAGACTTACATTAACCGGATTCGTGAACTTTCAGCTACTGAACCACCTTTGTTATTAGGTCATGCTTATACACGCTACATGGGTGACCTTTCTGGTGGTCAGATGTTCCAAAAAGTTGTTCAATTAGCTTTACAACTTTCGGCTTATGAAGGTACTTCTTTCTACAACTTTGAGCAAATTCCTGACAAAAACGCTTTTAAAAATAAGTATCGTCAGGCTTTGAATGAATTACCTGTTGATGATGCTACTGTAAATCGAATTGTCGCTGAAGCTAATCATGGATTTAAGTTGAATATGCAGATTGCTCAAGAGTTAGAAGAAAGTTTAATTAAAGCGGTAGGCAAAGACACTTTTAATAAGCTGACTAACTCTGATAATCCAGGTAGCACATAAATAGCTTAATCGCTAATTTTCAAGACTCAATCACTCATACATTTATTGGAAGCAAGTCAATGGTTTTTATACTTCCTGGTGTGAAATTCGATTCGGATCTGATTCAAAAGTACGATACTGCTACACCGAGATACACTAGCTATCCACCCGCAACTGAGTTAACAGAAGCATTTAGCGAAAGTGATTTTAAAGAAGCGATCGCTAACTCAAATCAAAGAAAATCACCGCTTTCTTTGTATTTTCATATACCGTTTTGTCAAAGTGCGTGTTACTTTTGTGGCTGTAATACGGTGATTTCCAACAATAAGAACATTGCTAAACCTTATTTGCAGTCTTTAGCTCAAGATATTAGAAATACAGCAGCTTTAATTGATTCAGATAGAAAAGTGCTGCAAATCCACTGGGGTGGTGGTACTCCTAACTATTTGAATCCCGAACAAATAGAATTTATATGGAAAAATATTAGGGAACATTTCACCATTGATTCACAAGCGGAAATCTCAATTGAGATTAATCCTCGCTATGTTGATAAAAATTACATTTTCTTTCTTAGAGAAATTGGCTTTAACCGAATTAGTTTTGGTATCCAAGATTTTAATCGGCAAGTTCAAGTAGCTGTAAATCGCGTTCAACCTGAAGAAATGCTTTTTGATGTGATGAGTTGGATTAAAAAAGCTAACTTCAAAAGTGTGAATGTAGATTTAATTTATGGTTTACCTTATCAAACTCGCGAAACTTTCAAAGAAACGATTCAAAAGACGATCGCATTAGACCCTAACCGAATTGTAGTCTTTAATTTTGCTTATGTGCCGTGGGTGAAGCCTGTACAAAAAAATATTCCTGAAGATAAATTACCACCTGCACAAGAAAAGTTAGAAATTCTCAAGATGACGATTGAGGAATTGACAGCGAACAAGTATTTATTTATTGGGATGGATCATTTTGCTAAAGCTGATGATGAATTAGCGATCGCTCAACAAAATCGCACCCTCAAACGCAATTTTCAAGGCTACACCACCTTAGCAGAAACAGAACTCTTTGGTTTTGGTGCCACATCCATCAGTATGCTAGAAGATGCTTATGCCCAAAACCGCAAGCAATTACAAGATTATTATCGCGGAATTGAAGCAGGTGTTTTACCAATTAGTAAAGGTATCAAACTCAGCCAAGATGACATTATTAGACGAGATGTAATTATGTCTATTATGTGTCACCACGAACTGCATAAGCCAGACATTGAAAAGAAGTATGATATCAACTTTGATGAATACTTCAGCTTAGAAATAAAGGCGTTACAGCCATTACAAGCCGATGGATTAGTTGAGTTATCAACGACCTATATCAGGATTACAGAAATCGGCAAACTGCTGTTAAGAAATGTTGCCGTTATCTTTGATGCCCATACCAGAAATCAACAGAGAAAATTTTCTCGTGCCATTTAATTACAGGCTGGATAATGCATAAACACTACAGGAACTCCCAGCAGCTTTTTGCCTAATTGCGACAATCGAAACTTACCCTTAAGCGATCGCGGTAAGTCTGGAAAGGAAATTGCGACAAAGCCAAAGCGTGTATAAAATTCTGCCAACCGCTGACCCAAACATTCTAAATAAAGCGGTTGAGTTGCTTCTTCAATCAAATGCTGCGTGATTAAAGTCCCTAAACCGCGATTTCTCCAAGCTGGTGTAACTACCAAACTACCAAGTTCTTGTGTATCAGAAAACTTGCGTAGCTGTCCGCAAGCTACTATCTTTTCTTCGCATTCAATTACCCAAAATTGTGAAAAGCGTATTTGGGTGGGGTCAAGTTTTGCCGAAAGCACCAACCATCTAATTGACCAAATATCCTCAGATGTCCCCTTACGCAGTATACATCCATTTGGCAGTGAAAAATCGCTCTGTTTCATATAACCTCGCAAAAATTAGAGATTTTTTGAGCGCCAAGCTAATATAATTTTTTCATTGTCTTGTCACTTTGCTGTCATATTTGCTTTTAATAATAAAGATAGAACCGATTATTAACAAAGAATTCACTTTTTATGTAGTCAAAAGCCAGAATTCAAAAGTTGAAAACGCCGCTTCTGAATGGCAATCTACCCAATCGACAGCGGTTAACAACCCTAAGAGAACGCATTCTGACTCCTGAATTCTGTTTTGAATATTAAATTTATTAAAATGCTTCAACGTAAATTATCCCCGATGCTTTGCGTTATGGGGGCAGCGATCGCACTTTTGGCAACCGGATGTGAGGAAGCAGCGCAATATTTGCCACCTTTACCGAGAATTGAGATACCCTCAGATGAAGTGCGATCGCCTCAACAAAACGTCCAATCTGCTAATAACGCCAAAATTGAAGCCGCAATTCGCCAAGGCATCAATCAAGTGCGTCAGGAAAACAAGCTGAAACCGATGCAAAATAACGAAAAATTAGCACAGGTTGCGCGTAATTACAGCCGACAGATGGCGGAACAAAACTTCTTCAGCCACACCGGAGCTGATGGCAGTACGCTGGAAAAGCGAGTACGTGCCGGGGGAATTTATTATTGGGTAGTCGGCGAAAACCTGTTTAAAAGTAAGAATATTTCGCAACCAGTATCACCAGCGATTGACGGTTGGATGAAAAGTCCAGGACATCGAGAGAATATTTTGCGTCCGTATTTCAGCGAAACGGGTGTAGGAGTGTGGAAAGTTGGCAACAGCTACTATATTACACAGTTGTTTTTGCGGCGTTGAAGAACGAACAAAAACGCACCCCCGCGTCCCCCCGCACCCCCACCCCCACCCGCAGGCTAGAAGCCTGGGGCTACACGAACAAAGCCCACCTGCGTGGGCTATATGAGTTTTTAAGCCTGCGAAGGCAGGCTTGGTTCGTATAGCGATACCCTTACAGGGTATTGCTGCTTTCTCACCCCTAGATAGGTGTGGCGATCGCACGTCCAAGCCTAAACTACTAACTGTAATCCCAACTTTACAGGAAGCCTTGTGAAAGCAAGATGGATCATCACCGCAGTTTCGGCAGCACTGTTTTTTGGCGGGAGTCTGCTAACATCACTACGCGACCCCTGGTTTCAAAACTTGCAACGTCCCGCGTGGTTAACTTTTGAATTTCTAATCCCGTTTATCTGGATCTTTATTTGGGTCTGCATCACAATCTCAGCAATTATCGTCTGGGAGAAGTCTAAAAATCGCCCTTGGTTATTAATGGGTATGTATGCAGCGATCGCTCTTTTAACTTCAGCATACAGTCCCATTGTCGTAGAACTTAAAAGCCTCAGAGGGGGAATGATTGCTGGTGGATTAGCAACGCTCCTCGTCTACATTTTGGCGTTTATAGTCAAGCCGATTTCTCAAAAAGCCTCTTGGCTGTTCTTACCTTACGCTCTTTGGGGTCCGATTGGTACTTATCTTACTTGGATATTAATTCAACTTAATCTTGGCGCAGCAAACTAACAAAAATTCTATGACTAATACAGTAATTATTACAGGTGCATCTCAAGGCATTGGTAAAGCCACAGCACTTGAATTCGCCCGTCAAGGATGTAATATTGTACTTGCAGCGCGTCAACCTGAGCGTTTAGAAGCTGCTGCAATCGAAGTACGCGAACTTGGTCGAGAAGCGCTTGCTATTCCCACAGATGTGAGAGATCCGCAGCAAGTAAACAACCTGGTCGAAAAGGCACTAGAGCATTTTGGTCATGTGGATGTCGTAATTAATAATGCTGGTATTTTTGCTTTAGGACCAGTAGAAGAATTTCAACTCAGCGATTGGCAACAGATAATAAATACGAATCTTTTGGGTTATATCCATGTGATTCATGCTATTTTGCCTCATTTACTTGAACGAGGTAAAGGAACAATCGTCAATGTGAGTTCTATTGCTGGTTTAGATGCGATTCCTTACCAAATTCCTTATAATACCAGCAAGCACGCGATCGCAGGGCTAACTAAATCGCTACACGCAGAATTATCGCCTAAAGGAATTCAAGTTACTGGAATTTATCCGAGTTTTATTCGCACCCAAATCGATGAGCGGACAATCTTTCGCGGTAAGGAAGAAGAAACAACTAAAGCTCGCTATGATTTAGTGAATACAATGCTGCACACTCCCCTGCTGGAAAAGCCTGAAAAGGTAGCAAAAGCAATTTGGAAAGGTGTTAAAAATCAGCGTGCTGATGTAATTGTTGGTCAGGCGAAGTTGTGGACAACAATGTATCATTTATTTCCTGGTTTAATGAAGCCATTATTTAGGGTAGTTTTTGGCATGAAAGAACGTCGCTGATTAAAAGTCATCTAAATAACTTTGACGACGTTGGCTAGAATTAGTGGTGGGATTGGGCAGTTTTTTTGCCCGCAAAACTAAAGGGATGCTGAGTGTTCCCAAAATGATCACAACAGCGGTCATCATCCAAACCATAAATCGATTGGGGCGATAGCTACCATGTTCAATCTGCCAAAAAACTTGGTTATAATGCCAAGCAGCCGAAGCTATGACTACAATACCAAAAATTACTAAGCAGACACCAAGGTTTTCTGAGTTAAAGATGGGATCAACCTCAGGTTGTTGTTGACTTAGGGTAGAATTAAGTTGACGCAGAAATAAACTGAATCGAGCGATCGCAAACCCAAAACCGATTAAAGCGATGGAAGTCCGTAGCCAAGCCAAAAACGTGCGTTCGTTCGCTTGATGCTCCCGTTGACGGTCTACTTTAGAATTTTTTGTCATTAAAACTTTTAAGAGAAAAACCCTGTATTTTCCTTTTTATTGAAAATGACAGGTAAAACTGTCTTATACCAATTTAATATGAAGCTGCATAGAAAAGAGCTTCTAGGATAAAGTTATAAGAGGAAATAGATATCACCTGCTCAGGTGTAAGTTGATTGAATATTTCCTGGATGCGATCGCGTAAATTT
>JAHHID010000101.1 GCA_019359015.1 Spirirestis rafaelensis WJT71-NPBG6
GTCGCGGATAAATGGGTAATGAGGTATGCATGATAAGCACCTCTTCACTGAGGAGCCGTGTAACGGGAAACTGTTAAGCACGGTTTTGGAGAGCAACGGCTCTCGTGAGGGAGTCGTTGACTTTAATCAAATCGCCCGCGAAGCTGAACAAGGTCGGCGATATGCAGATAAATTAGTCAAAGTTTGGCAAATTCAAGGAGAAGAAATTTGGCTATTAATTCATGTAGAAATCCAGGCAAAATCAGAAGACACTTTTGCACAAAGAATGTTTTCCTACAATCTACGAATATTTGACAGATTTGCTAAACCTGCCATGAGTTTGGCGATTTTGTGTGATAATGACCCGACATGGCGACCAAACCAATATAGCTATAATTATCCCGATACCAGGCTTAACTTTGAATTTGGAACCGTCAAGCTGCTGGATTATCAAAACCGTTGGCAAGAATTAGAAGCCAGCGATAATCCCTTTACAACCGTAGTAATGGCGCATTTAAAGACGCAAGAGACGAGTAAAAAGCTAGGAGAACGTAAAGCTTGGAAATTTAGCTTGATTCGCCGATTGTATGAATTAGGATTGCAAGAAAAAGATATTCGTAACCTTTACCGATTTATTGATTGGGTTATGATTTTACCAAAAGCCTTGGAAGCAGAATTTTGGGAACAGTTTAAGCAGTTTGAGCAGGAGCGGACTATGAGCTACATTACCACAGGCGAGCGCATTGGCTACGAGCGGGGAAAACAGGAACAAGGACAAACACTCATCTTACGGCTACTACAAAGACGGGTAGGAGAGTTATCAGAAGAGGTTCGGGGGGACATTCAAACTCTTTCCCTAGAGCAATTAGAAGCACTTGGTGAGGCTTTGTTGGATTTTACAGCCATTGAGGATTTACTTAACTGGTTGTCAGCAAATCAAACAACATAAAAGTAGGGGAATGGTTGTCATTCCCCTACTTTTATGACTACGCGAATATGGCGCTTGTAATCGTGCTAGACTGCGTATATTTCAAAGTTGCTAGCAAGTCTGCACCCGCGCTGATGAGGGTGTCGCTACCGTTTTGGCTGATGTTCAAGTTGTTGAAAGTTAAACCACCAGTTAAAGTGATGCGATCGCTTTCATCAAACTTAATAATTGTGGCAATGCCAGCACCTTCACCCAAAATAAAGCGATCGCTTCCATTACCTGCAAAAATCGTATCAACACCACTTGAGGTAATTCTATTGTTACCTTCCCCAGCCAAGATAATGTTATTTCCAACACCAGCCTTGATAACATCATTACCAGCACCAGCATAAATCAAATCATCGCCTGAGCCAGTAGTTATAGTATTAACTTGTTCCCCTGCGAATATTTTATTGTTGCCGTTGCCTGCCTGAATGATGTCATTCCCAGCACCAGCGTATATCGTATTATTACCATTGCGTGCGTAGATGGTGTTGTTGCCTTCACCTGCGTAAATCGTGTTATTGCCACCTAAATCGTAAATGGTGTCATCATTATCAGTGCCATACAGCGTATCGTCTTCGACACCCCCTTGAATACCCAATAAGTTAGCGGGATTGCGCGGATTATAGCTGGTGGTGTCAATCGTCAACGCATCTGGTAAAGCGTTAACAACGTTTTCCCAAGGAACTAGTTTAAAGTTGGTGTTGATGTTTTCGCCATCGACAATTTGCGCTGGGGAATTATCACCGTCTTGGGTAACAAACAAACCAAAGGGGAAATTAGCACCCAGCGGCACGTTAATTACATCTGCACCATCAGATTCTTGTACACTATCAATTGACCCGTTATTCCCAACGGCAAATCTACCCAAGAACTCGTTGTTACCTTCGCGGGTGTAAGCAGCAAAGGTGTTATCGCCTTGGCTGGATGCTAACAAGTAGCCTGTACCATCTTTGCCGTAATATATAGTTAGTCCTTCTGCGTCATCGGTGAGATTTGTTCCACCTTCAAACCGGACGCGATCGATTAAAGTACCAGTTGTACCACCGTTAGGTTCAGCTTGAAACTTCCAAATACCGACATCTTCTTGAGCAATGTAGAGAAAACCAAGTTCTTGATCTACGACTGTTCCTTCGGTTTGCGGAGAACGGTCAGGACTTGTCGGTGAAGGTAAGGTGAATTCCCGCACTCTTTCAACACCAATCTTACCATTGCCTTGGTCAATTAATTTGAACTGCGCGACATCTCCAGTTGCTCGGCGATTGGCGAAGACGTAGTAATCATCAGTGACAGGACTGCGATATAATGCTAGACCGTAAGCACTCCGCGTTGATGCTGAATAAGGAGCTTCAAAGGGTGCGGATTGGAATAAAGTTCCGATGCTGCTATCGGTGATGTCTTCTAGATATTGACCGGGATTATTCGGATTGATTTTGAAGATTGCGAGTTTATCGTTATTGCGATCGCTTGCAACGGCAATATCAATCGACTCTCCACCCAACTTGAAGCCATATTGCAAGTCGATATTGTTATAACGAATATTGCCAGGATTTATTTCTTGTACCAAGTTGCCTGATAAATCATAAACTCGCAAACCGGCATTTTTCACCGTCGTTAATATCAAGCTTTTTTCTGAATTAGTCGAATTAACGTAGATTGCCGGATCATCAGCATCAGCACGTTGGTCTATGGGTAGTGTTTCGTCGTCAAATAAATCAGGACGAGTTTCTACTGTAGGTGCTGCGGTGGGAATTAAATCTGCACCCAAAGTCAGAACTTGGGTAAATTGACTTTGGCTGAAGTTATTGTCGCTCACCAACACAATCGATTGCCGACCATCAGGTAATTTGGGACCGAAGGTGATACCTTCAATATTATCTGTACCGTTAGGTAAGTCGAGCGAGTTGAGATTTAACAGCAAGCGCTTTTCCGCAGGTTTGATCGCAGCAACTTCGTCAGAACTTAAACTGTTGAGGGAATCGGTAAAGCTAATATCAGTTGCACCTTGCAAACTGACTTCGTAGATTTTAATCGTATTGCCAACACCAGCAGAAAAAGAACGCTCTAACGCGAGAATTGTACCTCGATTATCAATTGCGAGTAAATCGACCAAACCATTATCAGCGAAACTTGTAGCGGGATTTGGTTGTGCAGCGATCGCATCTACATTATATAGATATTCTTTTTCAGGTTGTCCCGTAACCAGATTATATTGCAAAATCCGCGAACGAGAACCGTTAGTTAAAGATGCGATCGCTCCATCTTGGAATAAAGCGCTTTCAGTAGCGGTGTACAATGTCTTTTGATCAGGTGCGATCGTTAGACTTTCAAAAGCCAAATTGTTGCGAACACCGGATACTTGAATATCACCTGCATCGACAACACCGTTTCCATTCGTGTCATCTACCACTGGAAGGAATTTTTTCGGTACAGATAAAGAACGAATTTGCTGTCCTGTGGAAAGCGAGAATTCATTAATAAAAGGATTCGTCACCCTACCCACATTTGGATTCACCTCACCTTCAGACGAGATGAAAACAGTGTTATTGCTGCTTAAAGCAATTCCCTCTGTATCTAAACTATTGAGGGGAAAGAAGTTGCCATTTCCGTCTTTGAGTGTAGTAACGTTGGTAAAATTAACTTCTGGTGAAGTTCCCAAGTTAGCGTTTAAGGTATAAAAACGCGCAGGGGCAAATTGCGATCTATCATCAGCGATCGCATAAAAGCGGTTATTTACAGCATCGTAAGTTATACCAGACAACCCACCGATTGGAGTTTCTACACCATTAACTTCTCCCGCTACACCAGAGGGAATAAAACCTGTAGGGAAAACTTTCTCTCCTTGAAATCCTACATTAGAAACAGTTTTACCTGCTTCCGTTCCCCCTAGCTGCAAATCTACCCATACTTGACGATGGTCAGAAGAGGGAAAACCACCAGGAAGATTAGGGTTAAAAGTACCTACTAAGGGGAATGTCGGGTCAGTATTCAGCGACCAAAAGACTCCAGAATTCTCGATTTGCAAATCAGTAGAAGGTAACACATAATCTACCCGCAAATTCCCTGGTGCGGTATCTGCAAAATCTGCCGTATCAAAAGCGGGATTTCCGCGTTGAGTTAGATTTGCACCACCTTGCAATATCGCTTGTTGAGGACCGCCCTCACTGGTAGGAATAAAGTTAGTATTGATATTGGGATTTTGTAACAGTTGGCGAATAGCGTTATCGAAACTATCACCATCTACAGGGTCTGCATTCTGATCGCCCATGATAACAAAACTCGACCCTTGATTGATAGCGCCCCTTTTTCCTGTATCATCATAGATATAATCGCCTTTCCCTGGTGTAATGTAGTCTGACCAAAAACGGATTTCATCAAAATTGCGTTTGCCGTTGCGGTCTTCTGCACCATCGAAAGTGGGGGGTGTGGGATGACTAACTAAAGCGTGAATTGTCTCACCATTCACTATGATGGGAACATCCCAATGACTTTTAGAAGAGAGGGGCAAAGCTGCTTGTTCTTCTGGTGAATACCAAGGAGTTTCCGAACCAGGGGTGCTAATTGTCGATAGCAACGAATCTGGCATATCTTTCCACAAAAAGTTTTGGAAAGTCCGCACATTCGCAGTATCGATGGGATACTTCGATAAAAGCAACATTCCAAACTGACCGGGAAAATTGCCAAATCCCAAGGCATCATTACCGTATCCCGCTTCTCCTGGATTTGTAACTACTTTCCCATCGTTGTCTAAATCAAATCCGGAAGCGATACCTGTATTTGATGGGGCAATGTAAACATAAGGATATTCTACCGGAGTTGCGCCATTTTGACTCACGCCAAGGTAATTTTGCTGAAATAATTCAACAGCTTTGAGGGGATCTTCTGCAAAGTAGTCAAACTCGTTGATTAGCTGTACATCTGCATTAGTGCGCTGGATGATTTCCGCAACTGATGCAGCTTGCGCGTTATTTGGGGTAGATAAATCGGTTATTAACTCACCTTCAGCGTTGCGGTTGAGGGATGCGTTGAATAGAGAAAAACGGATTGTGTTGGTAGTTACCATTGATTTATTCTGAGGAGAGTAAATAATTTTTTTTAACGAACCGCAGAGTACGCAGAGAACGCAGAGGAAATTCTTCTCTTATCTGCGCGACGCCAGGTTGCTCAACGGAGGGAACCTCCGCACGCAACTGGCTCCTCTGCGTGAGATAATTAAGCGATATTCAGGCTGCTTAATTGCACATACTTCAACGTCGCTAGCAAGTCTGCACCCTCACTAACTAAAGTATCATTACCAGCAACGCTAACCGTAAAATTACTGCTTGCTGGTAAACCGCTACCGCGAGTAATTTGGTCATTGTCAGAGAAACCGAAGATGGTAACTGCACCTTCACCGGCATCGAGGATAAACCGATCGCTTCCACTACCAACATAAACTCTGTCGTTACCCGTTCCCGCAGATATGATGTTATTACCCGACCCTGCATAAATCAGGTCATCACCCGCACCTGTGGATATGGTGTTATCACCCGCAGCTACATAAATCAGATCGTTACCAGTTCCTGTGACAACCCGATTTGTACCTTCACCAGTGTAAACGCTGTTATTACCATTACCCAGGAAGAAGACATTATTTCCTGCATCACCGTAAGCAATATCATTCCCACCTTTTGCAAGAAAGACGTTATTGCCTTCGTTAGCGTAAAGAGTGTTATTTCCCTCACCACCATCTAAGAAATCGTCAGCTGAAGTACCGTAAAGGGTATCATCTTCATTACTGCCTTTAATCTGCGATGTTGGTAAGCTAAGTCCAGCAAGACCGACACGGGGATCTAAATTGAGTGGTTTGTCTAGCTGTAGTTGGATAATTTCGTTGTTATCAATACCGGGTGGTCTTCCCACAGAGAAGGGATAATTATTGTCATTGGCAACTAAGATGGTATTTTCATCAAGTACCAACACATCTTCGATGGTTTGGAAGGGAAATGTAAAGCTGGTGCTACCATCTTGGTTCAAATCATTTGGATCTTGAATGTTCAGAAGGTCAGCAACTTCTTCTTTAGCAACAAACCCATTTGCATCTTTTTGCGACAAGTCAACTTTGAAGATTTTCTTGAATTTAGCGGTGTCTCCCTGTCCGTTATCGCGCTCAATCACCAAGTATTCATTATCGTTGATAACGGTAAAGTCGCCGATCGCATTGGCGGTGTCTTCGAGTTTGTAATACCCAACTAAACCCTGATATTGCTCACTAGCGATATCAAATTCATGAATTCGCAACGCATTTGCTGGATCGCCAACAACTGAACCCTCTAATAAAGGATATAATTTTGTTTTGTCGGGATTTATTGCCATTCCCTCAAAACCTCTAGAACCAGCGAGATTCGCTACTACTGGTGTTCCGACAAATTCGTTACGAACAAGATCCCCTGTGTAAGGAAAGTCAGTAAAGTAACCGTCAACCCCTAACTCAATAAACTGCTTGAATTCCTGCGTCGGATCACCGTTATAATCGGCTGACAAGAAAAAGCCTTCATTGCGGAATGTATAAGGATGCACTAACAAACCTGCCGCATGAGCATCTTCTACTAAAGAAGTTGGAGTACCCAAAACTCTATCTGCATCGCTAATTGTACCATCGCCATTCAAGTCATCCGGTCTACCATCATTATCGTTGT
This sequence comes from Spirirestis rafaelensis WJT71-NPBG6, assembly GCA_019359015.1. Taxonomy (GTDB): domain Bacteria; phylum Cyanobacteriota; class Cyanobacteriia; order Cyanobacteriales; family Nostocaceae; genus Hassallia; species Hassallia rafaelensis. The sequence goes on from JAHHID010000101.1 coordinate 6,628, forward strand.
CAACCGTTTGCGCTGGGACAATCAAGCGTTTGTTAGGACCAATACCAGATGCGTAGTCGTTAATTTCATCCAGTTCCGCAGGTTTTGTCAAATCTCCGTAGGTGCGAGTATCGCCGCTAACAACAAAATCATAGGGACGTTCTGTCGCACCACCAAATAGCTGGATAAGTGGTAAATCTATTCCTGCTTTTGGCAACAAATCATTATTAAGTTCCTGGAGATTGCCAACTTCAAAGGATTGAATGAATACCCGCTTGGGATCGGTGAAGTCATTAGCAACCAAAGTATCAACCAACAGTTGACCTAAAGATTGATTGATCAAGGTTCCATCTATATATTTTCCTTCAGAAGCCAAGAAAGTGGGGTGCTTGGTTTCAGGATAAATACCAATCTTGCGTCCTGTTTCCTCCTCAACCTGCTTGACCAAATCGATAATTTCTGTCAGGGTGGGAATTTTTAGTTCATCGTTATTGAAGCGAGTACCCCGTAAGGCAGGCAAGCGCTCGATCGCATTCAGGGTCTTAATTTCTGCTAAGGTAAAGTCCTCTGCAAACCAACCCCTGACATTGCGACCATCGATAACTTTGGTTGTTAAGAGATTGGCAAATTCTGGACGGTTGTAAACGTCCGTTGTTGTGTCAGAGGTGTTGAGCGTACCATCAGCATTCAGAACTGCCAGAGCGTTTTCGTGACGCGCAATCAGCACACCATCTTTAGTCACTACCAAGTCTGGTTCGATGAAGTCAGCACCATCAGCAATTGCTACTTTGTAAGATTCCAGAGTATGTTCTGGTCGCTCACCACTAGCTCCCCGATGACCGATAACAAGGGGAGCATTGCCATCAAGTGTATTAAACTCAGTCCTGTTCAGAACATCTGGATTTTGAGGCGATCGCACAAAGTCCCCAGTAATCTGATCTCTAACTCTATCTCCGGTTCCGGGGAAGTCGTCGAAGAAGCCATCTACACCTAACTGGATAAACTGTCTTAATTCCAGTTCCGGATTGCCTTGATAATCTGCTGCTAAATACCGAGCTTCGTTGCGGAAGGTGTATGGATGTACTAGTAAACCTGCGTCGTGAGCATCTGTAATTAAAGATGTCGGTGGTAAAGTAGTTTTATCAGCATCATCAACTGCACCATCACCATTAATATCATCCGCGGTGCCATCGCCATCAGCATCAGTTCCCTTGACTGAAACAATCATCCGCTTCCAGGGACCAATTCCATCAGCGTAAGTTGCAACTTCCTTTAAACCTTCAGGAGTCCGTAAATCTCCATAAGTGCGAGAATCGCCACTCACGACAAAATCATAAGGCTTGGTTTCGATCAGCGAACCATCTAAAGCAACATCAGTTGCATCCAATAACTGTACCAATGGCACATCTATCTTTTGGTTGAGTTCTTTCAGGTTGCTAACTTCAAATGATTGAATGAAAACTCGATTTGGATCGGTGAAGTCATTTTTATTCAGGATATCAACTAATGGTTCTTCCAGAGAAAGTCCGACAGAATCATGGTAAGTCGGGTGTTTAGTTTCCGGATAGATACCAATTTTCTTTCCTGTATCCTTTTCAACCTGCTTCACCAGATCGATAATTTCCTGAAGAGTAGGAATTTCAAACACATCGTTAAAAACCTGCTCGCGGAAAGGAAGACGCTCTATTGCTCGTAGAGTCTTAATTTCCGCTAAAGTGAAATCATCAGCAAACCAACCAGTTTCCTCAATACCATCAATAACTTTGGTTGTGAAGCGGTTAGCAAATTCTGCCCGAGTTGCAACATCGGTGGTAGCTGAAATATTGACTTCATGACGAGCAATTAATACCCCGTCTTTTGTTGATACCAAATCTGGTTCAATAAAGTCAGCTCCTTGCTTAATTGCTAATTCATAAGAAGCCAAAGTATGCTCTGGACGCTCACCGCTAGCACCCCGATGACCAATTACAATTGGTGCTTTCCCATTCAAAGTGTTCAGTTGAGCAAAGTTAGGCGTAGAAATAGGAGCATCTAACAATTTACCTGTAGCATCAAAGTGCAACAGATAAGGACCAAACTCATCGCCAATCCAGATTGTGCCATCTTTAGCTAAGTTGAACGATTCAATATCGAAATCTGCACCAGTGAGTAAGCGGTCTGTTGTGCCTTCATTGACAATCTTAAAAGAAGCCTTATTATCAGGATCAGATAACTGAATGAAGTTTAAAACATTAACGCTACCGTCACCTGCTTCTGTACCTCGGAAGTTCGGCTCAACGCGATAAATCCTAAGCAGAAAATCTGAACTGTTTGTTTTAGCACCATACCCATTATCAGGCATAAACCAGAAGCTATTTTGATCGGCAAACTGAACTCCGCTAAAGCCTTGAATCGGTTGTCCGGGAAATGGACCTGTGCGACCATTAGCAGAAATTTCCGCACCTGATGCGGGACCTACCGCAAATGTATCGGCTGGTAGTGTAGCAAAGCCTTTGAGTGTTATGGTTGACATGATTTCCCTGGTTTTCAGCAATACAGACTTCTACAAAAATTCGATATTCAGACATTGAAAAATTAAGTTTGAACTATCGGTTTGGAAAAGATGATGTTAGAAAATACACCCATGTCCGAATCGAATTAAAATGTACAAAAACTTTAGATAAGCTTTCAGTACACTTGTCTCAAAGCTCTCATACGTAGGTTAAGATAAGGAAATGTTTTGATTAAAAACAGTATTATTTCTCGATACAGATGTAGTTAAGGAACGCGATCGCTCTGTTTATATACTGAGAATTTTATCTAAAGAAAGACATTTATAAAGGGAGCGATCGCCCAATACTTGAAAACGAGCGATCGCTTTTCTTGGGGAAGAACATTCCCCAGTCAAAACTTCAACTAGACGATACTTACTGTTTGCGCCGACTTCAGCGTCGCTAGCAAGTCTGCACCTAGACTAACCAAAGTGTCATCACCATTAAAACTTACTGTCAGCGCATCGGTAGCTGTCAATCCAGCACCTCGGCTGATCGAGTCATCAGATGAGAAGTTATAGATAGTGACTGTACCAACGCCAGCACTAAGAATGAAGTTGTCAATACCACTGCCGACATAGACTGTATCGTTGCCTGTTCCCGCAGAGATGGTATTATTACCGTCACCAGTGTAAATCAAATCATCGCCAGCACCCGTTGTGATGTCGTCATTACCTGAACCAGTGTAGACAACATTGTTACCTGCACCACCAAGGATAATGTTGTTACCGTCAGCCGCATAGATAAAGTCATCGCCAGCACCCGTTGTGATGTCGTCATCACCTGAACCAGTGTAGACAACATTGTTACCTCCGCCACCAAGGATAATGTTATTACCCTCAGCCGCATATATCAAGTCATCGCCAGCACCTGCATAAATCAGGTCATCACCTGAGCCAACATATATGATGTCGTCGCCAGCGCCTGAGAAGATACTGTTACTACCTTCGTTAGCAAAAATCAGGTCATTACCAAAACTGGTATAAATGACATCATCATCAGAACCAGCATAGACAGTGTTATTGCCATCATTGGCATAAATTGTGTTCTTACCTTCACCAGCGTAAATGGTGTCATCACCAGCACCAGTGTAGATAAATTCATTACTAGCGTCGCCATAAACAATTTGAGGTTCGTTAGATACCTCTTGTTTGGGAGAACCCGTAACCGCAGCATACATGGTCTGGTAGATATTAGTTTGATCCACAAGCCCTGGAATGCCAGCAATATCATAACCGTAACTTGTATAGCCTTGACCCACAGATTCAGTGAGGGCTTCAGAACCAGCACCTTGATAGTAAACAGGGACGGGACGATTAGAATGATTTCCCCATCCGTACTTGACATCAGGATCGGAACCCCAGAAGTGTCCAGCTTGGGTTGGATCGTTTTCAGCTGTCAGCGCTTCGGCACCTTTTTGGGCTAGAAGTTGCGGAAAATCAGGATTCAGGTTGAGGTAGTGGTCATGGTCTGCGGTGACAATTAGTAAGTTTTCTTCCCAACCACCATTGTTGTTAATCCAGTCAATCGTTGATTTGACAGACTTATCGAAGTCGTTGACGGTGCCGATAAGGTTGTCAATGTTGTTGTCATGCGCTGACCAGTCAATATCACCACCTTCAACCATCAGCCAGAATCCGTCTTGGTCTTTACCCAAAACGTCTAAGGCTGCTGTGGTTAAATTTTGGAGTGTAGGATTCTCGTTAACTTCTCTGGCTATGAAGGATTCGTCTGTTTCTCCAGGAAGTAGGGGACGGAGTGTATCGGGGTTGGCAATTCCTGGAGTAATATTCCTCGCATTTCCAGCTTGAGCAGAACTGAATAGGGAGAACATATCCAGCCCTGTGGTGCTGTAGTCTCCATTGGCAGAACTAACAGGTAAGTTACCATTTTGACCACGCGCACCATACAAGCCCAATAAGCGATCGCCATTATTTGGATCTAAACTTGCCGCAGTCTCTGCCAATCTAGCCGCTGCGTCAGTTCCCCGCTCTAAGAAGTTGTAATTGTAGATGTTGCTAGTGGGATTATTGCTGAGTTCTTCGTAAGTAGATTGGCTGATAAACTCATTGCTGGTATTCGGCTCAACTCCCTCTGGCAATGGATCTCCTGGGGTAGAGAGTGGGTGCCCACCCCCCAGTAACACTGTCGGCTGATAAACGCGCAGTTCTTGTTGCAGAATGCTATCTAGAGTTGGAAATTCACTGTCATACTTGGCGCGACGGTTAACGGTGGCTGCGGCAGCACCAGGAGTAGCATGATCGATGGGAACTGATGTCACCAAACCTGTAGACTTACCGTTCAAACTGGCTGTTGCCAATATCGTTTCTAAAGGTTGCTCGTAAATATCTACGCCGACCGCATTGTTGTAACTCTTCACCCCGGTGTAAAGGGTGGTAGCTGTATTTGCCGAGTCGGGATAGCTCCACTTGATGTAGTCTGGATCATTGCCGGGAGTCCAGGGGTTGATACCACCACGCTCCGGGTCATACCCAACTAAGTTACCTGTTGCACCATTGCTGACTGTTGCACCACCAGTTGCTGTGTTTCCTGGGTTAAAAGCTGGATCGAAGGTAAAACCAGGTCTGATCGGACTGCCCCCTGTTACGGGTTCTGAACCGTCTAAAGCGGAGCTACCCGTGCTATATACACCTCTGCTATCGGCGATCGTTGTGCCGTAGGTTGTAGAAAGGGTGTAGTTCTCAAGGGTTTGGAAACTCAGCCCTTCTCCTTTACCAGATGTGTAAAATGGCACTCCATTCGCTGTGGCAGCAGCACGAGCCATTTCCCAGCCCATACCGTCGCCAATCATGATGATGACATTTTTAGCCATGATGTATTAAGCTCCCTAATTTAGTGAGATAAATCTTTGAAATCGTCAGAATTCGATTGATTAGATAAGTAAGCAAAATAGCAACACCTGAGCGCAAAAAAACATCATTGCGTCACAAGTATAATTTGCACCCAAAAATTAGTAATACTAGATGATTTCTATTAGATATTATCATACAGAATTTATTGCCAAGCTCTTTCTTTTATAAAATATGTATGTTTAGAAAATCACCGTCATGATTACTATTATCATTTTTTTAAATTAAATTTAATCATCCAATTTTAACTATAATGAAATATTTTTTTGTATTTATAATAAAGAAATGCGTTTACCATCTTTGTTGCCGACAACCGCATTATGGTTGCTGAATACACATGGTAACTTATAAATTGATTGTGATTATTTTAGTCTTTTATCCTAGCTATAGAGCCATCCTCAGGTTTACAGATGTGACTATTAACAACATTTGCAAGTTCTCATTTATTGCCTGTATGCCGCCTGGAGCCTGAGTCAGTTCTCTAATAGCACGCATTCGGATTTATCCGGCTCTAATTATTTAATAGTCTGTTTCAATAACCTTGTGCTATTAGCAATATTCAACAGTATCAACGAGAAAAGTTTTTAAATTAATTTATGTTTTTATATAATTTTGGTAATTATAAGGCTTTTTACATGCCAGATTTTTTTAAATAAAGTAATATTTATATTTACCAAATATTTTGATTATGAATATTGTTCTCACTTTATTAATCTCAATTTAACCAAATAAAATATATATCAAATCAAATAATCTTTTAAGTTAAGGATAAAAAAAATGATTCGTCAATATACTTATTGCCAAATTTTAAACTTCCTACTATGTGTAGATGAATTGCATAAAAACTATCTTTTAAGTTAAAAATTCAAATCTATATCTGTGGCTATATTGAAAAATAATTGATATTTGTTTAAATATTCTCAATACCGTGAGCATTGCTCTAAGCAAATGAGACTTGCTTTTTGAAGCTTGAGGCGATCGCTTTGTTGGGGAATGTCCGCAACACAGTTTGACCTCACCCGAACAAAGCGAGATTGCCGACAACTGCCGCGAAGTCGCCGAAACAATCACCGCTCTTGAAACGTTTAACCGAAACGTCCAGAAACGTAATCACGGGTACGCTCATCAAGAGCGCTACCAAAGATTTGACCGGTGACACCAAATTCCACCATTTGACCGATGCGACTTTCATCGGTGTTAAAAAAAGCTGTAAAATCAGAAACACGAGCAGCTTGCTGCATGTTGTGAGTGACAATTGCAATTGTCAACTCACTACGCAAACTATCGATCAGTTCCTCTATTTTCATAGTAGCGATTGGATCTAAAGCCGAACAAGGCTCATCCATGAGGAGAACTTTTGGCTTGACAGCTAAAGCACGAGCGATGCAGAGTCGCTGTTGTTGTCCTCCAGAAAGTCCCAAAGCTGATTTATGCAGCTTATTTTTTACTTCATCCCACAAAGCAGCATTTTTGATCGCATTTTCGACAATTTCATCTAATTGAGCTTTGGAATTAAATCCCGCTATTCTCAATCCATACGCAACATTATCGTAAATACTCATCGGAAAAAGATTAGGCTTTTGAAACACCATTCCAATTTTCCGGCGTAATCTATTTAAATTGACCTGACGCTCATAAATATTCTGACCATAAAATTCTACTTGACCTTCTACCCGCACTTGACCTTCTAATTCGCTAATGCGATTTATGGATTTAATAAAAGTCGATTTACCACAACCACTAGGACCAATAATTGCAGTTACTTTATTTTGGTGAATATCCATTGTCACCCCTTCTAAGGCTTTTGTAGTGCCGTAGAAAAAGCTCAGACTTTTGATTCTAATGGCTGGGATTAGTTTACTCATTTTTGATAATTATGTGAAACCAAACTAAATAATTTTGTACAGACGCGATTAATCGCGTCTCTACTTTTCGGCTCTTTTTTCATCTTGTCTTTTTTCGGCGAATAAAGATGCGAGATACAAGACTAATACACAATACAAGACCAAGTAAAATGATAGAAGCAGTCCAAACTAATGCTGTTTTTTCTGGTGAGGGATCGTTGTATAAGTTAAAAATTAATACCGATAAAGAAGCTGTCGGACTAGATAAACCCTCAGACCAATATTGACTAAATAAAGCAGTAAAAATCAACGGTGCTGTTTCGCCAGCAGCGCGGGATACACCTAATAAAACACCTGTGGTAATACCTGGTAATGCAGCGGCAACGACGACGCGAAAAGTAGTTTGCAGGCGATTGCCTCCCAAGGCTGCGGAGGCGAGACGTTGGGGAACGGGAATAAGTTTTAAGGCTTCTTCGGTTGTGAGTACGACAATCGGGAGCATAATAACGGCTAAAGCAAAACCGCCAGCGATCGCACTAAATTGTTTCTGTGTCAAAACGATCACACCATAAGCAAATACTCCCACAACAATCGAAGGCACGCCAGTCAAAATAGTGGTTATAAAACGAATACCACTTGCAACTTTAGAACCTTGACCAAACTCTGATAAAAATATCCCGGTCATCACTCCGCAAGGAATACTAATTAACGAAGCGATTCCAACCATTACCAAAGTTCCGACAATCGCATTAGCAAAGCCATTATCAATGACTTCTTTAAAGAACATTTCCGGTTTCAGCCCGGAAAGTCCTCTTGTTATAATTTCCCATACAACTGACAGCAAAGGAATCAACGCCAAAATTGCTAAAGCAAATGCAACAACTGTCATTCCATAGTCAAAGAACAGCCGCTTACCTTGTAAAGGGCTACATAATTCTTTTGCTAAAGATTCATTTATATCTGATTCTTGATAGCTAGTCATACTATTTTAAATTTTGTATTTTCGATTTTGGGCAATGGGCAATGGGAATTAAAACAAGTTCTTTGAAAGTAATGCGCGAACGATCCGAGAATTCTTTCCATGCCCATTGCCCAATGCCCAATGCCCCAATCTTTATTTCCCCTTTACACCAAGCAACTGCACCAACATCACAGCGCCAATATTCACAGCTAAAGTTAAAGCGAATAAAATCAAAGCTAAATAAGTTAAAGAGCCAATGTGCAATGCACTTGCAGCTTCCGGGAATTCATTAGCTAATACGGCGGGAATTGAATAACCAGGGTCGAGTAAGGAAGAACTGATAACTGAAGAGTTACCGATTACCATAGTTACAGCCATTGTCTCACCCAAAGCTCGCCCCAGTGCCAGCATCGCTGCACCGACGATTCCTGAAGCACCTGAGGGTAGCAATACTCTAAAAATTGTTTCCCAGCGGGTTGAACCCAAAGCCATAGAGCCGGTTCGCAATTCACGGGGAATTACTAACAATACATCTCGACTAATTGCTGCCATCGTGGGTAAAATCATGATAGCCAAGATGATACCAGCTATCAACATGCTCGGACCTGAGGATTGAGTATTAAATAAGGGTATGACTTGAAATTTATTGTATAACCAGTCCTGTAAGGGTGTGAGGAATGGAATTAAGACATAAATTCCCCACAATCCAATGATGACGCTGGGAATGGCAGCAATGAGTTCAACAACAAATGCTATAGGCGATCGCACCCAATCTGGCAGAAAATCTTCACTTGTAACTAAAGCTACTGCCAATCCTATTGGTACAGCGATAAGCAAAGAAAGGGCGCTACTGATTATTGTCCCATAAATATAAGGCAAAGCACCAAAAATTTCATTGGGTACATCCCAATCTTTGCCCCAGAAAAATCCTAATCCAAATTTGGCGATCGCTGGACGAGCTTTGTCAAAAATTACCCAACTTATCCAAAACAGCAGGGCAACTGTCAAAAAAGCAAAGCTACGAACTAGCCATATAAACCCATCATCTATAGATAAATTTTCCCCTTTTTTATTTGTAATATCAAGGTCAATATTTACTGGGTTAGGAAATTTTTCAGATATATTTGCCATAGATAATTAATCTAGCTTTATTACACTATATAAATTTTATTTTTTGAGTTTATCTTTTCTCTTTTTACTTTTTCGGTAGAGGGTTTATTCTCTACCGAGCATATATCTGCAAACTACAAACTATTTAACACTGCTGTTAACAGTATTAATAACTTGACTTGCTACACCACTAGGAATCCGGGTGTAGTTTAGGTCATCATTGATATCTTGACCTTTTGTGAGAATCCACTGAACCAAGCTCTTGACAGCTTTCGCTTTAGCTGGGTCTTTATAGCTCTTGTAAACCATAAGCCAAGTCATTCCCACGATGGGATAACCTTGTCCTGGATCTGAGACAAAAACGCGGTAATTGCTAGGAAATTGCACAGTTGACAAAGCTGCATTTGCAGCTTGTAAAGAAGGAGCAACATATTGTCCCGCTTTGTTTTGCACTTCTGCTGATTTCAGGTTGCCTGATTTAGCGAATTGATATTCAACATAACCAATAGAACCGGGAGTGCGAGCAACTAAAGACGCTACACCTGGGTTTCCTTTTCCTTTGAGACTACTTGTCAACCATTTTGGTGCTGTGTTAGCACCAATTCTACCTTTAAAATAAGGACTGATAGCACTCAAGTGGTTTGTGAAAATAAAAGTTGTACCGCTACTATCAGCACGAACAACAGTTTTAATTGGTTGATTTGGGAGATTAACTCCTGGGTTATCAGCTTTGATTTTCGGATCGTCCCAGTTGGTAATTTGACCAGAAAAAATTGCTGGAAGTGTACTGCGAGACAATTTCAGGTTATTGACACCAGGAGCGTTGTAAACAACGGAAACTGCACCACCTGCGGTAGGTACTAAAATCACACCTTGCTTAACTTTACCTATTTGGGCATCGGTCATTGCTGCATCGCTTCCGCCAAAGTCAACTGTGCCGGCAATTATTTGGTTAATACCACCACCGCTACCAATTGCTTGATAGTTCATTTTTAAGTCTGGAATGCTTTTTGTAACTTCACGCGCATATCTTTCATAAAGCGGTGCCGGAAAAGTTGCTCCCGCACCATTTAAAGTTAAGGCTGAGGCGATCGCTGTAAAAATTGGACTAAATGCAACAGCTACTGTTACCAATGAAGTAGTAACAGCACGATTCAAGCCATTGATAGAAAAATTCATATCACTTAGTATTCCGGAAATGGTTTTATTTAACTTAGAACCCAAAATAAAGCTACATTCTTTAGACTGATCAATACTTTAAGCTTGGTTTAAAAAATAATTAACTCATGATTAATTTTGTTTTTTTGTATCAAAATCTGGATTAAATGTTGTCCATAATACAAATTTTGTATGATATTTTGTCAGATAAAAACAGGACTTACGTAACTGGCACATTTATTTTCAAACTGTCACATTAAATTAATTTAGCTCTAACGTTTATAAATCAATGCTTACAAATATTAACGTCAAATTTAAGTATATGTGCCAGTTGACATTATTTTGTGACGCTTGCGTAAGTCCTAAAAAAGCGAAATATATTTTTGTTTTTAATTTAGGCGTACCCGCTCAAAAGCCATCTGAATAACTGAATTTTTATTTTCTAGTTTATTCTGCAACCATTTATGGTTTTATGTCCAACGACCAAATCAGCCGTAGTGCTGGTTTATCTTCTAATGCTTCGTTAACAGTGAGTCTCAGCGGTAATGACACTCTAATTACTGCTGATAGTATTTGTTAGCAACTTTGAAGTGGACGCAATTAAGTAGTGTAAATATTGTTTAGTCGGTAATTTGTAGTTGGTAATTACCAACTACGAATTATGTAGACTCACATCAAGAAATTTAAAATGTCACGGGAGGGATGCTCCACAAAAGTTATTTATATTTGTGAAGCATCCTTTTCCACAGGATTCGGCTTTTCACTGACTCCTTCGATGCTTACCTGGGCTGTTGAAGATTCATGCCAAAATTGCAGATAAATCAGTTCGAGTTCGCAGCCAACTTGAGAAAAATAGTTAATTTGGCGCGATCGCACAATTATAAAAATTCGCAAAAACACCAAAGCCAGAATCGCCACACTCATCCCAGTTGCAGATGCAATCAGCGCTTGAGCGATACCACTTGCAACCGCAGACACATTAAGACTGTTCACCTGACCACTTCTTAGCTGTTGAAAGGTGGTGAATAGACCGGCTGATGTGCCTAATATACCCAGCAATGGAGCGATCGCCATAACGCTTTCCAGCAGTTTATCACCTTTATACATCTCGACACATTCTTTATCGCATGATGCTTTGATTGCCAGGTGAAAGATTTCTGGAGAGGATGAACGCAGTCTTAGCGGTGCTAACAAAAAGCGACCAATCGCTAAACCTTGAGAACGAGAAGCGATCGCTTCTGCCTTTTCTAAGTCTACCCTGGCTGCACTCAGCACTTCCTGCACTATCTGTTTTTCTTGCATAATTAGCTGAAACCAGAACCAACAGCGTTCTACAGCACAGCCAAACGTAGCAACAGATAAAACCAACAGGGGAAACATAACAAGACCGCCTGCCTGTAAAATGTCATATATTCTGCTCATATTTAATTTAGATAGGCACAATGGTTGTAAAAATTAATGCAGATTCCGGCTAGGATACCTGAATCTTTTGTTTGCGATCGTTAAAAAATAATAAATTATAGGGCAATGGGCATTGGGCATTGGGGCATTGGTAATAATTATTTTCCTTTTCCCTTTTCCCTTTGCCCTTTGCCCTTTGCCCCTCTTCAAATTGCCACTAACCACCAACCACTAACAAATAACTAATAATATAAGAAAGTGCTTTACATTTATTTACTATAAACAATGGCAAGAGATTTACGGGGATTCATTAAAATTTTAGAAGAAAAGGGACAATTAAAGCGGATTTCTGCATTAGTTGATTCAGATTTAGAAATTGCGGAAATTTCTAACCGAATGCTGCAAAAGGGTGGTCCCGGACTGTTATTTGAGAATGTGAAGGGTTCACCGTTTGCAGTAGCGGTGAATTTGATGGGAACAGTAGAAAGGATATGCTGGGCGATGAATATGCAGCATCCCTTAGAATTGGAGGATTTGGGGAAAAAGTTAGCGATGCTGCAACAACCAAAGCCGCCAAAAAAGATTTCCCAAGCAATAGACTTTGGTAAAGTGCTGTTTGATGTCCTTAAAGCAAAACCAGGACGAGACTTTTTCCCCGCTTGTCAACAAGTTGTCATCCAAGGCGATGATTTAGACTTAAATAAGTTACCGTTGATACGTCCATATCCCGGTGATGCTGGCAAGATTATCACGCTGGGGCTGGTAATTACTAAAGATTGTGAGACAGGTACGCCTAATGTTGGTGTGTATCGCTTGCAACTGCAATCTAATAACACGATGACGGTTCACTGGCTATCGGTGCGGGGTGGGGCAAGACATTTGCGAAAAGCTGCCGAACGTGGAAAGAAATTAGAAGTAGCGATCGCTCTGGGGGTAGATCCTTTAATTATCATGGCAGCTGCCACGCCGATTCCGGTAGACTTATCAGAATGGCTGTTTGCTGGACTTTACGGGGGTTCTGGAGTAAGTTTAGCGAAGTGTAAAACCGTAGATTTGCAAGTTCCCGCAGATTCAGAATTTGTGCTAGAAGGAACAATTACACCAGGGGAAGTCTTACCGGATGGTCCTTTTGGCGATCATATGGGATATTACGGTGGGGTCGAAGATTCCCCCTTGATTCGCTTTCAATGCATGACACACCGCAAAGATCCGATTTACTTAACAACATTTAGCGGTCGTCCACCCAAAGAAGAAGCGATGATGGCGATCGCACTCAATCGCATTTATACTCCAATTCTGCGGCAACAAGTCTCAGAAATTGTTGACTTCTTCTTACCAATGGAAGCGCTATCCTACAAAGCGGCAATTATATCTATTGATAAAGCATATCCCGGACAAGCGCGACGGGCAGCTTTAGCCTTTTGGAGCGCTTTGCCACAATTCACATACACCAAATTTGTGATTGTTGTAGATAAAGATATAAATATTCGCGATCCGCGTCAAGTCGTGTGGGCAATTAGTTCTAAAGTAGATCCTACGCGAGACGTATTTATTTTACCGAATACACCTTTTGACACTTTAGATTTTGCCAGCGAAAAAATCGGTTTAGGTGGAAGAATGGGAATTGATGCAACTACGAAGATTCCCCCAGAAACCGAACATGAATGGGGTGCCCCTTTAGAATCCGATGCAGATATAGCAGCGATGGTAGAAAGACGATGGGCAGAATATGGTTTAGCAGATTTGCAATTAGGAGAAGTTGATCCGAATTTGTTTGGATACGATATGAGGTAGAACCGCACCCCCTACCCCCTCCCCGCAAGCGAGGAGGGGGAACTGGAGGTAAGCTAGGAGGAGGCTATGAATTTTGTTTCTATTTCAAGCTAAACCATTTTTGTGCAAAAACTCTTTTAGCAAATATTGACTTATTTCTAATGCTTTTCTAAAATATTTAACGACTTGTTGTAAATTATTTATTCTTTCCTGATTATTATCGTTTGCCATTTGCATATCTAAAATTTGTTCTTCTAGTTCATTAATCTTATTTCTTTGTTCTTTAATTATGTTTCTACCAGTTAGAGCAATTTCCTGCTTAATAACATCTCTTTGAACTAAAATTATCTCATTAAAAGTTACCAAAAATTTTGCGGCTTCGCGGACTGCTAAACCTGGTGATTGGGCAAACAATGAGCTAATACCAGTACCAGCACCAGTCCCAAGAATTGCACCTCCACCAACAATTACAGCCATTCCACCTGCCATGCCAAAACCACCAGCTGCGATCGCACCTCCACCAAGGGCAGCTAACACAGCTGAAATCGCTGCTGCTCCCGAAAGTCCAGGCGCAAGTATTGGAGCTAACAAAGGTACGAGAACAGGTATTGCAATAGCAGCAGCTACCACTGCTACAACTGCTCCCCCAATCAAACCTCCCAATAACATATTTAGAGGGTTATAACCTGTAATTTCATTACTCCATTTTTGATAATTGGATTTAAAATTTTGAACACAGCCTCTTTCTATTCCCAACTCATTAGCAAAAAATTCAAGTTTTTCTAGGATTGTTGGGCAAAAATTGTCACTATTTTTCAAGCTTTTGAACTGTTCATCATCCTCAGTGCCAAAAGGAGCGTAGAGAGTAAACAATGACAGTTCCAAGAGAATTGAATATAAAGGTCGTCTTTTATTTATTGAACATTTCATTCTTTTAACTGCTTCCTCCAATAAAGAATAATCAATATACAATAAACAATTATTTTTTTCTAAATCATTAGTAGCTATAGTTTCTAAAAAATTTTCAACTGATTCTCGCCACTTATTCAACCATCTACGCTTGAGATGCTTTTTTACAAAGTCTGTCTCTTTATCAATATCTTCTTTTAGCAAAAAATATTGAAAGCTATACAAAATTCTTGTTTGCGAAAAATTTAGTCCAAATTGATCCATTGGTGAACTCATATATTTTTCTCTCGTTGAAATCTATATATAGTCTTCCCATAATGCTCAAATGACTAACATAATTAAATTTGTATTAACTTCAGCAGACGCGATCGCACCCCCAAAACCCCCACACACCATCACATCCTTAGCCCCCTCCCCGCTTGCGGGGAGGGGGTTGGGGGTGGGGTTCTATCTATGCAACCAAACTGCAATCCCCTCCAACACCCCCTCAATTTCCTCCAAAACATCCTCATTCCTAAACCGCACCACTCGCAACCCCAAAGATTCCAAAAATTCCTGACGGATTGCATCTTCCTCTTGCGTGTAATCGTGAATTCCCCCATCCACCTCCACAACTAACCGCGCTTCCGCACAATAAAAATCCACAATAAAGCGGTCAATTGCTTGCTGACGGCGAAACTTAAACCCCAAAAGTTGCTTTTGTCTTAACTTTTGCCAAAGCCGCTTTTCGCTTGGGGTGGGTTCGCACCGCATCTGTCGCGCTAGTGGCTTGAGTTTCTCCCAGAGTTCTGGCTGGCTTTGCCAAGGCATCGGAACCCCACCCCCCCTCGCGGCAAGCGAGGAGGGGGGATTGGAGTTGTTTGGAAGGTTTGGCTTGCAGTTTTGATGTTGAGTCATTGGCTGGTGGTTAGAGTAATGAACATTTCCTTTATTCTTCCCAGCACAACCGCAGCGAAAATGCGTAGCCTTGACACTCCCCCGTTTATAAAACGGGGGATTCTTGGGTTAGTGGGGAGCTATTGCTTAACCCCTCGCCAAGCATCTTGACCGTATGCCCTACGGCTCTTAGACCACGTTGCATTACCACCATAGCA
>JAHHID010000102.1 GCA_019359015.1 Spirirestis rafaelensis WJT71-NPBG6
TGGTTATGTCCGGTAATTTAAATTACCGGACATAACCAGTTCATGTGTGCATAACCAGTTCATGTGTGCATAACCAGTTCATGTGTGCATAACCAGTTCATGTGTGCATAACCAGTTCATGTGTGCATAACCAGTTTGTCGTCGCCGAGTTTTCGTCTCAGAATTCCAGTTTTAAAATTGCCTCGACCATCTCGCATCTAGTTATATGATGCGAGTGTAACGGGATGGGTGCATCCCCGCAGTGGGTGTCACCGACAAACGAGGCGACCGACGATTGATTAACTAGTTCATATATGCGTAACTAGTTATGATGTGTATAACCAGTTTGGTTTGTCGTCGCCGAGTTTTCGTCTCAGAATTCCAGTTTTAAAATTGCCTCGACCATCTCGCATCTAGTTATATGATGCGAGTGTAACGGGATGGGTGCATCCCCGCAGGGGTGTCACCAACAACCGAGGCGACCGTCGCCAAACTTAAGCTTTCAAAAAATCATAAGCGCTCAACTTTGTCAAGGGGTTTTTCAAAATAGGGTCGGAAGCGCAAGTTCCGGAGGTGCGACCGCCGCCAAGTCGCTCTAACTTTCTCATAACACCCACCCCTCTCAGAATCGCCTTGGCATTTTGCATAAGCGGAATACACCTGAGTAGCCATTGGCCTGGCTTGTTGAGGCTGCTAGGCGGTGCTAATGCAATGTTAGGGTGTGGCGATGGTTTGGCTTTGCATTGTGGATGTGGGGTATGAGTGTTACATCGCGTTAGCGACGGCTAGAATCGGCTATGGCGCGTCTTAGGCGCGTGGTTGGGTGTTTGTACGTTTTGACCCCGTAGGGCGGTGTCACCGACTAAGCAGGCAACTGCCTGATTTATGAGGTTGTTTGGAGGTGGTCGTCTACGTACAAAATCGCGTTGTTTTTTTGGTCTGAAAAAAATCGTCGTTTCCTCCCCCCTATTAGCTTTTCGTGAAGCTACAAACCGCATGGTTGGAGGATTCCTTTCCCTGGCAAATCGACCTTTTTTAAAAAAAAGTGCCATTTGCCAGGGGCAATAAGAGACCCTTATTGAGAATAAACAACTAAATATTTGAGAATAATTATTAACAACGATTTTCATAATTTATACAGTGTACGTAGATACACCATTAAAAACCCTCACATCCAGGGTGGGGTGCAAGGGTTCGTTTAGCGGTCGCTGTAGTGGGCGTGGGCGTGGGCGGTGTGGGCTATAGAGAGGTGCTAACTGAACAACATGCGATTGTAGGTAGGTTTTGCGCCTGCTATCACACTAGCTATCGCGCTAATCCTGGGGTAATGTCGCTCGTTTAATCGCACATCTCTTAAATCAAAATTTCTCAAATCGTATTCTAAACCAGGTATTAACACTTCTGTCACACCAAGATGTTTGATATTTGCTTGTACTAGAAAAAGCATATGTTCTGCACCTAAATTGATAGTTTCCCATCCACTTGTTACAATTCCTTGTTTATTTTTAATGGAATTTTTATTAACCAGTGATGATGCGATGTCATTACCTAAAAAATGTTGAATATCATATAGTTCAGTGAATTTTATAATTTCACATTCACTAATATCAGCATTGATGTTGCTATTTACATATTCTGCTACAAAATCCCATCTACGCATATCAGAAAAAACTTTTATTACCACAATGGCTATACCATCGATGCTTGCGAACAGTCCCATCACGTAAGTGCCGCTATTAGCTTCGTCTAATTCACCGCTTTTTGTATAATAATTTCCCGCGTATACTTCCATTAAATTACTCGGAAACTACCAAAAGTAAAACCGACTCTTTCTTGATTAAAAGGACTTACAAACAGCGCAAAAGCTGTACTCATTACACAATCATCGTGCTTACCTTGTGGCGCTTCTAACTTCTTACCGTCTTTTCTAAAAGATAGCAGTTCCTCAATTAACGCTGAATTAGCAGGATAATTGATAGCTTCTTTCTCAAGTGCCAACAATAAATTAGAAACCATCGCAGGCTTACTGTCTCCAGTGGTTCGGACGCTCTCAAAAGCAATATCAGGATGTTGTCTACTTAATTGCTCTAAATACACCTGTCCTACCCCTCCAGTAACCTCAATAGCCACTTTAGTAGGCTTGTAGCGCTCGATAATTTCACTTATTTGATATTGATGATAATCACTGGTTTGTTGTCGTTTGCGGTATAAATACACTAAGGAATATTTACCAGGTTTCAACTTGAAAACAGTAAATACAGTGTAATCAGCCCCAAATGTGGAACAATCTAAACCACAATAATAATCAGCTTTTTCATCATAAGTTGATTCATATTCACCAACTGCATTTAATCGAACTAACGCCGCGTTGAAAACATTCTCAACACTTTCCTCAAAGTTTAAATCATACTCTTGCTTAATCGTTTCCCAATCAAGCTTTTGTTTTTCGTGTACATCTTCCAAAAAGTTTGGATTGTCACCATATAGCGGGTGTTCTTTCCAGTGAATAACTACTTTTCCCCATCCACCGCTATCTATCCAATATTGAAAAGGTTGTTCTATTCCCTCTGAGATTTTTTTACAAATTAACTCAATATCTTTCTCATCATTATTACTACTCAACAAATCCCAGTAAAAATTAGTTTTTCGATTAGGAGTACTGACAATAAATACCCGTGCTTTATCGCCTAACATTTGCTGTGCAGGTGCTACGGCATCATAGATAAATTTGGCATCTTCCACAAAAGCAAATTCATCAAAGAAGCAATCTACTACTGATTCAATACCCCTCGCTGAATCAGGGTTACTGTTTTTAAATAGTATTCTTCCTCTGCCTTCTATCTCAATATCGCCTAGATTTTCGGTCGTTGTTTTCAATCCCAAACTGTTAATCATGCGTTTCATACGACGAGCTAAAAGTCCGGTATCTACTTGGGTTTTAGAAAATACTACTCCTAAGTAACCGGGGTTGAGGCAGGCACGCCAGAGCATGAAACAGGTGATAGTTTCACTAATTCCTAATTGTCTAGACTTGGCGACCACTACAGAGCGCTCTAGCATCAAATTGACGAGGTTTATCTGATAATTATAAGGGTTGAATTTAACGATATTACCAGCACTTCGTACTGATACCATTTGGGCGAAATCTTCCCATTTATCAGGTATAGATAAATCAAGCTTACCTTGCTTGCTAGCTCGTTCTTTGACACGTTTTTCAATGTGTTGTATCTTCGTTTTTGTCAGCATCTAATAGCGCCTCAACCGCTTCTAATCTTTCTTCTAGTAAATCGTCTTTAACTTTTGATGCATTAGTAAGCAATACTTGAATAGCAGTGACTTTGACTCGACTCGGTACATCTGAGTCTGAAATAATCGACTTTAATGTTCTGGCAGCATCGCGGCTGCCAGAGACTAATTCAGCAATACAAGCATCGTAGGTTTTTCTAATAGCTTGCTTAAGTAACTTGTCAAATTTTGGATTTTTTCTCCATCGGTCTAAGGTGCGAATTGTGATTCCCGAAATATTGGCTACTTCATGTTTATCGTAGCCAGCAGCAAGCAAACAAAGCGCTTGATTTTGAGTAGGTGTTAACTCTTCCACGTCTAAAACTGTCTCAAAAGGTCTAGTTAAATCGATTTTAAACTGCCAGAGTATAGGTTAACTTACACTGTCGTATTTACCTAACTTTCTTTAGCGCTACCCCATCAAGTAATTCTGTGTTTATCAGTTCAAGAATTTGATAGATTTTATCAGTTCCGTGCTTTTTGTTGTAGTAGGTTTCTACTTTGGTAGGGTCTTTTTTGTTTTCCATTTCATACTTGGAGTGGTGCGAGATAATTTCATCGGCATGTGATTTAATCCATTCGCCAACTACCAACCCATTGACACCTGATAGCGCTCTTAACGCAAGGTTGGTAACGGCTAGCCTATCGCCGTCTCCAGTTGCTATTGTGTCGTTGTAATTGGTTATAGCTCGAAACGAACGGGATATTTTTTCCTCAGCGCTTCCTTTGGCTCGGTTGCTAGTGCCATCTGGATTAGTCCACAAATCAGTATTACTCACGCCTTCCCAGTCAATATCCTCTTTAGGTTGGATAGGTTGAGATTTGGTAGCAGTGGGCTTGATTGCTTGGGCTGCCTCCAGTGCTTCGATACGTGCTATTAGTGGAGCGATAATTTCTTGGATATCCGCTGTAGGGTTAGATTCTGACATGGTAAGTTTCTCCTGTAGTTGTTGGTTGTTGGCTTTTAATTGAGCAATTTCAGCATGTAGAGCGCGGACACCTTCAGACCGATTGAGATGTGATTCAATAAGCTTTTCTATAACCTCGGCTTGAGTGCTAGCTTCTAACTCTTGCTTGAGGTCGTTAATAGTGTCACGGATTTCGTGAGTAATTCCGACTCTTATAGTTTTCTCAATGTCGGGTGCTGATGGGTAAGGGACGGGTTTTGTAACGTAGTAATCTGCGTACCCCAAACTGGTAACGACGTTGTGTAAGTCCTTATCGGTGGGAGTTTCTGAGGTGTCCACATGTCCTAAAAACCGTCCGTAAAAGAGCATTTTAGAGCCTACACTGCCTTCGCAATCTCTCTCAGTCAATAACGCTGCACAAGCTGCCCGTAAAGCTTTGCAGTCGTTTTGGTCAGAGTCTGCACGAAAACTGAGTATAGGTGTTTGAGTGTCGCGACCACCAAAGTATTCTTGTACGACCCGACGCAATGAGTTACCCCGACGGCTTTCTATTGCTGCGTTTTGAGCAGCTACATCCGTAGAAAATTCACTTGCTATTTCTTTTAGTAAGGCTTTGGTGCTACCTTCTTTGCGTAGTCGGTTTAGCTGTTTGATTATGTGGCTAGCGGGGAACAGTGTAGAGATTGTGAATTCGACAGTGCGACCGCGTTTTTTACCTTGACCTTTGAAGTTTACTTTGTAAGGCTCATCAGCGACCGCAGTAAACACGGCACGAGCTAAAATTTCGTGGGGACGGCGACCTGTGGCAGCAATTAGTCCAACGGATAATTCGTGCGGGTCGTCGCTCTCTAGCAGTTTTCCAGTCACTTCTGTATATGGTTCCGGGTCTACCTCCTGACCACCTTCTAGTCGGGTTGTTACTCGGTCGGTTTCGTTACGTGTTGCCCAATCTTGAGCCTTTAATCCACATTGAGTTAGGACGTAATGCTTTAGTTGATAGCTTTTGATGTTGCCGTGTTCATCGTGTTTAGGGATTGATTCAGCGTTTTTACCTTGTTCCAATGGCAGCGCGTTAAATAGCTTGTAGAACCCAGCCGAGCTTAATTTAGTTCCTAAAGTATTGATACTTAGTTTGCTGTCAGCTATCCAGTTATTAAATGATTCGCAGTGGGGTGCTAATTCTTCAAAAGATTGTAAGTCTTTGGTGTTTTGATATAGTTGCAATACTCGGTCTTTAAGTGCGTTGCTCATCTCGTTCGTTATTGGGTGACTTCTTCATATTCTCTAACTAGTTAGTTGTTTGTCAATAATCTAGTTGTATAACTCGATGCAAATAACTGGATATTGTATAGACTTTTTTCTATGCTTTCGGCTGTTGCTTGGATTTGATATAGATGTCGTCTTAAGCATATTTCCCGACATATTGAGACTCCAAAACCCGCTTTGACACGGGCTTGTAGTGGTTGATGGTGCTATAACGGGTGTTTCCACACTATGTAGATTGCTTTATACTCAAAGACAAGAAAACCCGCCAGTGACGACGGGTAAATTATTTACCGGGTGCTAAGTGGTAAGTCATAATTAAAGAATCTTAACTGTTAAGTCGAGCCTGGGGAAAGTTTCAGAACCTACCCCAGGTTTTTGATTAGATAGGGTTCTCAATACTCACTCTTATTTTGGTATTAGATACTATTCCTCTTGCAGAAAATTTAATCAATGTTTCTTCGTAGGAAATTATTGAGGGATATACCCAAGTGCAATTGATTTCTAAAGTCTTTAAGTAGTTGATAATATCATCAGTCGCTTGATTAGAAAAATAACGACTTTGTGCTGTTATTAACCAGTTTTCGACATAACCATCGTCTGTGTAAATTTTAAAGGGTAGTAATATTAAGATGTTTACTGCTTTCATTGATGTGCGAAAAGTGATGTAATCAAATTGATACTGCAACATTTTAAAAATCCTTTGCAGGTTGATAAGACTAGTAAAATGTTATAACTGGGCACTATCTTGATTTAACCGATTTTTCGATTTTTATCTGATTTGTTGCTTTAGTAGGTTCTGGCTGAAAACTTTGCCCAATCATCATTCCCACACCTAGCAGCGCTATCAGTCCACCTGCGATTGCTTTGACTGGTAGCTATGTGCGCGACCTCTTAACTTGCAACCGCGACCAAAACTTGCTCATCGCTGACTTCTAGGTATTTTTGCAACTGCTCTAAGTTCCTATGCCCGGATATATCTTGAATCACCCTCAACGGGATACCTGCATTACTCATCTGGGTTAGCGCGGTACGCCTAAAGCTATGTGTCGATACGCCAATTATTCCCACTTGTTTACATGCAGATCGTAGTATCTGACTTAAAAAGTACCCTTGAGGGTAATGTCAACATCAAAGCTTATATCGCTATTACAGTTAAAACCTTTCTAATGGCAAAGTTGAACAACGAAGTAAGCCGCCCAGAATTCCTACGGCTTCAAAAGGAACAATCAATACATCAATTCCTTGCTCTAAAAAAAAATTATTTACTCGTGTAAAGCTACTACAAGAAATCAATCTATTTTTATCAATTGATAGTATGTTGGGAACCATTTGATACATCTCCTCTGCTGTTATATAGATGATTCGTTCAGCAAAAATATCGAGAATATCTGTTGGAATTGATTTAAATCCATTTTGATAAAGAACTGCACTTTGTTCTCCAATAGGTTGAAAAGCACAATCTAGATGCAGAATGTTAGTAGGCGATTTGTTGGTATTACTTTTTAATTCAAGAGGTACAATGATCTTATCTGGCAACAAATCTTGCAGAAAATAAACAGCCTCTCTGTTAGTTCGTCTGCTCAAACCAACAAAGACAATATCGCCGTACTGCACTACATCACCACCCTCAATCGCAACCTCTTTAGGTGAGTAAACTAATTTATCGGGATCGATCATGCTCAAAATATGAGAAATACCATTCATCTCTGGCATACGTACTTCTTCAAAGAGATTACATACAATAAAAAAATTGTCTACAACAAATCCTAAATCTCTGACAAAAATCTGATTGACATTTTTTATATTTTTTGGCTTTAAAATACTTACGTTATTTGAAACTAAAATTCGCTCAAGCTCAAGTAATTGGGATACTAATTTCTGCTCGGATGGATAAATATTGTCTCTAATAGCAGCAGCAGCTTTTGGATTTATTCCTCTGGCTGAACCTAAATCTGTTGCTATGCCAAGTATGACTTTCGTAAGTTTTGAAGTTTCATCCTTTACATTTAATCTAAGTAGATGTAATTCGTCTTGCTGTTTTTTTCTCATTGACCATAACTAAAAGTAATTTTTCAATTAAGCTGATAAGACATTGAATGTTAAAAACCTAACTCCCAACATCTACCACTGTAGATAAATTTAAGTTACTTAACCCACATAACACTAAGACGCTGTTTGTAAAGTATTATGAAGTGGTCAAAATAGATTTTGCAAGACGTTTCAACATTAAAGGAATCATGACTGTATAAGTTATAGAAGATAACGTAACTGCCCCAAAGCTTAAGAGATTATTTATAAAGTAAATCTTTAGGAAACAAGACGACGTAAGTAAGTCGGCGGGGAAATTTATAACTATGTAACGAAAAGTTAAAGTTGAGGATAAGAGTTAAATTTCATACGTTGCGTACTGTGTTTTCCTCTTTTTCCCCTCGCTTTAACCCCATTCATTACGAAGCGACCCTAATGCAACAAAATGGCATTTGATTATGGACTGTCTTAATACCCACCAGTCTGAATCTTTGGTTCGTCTTGTTACAGAAAAAGAAGGACTAGAAATCGACTATAAGGTTTTGGAATGCTAATAAAGTTTTTAGTCAGAATCGACTAATCAGGCATAAATCGAAAAAACAGTCAAGTACAAACGATAATTTTTTACCCATTATTACTAAGGGAAATTACTTGAGAAATAATTGAAATTTGTTGGAAGATCTTAAAAAAATATTCAGTAATACTACTGTGATAATAAAAATCATTATATGTAAACTTTAAAACTAACAAAATACAAATGATTCATATTTTTCTAAACAACTATTCCAATGAAGAATTAACTCATTACCTAGTACAGCACGGCGTAAGTAAAATATCCATAGTATGAGATACTAAGCACAAGCATTAAATAGCACTAAAAGCAGAAAGAAGGAATGAAGAGGTGGCACAATTAGCTCCAAAATCCTTAAGCCTAAGTGAGTGCGAGCGCTTAGAACTAGAAAAGTTGCTTAATCGCCATAGCACACCGCAACAAATTGCACTTCGAGCAAAAATTATCTTGCTGGCAGAGGAAGGAAAAAATAACCGTGAGATTGGACGGGAATTGAACATCAGCAGGGTGATGGCTCGGAGATGGCGAGATCGATGGTTGGAGTTAGGGACTTCCAAAAAATATCGCCTACCTCCCCAGCCTCCCCGCACCGAACATCAGAAATTCTCTACACCTTCCCTGCAAGCCTTGGCAAGATGCCTTTGTTCTGTCGCCTGTGTGCCAATACTGCTCGGTTAAGGGAAAATAGATGATGGAATAAATCATAATTTGTTCGCGTGTGTTGTACGAGAACAAAACAGCTAAAAAGGTTGCTTGTACCTGAAGCCGCTCTCGAAAAATTTAATTGTCAATTGCTGAGAATATTTTTAACCTGTTGAACTAGAAATTGAGGATGAGTAATTTATTTGTTGTATCGGACAAGTTGATGTGTTCAACTTGCCTTTCTGAAAATTTGAAAGGATAGTAGTTGTCGAGGAGTACCATTATTTCTATGACATCGTTTTTTACTCGGAAACTTTGAGCGAGTTTTCTTGACGACTCTGGGATTACTTCTGTGCTGTGGTGGTGGAATTTTTAAATCTTTTATTTCCGAAATTAACCAACTAAAAAATACATTGATATCTGGGAAGATTTCTACTGCAATCTGGAACAAAGGATAGCACGTCTCACCACTCTAAGGCTGCGAGTAAAGCTGAGACGTAATGGAGACAATCCTACTTTTTCAGCACTTTGAAACATTAAACAACGTATACAATAATGTCCCAGTAACCAGCCATAAATTTCTTGGACTACTTCACGAGGATTTTTAGAGCGGATAGGAGTTTTCCGACCATTGAGATGAACTTTTAATTCATCCAAAGTATTCTCCGCTTCCCAGCGCTAGTGATACTCAGTCGCTAGAAGTAAAG
This sequence comes from Spirirestis rafaelensis WJT71-NPBG6, assembly GCA_019359015.1. Lineage (GTDB taxonomy): Bacteria > Cyanobacteriota > Cyanobacteriia > Cyanobacteriales > Nostocaceae > Hassallia > Hassallia rafaelensis. The sequence continues at coordinate 9,387 of JAHHID010000102.1, forward strand.
CTGGAAAAATCGCAATATCCATCAAATCGGTAATCAGACGATAAACTTTTTCTATCCCATTCTCTTCAACAACATATTCAATTACACGGATTGGGATTCGGGTTGCACCTTTCTTTTTAGACTGACCATCCGGTGCAATCCATGACTTATAAGAACCATCATCAAAAGTTTGAACTACCTCGAATTTAACGTGGGCTGGTACACGTCCAAGAATATGGCATTTTTGTTTAATTGCGGCATTAACCATCTTGAATGAATGTAGTCCCCTATCCCACATCAGCAACATCCCATCACTAACACTTCGTAATAATTTTAAAGCTCCTTTTCTTTCACCAATTCGATAAGGACTAATGAATGCATCGGTAATTAAATGAGTACCCGCTTCTACCAAAAAAACTAACCTGGCTTTCGGGAATGCCGGATATGTCCCAGGGCGAGAACCAGGATAACCAAATACTCTGGCATTTTCTTGAGTCTCAGGAATATCAAAAACTGTCGCATCTATAGCCATTATTCTCAATCCTCCCAAAAAAGCACCTGGCGTAAAAACTGTTGCTAATGGGGGAGCAACCATCTCAAACAAACGTGTCATTACAGATGCTCCGGTTCGTTGCCGTGCTTCGGTAATTGATGAAGAAGTTGGTGTTTTAAAACGTATTAATTCCGGTATGCGTAAACTGGCGAAACCATGAATCAGATTTTTGAACACCGATACAATAGAGTCCGATGACCAAAAACTCATGGCTATTAGCAAAACCACAACTACATGAGTCGGAAGTATTCGTTGTCGTTGCCCAACAGAAGAAGTACTGATAATTGCGTTCGTTATGGTTTGAGATGGAATTACTTCATCCATTGCTAGAAGTAATTGACTTGGGGTAATGTAAGGCTGTTGAACCTCAAAGTTAACAAGTGACATTAACAAGACGGTACTTACGTTTAATTTTAGCTGTAAAATAATATAAGCTAAAATTGGTCTTGTTCGCGTATATCATACGCGAACAGTGCAACCCCCTCCCTAATCACCATACGCACTTTCAATGCCAGATGGTTGACTCTGACATTATTTCTAGAGCCGAACTCCTACAACAAGCCATTGCGACTTTACAAATCTCTATTCAACAAATTCAGGCTTCAGGGGAAGTAGCACCACCTGGTTGTTGTGTTTTGCGTTACCAAGCACGCGGGAGAAAGCAAGCTTATTGGTACTATAAATTACACGCTACCAAACCAATTTTTTCCACAACTCAACCCAACAAATTGAGTAAATATAAGCATTTGGGTAAGGCAGGAAGCCCTGATCATATTAATGCTGTCCTCTCCGTGGCTAGAAGAACCCAAATCGATCACTTAAGTTCGTGCATCGACTCTCTTCGTCAAAATTGGGTGGACTTGTACGATAGCCTCAAAGAGAAAAAGTAAGTCTCATTATTTTGTTCGCGCAAATCATCCGCGAACACTTTTTTCTTTGTTTTACCCTCTATTTCTCCTTAACCGAGCAGTATTGGGCTGTGTGCTTGCTTGTCTTTGACTGCTCACTGCGTTCGCCTCAGGCGGTCATCGCTTCGCTCGACCGCCACAATCCCGGCTTAATAGTAATCCCTAAATTTCACGTCCACCCCCCTGGCTATTCTTATAAATACGGGGAGGGGTGGACGCAAAAAAGAAGTATTTATACTCAATAGATTCCTAAGATTTACGTCCACCCCCCTGGCTATTCTTATAAATAAGGGGGGGGTGGACGCAAGGTTGACCTTTAAATCGCCTGCACTCTCGCAGTACCAATGAAAAAGCACCCCCGCTAAATAACAAGGGTGAATCATGGATGTTCGGCAGCGCCGCGCGGGAAAATTCAACGGGAAATTCGGGAAGCGCGATCGGGCGAAAGGGAGAAGAGGGGGAGGGATGCTACTCTTACGCAAAAGTATGTTTTTAAAAATTTTTTACATCGTGTCTTATTTTGCACGTATCCCCATATAACCCTATTAATGCCGTTTTCAAATTAAGTTATGTTAACTTGAGCGAAAAACTTTAGCTTCAGTAAGAAGTCTAATTAATGGTATTGCAGCCAATACCGTCGGTACACTATTTAACATATCTATTAAAACTATGCCTTTCTGGTTACACTCGACACTAATGGTAGTAAGTTATTTTGTAGGAGCCATCTTTGGTGTAAGCAGTAGTATTTTTGTAGTTATATTTTCTAGGTATTGGATAGAAAATGTATTAAAAATATCGCCTGGGTCTCTCTGTTCGTTCGCTGAAGCAATTATATATTTTTCCTCCTTCATCATAGGGAGTGCGATACCACTATATATTTTTACAAAATTTATTCCTACTAGGTGTCCCATATGCAAATCCCGGAATGTTGTTTGTAATTTAAATTCACCTGGGAAGAATTCTCGAATAACATATCATTGCAAATTTTGTGGACATTTAGAGGAAACACCCTTGTCTCTAAACGGTTAGTTAATTTTTAGCAAAGAGGAAAATAAATCTCGTCTATGTTGAAACCCGTAATTTTTCCTCATCAGGATCAATATGATTTTTCACCCATAGGCGATCGCCAAACTTCCGAAATTTTTTTAGGTAGCTGTTTAGGCGTGGCTTTAAATTTCTTTAAAATAGGGTAAAATTCAAAAATTTTTATCCGGCGTGCGATCGCACATCAGAACAAGGCAAGGCATAATCTTCTAAATTAAGTACTTTTACTGAAGAAGAAACAAGACATGATATTGTTGATTCAGTACTTTCCTAAGGAATCAGAAAATGGTGCTACGTTCACATAGCTTATGGCTCCTTCCGGTAGTGCTGACAATTATCAGTTTCAGTTCCAATACCGCAAAGGCAAATGCACAAACTAGTTATACATTTAATGCCAGCTATGACGCAGTAGGTAGGAGTAATTTTGATCCGTCAAACCCCACAGCACCAGAACAAGTCATTTTCTCTGGCTCAAGTACTAATGCCCCCTATGGCTTGAGCGAGTTTAATGCCCTGATTTATAGCCAGTTTGACCAAACTACAGGCTTGTTCACCGTTAACTCAAATCCAAGAGGAATCGGCTTACAGGACGTATCAGAAGGTTACATCATACTAGGAGGAACTAACAATAACCAGTTATTTGGAACGTATAGCGGTAGTGGGAGAGTTGATTTTCAAAACAACACAACGATTGAATCCGGTACTTTTACTATCACTGGTGGAGAAGGCGTATTTACACGAGCTACTGGTATATTAAGCGCTGACGCTTTCAACATACTTCCTACTGAAGGTCAAGATCCAAGTACTTTCATAAGTCAACGTTCATTTAATGGTTCCTTGCAAACACCCCAAGCAGTTCCCGAATCAAGAGGCGTAACGGCACTAGTTGGTATAGGTGTGGGAGCAAGTTTCTTGCTATATCAGCGCCGCCATAAAATTGCTGCATAAAATTTGACCCCTTGCGGGCAGCAGGGCTGTTTCATTCCCAAAGTTTAACCTTGTTTCAACCCAGAAAGGATGCGATCGCGCATAACTTTAAGGTCTGGGTAGTGTTATAAATTTGTTGCTTTTCGTCTAAAAAGCTTATGTATTGCTTTCCAGGAGCCTTAACCCCAAATCTAGAATACTACCTGAATTTACAGCTTGTAAACTTGTCTCCACGTATGAAAAATTATTACCTGTTTTCAGAGATGTACTAATTAAAATCATCATAACTAGTTAAAAAATCATAACTAGATAATAATTCCAGCTTGAAAATTGTCTCGGTTATTCGCTCTTTGGGCGGGATGACTGCTCACTGCGTTTGCCTTCTCCCCGGACACTAGTGATGATTTGGGTAACTGGTTATAGAAATATCATAATCGGTTATATATGCATAGTAACTGGTTATTTAGTCGTTTTAAATTAATTTAACCAGTCCAGAGTGGCTAGTTTTTCCTTTGCGATTGCTGTAACTTTCTGCAATGTTCAGGTTTTTTGGAAAAATCCGTCGTCGATAGCTAACGCGGTGAGGGGTGTCACTGATAACAGGAGGCGAACGCCAATTTTATTCATAAGGCAAACCTTGGCGATCACTCCAAGATTGCGAGATTTTACTTATATGTCATCGTTGGACATTGGGCATCGGTCGTTGGTCATCAATCGTTAGTCGTTGGGCATCGATCATCAGCCCCCGATGAATCACCAGGGGCTTTCTTGTTAACGCTCACCTATTAAATCAAACAATGTCAGTAGATGACTATTACTCCTACAACACACTCATGGAGATTGAAGAGAAAATGAAAAAATAGCAGATTTTAAATAACAGTCTTTTCTTGTTGCTTAGAAACAGGCATTAAAAACAGTTTGGGGAATAAAAGCCCAGAACGATTTTTGTAGTCATCAAACTCAGAGTAACGAGATAAAGAAGAGTCTTTCTTAAACATATTTGGAATAAACAGTGTGCTGATAAAACCTCCGAGAATCAAGAATGGGAGCCAGTGTTGAGTCAGCATAGCAAAGGCACTATAAATAAATATTTCTCCTAGATAATTGGTGTTGCGACAACGAGCAAAGAATCCTTCTGTTATTAGTCCCTTTTGATATTTAAGGGTATAGTACTTCTGGGCATCGCTAGCAAAGTGTAGAAACACACCAAAGATGTTCAAGGAAATAACTACTGCCACTAGGGGTAGTGGTGGTACTGTGCCACTACTAATCAGAATAAAGGGTGCTATCCAATAAAAGTTCACCAGAATAAAGATGAAAATGCCCTGTGGAATAGAAACTTGTTGCTCCCATTGTTTGTCTGGGAATATGCGGTCTTTTAGTAGCCACAGAAAACCATAAGTACCGTGAAGTGCTAAATACACCCAGGGGCCTAGAGTGAAGTTCTGGTAAACAAACATAAGTCCCAGTATAAAAAAGAATGTTAGTCCTTTGCTGAGATTGATGGCATACTTGGCTTTCATGATCTGAATATTCTTCTCTATTGATTTTTATGTCTTTATTCTCAATTATTCCAAATTTTTTTGCTCAATACCCATAAGGCACAAGCTAAGAAAAAAGATACGAAAGTACCATCCATCCCCATAACTACTAGCTAGTTTTTATCCCTTGTTTCTGCTCGTTCTCCAATTCCGGGAAGTATCGACGGGCGTTTAGCAGGGCTGTTTCATTCCCTAAAAAATGTAAAATGACAAGCATCGAGGGGATGAAAATTATGGGTGCAAATCTGATTGAACAACTGCGACAAGTCAAAGATTTTCGTGTTAAAGATGGGCAAAGACATCCGCTATGGTTGGTGCTGCTGTTCGTCATAATGGGAACAATGAGCGGGTATGTAGGATACCGTGCATGGGGAGACTTTGTAAAACGGCATCGCCGCATATTAATTGAGATGTTTGGGGTACAAAAGCATGGTGTACCTTCTTACTCAACAATACGACGCATATTGATGGGCGTCGATTTTGATACGTTTGCTGCAACGTTCAATCAGTGGGCGAAAAACTATGTTCATTTAGAAACATCAGATTGGTGTGGAATCGATGGTAAAAGTATCAAAGGAACCGTGCAAGACTACAAAAGTGAGTATCAAAATTTTGTGAGTGTTGTCTCAGTATTTTCAGAGAAAAAAGGACTTGTTTTCAGTCTCTCCAAGCTAGAAAATAAGGAAGGTAGTGAAATTAAAACAGTTCAAAATTTGATTGCGGCACTGGATATCGAAGGTGTTGTCTTCAGCTTAGATGCTCTACATTATCAAAAAAAACTTGCCAGTTAATTATCGATGGTGGGAATGACTACGCGATCGCTCTCAAAGCGAACCAGCGAAACTTATATCGCCAGGTTCAACATAATACAACTCATGCCAAACCAACGAGTCAATATATCACAACTGAACGAACAAGGAACCGCGTTACAACGCGTAGTGTACAAGTTTTCAACGATTTAACGGGCATCAGTACCGAATGGGTTGGTTTGAAGTCGTTAATTAAAGTTGAAAGAATAGGTACTCGTGCAGGCAAATCATATCATCAGGTTGCTTACTACATCAGCAGTCTGCTGAGTTCGGCAGTTGATTTCGCTCACGGTATTCGTGGACATTGGGCAATTGAAAATCGTCTTCATTGGGTCAAGGATGTAATTTTTGATGAAGACAACTCAACCATACGTATGGGTAATGCTCCTGCAAACCTGTCAGTAATGCGAACAATTACAATCAATATTCTGCGCCGAAATGGTTATTCTTCCATAACTTCTGCCCACAGATTTCTCGCTAACGATATTGACAAAATACTTACCCTTGTGGAATGAAACAGCCCTGCTAGTTATAGGAGCTTTTTTGTTGTGGATAACTTTTCTGAAGGGTAGTTCGTGGGATGTTCTTTATTGACAGGGACAGGATACCTGAGTTTGCTTGCCACGTCCTAGCTTCATAAATTAGCTATGACTTTTTATGACATTTACTGACTTTTCTAGAGGAAGTCATTTTTAAAGTTAAAGATTACCCGTTTAATACTGATTTTTTAGGTATAGACATTTATTAAATGAAAAAACATAATTGTATTTAACGGTCAGTAATAGCAATGTGGAATGCTTTAACTTTCAGTTTACCCAAAAAAAATTGAGGTTGTTTATGCTATCCACACAACTTGTAGAAACAAGGAGAAATAAACATGGCACGTCACCAGTGGAAATTGAGTGCGCTCAAACTTATGAGTTTCGCCCCGATTGCAGCGCTAGGACTTCTTTCCCTCCCAGTTCAAGGGCAGGCTGCAACGAAACCAGCCTCTATGTCGTCTGAAACGAGCGCTAAGCTACAGCAATTTGACCTGAACAAGATGAGTGTTGAACAAATTAGCGACATCAAGAATAGCGTTTTGAGAACACTCTTGGAGAACAGCAAAGACGAGGCGGTTAAAGTGGGCAGAATGTATGATTCTCACGGTAGTTCGCACAGCAAAAATAGTCTGAGAAAACCTGTTGAAAAAACAATCGCACAAACACAATCTCACCCGGACACAGTGTAGCTTCAGTAATGTGTACAAAGCTAGATAGTATCTAGCGGTCGACATCTTACTCACGATCGATCTCTAAATTCAGTCAGAACAGTCGTGAGAATGAGTGCCTCAACAACCTGATTCTCACGACTACGAGACTTTACTGCATATGTCGACCGCACCACTCACCCTTGCTCTCAAACTAACCCCCCTGGAACTACAATGACCAATCCAACTTTAGTGCCATTCAACATCTTTCTGTGGAAGATATCAAGCAGATGCAATCTCAATTGCAAGTATTGCTACGTCTACAACTCAGCGGATAGTTTGTGGCGCGAACAGCCAAGATTTATGTCAGAAGATGTCATTCGTCGAACGGCTCAACAAATGCGCGAACATTGTGAAGCTCACAACGTACCGAGAGCAGCAGTGAACTTTCATGGTGGAGAACCCTTACTTGGGGGTGTGGCCTACCTCAGGCAAGTCATTGATATTATCGATGAAGTCTTTATCGGATCAAATACTAACCTTGACTTAGGCATCCAGTCTAATGGGTTGCTGTTTACTCCTGAAATTGGTGATCTGTTTTTAGAACGAGATATTTCGCTTGGAATTAGTCTTGATGGACCGCCTGAAATCAATGACCTAAATAGAATTGATCATCGCGGATTGCCTAGTACAAAGCAGCTTGAAGAGAAGCTTGTGTTACTGACTTCTGCTCGCTATGAAGCGATTTTTGGCGGTTTTCTTTCAGTGATTAACCCCTTTGTGGATCCGCTTGCAGTTATTCAGTATTTACTGTCTTTCAACCCAGCAAATATTGATTTTCTGTTACCTCTCAACAATCATGATTCTCGACCAGCAGGTAAAGAAAACGACCTTCATACGACATCGTATGCCGATTGGCTAATTCCAATTTTCGATCATTGGTTTTACAGCGGTAGCAACACCCGCATTCGTATTTTTGATTCAATTATTCGATTGGTTTGCGGAAGTTCGTCTTTGGTGGAAGCGATTGGGCTTGATCCAGTTTCGCTTGTCGTCATTGAATGCAATGGATCAATCGAGGCGGTCGATACTCTAAAGACGACATTTGAAGGTGCAACAAAGCTCAATTACAGCATTTTTGAAGATGACTTCGACACCGTTGCTCAAGATATTGCAGTTCGGAATCGTCAAATTGGAGCAGAAGCACTGTGCCAGACTTGTCGGCAATGCCCACTTCTCGACGTTTGCGGCGGCGGGTATTTACCGCATCGATTTTCTGCTAAGCGAGGATTTGACAACCCCAGTGTTTACTGCTCGGATTTACAAAAGCTGATTGGCCATATTTATGCAGCAGTCGCAGGAGAACTGAGTCAACCTACTTTAGAACTAGCATCTGTATGAATACTAGAGACACATTATTAGAAGCAAAACGTGTAACGGGTGCAGAACAAGCCTACAACTGTGGTCTGGCTCTACAATTTGCGCTTTTAGAGGATTGTCTACGGCGATCGGGAACACTAGGTGCTTCGATGGCAGAGCATCTTCAGCAACAGTTAGTACCGCTTAGACATCTCAATGCACAAGAATTTGTGAGCCAAGGAACTCCCTTCTTTTGGATGAATATTGGTCGTAGTATTGATCAACTGACTCGTAGGACTGCCAATTTCGACACGCTGGGTCATCATTTACTGGTGACTGCCTTCGATTCGTACTTTGAGCATTTACCAATTGGGACTCGCTGGGCACTCCCAGTTGTTGAAGGTTCTAACCTTGTTCTACCTCGTTTGGGGGTTCGAGTTCCTCAATCAGAATTATTCACCGAACTTTGCCGAATCAGTGATCGCGTGTTAGCTTGCTCAAGCAGCAAGTGCTCAGTTTTGATCAATCTCGATCAGATCGATGCTAAATGCCGGTTACCGATGCTCTCGATTCCAGACTGTGACTCCGCCATGCTGCTCATGTCGAATGACCCAGAACTATTCGAGCAGGACTACGTTGCCGATATCGCTCCAGATCTTGCTGAGGCAGCATCACTAGCACAAATGATCGGCAAGGCATTGATGTTAATTAAAAAAGTCGTTCCTGAAATTGGAGACGCGATCATCAAGCGAATTCGCTGGTATGTTCCGCTTAAGACTCCAGAAGTTGGTGTTGTTCATAACTCTCATACCTCCTCTAACCTGAGTGGTGTTATTTTCCTATCTGAAGCTGCTGATGAAATCGATTTAGCGGAGGCAATCATTCATGAATTTTGCCACACTGAGCTGTTTATCCTCATGGATACTCAAGATGTGATTCAAGAAAAAGTAGGCGAAAAGTTTTACTCTCCGTGGCGGAGTGATCCGCGTCCGTTGTATGGGCTGTTTCATGCGCTTTATGTGTTCGTAGGCGTTGCTAACTTTTACAGCAAGGCTGAAGCCTTCTATTCTGATCCGGAACAAGTGCAGCAGTTACGGGAAAGGCGCTCAGAGATTTACTATCAGGTCCGATTAGGACTGGATCAAGTGCCGAGCGAGCGCTTAGCAGAGATTGGACATCAAATCGTTCAAGCCATATACAAGGACTTGGAGCGAGACGCAAGAGATTTAAGCCTTTCGAGTGAATTGCCAAGTTGGTTGAAACATCACCTAGAAGCTTGGTGTGCGGAAAATTTGGAATTACCTGGCTTTTGTCACTCTGATGAGATGAAAATCAACCCCAAAAGGTAAAAGCCCAGGGAAAACGCATCTAAAATTTTTACACAAAAAACTCACTGATGTAATATCACCTATCTAGGACCAGCCCTTTCAAGGTGTGTTATTTTCCAGTTTTTTTGAGCTAAAATCGAATCGGTAGAGACATGGGGTTTGCTTTTAAGAAAGGTGCGCTTTGGCTGCACTTTCTTGGGCGATCGTGGATGACGGCGAAAAGCTCTCAACTTAACTTGACGAGCTAGATGTTTGAGGACTTGCGATAATTCGACAATGGTCATGTCCTGAAAAATCTGCCACTCTTGGTTCGGAACCGCAATCATCATACCCCGGTAGGTTCCCTTGATTTCATCAGCCAAATAGTAGCCAGAAACCTCAGTTTCAATCTTCTCGGTTCCGTGAACACTCCTCTTGGCTGCTTTGACTACAGACAGAACGTTGTAGGCGATTAAAGCAACATAGAAGTTGACACTCCCCCGTTTATAAAACGGGGGATTCTTGGGTTAGTGGGGAGCTATTGCTTAACCCCTCGCCAAGCATCTTGACCGTATGCCCTACGGCTCTTAGACCACGTTGCATTACCACCATAGCAGCAGCAACGTCTCTATCTGTCTGGAATCCACATTCACCACAATGATGTATCCGCTCACTTAAGTCTTTCTTTCCGGTGTGATGGTTGCAGTTGGGGCAGGTTTGACTAGTTCCATTAGGATTGACTTTAGCAAAATAAACCCCGCGCTTCCAACACACCCACTCTAGTATTGAAAAGAATTCTCCAAACCCAGCGTCTAAAGTATGTTTTCCAAACATCCCTTTAGCCCAAGTCTTGAAGTTTAAGTCTTCAACGAATATCATCCCAACTTGGTCACACAACTTATGCGCCAACTTGAAATGAAAATCCTTGCGGGTATTGTGAATGTGTTCGTGTAATCTAGATACTTTGTGTTGAGCCTTCCGCCAATTGTTTGACCCTAATCTTTTGTGACTTGCTCGTTGTTGGAGCAATTTCAGCTTCTGTTGGAGTAAAGCAAAAAATCGAGGTCTAGCGATTTGCTCACCACTAGATGTTGCCAAGAAAACCTTTAATCCAATGTCAATGCCAATAGGTTGACCGTGTGGCGCAAGACTTGGAGCATCAACGTCAGCTTGCAGTGTGAGCATTACATACCACCCTGAAGCTTTCTTCACCACTTGGGCTTGCTTTGCGACAAACCCATCTGGGATAGGTCGGGATAATTGCATTTTCACCCAACCAACACCAGGAAGTTTAACCTTGCTTCCTTGAATGGGATTAACCCCTAATTGCGGAAACAATAAAGAACGCATTCTTCCTTGTTTCTTAAATCGGGGAAAACCTTTCCCTGATTCCCACATCCCAATAAATGCTTTTTCTAGTCGCCTTAACACCTGTTGCAACATTTGAGAATGTGCTGCGTTGAGATCAGGATTAGTTTTTCTGACTTGAGTTAAAGCTTTGCATTGAGATGCGAACGTTGGTCGGGGTGCATGGGACGGGATAATGTATTCACTTTTAAGACTACAAGCATCTATTCTGCATGACCTAGACTGATACCAATCCTTTCTTTCTGCCAACGCAAAGTTCCAGACTCTACGAGAGGTTTCTAACCATGCCTCATAGGTTTGGGATTGCTGTTGCGTCAGTTTTAGGCGATAGGTATAAGTTAGGTTTAGCATTTATCTATTCTATCTTAAAAATAGATAAATCGTTTTTAAAGCCAAATTCATTTGGCTCATTCGCTTATATCCCCCGAATTCTATTCGGGGGCTTTACGCTTCACGCCTCGTAAAATTAGGAAGGATGCTCAAGAACGCCAACGAGAGAAAAAGACTCAGTTTCTTTGGAATGGTAATCCTTACCTTGAAGTTTTAAAAAAGAAACTCAAATCCGCCGATTATTGGTTTAATCAGGTAGAATCTGAGTTCGTGCAGCAAAGCGTTTGGCAAAGACGCAGGAATGTCAACTTGCGTTGGGGGAGTGCGATAGGCGTAACTGTGGTATCGCTCAGTTTAACTGCTTGGGCTTTATCTAATCTGAGACAAGCATTAATACAACAAATAAGTGCTGAGAAAAATTCCACAGAAACTGCGTTTCGCGCAAACCAACTGACCTTGGAGACTTTGATAAGTAGTTTACGGGCAGGAAAGTCCTTGAAGTTCTTGTTTCTGCGTAGACTATTCCCGCCAGACCAGCAGTGGCAAAATCAAGTCTTAACAACCTTGCAAAAGGCGGTTTATCAAGTTAAAGAACTCAATCGCTGGCAACGACCTCAAGGTGAGATACGCGATATATTTTTAGGTCAAGATGACAAGGTATGGATCGCTGTTAGCACTATTGTTAAAACAAATGACGGTCATCAGGACGATATTATTAGCTTATGGGACTCAAAAAGCCAACAGGTTACAAAATTGGCTTTGGGCAAAAATATCGGTTTTAGAAAAAGTGTCAGTTTTAGTCCCGATGGCAGCCAACTGGCGATCGTAGGACCAAACGAAACCATCCACTTATGCGGTTTGGAGAGCAAGCATTGTAAGGAGTTACTAAAGGTTAAGGTTCCAAGCTCAATTGAAAGCGTCAGTTTTAGTCGCGATGGCAAGAGCTTAGCTTTAATTATTTCCAGGCAACGTGGTGCTTACTCATGGGAGAGGCAACACAGTGCTTACTTATGGAATTTGCAGAGTCGAGAAGGGTTAAAAAAATTACCAGGGTATTCAGAGACTCAAGGCATTACCGTAGAAGACATGATGTTTAGTAGTGATGGCTACCATCTAGTAGAATTTTTCAAAGACCGCAACAACAGCAGCAGCAAAATTCCCGATGTATCACTCCCCAAGATCCATTTTTGGGACTACTTATCGGAGCGCGAGTTAGGTGTAACAACAACAAATTCAAAAGTACTACAAGCAAATTTGTCAGCACAGGGAGTAAAGGATTTGACACTCTTACTGCTTGAAGCAGTGGGATTCTTGTTTCAACCAGTCAACTTACTTAGAGGAGTTTCCCCACCTAAGCAGAGGTTGTTCTGTCCACAAGCTTGAGATTCCGTATGCCCTACGGTAC
>JAHHID010000103.1 GCA_019359015.1 Spirirestis rafaelensis WJT71-NPBG6
AAATGCTTAAGTACTCAATTAGGTTGGTAATACATTATCTCAACTATGGGTCAGTGGCGGTTGCGGGCGCTATGCGCCCACAAGCTTAAGGCGATCGCACAATTCATATTTTGGTTCAGCAACGCCGGATTTCCTTTATGTAGGCAAAGCGGTATTTAATAACAACATACCAAATTTGGGTAAAATATAGTGCTATTTTGGCGGCAGTTCTCATGACCTCCGAAACTTCATTCGACACATTAGACTCTTTAAAAGCGGATATCGCGCTCTTAATCGATCGCTTACCAACGTTAAAAAATCGGCAATTTATCAAACAGGCACTGGCGACAATAGTACGTCTAGGTGAAAGCGACATTGATCGTCTTGACTGGAAGATATTATCTGCCTCTTTAACAGACATGGAACGGGGTTTTGAACTGTTTCATGCTTACCGACACGTTCGCAAAGTAACCATCTTTGGTTCTGCCCGGCTTTCGCCAGAAAGCCCAGAGTACCGCATGGCGGTTGAATTTGCTCGCTATGTCTCTCAGATGGGATTCATGGTGATGACAGGCGGTGGTGGCGGTATTATGCAAGCAGGTCACGAAGGAGCGGGGCGAGAAAATTCCTTTGGCTTAAACATTCAATTGCCTTTTGAGCAAGAGGCAAACCCGTTTATTGAAGGCGATCGAAAGCTGATTCACTTTAAGTATTTCTTCACCCGCAAGCTGTTTCTTCTCAAAGAAAGTGATGCTGTAGCTTTGTTTGCTGGTGGTTTTGGCACTCAAGACGAAGCTTTTGAGTGTATGACCTTGAGCCAAACGGGTAAGTTTGGTCCAGTACCTTTAGTTTTAATCGATCACCCTGGTGGCGATTACTGGCGGTCTTGGAGCGAATATATTGATAAGCAACTGGTGCAAAAAGGTTTAGTAAGTCCCGAAGACCCTTGCCTTTACACAGTGACAGACAATCTGGATGTGGCTTGCAATGCGATTACCCGTTTTTATCAGGTTTATCATTCCAGCCGCTATGTAGGCGATCGCTTAATCATCCGCCTCAAGACCGATTTATCAGACGCTGAAGTCGAGCAACTAAATGCTAATTTTAGCGACATCCTAGTTAAGGGACGGATAGAAAAAAGTCACGCTTTACCCCAAGAAGGGCAAGATGAAGCGGTTGGGCTACCCCGCCTCATTTTGTACTTCAATCAACGCGACTTGGGGCGTTTGTATCAAATGATTGCCGCAATTAACAAGATAGGCACTCCTTCACCAGAGGATGCCGCTCATCCGGAAAGGAAGTAACGATTGGGGCATTGGGCATCGGGCGTGTTTTTGCTCCTCCCAAGGCTCTCAGGCTAAAGCCTGGGGCTATACGAACAAAGCCCACCTGCCTGGGCTAATTTTTCCCTAGTCCGCGTAGGCGGACTTTGTTTGTATAGCGGCATCCTTCCAGGGTGTCGGTTAGTATGAAAAAACACCCAATTTTACGCAATTGATGACGACTACTTAATACCAAATCCGGTTGATTGTTGTATTTTCTAAAGTCCGCTTAGGCGGACTTTCTTGATATTGATACAGCAACGCTTGCCACGAATTTATTGACTCTAACAAACTGACTTTATATTTTTCTGTGCTTAAAGTCATGAAAAAGTGGTAGAAATTTTAAGAGTGTAAAGGTAGTAACTAAAACAATGTTATCCATCCTACCTATACATATAAAAAATACCAGTTATTATCACTCAATGCTGATTAGCATAAAAAGCTTTGTATATTAGCACAGGAAATCAATTAGCACGTCTTAACAGGGGAATAAAGAATGCTGGAATTATTGGGTTCAGGTTTAGTTACGCTCTGGCTAGAAATGGCAGGGGTACAACTCAAGCCTTTAAGTGCTTTAGATGCATTGGCTTGGCAAAGTAGCCCAGGCTTAGTTCTTGCCCCTGATCCAAATCCAGCAGGGGCTATCACAGTCCAAGAATATCTAAAGACACTGGTAACATCAAAGCTGGTAGATCCGAAGTTAACAGAAAGTCAGGGAGTTTGGATGCAGTCGGGACCGATGCTGATGGCTAATCACCAAGGTACGACTCCTTTACCTGCGGCTTCGCTAACAAAAATTGCTACCTCTTTAGTTTCGTTGAAAACTTGGGGACCAAACCACCAATTTGATACTTTGGTCAGCACAACAGGACCAATACAAAATGGAGTTTTACAGGGCGATTTGGTGATTGCTGGTGGTGGCGATCCGATGTTTGTTTGGGAGGAAGCGATCGCGCTTGGTAATACTCTCAACAAAATGGGCATCAAGCAAGTAAAGGGAAATTTGGTTATTACTGGGAATTTCATGATGAATTTCCAGCCTAATCCGATAGTGGCAGGTCAAACCCTCAAGCAAGCACTCAATCACACCACTTGGTCGCGCCCTGCTAATTACATATACTCAATTATGCCTAAGGGAACTCCGAAGCCTCAGGTCGTAATTGCGGGTACTGTGAAATTAGATCCACAGTTAAACTCGCAACAAACCGTGCTGTTGCGTCACCGTTCTTTGCCTTTGAAGCAACTGATCAAGGAAATGAACGTTTTCAGCAATAACGAGATGGCAGAGATGCTGGCAGAGTCGGTAGGAGGAGCGCAGGTAGTGCAATCAACAGCTGCCCAACTTGCTAGAGTACCGCAGGCAGAAATTCAGTTAATCAATGGTTCGGGACTCGGACCCGAAAATCGCATTTCCCCTAGAGCAGCCTGTGCTATGTTGATGGCGCTGCAACGAGAAGCACTCTCCCATCAACTGAGTTTGTCTAACTTGTTACTCATTTCGGGGTTCGATCATCGTGGAACAATTCACGGCAGACACATGCCCAACGCTACTGTATTTAAAACGGGCACTCTCCGCGATGTCAGTTCTTTAGCTGGAGTAATTCCCACACGCGATCGCGGTTTGGTTTGGTTCGCTATCCTTAACCGTGGTAACAATGTATCCGGTTTTCGCGCTGGACAAGACCAATTTTTGCAACGTCTTGTGCAGAAATTGCAAGTAGCACCAGCCCTTCCCACCGCTCTGGCTCCCCACTCAGCGATCAATACAGTACCCGAACTGGGTTCAGCCAGTCGCAATGAAATTGTGTATGGGGGATAGTTGATATTTCTTAGTTGAGAGTTGTTAATTGTTAGTTGTTAGTTGATGGTTATTAGTGGTTAGTTGATAGTTGTTAATTATTTATTCTTTACGACTAACCACTATATACTATCCATTTCCTAATTCTTAACTCCTGGTTCTTGGGGGATAATTTCTGTAACTACCCTACCAGCAGAAGTGTTACCCCCACTGACGGCAATGTTTTCTGTTTGCAAGTTACCGACGGCTTTGTCACCGTTAAAAGTTAATGGTGGGTCAACTTGCCGATAAACTACATTGCCCTGAGCTTCAATCAATTTCCTCTCAAGATACCAAGTCAGTGTATTAGATTTAATTGCCTGACGACGCTGCCCTAGGGCGTTAACATTGCCTGTTAAATAAACTGTTTTTTGCCCTATTTTCATTTCCGCTCTATTACCAGTCACGATAACATTTTCGGCGCGATGGAAGACGCGCACAGGTGCATTTGTGTTGACCGTTTCTGCCTTTAAATTCCAAGTCATGGAGTTACTAGCTATTTGCATTGGCGGTTCTAGTAATTCTACTTGGGCATTTTTGTTAAGGGTAGCAATTTTAGTTTTTAAGTTAAATTCGGCAGAATCTCCTCTACCGCGATCGCTTATTAAATTATCTTTGTAGCGGTCGAATTGTACAGGGCGATCGGCGATTAATTTTTCTTGTTTAATTTGCCAAATTAAATGCTCGGTTCGCATTTGCAGTTGCGGATCGCCAGAATTTGCTATTACCCCTCCAGAAAAGTCTATGCGTTGTTCGCGGGTTTTGACTCGCGCTTCTTGCGCTACCGCTTGCAATTGTTGATGCGTTCCGTTCAGCTGGTTGCGGACAATCAACAAATCTTCTTTCGGACGCCATTCTAATTCATTACCTTGCAACACAATGCCGTTGCGAGGATCTGTGGCGATAATTTTTCCTTTCAGAAGCAGCTGCTTACCATCCTGATCGATGTCTGCCACATCTGCTTTTATTTGATAAACAACTTTACCATCTTGGTATAGTTCGCCGTAGGGATTTTGTGCTTGACCAATTTGCTTTTCTTTAGTGTAATTTGCTTGGTTGGCTCTGACTCGCCAAACCGGTCGTCCTACCTCATCTGCTTGTTCTAAATCCACATTAAAGAAGGTCAAATCGCTATCCGACTTTTTGGATGATGAACCCGAATCTGCTGATTTTGAATCTGTGGGCTTTTGACCCCCACAAGCAGTTAACCCGATTATCAACAATAAGGTAATGGGTAAGAGGAAAAAGTGGGGGAGGGGGGGAGGGGGGGAGTGGGGGAGTGGGGGAGATGAGGGAGAAATTCCTCCTTGTCCTCCTTGTCCTCCTTGTCCCCCTTGTCCCCTAGTCTCCTTGTCCCCTAATCTCTCCAACTCCTTGCCTCCCTGTCGATAGTGTTGTTGCTTCACTCTTGAATTTCTAGACGTCCGTCAATCTCTCCGGAATCTTCTAAAAAACCGATACCGGATAAGGGACGATATGGATAGCTTTGTCGAGGTGTTTTTTGAATGTCTTCTTTGATGGCTTCTAGGTCGATGTAGCGATCGCTTACATTAATTAAACTGTCGCTGGTCATTGAGCGCAAACTCACCACTTCTACGCGCACCCCACGATAGCTGACCGAATTGACTGCGTAAGCCAAATCTCCATCGCCACTAACTAAGACCGCTGTATCATATGAGTCTACCAAAGCCATCATATCTACCGCAATTTCCACATCTAGGTTGGCTTTTTTTGAGCCATCTGGTAACTGCACTAAATCCTTAGCAATTACTCGATACCCGTTGCGACGCATCCATAATAAAAACCCCTGTTGCTTCTCGTTCGTCCGGTCTACACCTGTATAGAAAAATGATCGCAACAATCTAGATCCACCGGTCAATCTGCATAAAAGCTTCGTGTAATCTATTTCTATTCCCAGTTGCAGCGCTGCGTAAAATAGATTTGAACCATCAATGAAGATAGCGACACGACCACGATTTTCCAAAACTTGTTCTGGCGTAAATATTGAGTCGTTTTCCAAGTTATTCAACATTGTTGTCATACCTCAATTTTTATCCTTGTAATAATTGATACTAATTATCTGTTTTCAGAAGTCAGAGCTGCTTGTAATAAGCTTGAAAGCTTATCAATTAAACCCCGCTAATTTTGTTGACAAAAGAAATTAAAAAAACTAATCGTTTTTGGACAGTTCGATTCGTTTAAAAATTGGTTTTGGTGTAGCCAGTTTTTGTTCATTGCTGAGTACTCCCCATGTAGAATGGATCGCAAAAGGTGCAGCAGTTGAACTTTCTATTTGCTGATTAAAGTTGATTGCAAAACCCAGTTGCTCATAGATATCGCTACTGATATCCGGAATAATTGGGGACAATAAGTAAGCTGCTAGCCTCACCGATTCTAGAACTGCATACAGTACTTGCTCTAGCGCCTGCATTTGTCCTTGTTTATACAATGTCCAAGGTGCTTGATCGTCGATAAACTTATTGCTGGCTCGCACCAGAGTTAAGATAGATTCGCAGGCTTGATTAAAAGCTAACGCTTGATAAGCATTTTTTACCTGTTTGCCCAAACTTAAACCAATAGCTTTCAACGGATTTCCATTAGTGATATCTTCATTTGTAATGGGCGGCACATTTCCAACGCAGTATTTTTTCACCATGTTTAAAGTGCGATTTAGCAAATTTCCTAGATCGTTTGCCAAATCTGCATTCAAAACATTGATGAATCTAACTTCATTAAAATCGCCATCTTTGCCAAATTCGATTTCCTTAAGGAAGTAATAACGAACTGCATCTGCACCATAGGTTTTAACTAACGCCACGGGATCAAGGGTATTACCAAGGGTTTTCCCCATTTTCTGATTATCCTTGGTCAAGAAACCGTGTCCAAATACTCTTTCTGGTAGTGGCAAATTGGCAGACATTAACATTGCGGGCCAGTAAACTGCATGAAAGCGGAGGATATCCTTACCAATTAAATGCAAGTTGATTGGCATCCATTTTTTGGAGGCATTTTCTAAAGTCGGTTCTGCGTCTGCTTCATTTAAAGCAGTGACATAACCCAGGAGCGCATCAAACCAGACATAAAGGGTTTGTTTAGGGTCAACTGGTACACTAAAACCCCAGTCCAGATTTACCCGTGATATAGAAAAGTCCTGCAAACCTTGATTGACAAAGTTGAGGACTTCATTACGACGGCTTTCTGGTTGAATAAAATCTGGTCTGGATTCGTATAATTCTTGAAGTTGGCTTTGATATTTGGATAAGCGAAAGAAGTAGTTTTGCTCGTCTCGCCACTCCACTTCTTTGTTAGTGTGGATGGGACAGCGGTGTCCTTCTAACAAATCCCGTTCTTCTTTGAATTCTTCACAGGATACGCAATACCAGCCTTTTTGTTGTCCTTGGTAGATGTCACCTTGATCCCAAACTCGCTGGAAGAATTCTTTGACGATCGCTTCATGACGCGGATCGGTAGTCCGAATAAAGCGATCGTATTGAATGTTTAGCAATTCCCACAAAGAAACAAAACTCGGCACAATTCCATCGCAGTATTCTTGTGGCGATCGCCCTTTACTCTGTGCTGCTCGCTGAATTTTCAGTCCATGCTCATCTGTACCTGTAATCAGCAGTACCCGGTGTCCTAATAGTCTTTGGAAACGCGCTATCACATCAGCAGCGATCGTTGGATAAGCGCTGCCCATGTGGGGTAAATCGTTTACATAATATAACGGTGTTGTTAGCGCAAAGGTCTTTTCTAATTTATCCACTCTTTTTCTTGGAGAATCAAAAACAACTTGTTAAAACAGTTTTGTCACGTACTTCTGTGTTTAAAACCACGTCATTATATAATGTTGTTACCGGATTTTAAAAGAACAATTTAATATTAGCAAATTTCTTTGCTATGGCATTGTTCGCTGCCTAAGCGTGAATGGAGCAATTGTTTTGCTTGAACAATCCTGACTAAAGAAATCTGAAGCATTAAGCATGAAGGCTGAAAAACAAAGGAGTAATTTGGTAGAAGCCCTGTCCCTTATGGACAAATTCATATGCAAAATTTTTTCTTAGTTCAATCCTTATCCCTTTCTGGGTGTTCCATTTCTTATATTAAGCGCCTTCAGTTAATTTTGCTTTTTTTAACTATTTATTGTGACTGAAAATAGCACCTATAAGTTCTAAAAAAAGTTTAACTGATTATGTAAATCAGACATTTCTATCTTAAGACGGTCGTTGTTATAGTAAAGAAATGTAAAAATTATCTAAGAAAAAATGCAGTATTTTGTCAAAATTATATTGACTAAACTATGAGTGTAAATAGCCCCCTAGATATTTCTCGCTCGTTTCTAGCGACGATCTCAACAAAAATATTTCGCTATTACGAGGATCGCATTCCCCAAGATGCAAGTGTCTTGGTGGTGAGCAATCATCGCAGCTTCATGGATGCACCAGTTTTAATGGAGGCGTTATCAAGTCCAATTCGCTTTGCCTGCCATCATTATATGGGGCAAGTACCAATTATGCGAGAGATTGTCACCAGACAATTGGGCTGTTTTCCCTTAGAAAGTACGCAAAACCGCCAGCAAAGCTTTTTTCAGCAGTCTCAGACGTTATTGCAGTCAAAGCAGATGGTAGGGGTTTTTCCCGAAGGAACTAAACCAATGGTGAAATTTACCCCTCCGAATCAAGTGGGGGAATTTCAGAGAGGATTTGCTCATTTGGCATTGCGATCGCAAGTTGAGGATTTAGCAATTTTGCCGATCGCGATCGCTTCTTTAGAAGAAGTTAGCACTTCTGCTCTACCCTTAAGAGTGTTGAGTTTGTTTGACCCTTCAGAACCCTTATTCAATCAACCGGGTTTGCATCCCTTGGTTATTTATCGTCGCCTTGCAGTGTTAATTGGTCGTCCCTATTGGATTATGCCGCAACACAAGGAAAAATACCAGGGCAGACAAGGCAAAAAAGTTGTAGCCGAATTGACAGACCACTGTCATGGCGAAATTGCTAAATTGTTGCGTCAAGGTTGTTATTAGCGACTAGGGACTGGGGATTAGGGACTAGGGAAAGAATTATTACCAATGCCCGATGCCCCATGCCCATTGCCCCATGCCCATTGTCCCATGCCCATTGCCCATTGCCCAATTGACTAATGACTACTCAAAAAGTTGAGCTAAAACCGTGTTTTCTAACACCTAAAAGACTAAAGCCAGAGTATCCGCTGTTGGTATACTTACCAGGTATGGATGGAACTGGTCAATTATTGCGAGCGCAAACTGCCGGTTTAGAAGCTGGCTTTGATGTGCGCTGTTTGGCAATACCACGAGAAGATTTAACTAGTTGGGATGATCTGGCTAGGAACGTATTGGACTTAATCGACGCAGAATTGGAAAAAAGTTCTCCTAGACCAATTTACTTGTGTGGTGAGTCATTTGGAGGTTGTTTAGCGCTGAAAGTAGCGATCGCCTCACCGAAGTTATTCAAGCGAATTGTTCTAATTAATTCAGCTTCTGCTTTTAACCTTCGTCCGTGGTTGAATTGGACATCGCAACTAACAGGTATTGTACCGGGATACCTTTATGATGTTGGTGCATTAGGACTATTGCCATTTTTAGCATCTTTAGGGAGAATTGACCGAGGCGATCGCCAAGAACTTCTCAAAAGTATGCGTTATGTACCGCCAGAAACTGTCCTCTGGCGAATATCGTTATTGAGGAATTTTCACGTTGATGAAAAGCAGTTACGCACCTTGACTCAACCAATTTTGTTAATTGCTGGTGCTGATGATCGCCTTTTACCTTCTGTGACTGAAGCTCAACGTTTAGTTAATATCTTACCTAACGCAAAAACGGTAGTATTACCTAATAGCGGACACGCCTGTTTGTTAGAAAAAGATATTTACCTTTATGAAATTATGAAGGAAAACAAGTTTTTAGAAAACAATGAAGAACCAGTTACAGAAGAGGTTAAGCGATAAACTAAAAGCAGCTTTTGGAATAGATTATTAAAAGTCACATCTAGTTGATATAAAAAACAACATAAAACTTGTTTAATCCTTACTTTGCCATAAAAATAATGTTTATGCTTAGAAAAAAAGCTTTTGCAAATCTTCGTTATCCTTCCACTAATGAAGTTATGCATCTTGCTGAAAAAGGAAAAGCATTTTAATTTTTGCATGAGTAACCGGATCTATATTTTATTAATGCTAATGATTGCACCTTTAAGAACCCGGAATGGACAAATCTAGTTACTCAGATTAGGGGATAATTGATTTTTAATTAACGACTTACGCTTACAGGGAGATGTCAAGCCCCTCGCCTTGCGGCTAAAAGTTGAATAGAAACACTTGCAGGACGGTGCTTTTTTTATGAAAGACAAATCTCAAAGAGAAATCGAGGTCAATAAATCAGTTAATTCACCACAATCAGCTTCAGAAATCGAAATTAAGACTCAAACCTCACCAGAAGAAGATACACCGTCTGTATTAGAGTCGTTTGCTAAGTCTGTAGGCGGTGCAGTTGGAACCGCAGTTGGGGTAGGATCGGCATCTGTAGAAATAGCAGTAGGCTTCGGAGAAGTAGCCGCTAAACAAACACAAAAGCTAATTGAACAAGCAACTCACACTGCCGGAGAGGTAGTTAATCATCTGGGTGACAACTGGCTAATTAGAAAATTAGCTGGAGTGTTAAATCTCAATTGGCTGATTGGTGTGAGTGACAATATTGATTTAGCAAAAGCCGAAGCAGAAGTAAAAACGCTACAGCAACAACACCCGCAAGAATCACCCAGCCAAATTGCCCATCGGATCATGGTGGATAAAGCAACTAAAGCAGGCGGAATTGGGCTAGCAACTAGCATTTTACCAGGATTCGCAGCGGCGTTGTTGGCAGTTGATTTGGCAGCGACAACGCAATTGCAATCAGAAATGGTTTATCAGATTGCATCTATCTATGGGCTAAATTTAAAAGACCCTGCCCGCAAAGGTGAAGTTTTGGCAATTTTTGGTTTAGCTTTGGGTGGTGGACGTCTGTTGAAAGCGACGGGGTTAGGTTTGCTGCGAAATGTGCCTTTCGCGGGTGCAGTGATTGGTGCTAGCTCGAATGCGACGATGATATATTCATTGGGATATGCAGCTTGTCGATTTTATGAGGCAAAGCTGGATGAATCGACTTCGTTGACTTCGGAAGAAACACTTGCAGAGTTAAAGAAACAAAGCGAAAATTATCTCGAAAAAGCGATCGCTCAAGAAGCGATTATGGATCAAATCTTAGTTCACATGATCCTCGCTAGCCATCCAGACAAGACTTGGGAAGAAATTTTACCTCAGTTGCAAGCATTAAACCTCAGTCCAAACTCTTTACAAGCCTTAGCGCAAAATATCAAATCACCCCAGCCTTTAGATACACTACTCAATCAACTCAACCGCGATTTTGCAGTACCAGTGTTGGCTCAGTGCTATAGAATAGCCCAAATGAACAACAAAACTACATTGGAAGAGGCAAGAGTGATTAAAGCGATCGCCTCTAAATTTAACATTGACGTTAACTCGATTCACAATAGTTAGTTGTTGATTGTCCCCTTGTCCCCTTGTCTCCCCACTCTCAATACGGTTCGGATAAGCCTTTTTTCTCTCCCCCTGCTCCCGAAGCTTCCCCTGCACCCCCTCCTTGCCTCAACAGATAACTTTCGCGATTCCGAAGCGTATTGTCCCCACTCTCCCCACTCCCCCGAAAGAAGCACGAAAAGCGTATTTTACGCAATACTGGTACAAGAAGTTTTACAGAGAATATTACAAATGGAAATTCTACCAAGTAATACGCCCCTCGGAGAGTGGAAGGGAGACGGTTTGGCGATTGGATTATTTGAAGATGCAGTAGAGTTAAGTGGGGAATTGGCGACTTTGGATGAAAAAGTCGGCGGTGTCTTAAAAGAACTGATTGCGGAAGAGGAATTTAAAGGTAAAGCAGGTAGCAGCATTTTCACCCGCTTAAGTGGTGATAATTCGGTGCGAAAGCTGATGGTGGTAGGTTTGGGAAAACCTGACGCTTTTAAACTAGATAGCCTACGACGCGCTGCCGCATCTGTAGCGCGACTAGGCAAAAAGCAAAAATGCAAAACTCTTGCAATTGATTTGCCAGTGTGGAATAATAATCCAGAGGCAACAGTGCAAGCGATCGCCGAAGGTATAGAACTAGCCCTTTATCAAGATACTCGCTTCAAATCCGAAAACGAAGATAAAGGACCACAAGTAGAAACAGTACATTTACTAGGTTTAAGCGGACAGGAAGCCGCCATTACCCGCGCTAATCAAATAGCTTCTGGGGTAATTTTGGCGCGGCAATTGGTAGCAGCGCCAGCTAATGCTGTCACACCAATTACGATGGCAGAAACCGCTCAAGCGATCGCCGAAGCGCACGATTTGCAAGTAGAAATTCTCGAACAAGAAGATTGTGAGAAGTTGGGTATGGGTGCTTTTTTAGGAGTAGCACAAGCTTCTGACTTGCCACCGAAATTTATTCACCTCACCTACAAACCCCAAGGCACACCCAGACGTAAACTAGCAATTATTGGTAAAGGCTTAACCTTTGACTCTGGCGGACTCAACATCAAAGGTGCTGGTAGCGGCATCGAAACCATGAAAATTGACATGGGTGGTGCAGCGGCTACATTAGGTGCAGCCAAAGCAATTGGTCAGTTAAAGCCCGATGTTGAAGTGCATTTTATCTCAGCGGTGACTGAGAACATGATTAGCGGTCGCGCCATGCACCCAGGCGACGTGTTAAAAGCTTCTAACGGCAAAACAATCGAAGTTAACAACACCGATGCTGAAGGACGTTTAACTCTGGCTGATGCCTTAGTGTTTGCAGATAAATTAGGAGTAGAGGCGATCGTTGATTTAGCTACCCTCACAGGTGCTTGCTTGATTGCCTTAGGAGACGATATTGGCGGGTTGTTTAGTCCTGATGATGCTGTAGCTAAACAGTTAGAAACCGCATCGGAAACCGCCGGTGAAAAGCTGTGGCGTCTGCCAATGGAAGAAAAATACTTTGAAGGGTTAAAGTCTGGCATTGCGGACATGAAAAATACCGGTCCCCGTGCAGGTGGTTCAATTACCGCAGCACTCTTCCTCAAGCAGTTCGTCAAAGATACCCCTTGGGCGCATTTAGACATAGCCGGACCCGTTTGGACAGACAAAGAAAACGGCTACAACGGTTCTGGCGCAACAGGCTTTGGCGTTCGTACCCTCGTTAACTGGGTACTGAGTTAAACATTGGGATTGGGCATGGGGCATGGGGCATGGGGCATTGGGCATGGGGCATTAGTGTTTAAGTGTAGAACGAGACATTCCCAGTTAAAAGCTTAAAGTTTCGTGTTCCGAACTCGAAGTTTCCTCCTCATTCCTCTCGTTTCCTGGCTCTGCCAGGAAATGTAGTCCTTGGAGGCAGAGCCTCCATTAGTAACAATCGAGGCAGCAGCCCAGAGAATGCATTCCCAGCAGTCCTGCTGGGAACCAGACAACGAGACAATCGCCAATCCTCATTCCCTAACATCTGGTAAAATTTGTAAGGTTTCTATAAGCTTTAGCAATGGAATCGACTTGCGTACGGATCGCAATTGATGCAATGGGAGGGGATCACGCACCTAGAGAAATCGTGGCGGGCGCACTGCGGGCACGAGAAGAACTAGGTGTAGAAGTCTTGTTAGTAGGTGATCCCCAGCAAATTGAGGCTGCCCTGCCGTCAAAAACAAATTTAGGGCAGGTGGAGATAGTTCCGGCAACTGAAGCGATCGCTATGGATGAGGAGCCTTTAAGCGCCATTAGACGCAAACCCAAAGCTTCCATCAATGTGGCGATGAATTTGGTCAAAAACCAAAAAGCAGATGCTGTAGTTAGTGCCGGTCACTCTGGCGCCGCAATGGCTGCTGCTTTGCTCCGGTTGGGACGACTACCGGGAATTGACCGTCCCGCAATTGGCGCTGTGTTTCCTACCTTAATAGCCAGTAAGCCAGTATTAATACTTGATGTCGGCGCAAATGTAGACTGTCGTCCTAAATTTTTAGACCAGTTTGCCGTTATGGGGTCGATTTACAGTGAGTATGTCTTAGGTACGCCTAACCCGAAGGTGGGTTTGTTAAACATCGGCGAAGAAGACTCTAAGGGAAATGATGCAGCCGTCCGCGCCAACCAAATGCTGCGCGAAAATTCCCAAATTTCTTTTATTGGCAACGCCGAAGGGCGTGATGTGCTTTCTGGTCGCTTTGATGTGATTGTCTGTGATGGCTTTGTCGGGAATGTCTTGTTAAAATTTGCCGAAGCAGTCGGGGATATCGTGTTGCAAATTTTGCGCGAAGAGTTACCCCAAGGAGTGCGCGGTCAAATTGGGTCGGCAATTTTAAAACCCAACCTGAAGCGGATTAAGCAGCGGGTAGACCACGCCGAACATGGTGGCGGTTTGCTTTTGGGCGTAGCCGGAATTTGTATAATCGGTCACGGCAGCTCGCAAGCCCCTTCGATTTTTAATGCAATTCGCATAGCAAAAGAAGCGGTTGACAACTCTGTGCTGCAAAGAATTCAGTCCCAATATCAAAGCCTTCAGCAAGAGAGCAGTCAATAAGTCAATAGTCAATAGTCAATAGTAATTATTGTTTACAGGCTAACGACAAATGACAAAAGATATAGACGCGCCAGCGGCTTAAGGCAAGACAAGACAAAAAGCTGATAGCTTGGGAGACTTTTGAGTGCAAAATTTAGGTGTAGCAATTACAGGAAGTGGTTCAGCAGTACCGACAACTTCTTTAGATAACCAGGGGCTGACTCAACTGGTTGACACATCAGACGAGTGGATCGCCACAAGAACCGGAATTAAAAAGCGACGGTTGGCGGGTGCAGACGAGTCGTTAAAGACGATCGCTACTATTGCTAGCGCCAGAGCGATCGCCAAAGCCGGAATTAAAGCCGCAGACCTAGATTTGATTCTACTCGCCACCTCAACCCCTGATGACTTGTTTGGTACTGCTTGTCAAATTCAAGCTGAGTTGGGAGCCACCAAAGCAGTTGCCTTTGACTTGACAGCTGCCTGCTCTGGTTTTGTATTCGGACTTGTCACTGCTGCCCAATACATCAGAACAGGGGTTTATCAAAACGTACTTCTAATTGGAGCAGATATCCTCTCTCGTTGGGTAGATTGGCAAGACCGAGGTACGTGTATATTGTTCGGGGATGGCGCTGGGGCGGTAATATTGCAAGCAAACGAAAGCGATCGCTTGTTAGGATTTCAACTTAAAACTGACGGCACTCAAAACCATTTTCTCAACCTTGCCTACAAAGCCTCAACCGAAGAACTTGTCCCCAGCATAAATGTCAATAAAGGCAACTTCCAACCCATCACCATGAACGGCAAAGAAGTCTACCGCTTCGCCGTCCAACGAGTTCCAGAAGTCATCGACAAAGCTCTATTTCACGCAAATCTCAGCGTTGACCAAATAGACTGGCTGATATTACATCAAGCAAATCAGCGCATTCTTGATGCCGTGGCTCAACGCCTGAATATTCCAGCACATAAAGTTATCAGTAATCTCGCGGAATATGGCAACACCTCCGCCGCTTCTATCCCCCTTGCACTAGACGAAGCAGTGCAAGAAGGCAAAATAAAACCAGGTGACATCATTGCTACCTCCGGCTTCGGTGCCGGACTCACTTGGGGAGCAGCAATTTTTCAATGGGGAAGATAGGGATTGGGGATTAGGGACTAGGGACTAGGAAAATAACTCTTAACTCCTACCTCCTGACTCCTACCTCCTACCTCCTACCTCCTACCTCCTACCTCCTAACTTTCGCGACCAATGACTAAAACCGCATGGGTGTTTCCCGGACAAGGTTCCCAAGCACTAGGAATGGGAACAGACTTATTAGATCTACCATCCGCTCAAGATAAATTTGCCCAAGCTGAAGAAATTTTGGGCTGGTCTGTGACGGAAATTTGTCAAAATGAAGAAAAGTTATCAAATACACTTTATACTCAACCGTGTCTTTACGTAGTAGAAAGCATTCTTGCTGATATTATCCGCGAAAGAGGACACAAGCCAGATTTACTTGCCGGTCATAGTTTGGGAGAATACATCGCCTTTTATATCGCTGGAGTTTTTGAGTGGTCTGCGGGGTTGCGCTTGGTGAAGCGTCGTGCTGAACTGATGGAAAGTGCCGCAGGTGGGATGATGGCAGCTTTGATGAACTTTGACCGCGAACAGTTAGAACAAGCGATCGCTCAAACCCCCGACGTAGTATTAGCAAATGATAATAGTGCAGCACAGGTTGTAATTTCCGGCACACCTGAAGCAGTACAAACAGTCATATCTCAAGTTAAGGCAAAGCGTGCTATCCCTTTAAAAGTTTCTGGAGCATTTCACTCACCTTTAATGACAGCTGCATCAACCGAATTTCAAGAAGTTTTAGAAGCTGTGGAATTTCAACCAGCTAATGTACCAGTATTATCTAATGTAGAACCACTTCCCTGTGTTGATGCCGAAGTATTAAAGCAACGTCTTATTAAACAGATGACTGGAAGTGTGCGCTGGCGAGAAATTTCTCTACAATTACCACTCAATGGTATTGAGCGAGTAGTAGAAATTGGTCCCGGTAACGTGCTAACTAATTTAATTAAACGCACTTGCTCTGACTTAATCTTAGAAAATGTCCGCAATGCCGCTGAGTTACCAGACTAGGGAATAGTTAGTAGTTAGGAGTTAGGAGTTGTAGCGACTGGCGTCGCGTCTCTACAGGAGCAGTGGAGTTAAGAGTTATTATTCACCCCCTCCCCTCTCCCCTTCTGCCCACTCCCGCTCTCCCCCTCCCCCCCTCTCCCCCCTCTTTCCTATGGACAAAACTCGCGAACCCTTTATCAGTCTGGCACTTTACCACGCCATTAAGTGGTCTGTTGTCAGCCCTATGCTTTACACTTACTTTCAGGGTAAGGTTTATGATGCCCAAAACGTTCCCAAAACCGGACCTTTGGTGATAGTCAGCAATCATGCGAGTAATTTTGACCCGCCGATTGTTTCTAATTGTGTAGGTCGTCCGGTAGCGTATATGGCTAAGGAAGAATTATTTAAAATCCCGATTTTACGGACAATAATTAAATTGTATGGCGCTTATCCGGTGAGTCGGGGAACTGCTGATCGCGCTGCTATTCGTTCAGCGTTGGAGTATCTTGAGAATGGCTGGGCTGTGGGTGTGTTTTTGCAAGGTACGCGCACCCCAGATGGACGCATTACAGATCCCAAACGAGGTGCTGCACTGCTGGCTGGGAAGGCAAAAGTACCACTATTGCCCGTATGTTTGTGGGGTAGTGAGAAGATTGAGGTAAAAGGTTCGGCGATACCTCATGCAGTTCCGGTGACAGTCAGAATTGGCAAGTTGATTGATGCTCCTAGTTCTACTAATAAAGAGGAATTAGAAGCGATAACACAGCAGTGTACAACAGCGATTAATGATTTGCACACTTTAGGGCGATAAGTCGCTTATATTTGCGAAATATGCTTAAAGGAGGTAGCGATCGCCTCTGTTATTTTGTGACTATAAGCTCATCATACTTTCCCTAATCAGCATATGAGGGGCAATGAAAGCCAATAATCTTTTGCAGCGGCTAAATAATTTGGCATTAGTTCGCTTTTTACTTTTCGTTGCTTCTGGCTGGGCAATTACACAACTCTTAGCTTACTTTGAAGCGGTCATTGTTATTTTTACATTTGCGGCAATTTTGGCTTTTTTACTCAGCTATCCTGTTAGGTGGCTGCGGCGTATTTTGCCCCACGGTATAGCAGTTGTTTTTGTTTTTTTGCTCAGTATTGTGTTTCTTGGAGGTTTAGCAATTACTGTAGGTTTAGCAGTTTTATCTCAAGGGCAACAATTAATTGAGAGTGTAACTCTCTTTTTAAATTCTTTAATACCTTTTGTCGAGCGACTAGAAGAATTTCTCCGTAACCGCAATTTGCAGATAGATTTGAG
Source organism: Spirirestis rafaelensis WJT71-NPBG6 (assembly GCA_019359015.1). GTDB lineage: Bacteria > Cyanobacteriota > Cyanobacteriia > Cyanobacteriales > Nostocaceae > Hassallia > Hassallia rafaelensis. Next base: position 17,131 of record JAHHID010000103.1, read on the forward strand.
TGTAATTGAAGAACAATTGCGAAATCAAGCTATATCACTGCTTGTCACCAGTTTGACTATTTTCCAAAGTTTCATTACTAACTTTGTGACTTTCATTTTAATCGCTGTTGTTGCTTTTTTTATGCTTCTTGATGGCGAAAAACTTTGGAGTTTAATTCTAAAAGTCGTACCAGAACAGCGACGTAATAGATTTACAAAAATAATCAGACGCAATTTTTTAGGATTTTTTCGCGGTCAATTGATATTAACTTTATTCTTGTCAGGCTCTAGTTTCATAGTTTTCTCTTTATTAAAAGTACCTTTTGCCTTAATTTTGTCAGTGATAGTAGGTTTACTGGATATTATTCCGGGAATAGGAGCCACATTAGGAGTTGGTGTAATTACTTTGATTGTGCTGTCTCAAAGCGTTTGGTTAGCCCTCAAAGTATTAGTAGCGTGTATTATACTTCAGCAGATACAAGACAATTTGATTTCGCCAAGAATTATGCAAGATGCGCTGAATCTTAATCCGGTTGTGGTATTTTTTGCCTTGCTTGTAGGTGCTAAAGTAGCTGGTTTACTAGGAATTTTTATTTCTATTCCTATCGCTGGAGTAATAGTTTCTTTATTTGAAATTGATGAAATGAAAGCAGAGGTTTAGTTAGGAGTTAGCGAATAAGGTAAAATGCTTTTTAAGCAAAGAAAAACTGAGTAGTTATGCAAGATTTAAGAGCAGAATTAACACAAAATCTAGATGAGGCTGAGTGGGAGTGGTTAATTCCTCATGTGCAGCGCGATGCGGTGATATTAGTACCAATTGAGCTAGACTTGGTCAATGTAGGAATAGCGATCGCTACTGATAACATCCCGCAAGTACAGCGATGGATTGATGAACAATTGCTTGCTAAACCCTCAGTTACACAAATTGGCGAATGGAATGGCGATCGCGCAAAGCTATTTAATACTTTGATTGTACAGCCATACGTTCTCATTCAAGAAAAAGCCGCCGCATAAGCTTTTACTAGCAGCATCACCGCTTATTTTTCGCTTCATCGGCACCGGTGTAACCAGTTGTCATCCAAACTAAAGCTCTAGCACCATCGCGGACTGATTTTTCTATTGGTTCAGGCGATCGCTCAGAAGGAACCGACAGCGGTTTAAATATAATCCCCCGACTACCTAGGACAATCTCGCCAATTACAGAGGCGCGGCGCATATGATAATCTGATGTAATCAAATACACACTTTTAATGCCGCGTTTTTGTAAATCATCCACCAACGTGGTAAAATTTGTAACTGTATCTACTGCTTCATAGTCGAAGTGTAAACGTCGGGGATCAACCCCCGCTTTGGCAAACACTCTTTCAGTAGTCTTTTTTGGGCTACCACCAGTGATCCAAATTGGTAAATTTGGATTCTTACGAGCAAAATCTGCTGTAAACTTCTCTCGTTCTAATCTCGCAGTCGAACCACCCAAAACTAAGACGGCTTGGGGTTGCACAACTTGGCTTTTAACTTCTTTATATCCCAACCACATTAACAGCGGTAGGGCAATAGCCATAAACCGAAATGATTTACCTGTAAAAAGTAACTTATTCAAGGCTCTATTACTTCGTCTGTTCAGAGAATTTTCTCTAATTAACAAGAAAAACAATTATTTTGGGTAGCATTTTCAAAAAACTACCCAAATATGAATTTAGGCAATTTATCGCAAAAACGCACGGTTGTTGCGAGTTTTGCAATATCCTACCCTGTATCGAACCATCTATAAAGAAAGTGCGACTACTTTATTCATTTAATTGTTTCCAGACGACGGGACTGGCCAGGTTCGAACCGGCGACCTAGCGCTTCAGATTTGTGTGAGTTTCCCCACTCTCCGGACTATACCTTCGCCATAGGCTTTTTAGCCTTTAGGCGGTGGCTATCTAGTCTCTACACCTTCCTGAGTCGAACTTATAACATTGTTTTCGTTTTTTCGATTCAGGCTTGGCTCGGTATTCCCTTGAAGTGTCAACACTCTAGTAAACATACTCTTTAGGGTTCACCGAATTTAACCACATTCACTCATAAAGTTTCCTTCATGGTGCCCGATTATTCAGGAGGCGCTCGCTCTATCCAGCTGAGCTACAGCCCCAAAAAAGTGCTATGTAGAATTATAGCAGTTTTAGCTAGACTGCCACGAATTGTCCCAAGAACCGCCGCCTACTTCTAATCCACAAAGAAAACTATGTGCTTTCAGGATTGTTTTGAATTTTGTTCCACTTAGTTCGCGTAACTCTAAATCGAGTTTTCCTTGCATTGTGTCCCGACAACAGAACATTAAACCGTTGGCGGTAGGCGCACGCAGTGGTGTACCTGGTAGATGCGTAGTCCCAGTTAATTCGATCTCATAATTTAAGTTTCGCGCTTGCATTTGCCATCTACCCCAAGGCTGAATATTCCAAGAAACTTGTGAATTCCAAGGAACAAATTCATAAAATTTATCTTGATAGTGCAAACCAATCATAGCGACAGATTCCATCCACCAAAGCACACCGCGTCTTCCACCGCCTGCGGTTAATGCTAAGTCCGGTTCGCCATCAAAGCTATTACAATTCAACCAAAACCATTTTTGCGGAAAAGCACCGCCCCAATTTTTCTCTGCGTAAGCTGGGGCGTTGGTGAATTCATAAATCTTACCATTCCAGTCAATCCAACCGCTTGCCAAACCGTGAGCCATCAAAATTTGCCATCCGGGTTCAAATATTGGCAAAAATGACACTATGCCTGCGGTAGATTGTTGTAATTTACCTTTATTTCCCCAGCCGTATATTGGTTTAATTTCATACTGCCAACGGCAATAATTACCAGTCGCCGGATCGCGAATTATTCCTTGGTTTAATGTAGCTGTAGCTTGATAACCTTCTTGAATATAGCGGTCAAACTCTACACTTAAAAGGTATAAGGGTTGACTTTGTAAATCTGTTTTACCCCAATGACCGAAAGCCAAGACATCGTTTTTTGCCCAAAATTTGTTGACATCCGGAAAAGTCCGCCATAGGTACTCATCATTGGGACCTAGGATTTGCGCTGCACCACCACTGTGGGGTTTACCACCGATAGGGTCTTCGATAGAATACATAAAGGCGAAGGTTTGCTCAATTTCTGGTATAGTTACCCGGTAATACCAACCTTCAAAAAAGCGCCTACTACTATGATCCCAATGATAGCCACTGTGGGGGGTTTGAGTTGACTTCAAAGGATTTGTGGAAATAGATAACATAGATTTACACGTGTCTTTATTTTCCAGTATGCCCGATGTCTGACGACAACCCCCTACCGCGTCTACGCCTGGATATTGATGATGCTTATGATATTCTTGGTTTAAAGCCTGGTGCTTCTCAAATAGAGGTGAAGCAAGCTTACCGTGAGCTAGTTAAACTTTGGCATCCAGATCGCTTTTTTATTCAACAGGAAAAGCAGGAAGCTGAGGAAAGAATTAAAAAAATTAACGAAGCTTATAACCAATTAAAGTCTTATCAGCCAATTACGGCAAATGCATCTGCGCCCTTTAATCACACAGAAATTCACATTCATCGTTTTGATGCGGAAACATTCTATGAATGCGGAAGAGAAAATGTCAGGAAAAGAATGTATCAAGAAGCGATCGCCAATTTTACCCAAGCTATTCGCCTCGATCCCAAATATATTAAAGCATACCAATATCGGGGGCTAATCTGCTCGGAGCTTGGATATGAGTATAGAGCCACTGCCGATTTAAATAAAGCCGCACAGTTGGAATGGGAATTAAAATACCCAGGCACAGCATTTACACCACCACCACAACCAGTATCAAAGCCTCTGACATTTAAACAAAGATTGTGTCGGAAGATAAAAAAAATACTGCGATTTAGGCGAAACACTTAGAACGCTGACTTCTCAAAGAAGTTGGGGATCTTGTTTAGCGATCGTGATGCCGTGTATTGGCTTGTCTTTAGTCCAGATGGTAAAACGCTTGCTAGTGGCAGTGGAGATAAAAGTATTACCCTATTGCCTTGTGAGTGAAGTTGTCATGGCTAATATTCCGTTACTTTTAAAAAAACCATGTTACTAAAATCTTAAGAAAAATTTCGTAATTGTTGCGATAAGTTAATGGTAATCAACTTTGGTAATATGACTGCTGCGCTTGAGAGGACTAATGCTAACTTATAAACAGGTACAGAGAAGTTAAACCTTCAACCAAAACCCTTCAGATTAGAGCCTGTGCCTCCTGCTCTAATGTTCTCGCACTAACTCCTTAATTGTCGTATCCTAAGAACGTGTTTTCGCCTTGAGTTCATAAAGTTATTTTGGAGGTTTCTGAACGCACTGCCAAAAATGCCTGCCTAGTTGGAATGAAGGATGCACAATTGTTGAGTATTCAAGTTGCGAGTATTGTCCACATTAGTCGAGTTAGTTACCTCTGATTTTTTACTCTTCTCAATCTATTAAATCGCTTATAAACCGCCCAAGCTGCTGATATCTATCCATCGTAGCTTTGGGCGGTTTAATATATGAGCGTTAGTAAATACTACAGGGAGCATCCCAACGAGCGCAAATTGCCGTCAGACTGGAAGTCTGGGGCTACACAAACAAAGCCTGCCTTCGCAGGCTAGAAACTTTTAGCCTGCGAAGGCAGGCTTTGTACGTATAGAACCGATTTGAGATCTAAGAAGGGGTTGCAAGTCTCTTAACCATCAGCCGAATAAAACAAAGATTAACCTTGGCAGTCGCTGTCTTCTAGAGTTCTCTCAAAGTTCTTGACGAGGATGAGA